>NZ_JAKZMM010000023.1 GCF_022809355.1 Parabacteroides faecalis | reverse complement strand
TAAAACGGACAATTTGAACTCAATACTGAATTTGCGATGACTGATTCCTTTCTTTCCCATTGCTTTCTCTTTTTTTGTTAAATGGGTGTAAAGTAAATCTGTAGCATGACATAAAATGCCTCTTGGAAGGGTAAAAAACGGTATTTGAAGCCGAAAAAGAAGCGTTTTTCTTTCGTTTCTTTGAAAAGGCATGTTAGCAAAAATGGCAGAAATAAGTCTTTCCGGCGGAATAACCGGAAGAAAGACTGCAAATTGATATATGTTTAATTCATAAAAGAGTGGAGTATTGTATGAAGAAAAAGTTAGTGTTGGCACTTTTGGCAGGCAGTTTGGGTCTGGCCCATGCCCAAAAAGGTTATAAAGGTTTTGTAGAAGGCGGCTTTACGGCCGGATTAGGAAATTGGAACTTACACCGTGTGGAGGTATTGACGAGCCATGGTTATGAATTTTCTCCGTATTTCTTTGCCGGTGCCGGAACCGGATTTCAATATTATACGTTACCCGAGAGTTTCATGATTCCGATCTATGCTGACTTTCGTAGTACTTTGTTGCCGGGACGGAAGATTTCACCTACTGTGGGTTTGAAACTGGGATATACCTTGGATGTAATGGATGGAGTAGCAGGGATGGGATTGTTTGCTTCGCCTACGATGGGCGTGCGATGTGCCGTCCGTTCCCGGAATGCTGTCCGTTTTGAATTGGGATATGCAGTTCAGCAAGGAGAGGCTTTTGTCAGTATTCCTTGGTTAGGAACGTTTGTAGAACATGTTAATATGAACGGTTTAGCCATTCGGATCGGCTACGAATTCTGAAAAAATGCAGGGAGAGCATTTGTCGTATTAGAAGAAATAGTATTATCTTTGCAGAGATATTAAAGCAAACTGTAAAACATAAGTAGAAATGGTAAAAAGTGCATTACAAATTGCAAGAGCAGCTTACCAGCCAAAGGTTCCTGCTGCTTTGAAAGGTGCAGTAAAGGCTGTTGATGGAGAATACACTCAGTCTGTAGCTGATCAGGAAGAAATCAAGAAATTGTTCCCGAATACATACGGTATGCCGGTGATCACTTTCGAAAAGACAAATGACGTGAAAGAATTCCCTGCTATGAACGTAGGTGTTATTTTGTCTGGCGGACAGGCTCCTGGTGGACATAATGTTATAGCCGGTTTGTTCGATGGTATCAAAGCTCACAATGCAGCTTCTCGTCTGTATGGATTTATCTTGGGTCCTGGTGGTTTGATCGATCACAAATATATGGAACTGACTGCCGATATTATTGATGAATATCGTAATACAGGTGGTTTTGATATGATCGGTTCTGGTCGTACTAAACTGGAAACAAAAGAACAGTTCGACAAAGGTTTGGAAATCTTGAACGAATTAAATATCAAGGCACTGGTTATTATCGGTGGTGACGATTCAAATACAAACGCTTGTGTATTGGCTGAATATTACAAGGCTATCGGTGCTGGCGTTCAGGTAATCGGTTGTCCGAAAACAATCGACGGCGACTTGAAGAACGCTCAGATTGAAACTTCTTTCGGTTTCGATACAGCTTGTAAAGTATATTCAGAAGTTATCGGTAACATCCAGCGCGACTGTAACTCTGCTCAGAAATACTGGCACTTCATCAAATTGATGGGTCGTTCAGCTTCTCACATTGCATTGGAATGTGCTTTGCAGACTCAGCCGAACATCTGTATCATCTCTGAAGAGGTAGAAGCAAAAGATATGTCATTGGACGATATCGTAACTTATATTGCTGACATCGTAGCTAAGCGTGCTGCAGAAGGTCATAACTTCGGTACAGTATTGATTCCGGAAGGTTTGATCGAGTTCGTACCGGCTATGAAACGTCTGATCGCTGAATTGAACGACTTCTTGGCTAAGCACGATGCTGAATTCAAGATGATCAAGAAGAGCGAACAGCGTGCTTACATCATCAGCAAGCTGACAAAAGAAAACTCAGAACTGTATGCTTCTCTGCCGGAAGGCGTAGCTCGTCAGTTGTCTTTGGATCGTGACCCGCACGGAAACGTACAGGTTTCATTGATCGAAACTGAAAAGCTGTTGTCTGAAATGGTAGGTAAGAAATTGGCTGAATGGAAAGCTGAAGGCAAATACGTAGGTAAATTCGCTGCACAGCATCACTTCTTCGGTTACGAAGGTCGTTGCGCTGCTCCGTCAAACTACGATGCTGACTACTGCTATTCATTAGGTTACACTGCATCTTGCCTGATCGCTGCTGGTAAGACAGGTTATATGTCATCTGTTCGCAACACAACAGCTCCGGCTGACCAGTGGATTGCAGGTGGTATTCCTGTAACGATGATGATGAACATGGAACGTCGTCATGGTGAAATGAAACCAGTTATCCAGAAGGCTTTGGTTAAATTAGACGGTGCTCCATTCAAGGCATTCGCTGCACAGCGTGATGAATGGGCTTTGACAACCAGCTATGTTTATCCGGGTCCGATCCAGTACTTCGGTCCGACTGAAGTATGCGACCAGCCGACTAAGACATTACAGTTGGAACAAGCTAAATAATCTGATTCAATAAATCAGACCCTTCCATAAAAGGAGATTTTCCGGTGGCAATGTTTTCCATTGGGGAATCTCCTTTCTTTTTCTAGGTGTGGGGAGGAAGTTTTATGGGGAAGGAGAATATATTAGAAATGGAAGTTTAATTAATAAAAAGATTGATTAGAAAAATCGCAAACTTGATAAGATTCGGGAAGACGATTTGTACAAAAGAATTGAAGATTTTGTTGTGAATATAGATAAAGAATCTGGTGCAATGAGTGTAGTAGGATATGGAGAAAGATGATAAAGATGAAATTTTTATTTGATCACTCTTGTATAAATATTACTAATCAGTTATATTTGCAATATGGAATCAGTTGAAGACAGGGCCTCTGATATAAGGACTATATTCAAAACAGATGAATTTGAAGAGTTCTATAATGGTCTGGATGAAAAGGTCAAAGACAAGTTTGAATATACATTTGAACTTGTACAAACTGTATATGCCATACCAGTAAAATATGTAAAACATTTAGAGGGAACAGACCTATATGAGATGCGTGTATCAGTCGGATCGAATGAGTATAGAACAGTGCTGTTCGCAATTGATAATAGTAATGTCATATTATCAACAAAAATAATTCTACTAAACGGTTTCCTAAAGAAATCTACAAAGGACTATAGTAAGCAGATAGCCAAAGCAGAACGAATATTAAAAGGTTTAGCATTATGATACAGTTAGATGAAAATAAATTAGGAAAGCTCAAAACCACCAATCAGTCGCTTGATGAAAAGTACGGGAAACATGGTACGGTTACCCGTGAGGCTTTCAATGAAAAAGCAATGGCTTGGTATTATGGTGATATACTTCGAGATCGTCGTAAAGAACTTAAACTAACTCAAAAACAGTTGGCGCAGAAGATCGGTAAGGAACAAAGTTATATTGCTCGTGTAGAAAAAGGCGAAGTGGATATGCAATTATCAAGTTTCTTTCGTATTGCACGAGCTTTGGGAATTGAGTTTACGCCTACCTTCAACCCTATACGTTGAAGGAGACGACAGTTGCTATTCTTCGTTAAATCGAACAATAATGTTTTTTGGATGTACATTTCTTACATTATGGGAGTAAAGAAAGTTATTCCAATTTGCTAAATAATAAGGATAAAAGATAAGTTATGAATATACGGAAGTGTGTTTGGAGCATTTGCCTGTTGGCCGGATTGCAAGTATTACAAGCTGTTGAAAAGTCGGAGAGTGATTATTTATTGATCGGGAGCTATGCGCCGGCAGAGCGTGAAGGGCTTGCTTTGTATCGTTTGAATCAAGAAACAGCTGATGTAGAAAGAGTCAGTGGTTTGGCTGGTATTTTGAATCCATCTTTTCTGACTCCTAATCCGGAAAAAGGGTTGGTGTATGTTGTGGGAGAAGGAGATACCGATGCCAACTCAACGGTTCATACGGTATCTTTGGATGAGCAGACAGGAACCATGCATCTGTTGAATACGCTGCCAACGTTGGGTGCGTCGCCTTGCCATGTCCGTTTATCTCCTTCGGGAAAATATTTGGTAACAGCCAATTATACGGGCGGTAGTTTAAGTCTTTTTTCGTTGGATGCAAAAGGATGTATTCATGCCCGGGAAGCAGTTTTGAAGTTTGAAGGGAAAGGTCCGAATAAAGAAAGACAGGAAAAATCGCATCTTCATTATTCCATCTTTAGTCCGGATGGAAACTATTTATTGGCCGACGATTTAGGAACCGACAAGGTATATAGTTATCCTGTTCATGAGAAAGCTCCATATATTCAGCAGGCTGAACGAATTGATAATCCTGTTCGACCGGGTTCGGGACCTCGGCATCTGTGTTTTCACCCGAATGGGAAATGGGCTTATTTGATCAATGAATTGTCGGGTGCCGTAATCTTCTTTACTTATCAGGAAGGACATTTACAGGAAAAGCAATCCATCCAGGCAGATGAAGTAGGAGCACAGGGAAGTGCCGATATTCATCTTTCGCCCGATGGTCGTTTTCTGTATGCTTCTAACCGATTACAGAATGACGGTATTGCTATATTCTCAGTATCCGAAGCAACAGGAGAGCTGACGAAAGTGGCCTATCAGCATACAGGCCGTCATCCACGTAACTTTATGATTACGTCTAACGGACGTTATTTATTGGTTGCTTGTCGGGATGATAATGAAGTACAAATCTATAAACGCGATCCGCAAACAGGAAAATTACAAGATACCGGAAAAAGAATCCAAATGTCACAACCCGTTTGTTTGCAACTTTATAATAGCAATAAGTGAGTTTTTGGGCTTTTTTAAAGAAAAATGATCTATTGGCATTTGAAAGCCTGTCTTTATGACAAAAAATATTCCTATCTTTGCACCGGGAAAACAAAACCTAGTAAGACAAGATGGAAATACTAAAGCACGAATGTGGCGTAGCCATGGTGCGACTGCTGAAACCATTGGAGTATTATCATCAGAAATACGGGACCTGGATGTATGGTCTTAACAAGTTGTACTTGTTGATGGAAAAGCAGCATAACCGTGGGCAGGAAGGCGCCGGATTAGCTTGTGTAAAGCTAGAAGCGAAGGCAGGAGAAGAGTATATGTTTCGTGAAAGAGCCTTGGGAACAGGGGCTATTACCGAGATTTTTTCTGCCGTCCACGAACATTTTCGGGATTTAACACCCGCCCAGTTGAACGATCCTATCTTTGCCAAGAACAATCTTCCTTTTGCCGGAGAGCTTTATATGGGGCATCTCCGTTACAGTACGACCGGAAAATCCGGTATTTCTTATGTCCATCCTTTTTTACGCCGTAATAACTGGCGTGTCAAGAATTTGGCCCTTTGTGGTAATTTTAACCTGACGAATGTAGATGAGATCTTTGAAGATATTACTGCAATTGGTCAGCATCCTCGTAAATTTGCGGATACTTATATTATGCTCGAACAGGTAGGACACCGGTTGGACCGGGTCGTGGAACATCTGTATCAGCAATGCGAGGCAGAAGGACTACGGGGTATGGATATTACGCATGCCATTGAAGCCCGGATTGATCTGGGCGATGTCTTGAAACGGTGTGTACCTACGTGGGATGGTGGTTTCGTTATTTGTGGTATCACCGGCAGCGGCGAGATGTTCAGTGTGCGTGATCCGTGGGGAATCCGTCCGGCGTTTTATTATGCCGATGATGAAATCGTTGTCTTGGCTTCCGAACGTCCGGTGATCCAAACTGTCATGAATGTACATGCTTGGGATATTAAAGAACTGAATCGAGGAGAAGCCGTATTTGTTAGTAAGACCGGTAAACTACGGGTGGAACAAATTGTTGAGCCGAAGAAAAACAGTGCATGTTCGTTCGAACGGATTTATTTCTCACGGGGTAGTGACATTGATATTTATAAAGAACGGAAGAAACTAGGAGAAACATTGGTCCCTGATGTCTTGAAAGCCGTAGATAATGATTTGGATCATACCGTATTCTCTTTCATTCCAAATACAGCTGAAGTAGCTTATTATGGCATGTTGGAAGAATTGAATAATTATCTGAACGGTATCAAGAAGAAATGGATTGCCGACAAGCGTCATCTCTTCCAGGAAGAAGAACTGGAACAGATTCTTTCTATGCGTGTCCGTACAGAAAAAGTTGCTATCAAGGATATTAAGCTGCGTACTTTTATTGCTGAAGGAAACAGCCGGAATGATTTGGCTGCCCACGTATATGATATAACCTACGGAAGTATTGTTCCGTTTGAAGATAATCTGGTGGTTATAGATGATAGTATTGTGCGCGGGACAACGTTGAAGCAAAGTATTATCAGTATTCTGGATCGCCTGCATCCGAAGAAGATTGTGATTGTCTCTTCATCTCCGCAAGTCCGTTATCCGGATTATTACGGTATCGACATGTCTCGCATGAATGAGTTTATTGCCTTTAAGGCGGCAGTAGCATTGTTGGAAGAGCGGGGAATGGAGAACGTTTTGATGGATGCTTATCAGAAAGCCAAAAAGCAGGAACGGGAATCATTGGCAGAAGTCAACTACGTAAAAGAAATCTATGCTCCGTTTACAGATGAAGAAATTTCCTCGAAGATGGTAGATTTGTTGACTCCAGTCGGAACAAAAGCCCAGGTGCAAATTGTTTATCAAACAATAGAAGGTTTGCACGCTTCTTGTCCGAATCATCCGGGCGACTGGTACTTTTCGGGAGATTATCCGACGCCGGGTGGTGTACGGATGGTAAACCGGGCCTTTATTCATTATATGGAAGAAGAATATTTAGTCAAATAAACATACTTAATGTTATATGCAAAAAGATAGAACTGCAACTTTAATCCTGGATGACGGGACTGTATTTCATGGTTTTTCTTTTGGTGCTGAAAAGCCAGTGAGCGGTGAGGTCGTGTTTAACACAGCCATGACAGGTTATCCTGAAAGTTTGACCGATCCTTCGTATGCCGGTCAATTGATGGTACTGACTTATCCGTTGGTAGGAAATTATGGTGTTCCGCCTCGGACCTTCCGTCCCGATGGTTTGTCTGAATTTATGGAGAGTGAACGTATTCATGCAGATGCAATCATTGTAAGTGATTACAGTCATGAGTATTGCCACTGGAATGCAACTTGTAGTTTGGGCGACTGGTTGAAGCAGGAAAATATTCCTGGAATTTATGGAATAGATACACGGGCATTGACAAAGAAGTTGCGCGAACATGGTGTCATGATGGGACGTATCGTGATGGAAGATGTAAAAGATGTAGCGACCTATTTGCATGATTTCGGAAATTACGGAGCTGTCAATTATGTAGATGAGGTTTCATGCAAGGAAGTGATTACTTACGGAGAGGGAGCTGGCAAGAAGCGGGTTATTCTGGTGGATTGCGGCGTAAAGCATAACATTATCCGTTGTTTGTTGAAGCGTGGTGTGACTGTTGTTCGTGTTCCTTGGAATTATGATTTTACCCAGTTGGAATATGATGGAGTGTTTATCAGCAATGGCCCGGGCGATCCTGATACGTGTGATGCTGCCGTACAGAATATCAGGAAGGCGATAGGCGGCGATAAACCTGTCTGTGGTATCTGTATGGGGAATCAGCTGTTGGCAAAAGCTGGTGGAGCTTCTATCTATAAGTTGAAGTACGGACATCGAAGCCATAACCAACCGGTACGGATGGTTGGAACTAACCAATGCTTTATTACTTCACAGAACCATGGATATGCTGTTGACAATAATACCTTGGGTAAAGATTGGGAACCCTTGTTCATCAATATGAATGACGGAACGAATGAAGGAATCCGCCATAAGACGAAACCTTTCTTCTCTTCTCAATTCCACCCGGAAGCTTGCAGTGGACCGACAGATACAGAAGCGTTGATCTTTGATAAATTTGTCGGTATGTTATAAAGAATAATCAGTACTAATTTTTGCATGAGAGTCGTTTATGAAAGATAATATCAATAAAGTCCTTATTTTAGGTTCGGGAGCACTGAAGATTGGTGAAGCGGGAGAATTTGATTATTCCGGAAGCCAGGCATTGAAAGCCATTAAGGAAGAAGGAATCCAGACGGTTTTGATCAATCCGAATATTGCTACGGTACAGACATCTGAAGGTGTAGCCGACACGGTTTATTTCTTGCCTGTCACTCCATATTTTGTAGAGAAGGTTATTGAGAAAGAACGTCCGGATGGTATTCTGTTGGCTTTCGGTGGTCAGACGGCATTGAATTGTGGTGTCGCATTGTATCAGAGTGGTGTATTGGAGAAATATGCCGTACGTGTATTGGGAACGCCGGTACAGGCCATCATGGATACGGAAGACCGCGAACTGTTTGTCCGTCGTTTGGATGAGATTGGGGTCAAGACTATCAAGAGTGAAGCCGTAGAAACAATCGAAGATGCACGTCGTGCCGCTGCCGAACTAGGTTATCCGGTGATTATTCGTGCTGCATACGCATTAGGAGGTCTGGGTTCTGGTTTCTGTGATAATGAGGAAGAACTGAATGTATTGGCAGAGAAAGCCTTCTCTTTCTCTCCTCAGGTCTTGGTGGAAAAGAGCTTGAAAGGATGGAAAGAAGTAGAATATGAAGTAGTGCGCGACCGTTATGATAACTGTATCACGGTTTGTAACATGGAGAACTTCGATCCGCTGGGAATCCATACGGGTGAAAGTATCGTCATTGCTCCTTCACAGACTTTATCCAATACAGATTATCATAAACTACGCGAGCTGGCCATCCGTATTATTCGCCATATCGGTATTGTGGGTGAATGTAATGTACAATATGCTTATGATCCGGATAGTGAAGACTACCGTGTCATTGAAGTGAATGCTCGTTTAAGTCGTTCATCTGCTTTGGCTTCCAAGGCAACTGGTTATCCGTTGGCTTTCGTGGCTGCTAAATTAGGATTAGGCTATGGCTTGTTTGATTTGAAGAACTCGGTGACAAAGACAACTAGTGCTTTCTTCGAACCGGCACTTGACTATGTAGTTTGTAAGATTCCGCGCTGGGACTTGGGTAAGTTCCATGGAGTAGCACGTGAATTGGGTTCTAGTATGAAGTCGGTTGGTGAAGTCATGGCTATTGGACGTACTTTTGAAGAAGCCATTCAGAAAGGACTTCGTATGATCGGACAAGGCATGCATGGCTTTGTAGAAAATAAGGAACTGGTTCTTCCGGATATTGATAAGGCTTTGAGAGAACCGACCGATCGTCGCATCTTCGTTATCAGTAAGGCTTTCCGGGCGGGTTATACCATTGACCAAATACATGAGTTGACTAAAATCGACAAGTGGTTCTTGCAGAAACTGTATCGGATTATTGAAACGGCCAACGAACTGGAGGCTTGCAGCAAGATTCAGGAAGTTTCGGATGAGTTGTTGCGTAAAGCAAAGATTCAGGGATTTTCCGACTTCCAGATTGCCCGTGCCTTGTTGAAGGATAAAATGGAAGATACGGATAAGGCTACTTTGCAGGTACGTCAAGACCGAAAGTATCGTGGTATCGTCCCGGTTGTCAAGCAGATTGATACATTGGCTGCCGAATATCCGGCTCAGACGAACTATCTGTATCTGACATATAGCGGAACGGAAAATGATGTCGATTATTTGGGCGATGGCCGTTCGATTGTTGTATTAGGTTCGGGTGCTTATCGAATCGGCAGTTCGGTTGAATTCGACTGGTGTGGTGTTCAGGCTTTGAATACGATTCGAAAAGAAGGCTGGCGTTCGGTGATGATCAATTACAATCCGGAGACGGTTTCTACCGATTATGATATGTGCGACCGCCTGTATTTTGATGAATTGACATTCGAACGAGTGATGGATATCCTCGAATTGGAGAATCCGCACGGAGTAATTGTGTCAACAGGTGGACAGATTCCGAATAACTTGGCTATGCGTTTGGATGCTCAGCATATTCATATCTTGGGAACATCTGCTAAAAGTATTGATAATGCGGAAGACCGTGAGAAGTTCTCGGCTATGCTTGATCGGATTGGAGTAGATCAGCCACGTTGGAAAGAACTTTCATCGATGGATGATATTAATCAGTTTGTTGAGGAAGTCGGTTTCCCGGTTCTGGTTCGTCCGAGTTATGTGTTGAGTGGTGCGGCTATGAATGTCTGCTCCAACCAGGAAGAGTTGGTTCGTTTCTTGGAACTGGCAGCAAATGTATCCAAGAAGCATCCGGTTGTAGTCAGTCAGTTTATCGAACAATGCAAGGAGGTGGAAATGGATGCCGTAGCTCAGAATGGAGAGATCATCATGTATGCCATCAGCGAACATATCGAATTTGCCGGTGTCCATTCAGGTGATGCTACTATTCAGTTCCCGGCGCAGAAACTGTATGTTGAAACTGTTCGTCGTATCAAGAAGATCAGTAAGCAGATTGCGAAAGAATTAAATATTTCAGGTCCATTCAATATCCAATACCTGGCGAAAGGAAATGAAATCAAGGTAATCGAATGTAACCTGCGTGCCTCCCGTAGTTTCCCGTTCGTGAGCAAGGTATTGAAGATTAACTTCATCGAACTGGCTACGCGGGTTATGTTAGGTTTGCCGGTTGAGAAGCCGAACAAGAATGAGTTTGATTTGGATTATGTCGGTATCAAAGCCTCTCAATTCTCCTTCAATCGTTTACAGAAAGCCGATCCGGTTTTAGGTGTAGACATGGCTTCTACGGGTGAAGTTGGTTGTATCGGTGATGATGTGTCTGAGGCAATTCTAAAGAGTATGCTGTCTGTCGGACAACGGATTCCGGAGAAGAATATCCTGTTATCAACCGGTACGGCTAAACAAAAGGTGGCTATGCTGGATGCTGCTCGTCTGTTAGCCAAGAAAGGATATAATCTTTATGCTACTGGCGGAACCCATCGTTTCTTCGCTGAGAACGGCATTCCGAGCACCTTGGTTTATTGGCCGAGTGAAACAGGAAAGGAACCGCAGGCCTTGACGTTATTGCATGAGAAGAAGATAGATATGGTGGTGAATATTCCAAGAGACCTTTCTGCAGGCGAATTGGATAATGGATATAAGATCCGTCGTGCTGCCATCGACTTGAATATTCCGTTGATTACAAATGCACGTTTGGCAAGTGCCTTTATCAATGCTTTCTGTACGTTGAGTATGGATGATATTCAGATCAAGAGCTGGCAAGAATATTAATGCTTAGTATATAGTATCAGATAGATAAGCCGCTGAAAGTTTCAGGTTCGCCTGACTTTTAGCGGCTTTTTATTTGATTATGATTGGATGGATTGGATGATCAATAGGGAGAAATAAGGGAAATCCGTTTGGGCTATTATTGCTGGGTCGGATATATATTTCTCTTTTTCCGTACCTACGTTCTCGAAGTAATGAAACTGGGCCTCCGGATGTTGGCGAATGCATGTATGGACAGCTTCGATGCAAGCCGATAGTTTCATAATAACCAGATTGTATCCCTGGCGGATTAACTGATCCAACTCGTCGGATGTTGCTGTTCCCGGAATCACCATCAGTCGTTCTTCCTGCTTGACGATATGTAATCCGCCTGTTGCTCCGGCTGCGATGAAAGCCGGTATGCCCGGAACTCGCTGCACACGGATTTGTTGCTTTTCCAGCTGATGGTAAATGTACTGAATGGAAGTATAGAATCCGGCATCACCTTCTGCCACGATAACCACCTTTTTATCTTCTTGAAGTGCCCGGATAGCATCAGACAAAAGCTGATCGTAAGCTTCGATGGCTTTTTGCCGGTCTTTACTCATGGGTAATACAAACGTATGGATCTTTTCTTCTTTGATCTCTAAAGCTCGTAGAATATGGGCAGCTCTGGAAACCTGTTTCCCTGAGGTAGTCAAAGTTGCCGGACAGAAGATCCGGTCTGCCTGTTGTAAAGTCTTTAAGCCTTTTAAGGTGATTAATTCGGGTTCACCCGGACCCAAAGAGACGAATGTAATAGTTCGATTCATAATTTATTCGAGTTGAATGCAAGTGCAAAAATCTTTATTTTACGGTTGATTCGCAAGTATCGGTTGAGTTTTTTATTACTTTTGTGCCAAGTAACAGGTGTCTGTTTCCTTCGTGAAGCAAGGAACAGATGAAAAGGGAATCGGGTGAAAGTCCCGGACAGTCCACGCTGCTGTAAGTCTTTATAGGATTCGAAGTAACCTCTGTTCCACTGAATAGTCGTCTATTCGGGAAGGAACTTCGAACGAGACAAAGTCAGAAGACCTGCCTGGTTACTGATAATAACTTGGATGACTTCGCTTTCTGCGTGGTAATGGGAAGTGAAGGAAAATATTTAGACAGAATGACAATGATGAATGTAATCCGAATGGCAGGAGCCGTGTTGCTTCTTGCAGGAATAACGGGCTGCTCGTCACGCCCGGCAAATGATCAGGATACGATATCGACCGGAAAAGCGGTAACGGAAACCGTATTTACTGAGAAGATCAAACCGGAATATGCGGAAGGATTTGAGATCCGTTACGAAGGTGATATGGCTTTGGTAGATATTCATGATCCGCAGTCGGAGAATGTTGCCGAATATCATTATGCTTTGGTGCGTCGGGGCGATGCATCAAAGGTTGTTCCTGAAGGATATGAGAAATTGGAAATACCGGTACGGAGTGTGATTTGCATGACTTCCTTGCAGCTTTCTAATTTTATTAAGTTGGGAATAACGGAACGGGTAACAGGTATCACGAGTACGCGCCACTTGTTCAACGAAACGATGAATCGCCAGTTGGAAAGTGGAAAAACCGTAAAGATTGGTATTGAAGGGAACTTCGACAATGAAGCGGTTATGAGTATGAATCCTGACTTGATTCTGATCTCTCCGTTTAAACGGGGTGGCTATGAAGCTTTGAAGGATGTCGGGATTCCATTGGTTCCGCATTTGGGATATAAAGAAATGACTCCGTTGGGACAAGCTGAGTGGATTAAATTCGTAGGCTTGCTTTGCGGTATGGAAAAGGAAGCCAATGCTTGTTTCGAGGCGATTGAACAGCGATATCAGGAATTGAAGGCGTTGACTGCCGATGGTAAGGTGAAACGCCGGCCGGTTGTCTTTAGCGGAGAGCTGAGAGGCGGAAACTGGTATGCCGTAGGCGGAAAGAGTTTTCTGGCTCAATTGTTCAAAGATGCCGGAGCCGATTATTTCTTGAAAGACGATGAGCGTTCGGGTGGTGTAACGCTCGACTTCGAGACGGTTTACAATCAGGCAGACAACGCGGATTATTGGCGCATTGTCAATAGTTATCCGGGCGATTTCTCTTACGAAGCCCTGAAAGATCAGGATGCACGTTATGCCGACTTCAAGGCTTTCCGTGAACATGGGATTATTTACTGTAACATGAAGACGACGCCGTTCTATGAAGAAATGCCGACTGCTCCGGAGGTAATTCTGGCAGACTTGTTGCATATCTTTCATCCGGAACTGTTGCCGGATCATCAGCCTGTTTTCTATAAACTGCTAAAGAAATAAGATCATGCGTTATACTCATACTTACCGGATGTTATTGATCCTGTTGCTGATCGTTGTTCTGTTGCTTCTGAATTTATTGCTGGGTTCAGTCTCCATTCCGGCACAATCCATTTGGAATATTCTGACGGGTACAGGAAATGAACCTGTATCTTGGCAGAACATTGTCTGGAAATCCCGTTTGCCTCAGGCTTTGACGGCACTGGCTGCCGGTGCTGGTCTGGCGGTAAGTGGATTACAAATGCAGACGGTGTTTCGTAATCCGTTGGCAGGACCTTCGGTATTGGGAATCAGTTCAGGTGCCAGCATGGGCGTTGCTTTTGTCATTCTGTTGAGTGGTAGTTTGGGCGGTGTTGCCTTAAGCCGACTGGGAGTGATGGGAGAAATAGCTTTGTCGGTTGCCGCTATTATCGGTTCTTTGTCGGTGATGGCACTGATTGTTTATGTATCGCAAAAAGTGAAAGGAAATGTCACCTTGCTGATTATCGGCGTTATGATCGGTTATGTATCGAATGCGGTGATTGGTGTCTTGAAATTCTTCAGTGTAGAAGAAGATATCCGGGCGTATGTGATTTGGGGATTAGGCAGTTTCTCGCGCGTTTCCGGTAATCAGATGATGCTGTTTGTGACGTTGATGGCTATTTTGCTTCCTTTGTCTTTCTTGCTTATCAAGACATTAAACCTGATGTTGCTGGGTGATGGTTATGCCCGTAACTTAGGACTGAATATCAAGCGGGCTCGTTTGCTGGTGATTGTATCGGCGGGCGTATTGACGGCTATTGTAACGGCTTATTGTGGTCCGATTATCTTCTTGGGACTGGCAGTTCCTCATTTGGCAAGAGCTATGTTTCAGACGTCCGATCATTGGACTTTGATGCCTGCTACTTTATTATTAGGTGCTGCCTTGGCATTAATTTGTAATCTGCTGGCCCGTATGCCTGGTTTTGAAGGAGCTTTGCCGGTTAATTCGGTCACGGCACTGGTGGGTGCTCCGGTAGTCGCTTCTGTTTTGTTCAACAAACGTAAAAATGATTGGAATGAATAAGGAAACGATACGACTGGAGGAACTCTCAATAGGTTATTCTATTAAGAAGCATCATGCCAAAGAAGTGGCTTCGCACATACAGGCTACTATCCGGAGTGGCGAACTGACCTGTTTGTTGGGTGAAAATGGGGTAGGAAAATCGACCTTACTTCGGACGCTTTCTGCTTTTCAGCCGAAGCTGGGCGGACATATCTGGCTGCTCGGACAGGAAGTGGAATCTTATACCGACCGCCAGTTAAGCCGAATCATCAGTGTGGTATTAACCGAACGGTGTGAGATCCGGAATATGACAGTTCGGGATTTAGTTGGAATGGGCCGAAGTCCTTATACAGGTTTTTGGGGACGACTGGCAGCAGAAGACTGGGAGATCGTGGATCAGTCTATTCGTTTGGTCGGAATCGAAGCGCTGGCTATGCGGATGGTGCATACGTTGTCGGACGGAGAACGGCAGAAAGTGATGATTGCAAAGGCGCTTGCTCAGGAGACTCCGATTATTTTCCTGGATGAACCGACAGCTTTTCTGGATTATCCCAGTAAAGTGGAAATCATGCAACTGTTGTATCGCCTGATACAAACGACTGAAAAGACGATCTTTCTTTCTACACACGACTTGGATCTGGCTTTGGAGATTGCCGATAAGATCTGGCTGATGGACCGGAAACAGGGAATCATCACCGGTACACCTGAAGATCTGGCTTTATCGGGCCGACTGAAATCATTCTTCTCCGGAAGAGGTGTTGTATTTGACGAGGACAGTGGTCTTTACCGGATACAGGTGCAATATAAATATCAAATCGGAATCCGGGGCGAAGGTGCTCGATGCTCGATGCTGAAGAAGGCATTGCAACGCTGTGGTATCCGGGTAACAGATCAGGCATCGGCAGCTTTGCCATTTATTGAAGTGACTCCTGATACATTTATCCTTCATGCCGGAGAGCCGTCGGCTTATGAAACAATTGAGTCGTTATTGCAAGCCTTGCGCCAGATAAGTTTGCCCGAAATCTGATTCCTTATTTCAGGAAAATTGCATAAGTTTGCAAGACAAACCAAATAGAGAAAATACGAATGGTAAAACGTGTGCTGATATTCTTGCGGAATCTGATACTTTTCTTCTTTATCTCTTCTTTGCTGGCTGTCGTGCTTTATCGTTTCGTACCGGTGTATCTGACGCCGTTGATGGTGATTCGTTTGGCCGAACAAGCCAAGGCTGGTAAAACATTAAAGCTGGAACATGAATGGGTGCCGATCGAGAAGATTGCCCAGACCTTGCCTCAGGCCGTAGTGGCTTCTGAGGATAATTTGTTTATGGAGCATCCGGGATTTGATTTCAAGCAAATACAGAAAGCAAGAGAAGAGGCACGACAGGGAAAACGGGTTCGCGGAGCCAGTACTATCAGTCAGCAGACGGCCAAGAATGTCTTCCTTTGGCAAGGAAAAACCTATTTCCGGAAAGGATTGGAAGCTTATTTCACCTTGTTGATCGAATGGATATGGGGCAAAGAACGGATCATGGAAGTTTATCTCAATTCGATCGAGATGGGCGATGGTATTTATGGAGCACAGGCCGTGGCTAAGGCGCATTTCAAGAAAGAAGCCTATCAGCTGACCAAAGGCGAGTCGGCTTTGATTGCCGCTTCATTGCCGAACCCGCGGCGTTTTAATTCAGGGAAACCTTCGCCTTATATGCGTCGCCGACAAGCCAAGATTATGTCGTTGATGGATAAGATTCTGCCGGTGGATATGGGATATAAAACACAACAAAAGTCGAAGAGTACAGGTAAAACTAAAAATAGAAAGAAATGGAGAGCTTCAGTTATCAGGATCTCGGAAGAATAGTGTATGCAAAGGCACTGGATATTCAGACCGAAAAGTTTAACGCTTTACTGGCTGCCAAGGCGAAAGGGGAAAAAGGCCGGAATGAATTGTTATTTTGTGAGCATAATCCGGTATTGACCATTGGGAAAAGCGGGAAGGATTCTAATCTGCTGATACCTGAAGCTCGCCTTCAGGCTCTGGGTGTTTCTTACTATCACATTAATCGTGGCGGAGACATTACTTATCATGGTCCGGGGCAAATTACAGGATATCCGATTTTTGATTTGGAGACTTGGCATATCGGATTGAAGCAATATATTTATCGATTGGAGGAAACCATCATCCGTTTTCTGGCTTTATATGGATTAAAAGGAGAGCGTTTGGAAGGAGCAACCGGTGTATGGCTGGATCCTTTTGTGGCAGGAAAGGCGCGTAAGATCTGTGCTATCGGCGTAAAGAGTAGCCGTTTTGTTACGATGCATGGTTTTGCCCTGAACATCAATACCGATCTGAATTACTTTTCATTGATTAATCCTTGTGGTTTTACTGATAAAGGCGTTACATCCTTGGCAAAGGAATTGGGGAAAGAACAGGATTTTGAGGAAGCCAAACGCCAGTTGGTTGCTTTGTTCCGGGAAGTATTCGGCGAAAGATAAATTTGTCAAAATGTCAAATCAACTCCTTCAAAACTTCGCTATTTGGAGCTGGGTGCAACTTGGGTTGCAAATATGCGAGATATAGCGAGTTGAGGTTTGATAAAAAGTAAGTAAATAGGCTTTTGGAGTAAATTGTTGCGGATGTTATTCTGAAAAAGGGGTTTTTATTCAGGTGGTTGTAAGGGAAAAGCAATCTGTTGTGGCAGAATGTCAAATGAAAATAGAATGTTTTTGCTGTCAATTATAGGCTCTTTTGTCCGGTTTTTTACCTTCCTGATACCCGAAAAGGAGGCGAAAAGAGGAAAATACCTTGGCTTTTCTTCATTTCCTGCCTATGAATGTTCATTTTTGCAACGTATTTTTATTCATTCATGCCTATCTTTTTATCCGTTTCTGCCTACTTTTACTCCGAAAACTCGTGAAAATCGTTCACAAAACCCTTGTTTTTTGCGGAAATTCCCTGCTGGGAACCGAAAAAACTTCATGAAGAAAGAATGTGTGTGTTACGAATAAAGGCTATATTCTTCCTTTTTGTTAATATCAAAGCTGTTTTTGTTGACAATTAAATAATCCGTTTCTTCGTATGGACCGGTATGTTTTTTTACCTTGAGTCTTTATTTCTCATTTATTATTCCGGGGATTTTTGTAACTTTGCGACTTACAATCTATATCGATCGACTATGGCTGAAGAACTTGTTATAGATAAAGAAGCTGGGAAGGCTGAAAAATATCAAGAGTTGATGCCTCAATTGGAAGCTCTTGTAAAAAATGAAAAAGATGTGATAGCCAATATGGCTAATATTTCGGCGGCTTTATGGCAGACTTTTCATTTCTTTTGGGTTGGTTTTTATCGTGTAGTGGATGAGGAGTTGGTTTTAGGACCTTTCCAAGGTCCGATTGCTTGTACGCGGATCCGGCGTGGACGGGGTGTTTGTGGTTCTGCCTGGAAAGAAGGTAAGACGCTCGTAGTGCCGGATGTCGATCAATTTCCGGGACATATTGCCTGTAATTCGGCTTCTCGTTCAGAGATTGTAGTGCCTGTCCGGAATCAAGCGGGCGAAATCATGGCTGTATTAGACATTGATAGTGATCAGTTGGATAGTTTTGACAAGACAGATGTTCTATATTTGGAGAGAGTGGTTTCGTTTTTGTTCAATTAGACAGAATTAATGGTATAAAAGTCAGATCCGGGTAGGGCGGTTATATTTTATTAATAAGAGATGTTCCTGTTCTATACGTGAAAAGATCTACTTTTGCGCACAATTCTAATTCGTGTAGGAATATAAATACGATGGTTAAAATAGTACGATTGACTAGCTTGCTGCTATTCTTCTGGATGATGGGCAGCTTGTATAATACGTTATCAAGTCAGACGGTAACTTCGGTGTCGGGTATTGTGAAAGATTCGATTACAGGAGAACCTTTGTCGTATGTCTCGGTATTGTTTAAGAATTCGACGATAGGAGCCATGACAGATGATAACGGTGCTTTTTCGTTGCAGAACGATAAAGGCTATACAACGTTGGTGGTTTCATCCATGGGATATACAGAAAAGGAAATTCAGCTGAAAGCCGGAAAGAACAATGCCGCTTTAGCTATTATGTTGCGTCCTACTTCGTATGAGCTGACGGAAGTAGTGGTAAAACCGAAGCGCGAGAAATATTCGCGAAAGAATAATCCGGCTGTTGAGTTGATCAAAAAGGTGATCGAGCACAAAGATGATAACCGGATTGAAGCTAAGGATGAATATCAGGTAGAGAGTTACGAGAAATTGAGTCTGGCTTTGGATAATTTCAGTCCGAATCTGGACAGTAAGCTGGGAAAGAAATTCAGCTTCATCAAGAATTATCTGGATACATCGGAGTTTAACGGAAAACCGATCCTGACACTTTCTGTGCGTGAGACCTTGGCCGACCGTTATTACCGGAAGAAGCCTAAAGCAGAAAAGATTATTATCAAGGGTAAGCACATGCAAGGTGTGGATAAAACCTTGGACGAAGGTGGTATTAGTGCAAATTTGGAGGAAATCTTTCAGGGTATCAATATCTTCGACAATAATATCAATATCCTGTTGAACCGCTTTGTCAGTCCGTTGTCATCTGCGTTAGCTGTTTCTTATTATAAGTATTACATCATGGATACGCTCGATGTGAGCGGAACGAAATGTGTGGACTTGGCATTTGTCCCTGTTAATAGTGAAAGCTACGGATTTACAGGTCGTTTATACGTAACCCTTGATGGTAACTATGCGTTAAAGAAATTCACGTTAAACGTCCCTTCGCATATCAATTTGAACTTCGTAGACCGGCTTCGAATCGACCAGGAATTTAAACAGATGCCGGATAGCACATGGGTATTGGATACGGAGAATACCTTTATTAATTTCTATATCGTGGAAGGAACGCAACAGTTCTATGCCCATCAGTTGAGGAGTTATGACAAGTATTCGTTTGAAGTGGCCAATAGGGATTCTGTCTTTGGTCTGTTGGGAGAAAATCATTTTGCCCCGCAGGCTAATGCGCAACCAGATTCGTTTTGGGTGAATCATCGTCATATACCGTTGAAAGAGAAGGAGAGTGCCTTGGATGAATTGTTGGCACAGATGCGAAAAGTACCTGTTTTCAATGTGATTATCAAGACAGCCGAAATCCTGATCTCGGGATATATACAAACTGGAAAAGACCGGAATAGCAGTAAATTTGACTTTGGTCCGATGAATACGACGATCAGTGCGAATAACTTGGAAGGTATTCGTTTCCGTGTTGGTGGTATGACAACTGCTAATTTGAGCGATCGTTGGTTCGCCGATGGCTATCTGGCTTATGGTGTAGACGACCGTAAATTGAAATACAATGCGACCTTAACGCATAGTTTCAATAAGAAAGAATACCATCCGGGAGAATATCCGCGCAATAATCTTTCGTTGATTCATGAATATGATGTTTATACGCCGGGTCAGGACTTCTTGTTTACGAGCAAGGATAACATGTTCGTTGCTATTAAGGTCGGAACTCCGGTAACGCACATGCAATATATCCGGAAGACAATGTTGCAATACGAAAAAGAGTGGTTGAACAACGTGGGTATTTTAGGTTGGGTTCGACATGAGAACAACGAGGCTGCCGGAACATTGAGTTATGATTTGATGAATACGGATGGTTCGTTGACACATATTTCAGACTTCAACAAGACCGAATTGGGCTTACAACTCCGTTTTGCTCCAGGCGAGCGTGCTTATAACGGACGTGCTGGTCGGGAATCTGTCTTCAACCTTTCGAAAGATGCTCCGGTATTCAAAGTCTCTCATCAGTTTGGCTTTAAGGGATTGGGTGGTGATTACCAATACAATCATACAGAGGTAAGTGCAGAAAAGCGTATTTGGTTGTCTTCGTTCGGTCATATTGATGCGAAGGTAAAAGCCGGTAAGGTATGGGATAAAGTTCCTTTCCCCTTGTTGATTCTGCCGAATACCAACCAGTCATTGACGATTCAGCCGGAAGCCTTCAATATGATGAATGCCATGGAATTTGTAACCGACCAGTATGTTTCCTGGTATGTGACTTATTATTTGAAGGGTTGGATTTTGAACCGTATTCCTGGTATTAAATGGTTGAAGTTGCGTGAAGTTGTTTCTTTCAGTGGTATTTACGGAAACTTAACTGATAAGAACAATCCGACACTGACACCAGGTTTGTTCCAGCTGCCAGAAGGAACTATGCCAATGGGAAATCAGCCATATATGGAAGCCAGTATCGGTTTGGAAAATATCCTGAAGATTTTACGTATAGATTATTATCGCCGATTAACGTATTTGGATAATCCGGGAATCAAGAAAGGAGGCGTTCGTATAGCGTTGCGCTTCTCGTTCTAAAACAGACAAAGAATGACACAAAACACTCAGCATACAAATAAAACATTTCAACATACTCCTAACGTGTGGGCTTTGCTCCCGTTAGGAGTATTTCTGCTTTCTTATCTGGCGGTTTCTTGTATTGCCGGAGATTTCTACAAGATGCCGATTACGGTCTCGTTTGTCCTTTCATCGGTTGTGGCAATTGCTATCTCAAAAGGTGGAAAACTGAATAGCCGGATCGAGCAGTTCTGCAAAGGAGCTGCCAACAGCAACATTATGTTGATGGTAGTCATTTTTATCTTGGCAGGAGCATTTGCTCAGACTGCCAAGGAAATGGGAGCGGTAGATGCTACGGTTAATCTGACGATGTCTCTTCTTCCGGGCAATTTGCTGGCTGCCGGTATTTTCATTGCCGCCTGCTTTATTTCGATTTCGGTGGGAACATCCGTTGGAACCATTGTCGCCTTGGCACCGGTGGCTGTAGGAATTGCTGAAAAAGCCGGAATGCCGGATGCGTTGATGCTAGGCGTGGTGGTGAGTGGTGCCATGTTTGGTGATAACCTTTCTTTTATTTCCGATACAACCATCGTGGCTACCCGGACACAAGGTTGTGAGATGTCTGATAAGTTTAAGGTGAATTTCCGGATTGCATTGCCGGTGGCTATACTTACGGCCGTTTTATATGTCTGGTTGGGCTTGGGAGTTCACGAGAGTTATCAGCCGGAACATATCGAATGGGTGAAGGTTTTGCCTTATTTGGTTGTTTTGGTTGCTGCCATTGCCGGTATGAATGTGATGCTGGTCTTGTTCTTAGGCATTCTTTTGTCAGGTATCACCGGTTTGCTGACGGGCGCATTTGATATTTGGGCCTGGAATGCTGCGATGGGAAATGGTATTACCGGGATGGGCGAATTGATTATCGTGACGCTTTTGGCAGGTGGTATGTTGGAAATGATCCGATATAATGGTGGAATCGAATGGATCATCCAGAAGCTGACGGCCCGTATTGATTCGGCCCGTGGAGCAGAAGCCAGTATTGCCGGACTAGTCAGTTTTGCCAATTTGTGTACGGCCAACAATACAATTGCCCTGATTATGGCAGGTCCGATAGCGAAAGATATTGCCACACGTTTCCATATAGATCCGCGGCGAAGTGCCAGTTTATTGGATATATTCTCTTGCTTCGTACAAGGTATTATCCCGTATGGTGCGCAAATGCTCATGGCTTCCGGTTTAGGAAATGTTTCTCCGTTGGAGATCATGCAGTATTTGTATTATCCGTATTTGTTGGGTGTAGGCGCATTGTTGGCAATTATCTTCAAATATCCTCGACAATATACTTAAAATAATATACTATGGCAACAATAGGAACACCGATGTCACCTACTGCTACGAAAGTAGTTCTTTGCGGTAGTGGCGAATTAGGAAAAGAGTTTGTAATCGAGTTACAGCGTTATGGAGTAGAAGTCATTGCGCTGGATAAATATGCGAATGCGCCAGCCATGCAAGTGGCCGATCGTTCGTATGTGGTTTCAATGTTGGATGGAAAAGCACTGCGTGAAATCATTGAAAAGGAAAAGCCGGATTATATTGTGCCGGAAGTAGAAGCCATCGCAACAACTACGTTGATGGAATTGGAACAGGAAGGTTTCCATGTCATTCCTACGGCTAAGGCTACTTGGTTGACGATGAATCGTGAAGGTATCCGTCGTTTGGCTGCTGAAGAATTGGGCTTGCCTACTTCTCCGTATCGTTTTGCTGCAACTGAAGAAGAGTTTAAGGCAGCTGTAAAAGAGATTGGAATGCCATGTGTGGTAAAACCGATTATGAGTTCAAGCGGACACGGCCAGAGTGTTGTCCGTAAGGAAGAAGATATTGATCCTGCTTGGCATTATGCGCAGGAAGGCGGTCGTGCTGGTGCCGGTAAGGTGATTGTTGAAGGATTTGTGGATTTCGATTATGAAATCACACAGTTGACCGTTCGTCATATCAACGGAACTTCTTTCCTGGAGCCGGTTGGTCATGTACAGAAAGACGGTGATTACCGCGAATCTTGGCAGCCTCAGGTGATGAGCCCGGTAGCAAAAGAAAAGGCACGCCAGATAGCCAAGCAGATTACAGATGCTTTAGGTGGCCGGGGAATCTTTGGTGTTGAATTGTTTGTGAAGGGTGATGACGTGATCTTCAGTGAGGTTTCTCCGCGTCCGCATGATACCGGTATGGTGACGATGATTACCCAGGATTTGTCTCAGTTCGCCCTTCATGCCCGTGCTGTATTGGGTTTGCCGATACCAAATATCCGTTTCTTGGGAGCAGGAGCTTCGCGTGCCGTTGTAGTTGAGGGCGAAAGTTCGCAGTTGAGCTTTGGTAATCTGGAGCATGTCTTGGATCAGCCCGACACGCAGTTGCGTTTGTTTGGTAAGCCTTCGGTTAATGGTCATCGTCGTATGGCAGTGCTGTTGGCCCGTGCCGAGAATGTGGAAGAAGCTCGTCGTAAGACTGGTGTGATGATGGATCAATTAGAAATAAAGCTCTGACGGAGCTTCCTGGAAAAAGGAAGCCCTGTCCGACGCTCTGACGGAGCTTCCTGAGAAGCGGAAGCCCTGTCCGACGCTCCGACGATGCTTCCCGAGAAAAGGAAGCCTTGTCCGACGCTCTGACGATGCTTCCCGAGAAAAGGAAGCCCTGTCCGACGCTCCGACGGAGCTTCCTGAGTAAAGGAAGCCCTGTCGAGCCGCTCGACGAAGCATTTTTTGCGGGGGAAACCCTGTCGAGCGTTTTGGATATTATTCATATGAATAAAAGCAAATAAATTGGGCTTCCTGGAAAGCATTCTTCTTGAGAAAAGAAGGACTTTCAGGAAGCCCGATTGTTTTTATCCCCCGATTTTAGCCGTTAACTGATGTTCGGCAAAGATGTCTAAACACCGTTGTTGGGTTGCTTCATCAGGAGCACGCATTGCGTATTGATGCGGATTGTAAGTCGTTCCTAGTTTATCATGCTTGTTTTTCCCAATGTCGTGATACACCAGCAGGTTGATCATCTCGGGCGGTTTGGGCAGACTGGCAAGAAATTCAGCCGATTTTCGAATATTCTCTTCATCAGCATTGACGCCATCGATAAGTGGAATACGAATCCAATAAGGAACATCCGAAGCGGCTACCAGCCGGAGATTCTCTAAGACCCGTTCGTTGGGTACACCACAATAATGCCGGTGTTTCTCTGAATCCATTAGTTTCAGATCGACTAGGAATAAATCACATAGCGGGATGACTCGCCGAACGACTTCTTCTGAGGCATACAATGTGGTATCGACTGCCCGGTGAATATCTTCCTGTCCACATCGGGTTAAGAGTTCCAGTAAGAAGTCGGGTTGCATCAACGGTTCACCACCACAGAAGGTAACTCCGCCTTCCGATCGATCCATGACGGCAGTTTCCTTTTCAATCTCGCGCATGGCTTCGTTTACCGTCCATTCCCGTCCTGAAATCTCCAAGGCACAAGCCGGACAAACTTCTACACAGGTTCCGCACATCTTGCATTTGGTTTTATCCGTGACGATGCCAGAGCGTGTCAGTTCCAAAGCTCCTTCAGGACACGCATGCACGCATGTCTGGCAGCCGATACATTTCTTCCGTGTATAAAGTTTGACTGGTTTCTTCCCGATGCCTTCCGGATTATGACACCACACACAAGACATCGGGCAACCTTTCAAGAATAAGGTGATCCGGATACCCGGACCATCATTAATCGCATATCGTTTGATATCAAACAGCAGTCCCATACGTTAGAATGATTCCTGTTCAGTACGTGCAATCACGTCGGCCTGCAGGTCGGCATTCATGTCATTGAAATAATCGCTGTAACCGGCTACGCGCACCAGCAAATCCCTATAATCTTCCGGACATTTCTGGGCAGCATACAAAGTTTCTGTATCTACGATGTTGAACTGGATATGGTGTCCGCCCAAAGCAAAGTAAGTACGGATCAGAGAAGCCAGTTTGGCAACGTCTTCTTCACGCTTCAGCAAGCTAGGCATAAAACGTTGATTCAATAAAGTACCGCCACTCTTTACCTGATCCAATTTACCTAAAGACTTGATAACGGCAGATGGCCCGTGAGTGTCTGCTCCGTGAGAAGGAGAAGTACCGTCAGAGATAGCTCTGCCTGCCAGACGGCCATTCGGTGTTGCTCCCATTACCTTACCGAAATAAACGTGGCAAGTAGTAGAAAGCATATTCAGGTGGAAACATTCACCTTTCGTATTCGGTTTGCCTTCGATGGCATCATACAGATCATTGAATACACGGACTGCTACGGAATCCGCTTTATCATCATCATTTCCGAAGAATGGAGTATGATTCAAGATATACTGACGCATTACTTCATGACCGACGAAGTTGTCATTCATTGCCTGAAGCATTTCATCCATGGTGTACCGTTTGTCTTCAAAGACATGCTTCTTCAATGAACATAAACTATCCGTAATAGTACCTAAGCCGGTGCATTGGATATAAGTAGTATTATATCGTGGTCCGCAATTGTAGTAGTCTTTTCCCTTCGCGATGCAGTCGTCGATGAAAAGAGAGAGGAATGTTGCCGGAGCATATTTGGCAAACATCCGGTCGATATAATTGCTGACGCGCACTTTCATATCCACGAAATAATGGATTTGTTTCAGGAAGGCTGCATATAAATCTTCGAATGTCTGGAATGAATCAGCTTCACCCGTTTCCAATCCGACCTTTCTGCCGGAAACCGGATCGATACCGTTGTGCAGTGTTACTTCCAGAATCTTCGGAACATTCAGGTAACCTGTCAGGACGTATGCTTCTTTTCCGAAGGCACCAACTTCGATACAACCGCTACATCCACCTTCACGAGCATCGGTCAGGCTCTTACCTTGGCGCATCAATTCCTGAATATATACATCCGGATTAAATACCGAAGGATAACCATGTCCTTGACGAATGACTTTACAACCGGCACGCAGGAAACGTTCAGGAGTGCAGGCACTGATATGGATGGCACTACCGGGTTGCAGGATATGTAGCTCTTCGATAGTTTCGAGCATGATATATGATACTTCACTGACGCCATCGCTGCCGTCCGATTTTACACCTCCGATATTCAGATTCGTGAAATCGTTGTAGGTTCCACTTTCCTTGGCTGTGATACCTACTTTAGGAGGAGCTGTATGATTGTTGACTTTGATGAAGAAGCAAGACATCAATTCTTTGGCTTGGTCGCGGGTCAACGTACCGTCAGCAATACCTTTCTCATAGAAAGGAGCCAGATGCTGATCGAAATGTCCTGGATTCATAGCATCCCAACCGTTCAGTTCTGTGATGGTTCCCAAGTGAACAAACCAATACATTTGGATAGCTTCCCAGAAATCACGAGGCGCATGAGCCGGAACCCAACGGCATACTTCCGCAATCCGACGAAGTTCTGCTGCACGTTTCGGATCTTTTTCCGTCATACTCATTTCATCTGCCAGGTCTGCATGCCGGTTGGCGAACAAGATAGCTGCATCACACGAGATGGCCATTGCCTGCAACTCTTCTTGTTTATCGGTAGCTTCCGGATCATTCATAAAGTCGAGTGATTCGATATGCTTTTGGATTCTGTCTTTTAAGTCTAATAATCCGTAACGATATACTTTTCCGTCGAGAGCCGTATGGCCAGGAGCTCTTTGTTCCATAAACTCGGTGAACATACCTACTTCGTAAGCTTCCTTCCATTCTTTCGGGACATGATTGAAGATACGTTCGCGTTGTGTACGACCTTTCCAGTAAGGGATAACTTCGCGTTCGTAAGTGTCAATGTCTTCTTGGCTGATGGTGTAGCGTTGTAATTCGCGTGTGTTCAGAATATGCAAATCTTCAACACTGTGGCAAGTCAATTCGGGAAACGTAGGAACAGACTTAGGACGTGGACCACGTTCACCAACGATTAGCTCGTCGTTACCAATATAGATGGTTTTCTGTTTACATATCTCATAGAAATTAAGAGCACGTAGGATAGGAATAGGATATTTCCCTTCGTTTTCTTTATAGAACTTTGTTTCGATCAAAGCTCTTTCAATAGACAAAGAAGGTTGAGCTTCGAACGATTCTTTACGTAACCGTTTGATTCGGTCGTTCATGCCCATCATATTCGCTTCATTGGAAGGAGCGAAGTTGCAGGCGCTTTTAGGCGCGCGTTGTGCTACTTTTTGTGTTGACATATTGACTTTAATATTAGAATCGGTTATATTTTTATATTCTTTTTTCAAAAGTGTAAAGATACTACTTCTTATAAATATTTTGTATGAGAATGAAAGTTTAACAGTATAAAAAATATTAATAGATAAAAGTGTAACTATTTTGTGTGGAAAATATTCTATATGAAAGGTTAGGCTAGGATTTTTATAAGTTGTCCTGTTACTTTTATGACATATCGTTTTACTGATATTTATATAAGAACGAATGATGCAGAATCGGTTATTCCTTCTGCATCATTCGCCATACAACAATAGATTGCTGATAATATTAATAGATGTATTTTAATTCTTTTCCATGGACTTCATTCCGGATCTGACCTTCTTTCCAAACGACTTCGCCATTTACCCATGTTGTATCAACGGCATGATGGAAGGTGTATCCTTCAAATGGAGACCAACCACATTTGGTCAGGATATTTTCTTTGCTTACAGTCCATGTCTTGTTCGGATCAATTAAGACCAGGTCTGCATAATAACCCGGACGTATGTAGCCTCTTCGGTCAATGTGGAAAAGTTCGGCGGGCTTGTGAGCCATTTTATCCACGACCTTTTCGTATGTGAATCGGCCTTCCATGGCTAATTCCAGCATCACGATTAAAGAATGTTGTACTAACGGTCCGCCTGAGGCTGCTTTCAGACAAGAGCCTTCTTTCTCGGAAAGCAGATGAGGAGCGTGGTCGGTGGCAATGATATCTATTTTGTCATTATTAACGGCTTCACGCAAGGTTGTCCGATCGGCCAGCGTTTTGATAGAAGGATTCCATTTGATCCGGTTACCGAACAAAGCATAATCTCCGTCATGGAACCACAGATGATGTACACAAACTTCTCCGGTAATTTTCTTATCCTTCAAAGGAAGTTTATTATCCAGTAAAGTAGTTTCCTTGGCTGTTGACAGATGAAGAATATGCAAACGCGTTCCTAACCGGGTAGCCAGTTCGACAGCTTCCGAAGAGGAGGCATAACAAGCTTCTTCACTACGAATTTTACTGTGGAAGGAAATATCCAGATCTTCACCATATTGTTGGGTGTAGTAAGCAATGTTCCTTTTGATAATTTCTTCTTTTTCGGCATGGACAGCAATCAACAGATCACTTTCACTAAAGATTCTTTCGAGCGCATCTTTCTTATCTACCAACATATTTCCTGTCGATGAGCCTAAGAATAACTTTAATCCCGGAACACGGGAACGATCCAGACGACGAATATCTTCCATATTATCGTTTGTTCCTCCAAAGAAGAAAGAATAATTGGCTACGGATGTTTCGGCTGCCCGGTTGAACTTCCATTCCAGGTTTTCGAGTGTTGTTGTCTGCGGTTTGGTGTTTGGCATATCCATAAACGAGGTGACACCACCAGCCACGGCAGCCCGACTTTCAGAATAAATATCAGCTTTGTGTGTTAGCCCTGGTTCACGGAAATGAACCTGATCATCGATACAACCTGGCAGTAACCATTTACCCTGGCCATCCACGACCTCTTTGGCTTCAGCTATGATTTCAGAAGGAACTTCTCCTTCATACACGGCTTCAATCATTTCACCGTTGATCAGTACTGCACCTTGATAATTCCGCCCTTCATTGATGATACGGACATTTTTTATCAGTTTCTTGTTCATAAGCTTATTGGGATTTATGGTCCAAAAATAGGGATTTTTGTCCGGTTATTTCTCTTTCGTCCCATGCTTTTTATCATACCAGCGTCTAAATCGATAGTCGAGCCACAACAGGAAAAGAGCGATACTTCCTATATAGGTATAAATAAAGAGCAAAGAAGTATCTATTTGTGGCCATCGGATAACGGGTATTTCCAATTCTTTCAGCCCTAAAACGGCTGCAACAATCATGATTGTCGAAGAGAGAATCAGCATACTCCATTCCAGCCAAGCCTGTTGCTTACGCTTACGTACCGCTTCTTTTTCGATACGTTGCATCATTTGCGACCGGAATCCTTCCGAGAGTGATACTGCCGGCATTTGTTTGAACAATGCTTTCAAACGGTCTTCTTGTACTCTATTTGTTTCTTTTTCCATGATTCTTTACTTCTTGTGAACAACATCCTGATTCTTTTCTTCTTCAGTTAGCAGCACATACAGTTTCTTCCGTATGCGGTGTAACTTCACTTTCAGATTAGACAACGACAAGCCTGTAATACCTGTCAAGTCATCCAGACTTTTCTCTTCGATATAGAATAAGAGGATTAATGCCCGGTCGTCTGGGGGAAGTTGGGCCAAAGCCCGGTCCAACCATTCCAGCTGTTGGGCTGTTCCGTATGAACCTAATGCTTCCTGCACTTCCTCTTCGGATACATTCGTCAGCTGCGAATCTTCTATTGATAAATATTCCATCTTCTTTTTTCGGACAGCCGATATGGCCATGTTGTAAGCAATCCGGTACAGCCAATTGGCAAAATTGCCTTCTCCGCGGAAAGATTCCAATTGACGGAATGCCTTGATAAATACATCTTCCGTCAGTTCCTCTGCATCTTCCCGGTTTTGCACAATCCGAAAGATCAAAGCAAACAACGGTTGGCTGTATTTATCCAACAGACAGGCGAAACAACTGGTGTCGCCTGCCAGAATCCGGTTGATATAATATGTATCCGATAATCCTTCCATTTCATAATGATTGACGCAGGCTTGCCGGAAAGGTTACATGACTTTATCAAATAATTTGAACGGGACATCACATTTTCCCCTTCGGGGGTAAAGTCTGTAACCCTAGATTCAAACTTCCTAACCCTATATGTAATTCTTTAGTTCACGACGTGAACTAAGTAAACCACGCCGTGAACTACTTAAACCACGGCGTGAACTAAGTAATCTACGGCGTGAACTAAAGAATATATAATAGGGAAAGAAGTTTTCCCTCGGCAGGGTGGAAAGTTTCTGACAGGCAAAAACAAGTTTGCAAAGGGCGGCTGCCCAAAAAAAATCGCCTGAAAGTTGTAACCATTCCGTTTCTCTTGCGTCCATATTACAGAAGCTTCGGAAAACAAAGGTATTAATAACATAAAAATAACAGAAACGATTATGATGGATTTTATTTCTATTCCGCTGGTTGTCGGAATTATTTGTTACGGAATTTACAGTTTGTTTGAATTGTTCGTTCACAAGAAAGAACGTTTGATGATTATTGAGAAATTATCGGAGAAAGTAGATTGGGCTGTGTTGGACGGGAAACTTCAGTTACCAAGTTTTGCTCAAAAACGGATATCCTTCAGCGCTTTGAAAATCGGATGTCTGATGGCTGGTTTAGGCTTAGGATTGCTGATCGGCTTTATTTTCCATACGTTTGTGCGTGTGAATTTCGAAGGCGACTGGCAAATGATTTCTATGGCGTATGGAGCTTCGGTTTTGTTGTGCGGTGGTTTAGGATTGATCTTGGCATTTATTATCGAGAACAAAATGGGAAAAAAGGATGATGAATAGTTTTCTCAGATAGAAGAGTAAAAACAGGTTTAAAACTTAGCAATAAAAAACTCCCGAGAATCATTTTTGAAACCAACGGGAATCAAGATGAAAATAAACGAGAATCATTTCCACTCATGCTCGTATTCATGCAAGAAAACAAGTATGAATGGAAATGATTCTTTTTTTATTTCTTAGGTTGATCGCCTAATGTGAACTTCAGAGTTCCGGCTTTTACCAGATCTTGATGAGAGATAGTATAACCTTTTAACTTCTTGTCTCCTGCCTGAATCGACTGGATGTAGATGGATTCAGGTGTAGCGTGTGAAGCTTCGATTACCAAATCTCCTGCCGGATAATATTTCTTGTCGAGATGAATCGTGATTTTATCGAACACCGGCGATGTCAGTACATAATCAGCATCACCCGGACAGGCTGGATAAAATCCCATCATCGAGAAGATGGCCCATGTTGACATGGTTCCGGCATCTTCGTTTCCAGGTACACCGTTCGGAGCATTGTGATAGCCACTCTTCAGGATCTTATGTACTTCTTTCTGGGTACGCCATTCTTCCCCTTTGAAATAACTGAACAAATACGGATAAGCGATATCGGGTTCGTTGGCCGGATCATAATTACCATCGTCGAATACGCCTTGTAATTTGTTGACAAACTTCTTGTTTCCTCCCATCAGTTTGGCCAGTCCTTTGATGTCGTGCGGTACATAGAAGGTATAATTCCAAGCATTTCCTTCGTGGAATCCCGGACTTGGCTCAAAGTTTTCACCTTGTTTCGGATCAAAAGGCTCATAGAATTTACCATCCGGCAAAATCGGACGTAATGTTCCGAAATCTTTGCAATAGTAATGTTTGTAACCCATTGAGCGATCATAGAACAATTTCGCATCTTCTTTCTTCCCCAAAGCTTCTGCAAACTGGCTGAGGTTCCAGTCGGCCAGATAATATTCCAAAGCATGGGAAACGGAATTATCATATTGTTCACGCAAAGGAACATAACCTAATGAGAAATAATCATTGGCATCCGGACGAAGCAAATTAAATTCGCCTGGAGTTGTAGCTCCCTTACGCATAGCCTCGTAGGCTGTTGTGGTGTCGAAATCACGTAAGCCTTTCATCCAGGCATCTACGATATAAGGGATAGAAGGGTCACCTTCCATGGTGAATGTTTCCCGACCGTAAAGTTCCCATTTCGGTAACCATCCGTTTTCCTTATACATATCAATCATGGTCTGGATAATATCCAACTGGCGATCGGGGTAAAGCAACGTCATCAACGAACTAACATTGCGGTAAGTATCCCATAACGAGAATACCGTGTAACGGTTACCACTAGTCTTACCCACTTCCAGGCTTTCCATCTTGGGATATTCACCGTTGACATCCTGTAAAATATTCGGATGGATCAGCAAATGATACAGGCCCGTGTAGAAGATTGTCTTTTCATCCTTTGTACCGCCTTCTACCGTAATACGTGATAAATCATCATTCCACTTGTCGCGGGCAGCAGAAGCAATTTTATCGAACTCGAAACCGGGTTGTTCGGCTTTCAGATTCTCACGGGCATTCTCGATACTGACGAATGAAACACCGATCTTTACTTCGATCTGTTCCTGTTCGGCTACATCGTATTTAAACCAGACACCTACGTCGTCGCCACTGATTTCGCGGGTATATTTCGTGTATAGTTTGTATTTACCTGCATCAGCGTCCCACTGAGCCTCTACGCCTTTCATCTCGCGTTGCTTTTTCCAGTATCCTTTTTCCTTCGGAGCCTTGTTTACTTGCATCACGAAATAAATCGGAAAGACAGCTTGCGGATTATAACAGAATGTTCCCATCAGCTTGCTTCCTTCGATTTCTGTATCGCTCACAAAGCGGACGGTTGCACCGGTTTCGTTAGTCAGACCTTCTCCTAAGTTTAGCAAGATATTTCCTTGTCCTTTCGGGAAGGTGAAACGGCTTAATCCGGTACGAGGTGTGGCCGTGACTTCCGTCTTGATATTATATTTAGTCAGCATATTACTGTAATATCCCGGATGAGCCACTTCTTTTTCATAATGACTACCATATTCATGGAAATCTACTTTCAGATCTCCGGAAGTCGGCATCAGTAATAAGCCTCCTAATTCAGGGCAACCAACACCGCTCAGATTGACATGGGCATAACCGGTGAAGAAATCATTGTCGGATGTATAGGGCGTTGACCACCACCTACTGTCTTTATCAAATTCGTTGGTTTCAGATCCCATGACATTGAAAGGTGTCACACTCATCATTCCTTGGGGACAGACAGCTCCGGGATTAGTTGTTCCGAAATTGCTGGTCCCGATAAAAGGATTGACATAATCGACAGGCTGCTGTGCAAAGGCGAAACTTCCGCCACACAACAAGAGCGTCAATAATTGTTTTTTCATGTTTGTCAGTTTATTTGTGTTTAGATAAAATAAATACTTGTTTATTACCAGATGACGATTTCATCTACGAAAATGAATCCTTTAGGATTCTGGGCCTTAAGTTGTACATAACGGGCCTTCCAATTCCCCTGGAATGTATATTCTTGAAATGTGAGATCTGATTTATCCTGAGGAATCGTAGTCGGGATAACACCTTGTGATGTGAAATTCTTTCCATCTTCAGATGTCAATACTTCTACTTTTTCCGGTTGATAAACTCCAGGGCCTGTTAGTTGCATCCATTTCGAAGAAACTTGATGCAGATCCATGACTTCCCCTAGGTCGATGACACAATCCAGATTGTCTGTGTAACCTTGCCAACGTTGGTCGAGATACGTTAATCCTCCTCGGTATCCGTTAATGATGGCATTTATACCTCCTGCCATATAACCCGGATACAGACGGCTGTTGAAGCGGATACTTTTTCCGATGCCTTTATGGTAGTCAACACGTTGTTCGGAAACTCGATCCTGCAACTGACCATTTACGAAGATACCAGCCACGATTTTAGCAGAATCTTTGACAACAATCGGTTCCTGATAGATAGGAGAGGACGCTGTCGGAGTAGATCCATCTGTTGTATAGTGGATTTCTGCCGGATATTTCTCGGCATCCATGGTTACGCGGATTTCTTTTTGAATGGTATCTACTACCATATCAAATTCCAGTTCGTTGGAAAGCGGGAAAGGATTCAATCCCATTCGTTGTAAGACAGGGATGTGTGCGTTGACACGTGGCTTGAAGTCTTGCCAATCCCGTTTCTCCTGCGGCGTCCAGCCGATTTCTGCTACGGCAAGAGCACGCGGGAACATCATGTATTCCAAATACTCGGGAGTAGGAATGTATTCAGTCCACGTATTCGCTTGTACACCCAGGAAATGCTTGGCTTCTTCGGCTGTCAACGAATCCTGAGGGATCGGATTATAACTATATACTTTCCGGATCGGTGTATATCCGCCAATGGCTACCGGTTGATGCCGGGGATCAGCCTGATAGAAGTCAAAATACATGTAGCTACCCGGAGTCATGATCACATCATGTCCCATGCGGGCTGATTTAAATCCGGCTGCTTCACCACGCCATGACATGACAGTTGCTTCGGGTGCTAATCCACCTTCCAGAATTTCATCCCAACCGATCAGGCGGCGACCTTTGGAATTCAGGAACTCTTCCGCTTTCCGGATCATGTAGCTTTGCAACTCATCAACATTGGCGAGTTTTTCTTTCTTCATCAGCGCCTGGCATTTCGGACAGGTTTTCCATGTGTTTTTACCTGCCTCATCACCACCGATGTGAATATATTCGGAAGGGAAAAGTTCGATTACTTCTGTCAGGACATTTTCCATAAACTCGAATGTTTTCGGATTGCCGATACAGAAATCTCCACTGGTATGAGACTTTCCTGCACAACATAATTCAGGATAAGCCACAAAGACTTCATCCGAATGAGCCGGGAATTCAATTTCTGGAATGATGGTGATATGTTTCTCGGCTGCGTATGCGAGCATGTCTCGTATATCGTCTTTGGTGTAGTAACCGCCATACGCTCCTTCCGTTCCTTCTTTCAGGTACTGACGGTCTTTACCGTTATCCCACCATTCACGCCAGTCGGATTGGGTACGGAAAGCGCCTTCTTGTGTCAGTTTCGGATATTTATCGATCTGCAGACGCCAGCCACCGGCATCGGTCAAATGAAGATGCAATGTGTTCAGCTTGTAATACGACATGACATTCATCAGCTTCTTGACTTCTTCTTTGTCGAAGAAGTGACGGGATACGTCAAGATGCAAGCCTCGATAGGGAAAACGAGGATGGTCGTTGATCTTTACATACGGCAGTCCGTTGGGAGTTAACAGCTGCAAGAGCGTTTGTTTACCGTAAAACAAACCGGTTTCTGTTTTCGCTACCAGACGGACACCAGCTTTATCGATTTCCAATTGGTATCCTTCGTCCGGGATATCCGTTGCATTCGGATCGACACGGAAGTTTACTTTATTGGAAGCCGAACCGGCTCCAACTAGCATGGCTTGACTAACTTTAAACATACCATCCGACTGTGTCATTTCGAACGGCTCTGGTATCAATTGAATTTGTGTTTCGACTGTTTGATTACAGGATGTAAAGAGCACGGAACCAACCAGCAATGTCCCACCAAGCACTTTACTCACACGTTTTGGTATTAGCATGAGCATGAAATATTAAATGATTAAACGAATATCTATCAGAAAGCATCTCTATCTAATTGCCTCAGCTTGTTGTTGCCGGAATTTCCGGAACTGACGGATTAAAACAATGGCTGTTACAATCGTTGCCGTCAGGTCGGCGATAGGGATACTTACCCACACCCCAAATGTACCCCAAATTCTTGGTAAAACAATCAGACAAGGCACTAAAAATAACATCTGTCGTGTCAGTGAAAGGAAAATGGCCATTTTAGATAAGCCAACTGACAGGAAGAAGTTGGTCGATACCATTTGGAATCCAACGATCGGGAAGACGGCGAAAACAATATGCAATCCATAGACGGCAGCACTGGTCAACTCTTCATCGGTCGTGAAGAAACCTACGATAAATTCCGGGAAGAGCTGACAGATCAGGAAGCCGAAGGTCGCAACACCGATACCCCATTTCGTCGTCAGTTTCGTCACGTCGATTACACGGTGGAATTGTCGGGCGCCGAAGTTATATCCTGCGATCGGCTGCATTCCCTGATTGAATCCCATAATAATCATGACGAAGAGAAAGACAATACGATTCACGATACCATAGGCTCCGATTGCCATATCGCCGCCATGTTCTTTCAGTCCCCAGTTAATTAATAGGACGATGAGGCATGAACAGAGATTCATCAGGAATGGAGACATCCCAATGGAGATAATTGCATCTACCAGTTCTTTATGTAGCTTATAAATTCCTTTGTGGAAATGCAAGAGTTGCGTAGGGCGCGAGAAGTGAATGAATTGTCCGATCAAGGAAATCAACTGCGAGAAGACCGTTGCCCATGCTGCCCCTTTGATACCCCAGTCGAGCACAAAGATGAATAACGGATTGAGCAAGCAATTGACTACTACCGATAGTAGTGTGGCAAACATTGCCATCTTGGGATAACCAGACGAGCGCAAAACAGAGTTTAACCCCAAATACATATGGGTGATCACGTTACCATATAAGATGATCCGCATATAGTCACGGGCATAAGAGATAGTTTGTTCGCTTGCCCCGAAGAAGTAGAGAACCGGATCGAGGAATAACAGGAATACTACCGAGAAGGCCACACCCATAATCAGATTCAGCATGAAGACATTTCCCAACACGTTGTTGGCTCCTTCGTAGTCTTTTTGTCCCAGTTTGACAGATACTAACGTGGAAGCTCCCACCCCGACCAGCGAACCGAAGGCCGCAGCCAAATTCATTAATGGGAAAGTTAAGGCGAGACCGGCGATACCCATCGCACCTACTCCGTGGCCAATGAAAATACTATCAGCCATGTTATACAATGAAGATGCCGTCATAGCAATGATTGCCGGAATGGCATATTGTGTCAATAGCTTGCCAATCGGCTCTGTTCCTAATATCAACGGTGAATTTTTGTCAGACATATATTAAAATCTTAAATCGTGTAACCTAAATCATCTGCCTATTCGGAATTTAACATACAAAGATATGCATTTTTTTAATGAAAGTCTTTAGTGGTTTTACTCGATTTACTGAAAACGAGTGATTATTGTCCTTATGTTTTCAATTTATCCATATAAAAATAAGAACCAAAAATAAATTTTATTAAATTGGAGAAATTCTTTAGTGGTTAATTACAACCAAATGAGGAAGAGATAAGTAAAAATAAAGACGTCTCTGTTATCATCTAAAAAAGATCCAATAGAGAGACGTCTTTCGGAAAATTCTATTTTTAATGTCTTACTTATTTTATTATTTCGGACGTGTACAACGATCTACCAAATAAGCTATCGAAACATAAGGCACACCAGAGTTGGTTGTCAGTCCAATTTCACAGGTCCGACTGTTGGAATACCCACGTTGAATACCTTTTTCTTCGAGTTGAGGACGTAGTTTGCGGAGAGCATAGGCATTGACTTCGGGATGTGTGAAACCACGATCACCGGCAAAACCGCAGCAACCTATTTCTTCGGGAACGAATACATTTTTGGAACACAATTTAGCCACGTTGATGATGGTATCTGCTAATCCCATACGTCTCATGGAACAGGTAATGTGTATAGCGACTGGTTCATCCGTTGGTGTAAATACGAGCCGGTCACGCAAGAATGTATAAATGAATTCTGCAGGTTCATAGAGTTTCATTTTCTTGATGGTTTCTCGCATACGATGCAGGCATGGACTTTGATCACAGAGAACAGGATAACGTCCTTCCTCACTGGCTTTCCAAAGAGCCTCTTCCAACTCTTTGGATTTACGGTCGGCTATATCCATCATTCCTTTACTTTCCCAAATCGTGCCGCAGCATAGTTTATCCATATTCTCGGGGAAGATGACTTCGAATCCACCTTTTTGGAGAAGAGAAACCATTTTGTCGACAAGCGCCATCTCTTCAGGTGATTTACGGGCTAATCCCATTGTCTGGTTAATGCAGCTGGGGAAGTAAACCACTTTATCCGGTTTGGCTGTTATATGATTTCGGAGCTGCTTGCGAATGCGATAGGCTTTGGGCATGGCTGGTGTCCATAAAGGAATACCTAATGTCTGATGCATGCCACGAGTCAAGCTTGTCATAAGCGTTGTTCCCATAACTGCGTGAGCCGTATCGGCAAGAGTCAGTACTGGCCGAAGTGAATTCTTGATTCCCGCAAAGTGACGGGCGGCAAAATCACCCATTTGATAACCTGTACTTCCTTTAGGTAATTCAGTCTGGCGAATATCGTGTGTCAACTCTCCGGTATTGATATGCATCGGGCATGACATCGAGCATAATCCGTCTCCGGCACAGGTCTGGTTTCCCCAATATTTATATTCTTTGAGCAGCGTGGCAAGGCGCTGTGGGTCGTCTCCGTTTTGGCGTAAACGGGATATTTCTCGTTGAATGACGATACGCTGACGACTGGATAAGGTAAATCCACAGGTAAGACAGTTTACTTCGCAGAAACCGCATTCAATACAACGATCTACTTTGGGATTTGTCAATGGCAGAGGCTTGAAATGCTTGATATGGCATTTGGGGTCATCGTTAAAGATGACTCCCGGATTCAACAGATTCTTGGGGTCGAATAATTGTTTGACAGATTTCATCAATTCAAAGGCGTCATTGCCCCATTCATAACGGACGAAAGGTGCCATGTTTCGTCCTGTTCCATGTTCTGCTTTCAGCGAGCCGTCATATTTATCTACTACCAGCGTTTTGACATCATTCATCAGATCTTCGTACCGTTTTACTTCTTCGTCGGTATGAAAAGACTGGTTCAGAATAAAATGATAGTTTCCTTCAAGTGCATGGCCATAGATGCAGGCGTCTTCGTATCCGTGACGAGCCAGTAGGGCTTGAAGTTCAGCAGTTGCTTCAGGCAAGTCTTCAATATGGAAGGCTACATCTTCGATCAGACAGGTTGTTCCTAATTTACGTGTTCCTCCAACCGACGGGAAAATGCCGGAACGGATAGCCCAATAGCGAGAATATTCTTCAGGCTTATCTGTAAAGTGAACGGGTGTATATGTATTAAATTCCTGGAGACAAGTCTCAATTTGCCGGATATATTGTTGAAGTTCTTCTGGTGTATGCGCCTTTGTTTCGGTGAGGACTGCAGTCAAGTTTTCACCCGTTGTATCATTAACAGACGCAAGTGATTTTTTGTCGAGTAGTTCTGCTCCCTTTACGATCCACATACCTTGTTCGTTGGTAAGCTTTTTCATGGCAACGACAGCCCGGCATGCTTCCTTGATATCACTGAAATAAAGCATGGCACTGGCTTTGCAAGGATAATCATATTCGGTTGTCATGGTTACTTCTGAAAGGAATGCAAGTGTTCCTTCTGAACCTACCAATAGATGGGCAATGATGTCAAATGGATCATCAAAGCGGATAAATGGCAGAATATTTAATCCCGTTACATTCTTAATAGCATATTTATAACGGATTCGTTCTGCTAGCGACTTATTTGCTCTTACTTGGTCACGAAGTTCTTCTATTCGGCGGATAAAGTCTGGTCTTTTTTCCTGGAAGGCACGACGGCTTTCTGGATTTCCTGTGTCAAGACGGGTACCATCTGCCAAAACCATTCGGACAGAACGCAAGACTTTGTCACTATTGGCATGAGTTCCACAATTCATTCCAGAAGCATTGTTCATTACAATACCGCCTACCATAGCACTTTTTACGGAAGCCGGATCAGGAGCAAATTTTTGTCCGTAAGGCTTTAGAATTTCATTGACTCGTTGTCCGATGATTCCAGGCTGGAGACGGATGGCCTTTCCTTCCTCTAAAACTTCATATTGTTCCCAATGTTTTCCTGCAACGATCAGGATGGAGTCACTGATTGCTTGTCCGGAAAGGCTTGTCCCGGCTGCCCGGAATGTAACAGGCAATTGATATTTGTCTGCAGCTTTCAACAGCATGGAGACTTCTTCTTCAGAGTTAGAACGAATAACAATTTGTGGAATGAGCCGATAGAAACCGGCATCCGTTCCCCATGCCAGACGGCGTAATTCGTCTGTATAAATACGATCGCCCGGGATGAATCGGGCGATATCGTGTAAAAATGAAGTATATTTTTTTTCTTGTTCCATAGAAAATCGTCAGATTTTGTCCGCAAAAGTAACGTATTTGTCGGGCGATTGTTCTTTTGTCTGTCGATTTCTTTTTGGAAGAAGAACAAGATTTATAGTTCCGGCTGATAGAGGAACCGTTTGATGCTTTTCTTGGGCGTTTTCTCGAATTCCTGTTCTCTCAGCTCGTAAAGTGCAACTTTGCAATAACCCGGGATGCTTCGGTTCAATTGCTTCAGGTTTTGTGCCATTTGCTCGTTCAGCGCTTTGGTTGTTAAACCTGATTTCTTTATCTGGTCCCAGTCCGGATAAATCAAAGCCGTCAGCTTTTTATTGTCTGAAATAATCAGAGATTCTACGACGAGAGGCATGTTGTTGAGTTTTGCCTCGATTTCTTCGGGATAAATGTTTTGTCCGTTCGGACCGAGCAACATGGTTTTACTTCGTCCGCGGATATAAAGATAACCATCCGCATCAATTGTACCCAAGTCGCCTGTCCTCATCCAACCGTCGGGCATCATCACGGCCGCGGTGATTTGGGGATTCTTATAGTATCCTAACATATTATTGGTTCCTCGAACGAGGATTTCACCCACTTTATGTTGAGGATCGGGCGAGTCGATACGTACATCCATACGGTCAACAATCTTGCCTACCGAGGTAGGCTTGAATATATCCCATTGAGCGTACGCAACAAGTGGTCCACATTCGGTCATACCATATCCCACGGTGTAACGGAAACGGATGGAACGGAGAAACTGTTCTACTTCTTTGTTGAGCGGGGCACCGCCTATCACGATCTCTTCAAAATTACCTCCGAATGCCTCGTTCAGCTGATTGGCTATTTTCTTTCGCATGATTGTATTTATCACCGGTAGGTTGAGCAAGACTTTCATCAGAGGTTTCTCAATGATTGGAAAGATACGTGTTCGCACAATCTTTTCGATGATGATCGGTACTGCCAGGATCAGTCGTGGCCGACAGGAAGTAAAGGCTTTTCCTATGACTTGCGGACTAGGCATTCGTGTAATGAAATGGATGTGGCAGCCTTTGTTGACGGAATTCAGTACTTCGAAGGCCAGCCCGTACATATGTGCCATCGGGAGGATACACACGATATTATCTCCTGCATGGATAAACGGAAGATTATCGGCAGCAAACTGGGTATTACTCCACAAGCTGCGATAGGGGAGCATGACTCCTTTGGAAGAACTGGTTGTACCCGAAGTATAATTCAGTAAGCATAAATCTTCCGGATTCTCTTCATAATAATGAATCGACTCGGGAGTAAACGATGGATATTTCTGTTCGAATAACTGTGGCAATTGGTTGATTGCTTCTTTTACTGCCGGTTTATCCGATTTTATCAAACTGAAGTCATCTAATTGAATAATTAAACGAATCTGAGGAAACTCTTTCTCATCGAGTTGGGCCCAGTTTGAGGCAGAGACAAAAAGGACTTTGGATTCGGAATGATTTAGAATCAAATGAATATTGTCTGCTTTGAATTCATGGAGAATGGGCACAGCCACGGCTCCGTAGGTCAGAGTGCCAAAGAAACTGAGGGCCCAATTGGAAGAGTTTCTTCCTAAAATCGCTATTTTATCACCCGGTTGTATTTCAGCACAGCGGAATAATATATGAAGTTCTTCCATGCGACGGGCCACATCTTTGTATAAAAGGGTTGAACCTTCCATATCAGTAAAGGCGGGCAGGTCCCAATGGACTTTAACACTTTTCTCGATCAATCCTAAAAAACGGTTTTCCATATATTCTCCTTTCCTTTTTTTATTATCAGGTCTATGCCTGTTTAATTAACAGATTCTTTACAAAAATAAGTTTTTTATGAATATATGCAAAAGATTTATATAAATTATTCCGGTTTTTCCATAATTTGTTGTAAGATTCTACCCAAACGGCAAGACGTTATTTGTGTGTATCTATCTGCGGCACATCGGTAGATATACCAGTTTTTATCCAATTCATTGAAAGATTTTTCCAGATCGCCTTGCAGATCTTTAAGCGACTGGGCTTGCTGTAGAACCGGATGTTGGGTGATGGTTTGTTGTAGCTTTTGAATAGTTTTTTGTAGGGTTAAATACTCCGTTAATTTTTGTTCCATCAAGGTTTCATCCATAGGAGTTTGGAAACATGGCTCGATTTTAGGAAGTGAAATTTGTTTGGATAAATCATATCGGATGATGGCTGCTTCCAAATATGGTTGTAGATTGACCAGATTTAACCATGCTTCTCGCAGGAAGCGATAACTCTCTTGCTTGGCTTTCCAGGCATTTCTTATCGAAAGATAGATAAAGCCAATGTAGCAACAAATGAGTATTAATATTAATATAAGCCAGAATATATTTTTCATGATGTTAGTAAAATACAGTTTATCAGATGAATCTGATAATAGGTCGCTAATCGTTTTTCAAGTTAAGACAAAGATACTTTTTCTTTTGATAATAAAAAATTCAAGCCTATTCAATTTTTCATCTGTCTGTTTGATCAATAGCAGAAGGTTACCAAAAATGAAACTCACGAGAATTGAAAATGATTCTCGTGAGGATTGAATTTATTTCTCGTTACTTTTGCTTTGAAATACGCCGGCTTTTGATCAAAATACGCCAGCTTTTCATCAAAAGCCGGCGTATTTTCTTGCCTTTATTAAGTATTTGTTAAACAGAAACTTTATTGTTGGCTAACTGTTTTCAGGATTTCCTGAACGGCACGTTCCAACTGACTGTCCTTACCTGTCAGGACATCGGCTGGGTTGTTGTATATTTCAATATTCGGTTTTAACTCTTGGTTTTCCAGTACTTCACCGTTATTGTCGTACGCTCCGACCTGAGGAATACCGAATACCATACCGCCTTCCAAGCCTTCCCACCAAACTGCTGTCATCGTTCCCGGCACAGGCGCACCGATCAGTTGACCTAATCCTAACTCTTTATAATACCAAGGCGTTCCGTGCGCATTGGAATAGTTGTCTTCGCAAACGAGCATACACGACGGTTTAACCCACCGGTCGAATGGATCGTTACCGATGAACTGTCCGCGGGGCTTGAACTGCATAACCCGTTTTCCGCTTAACAAGACACAAATGTCGCCGTGCAGCCATCCGCCGCCGTTATGACGGGTATCTACTATAACCGCTTCTTTGTTACGGTTTTCATCACTCATCAATTCTTTATACAGTGTTTGGAAAGAAGCCGCATCCATCGCCTTGATATGGACGTAAGCTATTCTGTTGTTGGATAACTTATCGACAATTTGACGGTTCCTTTCAATCCAGCGCTTGTATAGCAATCCATTTTCCGTCCCTTGCGAGATCGGTTTGATTGTTATGTCAAATTCTTTTCCCTTTTTGCTGATGGTCAGTCGGGTGTAACGTCCGGCCTTTCCGTCGAGCAATGGATAATAATCCTGTCCTGCTTTGATTTCCTGTCCGTCAATTGCCTTGATGATATAACCGGGTTCGATTTCTTTTTTACTGGTCTCAAGCGGACTTCCTTTCATGATTTCCTTGATTTTGAGTCCGTCTCCTTCATACGTTTCATCGAAGAAAACGCCCAGTGAGGCCGTAGCCAACGTACTTCCTGTTCCACCGAAGCGGCATCCGGTATGTGAAACGTTCAGTTCGCCCAGCATTTCACTGGCCATCTCTGCAAAATCATAATTATTATTGATGTAAGGCAGATAAGCAGAATAGGTCGTATAAAGCTTGTCCCAATCTGCGCCATTCATGTTTGGATCGTATAGCTTCTCTTTTGTCTGATTCCAAATATGGTCAAACAGATAAGCTCTCAGTTCTTGTGGGCGATCTGTGTAAAAGGCTTCAAAAGCAATGTCGCTAAGACGTCCGTTTTCAATGTCTAATTTCTGGATCGCACCTCCGGAGGCCAGATAAGCATATTTAATATCATCATCCACATCCAAACTGCCCCATCCGATTCCCGGCATTTTAAGTTCGTTGCGGTATTCTTTCAGATCTTGCATCCAAAGAGCCGGACTTCCTGCATGAGGAGCAATATAATACAGTTTGGTACCGTCTTTGCTCAACACCGTACTACCTAAATTTGTAGAATAGGGTGTCAGACGTATGGTCCGGTATTCCAGATCAGACAGATCGAATTTCAGGTCTTTGATCTTCTTTTCCTTCTCTTTTTCTTTGTCTTTCTTATCGGAATCATCTTCTTTCTTTTTCTTCTTGCCGTCTTCGTCGGCTAAAGCAATTTCTTCTTTACTCATACGGAAACGGTCGTAAGCTTCCTGATCGAAGAACATGATGTAAGCATCGCTTTCGGCTCCCCAAGAACCATGACTCCGATAGCCGGCCCTGTCGCTCTGGAAAATCATAGCCTTTCCATCGAGTACCCATTGGGGAGAACCTTCGCTGTAACCACTGTTGGTCAGGTTATGGATTTCTCCCGAACCATCGGCTTTTACCAATGCGATGTCCTTATTGTTCCATCCACCAACGCCAATATATTCCGTCAAGATCCAATTCCCGTCGGGACTCCATGAATAATCCTGGTCGCCATCGACATACGAATACTGATATTTGCCATCCATCGCTGTATGGACTTTCTTAGATTTCAGATTAAGAACACAAATCTCGGTCCGGTTCTTCAAGAAAGCTACTTCTTTACCTTGCGGATTATATTGCGGTTGAAAGGCTGTATAAGTACCGTCAGTAAGGCGTTCTTCCTTCCATTCTTTAGCGTAAGTAAAGTTCTTGTCATCTTTATTGGTTAAAGACGTTTGATAGATTTGCCATTTTCCATTACGTTCAGAGGCATATACCAAAGATCTGCCGTCAGGCGCAAAATCGACAGTCTGTTCACGTTCCGGTGTATCTGTGATCTGTCGGGTTGTCTTATAATCAATAGAAGTAACATAGACGTCACCTCCCATGATAAAGGCTATTTCTTTATTTTCAGGAGAAACGGATACTTCCGACGCTCCTGAAGTCCGCAGATTCCGTATGATTTCCCGTTGCATGTCATCCCGTATGATTTCCACTTTTACTTTAGTTGGCTCTTGTCCGGGAGTGAGTGTATAAAGTTCTCCACCATAACTATAACATAATTTGCCGTTATCAGAAGCCGATAGGAAGCGGACCGGATTATCTTTATAGAAAGTCAGCTGTTTGTTTTCCTGATTATCCAACGAACGGTAATAGACATTGAATGTACCATCTTGTTCGCTCAGATAATAATAACCGGATTCATCCGAATTCCAGACAGCATTACGGTCTTCGCCTTTAAAATCGGTCATCTTCTTGTAAGTAGATCCATCAAACCACCAGATGTCGCGTGCCATACTTGATGTATGATGCTTGCGCCAATTGTCTTCATATCCCTTGATATCATCGAAAAGAATTCCTTTTTGTCCGATGCTAGGATTCGACAACGTCCAGTCAGAGAAACGTTTGGGTCGTCCTCCTGTAATACTGACTTGGTATAGTTGAGAAAAGAGACTACTGGGGAATTGAATATTCTCGGTTGTAGGAGTCTGGAATGTTGAGAATAAAACATGTTCGTTATCTAAAAAAGCTACCGGTACTTCTTTTCCGGAATGGGTTGTTAATCGTTTGGGCGATCCGCCTTCCAGCGATGAGATATATACATCCAGGCTACCTTCGCGTGCACTGGCAAATGCGATATGTTTGCTGTCAGGACTCCAGACAGGAGCATAATCATATGCGGTATTGGAAGTGATTGCTTGTGCTTTTCCTCCAGATACAGGAACAAGATAGATATCTCCATAGGCCGAAAAGGCAATGTTTTTTCCGTCGGGTGAAATCGCACTCCAACGCATCCACTTGGGAGCGTCTTCTTGGGCAAAAAGCGGACTTTGTGTAGCAAATGCTAAACAAAGAGTCGTTAACAGTTCTTTTTTCATGGAAAAACTCAATTTTTGAATTGATATATTACGTTTTAAACATAACAACAAAGTTAACATATTTACTGATTAGGAATCTGCTTCAACCAATAAAAAACGATTGAAGAAAAATTAATTTAATCGTTAAAAAGAATCTGGGTTACTCACTATACATTCATCGTGATGATTATGTATCTTTGCGTTTGGATTAGTTAAAAGTAGTGGGATGGAAGATTCATTAAATGTAGCTCTGGAATTGTCAAGGCAGACAGTGTCCATCAGTAAGGAGGCTTTAGAAAAGCTGGCTTCCATTTTGGTTAGGACAGAGATAAAAAAAGGACAGAATTTCTTGAATGAGGGTGATGTCTGTAAACAAATCGGTTTCGTTCAGAAAGGGCTTGTCAGACAATATTATTATAAGAACAAGAAGGAGTTTACAGAACACTTTTCTTGTGAAGGAGACGTTTTTATTTGTATAGAAAGTTTTTTACGTCAGGTACCAAGCCGCTTGATTGTTGAGGCCTTGGAGAATACGGTTATTTATGGTCTTCCGCATGATGAAGTACTGGCATTAGGAGCCGAATGCTACGAGATTGAAGTGTTATATCGCGGGTTATTGGAAAATTCATTGATATTATCCCAAGTAAAGATGGATATGTTTCGGATGGAAACAGCCAATGAGCGTTATAATCGTTTGTTGCGTGAGCAACCTGAGATAGTGAAGCGAGCTCCATTGTCGCATATTGCTTCCTATTTATTAATGACTCCGGAAACCTTAAGCCGGGTACGGGCAAACATTGTTTGATTACGTAATTAGAAACATATATATGAAAGTTGGATTATTTATTCCGTGTTATATCAATGCGGTATATCCGGAAGTTGGAGTGGCTGCTTTCAAGTTGTTGAAGCAAGTAGGGGTTGATGTAGATTATCCGCTTGATCAGACTTGTTGTGGTCAGCCTATGGCTAATGCCGGATTTGAGAATGAAGCAACCCGATTGGCTGTTCGAATGGAAGATCTTTTTCAATCGTACGATTATGTAGTGGGTCCATCGGCCAGTTGTGTTGCATTTGTCAAAGAAAATCATCCGCATATATTGGAGAAAGCGGGCCATGTTTGTGCAAATAGCAAGAAAATCTACGATATCTGTGAGTTCCTGCATGATGTGGTTAAACCAGAAAGTCTACCGGCTGTTTTTCCTCATAAGGTAAGTTTGCATAATAGTTGTCATGGAGTACGAGAATTGCACCTCTCTTCGCCGAGTGAGATGAACATCCCTTATTATTCTAAGTTACGAAATTTACTTTCTTTGGTGAAAGGTATTGAGGTCTTTGAACCAAAGCGTGTAGATGAATGCTGTGGTTTTGGAGGAATGTTTTCGGTAGAAGAACCGGAAGTTTCCGTCTGTATGGGGCATGACAAAGTGATGGATCATATCAGTACGGGAGCAGAATATATTACAGGAGCAGATAGTTCCTGTCTGATGCACATGCAAGGTGTGATTAAGCGAGAACATCTTCCTATACAAACTATTCATATTGTTCAGATATTAGCAGCCGGATTATGAGTACGAAACATTCAATAGCGGCAGCACGATTCATAGAGAATCGCCCGCAAGAAAAATGGCATGATGAGACATTATGGATGGTTCGTGCCAAACGAGATAAACAAAGTAAATCATTGCCTGAATGGGAAAGGTTACGGGATTTGGCCAGTGCTATTAAGATGTATTCAAATAGTCATCTGGAAACTTTGTTACAGGAATTTGAAAAGAATGCGATAGCAAACGGAGCTATTGTCCATTGGGCGAAAGACGCTGAAGAGCACAACCAGATCGTGTATGATATATTAAAAGAACATCAGGCAAAGAATCTGGTGAAGAGTAAATCGATGTTAACTGAAGAATGTGAAATGAATCCATTTCTATTTTCAAAAGGAATAGATGTCGTGGAAAGTGATCTTGGTGAACGCATTCTTCAATTGATGGATTTAAAGCCAAGCCATATTGTTCTTCCTGCTATTCATATCAAACGTCAACAAGTAGGAGAAATGATGGAAGAAAAATTAGGTACGGAAAAAGGTAATTTTGATCCGACTTATCTGACGCATGCGGCACGAAAACATTTACGGGAAAAGTTCTTACATGCAGATGTGTCAATGACAGGAGCTAATTTTGCAGTTGCTTCTACAGGAGAGATAGTGGTTTGTACGAATGAAGGGAACGCTGATATGGGAACTTCGTTTGCCAAGGTTCATATTGCTACTTTTGGTATGGAAAAGATTGTTCCCAACCGGGAAGCTTTGGGCGTTTTCACGCGTTTGTTGGCCCGTTCCGGTACAGGGCAACCAATCACATCTTATACCTCTCATTACAGAAAGCCTCCTAAGGGTTGTGAATTCCATATCATCATTGTGGATAACGGACGAAGTGAGATTTTGGCCCAACCTGATCATGTGAAGACATTGAATTGTATCCGTTGTGGAGAATGTATGAATACCTGTCCGGTATATCGTCGTAGTGGTGGTTATTCATATACATATTTTATTCCGGGTCCTATTGGTATCAATTTGGGCATGTTGCGTAATCCTGAGAAATATGCCGATAATGTTTCGGCTTGTTCATTATGTCTTTCTTGTTCGAATGTATGTCCTGCTAAGGTAGATTTAGGTGAACAGATATATAAATGGCGGCAGGATTTGGATCGGATTGGACGGGCCAATAAACAGAAGAAACTGATGTCTGCCGGTATGCAATATTTAATGGAACGTCCTGCCTTGTTTAATACAGCGTTGAAGTTTGCTCCGTTAGTTAATCATCTGCCTCGTTTTATGGTATATAATGCTGTTAATGCCTGGGGAAAAGGTCGGGAACTTCCTACGTTTGCAAAAGAGTCGTTTAATGAATTGTGGAAAAAGAACAAAGTAAAATGAGCAGTAAAGAAGACATATTAAAACGGATTCATGCCAATACCCGGCAACAGTATGACATGCCGGATCTGTCATTGAATGCGATCGTTTACGAAGATAAACTAAAGACTTTTATAGAAGTACTGAAAGCAGCAGGAGGGGAAGCTTATGTGATGCAACCCGATGATGATCTGAATGCCGTTATCCGGCGCTTCTATCCGGAAGCACAGCGAATCGGTTCTAACTTAAATGAGATTACGTGTGCTACGTTTAATCCGGATGAACTGGAAGATCCCCGGGAATTGAACGGAACAGATGTTTCTGTTGTAAAAGGAGAATTTGGTGTGGCTGAGAATGCAGCTGTTTGGTTGCCGTGCCAATATCGGTATAAGGCTGTATATTTTATTTCCAATGCTCTGGTTATCTTATTGGACCGGCAGGAATTGGTTAATAACATGAATGAAGCTTATCGCCGGATCACAAATGCTGATTACTCTTTTGGAGTATTCATGTCTGGCCCATCAAAGACAGCAGATATTGAACAAGCTTTGGTTTTTGGCGCTCATGGTCCGATTCGTGTAACGGTTATTCTGATATAGTTTTGATTCATCCCATTCTCCATATAATTGTCAGTATCGCATGTGTTATACATGCGATACTGATATTAATAGTTCAACCACATTTTGAGCTGGGTAGCTTTTTCTTTGCTGACAATGATTTGTCCGTTATAGGCTGGAACAACACTAACCAGCATTTTGCTGTTAAAATAAGGTTCTACCCGTTTGATAGCATCTATTCCCAAAATGAATTGTCTGTTTGCTCGGAAAAAATGATCCGGATTTAACTGATTGTTTAGTTTATCTAAAGAAATATCGATGATATGCATCTGATTGTTTTTGGTTACAGCCAATGTCGTTTTGTTTTCCGATAGGAAATAGGCGATATCTGTTACCTGAAGCGTAAACAAACGGTTTGTTCCGGAGATGAGGAAACGAGTCCTATATTTCTTTTCCGGACTTGACAAACTCAACAATACATCCAATAAGTCGCTTGTTTCGTTTTTCATGACGTGTTGCTGATTTAGTTTTTCAAAACGCAGGATAGATTCTAACAATCGTTCCTGATGAATAGGTTTTAATAGGTAGTCAATACTATTTACTTCGAATGCTTTCACTGCATAGGTATCATAGGCTGTTGTAAAAACTATGAAACTTTTCGGATGCGCTTGTTCTATGAACATAAAAGAATTACCGTCAGTTAGCTGTATGTCCAGAAACAAAATATCGGGATGCGGATGCGAAGCAAACCATGCGACAGAATCTTCGATGGTTCCTGGTAAAGATTCGATTTCCCAGTCCGGACGAAGGCGGGATAGGTTGCTGCATAATAAGCGTGATGCTGGTAATTCGTCTTCTATAACGACTGCTTTTATCTTATTCATCTAACAATGGTACTTTAACGATGAAACATGTACTATCTTTTGTAATTTGGATTTCCTGGTTACATAAAAGCCGGTATCGCTTGGCTAGATTCATCAGACCTTTACCCGAAGGTACAATTCCTTGTTTGCTCCGGATTTGATTTTTTACCACAAGTCGTAGCGGACTTTCTTCCGTATCCAAAAGGATATTCATGGGTTTGGAAAGACTGATGATGTTATGCTTGATAATATTTTCAACCAATAATTGTAAAGTAAGGGGCGGAATGCACGAATCGAGCAACGATGGTTTGATCCGGTTTTCGACTGTGATGCATTCGCCTAACCTTACTTTGTGCAGAAATATAAATGAATGAAGAAACTCTAACTCTTCTCGTAATGGAACCATTTGCCTTTCTTGACTTTGCAAGATATATCGATAGACATCCGACAGATAGCGTGTAAACTCGATGGCCTTCTCCGGACTATATTCTATCTCTGCAATCAAAGCATTTAAACTGTTGAATAGAAAATGTGGATTCAACTGGCTTTGCAATGCCTGATATTGGGCTTTTAGGGAACTCTCTTCCAGATTGGCATTCCGTTCGTAGAGCAGAATGATCTGTCTGTAGAAATTATTGATCATCAACAGACCACTCACGAGCAGTTCGATCATCCAGGTGATGACCAGCATTCGTACACCATGCCATTGGAGTCCGAATGGATGTTCCGTTCCGACAATCCATTTTACAGTAACTAATAACAAATAATTGGAAGCAAATAAAATTACAGCTGTTATGACCGAGGACAGAATTAGTTTCTTTCGGTTTCGGAACAGGCTGGGATGCGCATTCCGAATCTTCCGGCTCAGATAGAGCAGGCTTAGTCCTACACCGGTAAAAATAATGCTGACTGCCAGATATACTTTGGGAGTCATCAATATATCCTGAGAATTTAATGGAATATCGGTATAGCGTACCAGGAAGAAAAGCGAAAAGCATCCCAAACCTGAGAATAAAAGTACATTGAAAAAGCCGTTACTTATTTGATTCCTGTATTTCATCATTTTCTTCTTTCCTTATTTTATTATAGAGTGAAGCTACATGTTACCCGATGATAACTGCTTCTTGCCACTTGTGCATTTAATTTTGATTGTATGTAATTAACTTTTGCCTGCTGATGATAGAGCTGGGCATTGATTACTTCGACAATCGAGATACGCCCTTCGCGATATTTGTCCATCGCCATCCGCTCACTTTCGGCGGCTTTTTGCAACGAGCTTTCCGTCAGCCGTACCTGGTCGATTGACTGTGTAAAGGTATAATAAGCCGTCTCAATTTCCAAACGAACCTGGTCCTCTATTTTCTGTTGGTTTTCTTGGGCTGTTTGTATTTGATAACGGCTGGCATGCCGGGTATTTTTTCGTTTACCCCATTCGTAAAGAGGAATACTGACTTTGGCATAAACGGCATAATTCGGATCAAGATCGGACGTGAAGTCATAGCCCGGTGAAGAATAACTACTATTGATACCTACCGAAATTTTGGGAAGATATTGTGCGTTGGCTATCTTTCCTGTCGATTCTTGGATATCGACTTGGCTACGGGCAATTTGCATTTCCGGTCTTTGTTCTAAAGTCGCCATTACATCGGGTATTTCTGTCATGCCTTGTTTTAGTGCGACCACGATGGAATCGGTAGAGAGATCTTCGTTAGTTTCAAGGCCGGCGAACGAATATAAGGCCAGATTTGACACTTCAGCCTGATTAGTAGCTTGTAACCACTGGTAATCTGCTTCGTTGAGTTTAACTTCTGCCATCAACAGATCATTTTTGTCGATATATTCAACTTCTACCCGATGTTTAACTACTGTCACCAGACGAGAGACAGCTTTTTTATACTCAGCAGCCACGCCAACCATTTCGCGTTGGGCAACAGCATTCCAATAATGTACGTCAGCATCGTAGGCGATGTTGTTCAGAATACGTCGCCGTTCCTGCTCCGCCAAAGATTTTTCTTGTAGAGCTTTTCGGTAGGCAGCCTGGAGGCTTCCACCCATGTAGATAGGTTGTGCCAAGGTGAGAGATCCTCCGTAGTGGATATTTCTTCCTTCGAATGAAATGGGTATGTCGCCAACAGTGCGTGTCAGTTGTAAGGGATTACCCGTGTATTTGAAATCGGCATCGGCCGATAGCTTGGGCAGGAAATCCGCCCGTGCTGATTGTGCCATTTCAGTATGTATGGACACCTGAAAATCAGCCGCTTTGATGTCTTGGTTGTAATGCAACACCTTTTCGCGGTATTGAAGCTGATAAAAACTATCTTCTTGGGCTTCCAATGGCAAAGCCAGGATAAGTCCGATATATAAAACTACCTTTTTCATATAAAACTATCTTTCTGTGCGCCTAATAAGAATTACTCTGTTAATGGCTCCTTATTATTTTGCATGATGGTACTTTATTTCTAAATAAATTATCATTTTGCTGCAGAATAGTATCTATTATTAATATGAGGCTTTATTCTGCCGCAGAATAGATTCAAATATTTATATTTGTTTCTATTTTGCAGCATGATAAAATAATAATTTGTATTATATCGCAGAAATAATTATCTTTTTTCGTTCCATAAGTCCTTACATCTCAATTTTCTTCACCCGGTAAAAAATAGCATACAAAGCTGGGGTGACGAAGAGGGTCAGAAGCGTGGCGAAGCTCAATCCGAAGACGATGGTGGCTGCCATACCTCCAAAAACTACGTCGAAGAGCAACGGAATCATGCCTAAAATCGTTGTAATGGCAGCCATTAAGACCGGTCGGACGCGTGAAACGGTCGATTCGATGATGGCCTGATAGGCATCCACTCCATTTTTCCGCTGAGTATTCATCTCGTCGAGCAAGACGATCACATTCTTGATGATCATCCCCAGCAAGCCCAGCCAACCAGCCATGCAGAAAAAGCCGAAGTCAAAGCCGGAAACCAGTAGCCCAAACACCACGCCGATCAATGAAAGCGGCAAGATGAGGAAGATAATGACCGGTTGCTTGAAGTTGCGGAACAGCGCGATGAGGATCATTGCGAGTAGCAAAATTGCCAGCGGGAAATACTTGGTCAGGGCTTCCATCGCCTCTTTTTGGTCTTTGATCTGCGAATCCCAAAAGAAACTATACCCTTTGGGCAAGTGGATTTGCTCGATCTCTTCCCTGACCTCGTCATATGCTTCCTTCATGGTATAACCCGGCTTGACATCGCATTGTGCTGCCATTGATAGTTTGCGGTCGTAGGTACGAACCAGCGGATACTCCCAATCAAGCGAGATCGGACCAGATACTTGTGCCAGCGGAGCTGTATTCATTCCGTTCCAGATAGGTAAGTCTCCCAGTTGCTCAACATTCATTTCCTGAGGTCGTTCTGAGCATAGCAAGACAGGTACTTGCTTATTTTCTTCGCGATAAACTCCCACTGCGACTCCGTCTTGGATAGCTTTAACTGCCTGCATCATGTCGGCCTTACCGATATTTAATCTTCCAGCTTTGTAAGGATCATATTCCGCGCGAACCTTCATGGCCATATTGCTCCATTCGTTGCGGGCATATAATACCTTCGGATTTTTCCGCATAATCTCGATGGCCCGCTGGGTCAAGGAATCAAGTACTGCCGGGTCTTCTCCACAGAAGCGAGCCTCGATCAATGCTTCAGGTATTGAATTCAACTCAAACCGATTCACTTTGATGAATATCCCCGGAAACATCGTTGCGAGTTTTTCTTGCAATCCAATTTGTAAAGCCCTTGCCTTTTCGGGATCTTTTGCTTCTACTAAGCATTGGGCATAATTCGGTTGAGGCCCATAGGAAGAATTGGCCAGATAAAAACGCGGAGGAGTTTGTCCGATGAAAGACGAGACATGCACAACGTCTTCGTGTTGTTGCAAGAAATGTGCAATCTCTGTCATTTTCTGTTCCGTTTCTTCAATCCGAACTCCTTCCGGGAGGCGTAGATCGATCGTAAAATACTGTTTGTTGAGTTGAGGCATGAAGACATTCGGAATAAATCGGAATCCCCAAGCCGATAGGAGCAGTAAACCGATCATAGCCACAACTACCGTATATTTTTTCTGTACAGTAAAAGCCAATAGCCGTCTGAATCCATCGTATATCTTTCCTTGATACAATTCTCCAGAAAGTTCATCCGGACGAGGTCGACGAACAAATTCTTGAATGAAGAATACGTTCTGAGAGATAGCCAAGATCCAGCTCAGCAGAAGTGAAACTGCAATGACGATGAATAAGCTCGACAACAATTCTCCTGTAATGTGAGGAGAAAGATAAACTGGCATAAATGTAAGTACGGCAATCAGCGTGGCTGCCAATAATGGAAGAGCTGTACTTGATACCGCTCGTAAGATAGCAACACGTTTGCGCATCCCCCGTTGCATATTGATCAAAGCGAGATCATATACAACGATGGCATTATCCACCAACATACCCATAGCGATGATAATTGCTGCGAGCGACATGCGTTGTAGGGCAATCCCGTTTGCCATCATATAGATTAATGTTCCGAAGATGGAGAATATCAGTCCGCTACCTATTAATATACCGTTTTTGAAACCGATGAAGAAAAGTAGTACAGCTATCACTGTCAAGACGGAAATTATCAGATTCATTACGAAACCTTCATTCGCAACTGCCGACTCATGCCCTTGATCGTAAATCGTTGTCAGGGAGAAACCTGTTGGCATCTCTTTTTGGAGTTCATCCATTCGTTGCTTAACACCAGCTGCCATATTGACAACATTTCCATCCGCAACGGTTGATATGGCAATGCCGATAGTTGGCCTTTGATCCACGAACATGAAGCTACGGGCTGGATGAACATACGATTCGGTGATTTTTGCAATCTCACCTAACCGGAAGTAATCTCCATGATGGGAAACTACTGTCAGGTTTTCTATTTCCTCTAAACTTGTAAAACTTCCAGTTGCATCTACTCGTAATCGACTTTCTTCAGTTTCGATCGCTCCGGCATCTACTATCTTGTTCTGTTTTTCGAAAGCTTGAGCAATTGCTGCTACACTCACACCTCGTTGTGTCAATAGTGTAGGATCAACGTTCACCTCAATGGTTCGATTTTGTATTCCTGACAATTCGACTTTGGCTACATCTTTTACTTTTAAGATTTCCTTTTTTATTTGTTGCGCTTGATCTTCCAAGTCTCGGTATGAATGACTTTCGCTACTCAATCCATAAAATACCCCTAAAACATCACCGAAGTCGTCGTTTACTATCGAAGGACCAGCACCAATTGGTAATTTATTTTGTACGTCGTTCACTTTTCTACGTAACTTATCCCATAATTGTTGCATGGCATCGGCACGTATTTCTTTTTTGACGTACACCGTAATTTTTGATAAACCAGCCCGGTTGTCACTCTTTAAATAGTATAATTCACCTAATGATTGGATAGATTCTTCCAATACATCTGTTACTTGTTCTCTGACTTCTTCAGGTGAAGCTCCAGGATAAGAAGTCAAGACTACTGCTTGTTTGATCGTAAATGGAGCATCTTCCAATTTCCCCATTTTTACATATGAAAAGAGTCCTCCTCCCAATATCAATACTAACAGAAACCAACTAAAAGCGCGGTTCTGTAAAAAGAATCTTGCTATTTTGAGAATCATATGTCTGCCAGATTATAAGATTGTTACCTGTTGCTCGTCCGATAAAAAGGATAAACCTGTTACTGCTACCTTTTCATTGGGATTAATACCTTCTTTAATCTCTATCAAATGGTTCTCTTTTAGCATACCAGTCTTTACCCAACGTTGTTGTACGCGTTGGTCAGGAGAAACAACCCAAACAAAAGATCCAATTTCTTTTCGATGGTATACAGCCGACTGAGGAACAAAAGTAGAGTGTTTCTCTGCCTCTTTCCCAAGAGACAGAGAAACTGTTCCGGACATTCCGCCGAAAAGGCGGTTTCCGGGATTCATGATAATAGCTGTTAGCAGAAATGAGATATTGTTTGTTGTGATATTTTGTGAAACAAAGATTTCTGTAGGTGTGAATATTTCTCCAGGTAAGCCATCAAAAGTAATTTGTATGGGTAAATCCTTTTTCGTTCGAAGTTGTACCGCTATCTCTTCCGGAATATAAACTTCGACTTTAATCTTCGATAAATCCATCAATGAAACGATTGCTTGTGATGGACGTACATCCTGATACTTTTCAATATATACTTGCTGTACATAGCCATCGAAAGGTGCCGTTAGCTGGGTATCTTTCCATTGATTTGTCGCTGTTTCCAAATTAGCCTTTGTAATTTGATAATCAGCTTTTGCTTTTTCATAAGTGCTTCCGGAGATGTTATTTTGGGTATATAATATCTTTACACGATTGTATTCCGATGTTGCCTGTTCGTATAATGCTTGTGCATGATCTTTTTGAATGATGAAATCTCGTTCATCTATAGATGCAATTCTACTTCCTTGTTTGAAGAATTGTCCCGACTGTACATTGAATTCATCAACAATACCACCTACACGGAACGAAAGAACAGCTTCCTTATAAGGTTGAGATATGAATGAATAACAACGTTCGGAGGAAATCTGTTCGGTAACTACTTGACTGGCTTTAATTGCCATAAATTCCTCTGTTTGTTGATCCTTAGGCTTACTGCAAGCAGTGAGCCATCCCAATAATAAAACATACATGATTTGCTTCTTCATTTGTCTATGAATTGATTTATCGAGAAGCAAAAGTAATGTAGAGGAAGTGGTCTTACCAGTCTATCGTTACTGAAACGGCGTATCATGAGACTGAAACAGAAAAAGAGTCCGCTGAAAAGAAAAAAAGCCCTTATCAAAAGGGCTTTTATATATATTGCACGTAAGGAAAATTATTCTAAATAAGTATATCCATATAGACCGGAACGATAGTTGGATAAGAATTCACGACCTTCTTCTGCAGAAATTGTTCCTTTTTTTACAGAAGATGCGACCCAAACTTCAATGGCTCGCGCCATCCGTTTCGGGTTGAATTGTACATATTCTAAAACATCAGCGACGGTCTCTCCTTCAATGACGCGGTCTATGACATATTTATCTCCTTTTACTTTGATGTGTACCGCATTGGTATCTCCGAAAAGATTATGTAAATCTCCTAGAATTTCCTGATAAGCTCCCACCAAGAATACTCCTAAATAATAGTGTTCGCCATCTCTTAACTTATGAACTGGCAAATGATAAGAGAAATTTCGTGTAGAAATAAAATTATCAATCTTACCATCTGAGTCGCAAGTTATGTCTTGTAATGTGGCGGACTTGGTTGGCTGTTCTTCTAACCTGCTGATAGGCATGACCGGGAAAATCTGATCAATAGCCCACGAATCAGGCAAAGACTGGAACAAAGAAAAGTTACAGAAATATTTATCTGGTAATAATTTTGATATTTTCTTCAATTCGTCTGGAGCATGTTTAACGCTTTCTGCCATTTCAAAAACATCACGAGCGATAGACCAGAATAATCGTTCCACGTGCGCACGAGTTTTCAGATCAATTAATCCCAAATTAAATAATTCAAGAGCTTCTTCTCTACACTGAAGTGTGTCGTGCCAAGTTTCAATCAAGCGGGGTTGGTTTAATGTGTCCCATAAGTTATAGAGTTCACGAACTAATTCATGTGCATCTGGCTGTAATTCTTCATTTTCATCGCAAGCAGGTAAACTTGTACTAGCTAAAGCCTCGATGATTAAAACCGAATGATGAGCTGTTAGTGAACGTCCGGATTCAGTAATGATATTAGGTTGTTCCAATCCGAATTTTTTACATACATCGGCTAAGGCAGAAACTGCATCATTAACATATTCTTGAATAGAGTAATTCATACTGTTCCCGCTTAAGGCTGAACGAGTACCATCGTAATCAACGCCTAATCCTCCGCCTATATCTACAAATTGGATATTGAAACCTAGTTGCTTTAATTGTACATAAAATTGGGTAGCTTCCCGAAGAGCTGTTTTAATTCTTCGGATATTAGTTACCTGACTTCCTATGTGGAAGTGGATTAGTTTTAAGCAATCTTTCAATCCATTTTGCTCTAATAATTCTAGAGCTTCCAAAAGTTCACTGGAATTTAATCCGAATTTACTAACATCGCCACCAGATTCTTCCCATTTTCCACTACCTGAACTAGCTAATTTTATGCGAATACCAATATTGGGCATTACATTCATACGCTTAGCCAATGCTGCAATGGTCTTCAATTCCATCATTTTTTCAACGACTAAGAAGATCTGTCTACCCATCTTTTGTGCTAATAAAGCTAATTCTATATAGCTTTCATCTTTATAACCATTACAAATGATCATGGCATCGCTGTCAATATCAATAGACAGAACGGCATGTAACTCCGGCTTTGAACCAGCTTCCAGTCCGATATTGAATTTATTGCCATGGCTGACAATTTCTTCAACAACGGGGCGCATTTGATTTACCTTAATAGGATAAATGATGTAATTTTTGGCCGTAAACCCGTATTCTTTTGCTGCCTTTTCAAAGCAACTAGATATTTTCTCAATACGGTTATTGAGAATGTCCGGGAAACGGAGTAAAACAGGTGCCGCTACATCTTGAATTTGTAATTCTTCCATTAGATTCTCCAAGTCGATAGTTGGTCCACCAGCTTTGGGTTGTACCGCGACATGCCCTTTTTCATTAATCGAAAAATAATTCAGTCCCCAACCATTAATATTGTACAGTTCGGCTGAATCTTCAATTTTCCATTTTCTCATTTACTTCCTGTTAATACGTTTAGATGATAATAAAGAATAAACATGTATAGAATCTATTTTTTTTCGAAGAATACTTTATTATAAATATTCGTCTGCCAGGCGATTCTAAAACAGCCTCAAAGGTGCGAAAAAAAAATCATATATCTTGAGTTTTTTTATTAAATTTGGAGATGTAAAAGTATTTGTGATTAATTTTATGTGTGTTTTATGTTATAGAACAGAATTAACTCATTTTTGCAGAATAATTCGTGGTTTGTAGGTATAGAGATGTACATTTGATTCAAATCTGAAACAATATTTCAAATATGGAAACACAGATGTCAAATGTGGAAAAAACGGATGAGAATTATAAAGTTCCTAACTTGGAAAAGGGAATAGCTGTTTTAGAATATCTTTCCTATAATTCAGAAGGACGAACTTTGCAAGAAATTAAACAGGCGTTGGATATTTCCCAGACGACAGCATATCGTATACTAAATACGTTGGTCCGATTGGAATATTTATATTTCGAAGATAAAACGAAACGGTATCAGATTACACGAAAGTTATTAACATTGGGGTTTTGTTCTTTGAAGGAACATAATTTATTGGAAATCGTATTGCCGAAGTTACGTGATTTGCGTGATATATTAAAAGAAACTGTTTGTTTTGGAGTTTTGGGAAATGAAAAAGGTATTTTTATTGAGCAAGCTCAGGGACTTCATGCTTTTCATTTTGTATTAGCTCCGGGTAAACCTTTTGAACTCCATTGCTCAGCTCCAGGGAAAGCTATTATGGCTTATTTGCCTAATACCGTTCGTGATAGATATTTATCGTATATGCAGTTCCAGCGTTTTAATGCAAATACGATAACGGATCGTGACACATATTTGAAAGAGCTGGAAAAAGTAAGAGAAAATGGATATGCTTTGGATAATGAAGAAGAAATGAGTGGTGTTATATGTATCGGCTCAGTTATTTTAAATTATACTGGTTATCCATGTGGGGCTATTTGGATTTCTGGACCTAAAGATCGATTATCGGATTCAGTAGTCGAAGAATCTGCTCAGATGATCCGAAAGTATGCGAAAATAATATCTGCGGAACTAGGATATAGCCCGATGTTGAAAGATTGATAAATGTATGTTACCATAAAAATAGCGAACCATGAAGATACTGGAAAGTTTATTTGGGAAATTATTATTGACTGGCTTAGCTTGTTGTTGTTTTTCGTGGGTTAAAGCTGACACGAAACCTTTTTTTACAACAGGGATAGATATAAGTCAAAACGGAGAAATGTGGCTGGCTGAAAAAGGAAAGAAGTGTGTGGATATTTTTTCAGCTGATGGTAAAAAACTTTTACATTCTTATCCTGTCGATGAAACGCCCACAGGTATTTTGTTACATGAAGGAAAAGCCTATGTGACAACTTTTGAAACTATGGGTCATTTGCAGATCATGCAAATGGAGACGGGAAAAGTAGAGAAAATAATTCCTACTGGTTCTGGGGCTTGTTATCCTTTATTAGGACCTGATGGAAAGCATATTTATATATGTAATCAGTTTTCTAATAATGTTGTAGAAATTGATTTAGCTAGTGGAAAGATTGTTCGTACAGTGAATGTACTGCGTGAGCCTCGGTCTGCTGTTTTCAGTAAAGATGGAAAATATTTGTTTGTTACAAACTTTTTGCCGGCACAGCGGGCTGATCTTGATTATGTGGCAGCTTGTGTGTCTGTGATTGATGTAAATACTTTTGAAAAAGTAAAAGATATCCAATTGGCAAATGGAAGTAATGCTTTGCGAGGTTTATGTATTACGCCTGATGGGAAATATGTATATGTATCTCATAATTTAGGTCGTTTTACTGTTCCTACCTCACAGCTTCAACAAGGTTGGATGAATACAAGTGCATTTAGTATTATTGATGCGGAGAATTTAAGTTATGCAGGTGTTGTTATCGTAGATGAGCCTGATCGTGGAGCTGCAGGTATTTGGAGTATTGCTTGTGATGAAAAACAAATTTATATAACACATAGTGGAACGCATGAAGTCAGTGTAATTGATCATGAAGCTATGCGTGAAAAATTTGAGGCATATCCTGATAAATCCCGTTTGGACTATGATCTGACGTTCTTATACGGTTTGCGAACAAGAATTCCTTTACAAGGCAATGGCCCTCGTTGTATGGTCACAAATGAAAATAAAGTTGTCATTCCAACTTATTTCGCAGACGTACTGAATGTGCTAGACAAGGAATCTTTAGATTTGACTTCTGTGCCTTTAAATCCGGATCGGACAGAAACGGTTGAACAGAAGGGGGAGAGATATTTTAACGATGCTGCTCATTGCTTCCAGAATTGGCAGAGTTGTAATGGTTGTCATCCTGGAGATGCAAGAACAGATGGTATGAATTGGGATTTAATGAATGATGGTATCGGTAATTCGAAGAATTGCAAGAGCCTTTTGTTTAGTCATGTAACACCACCATGTATGATATCTGGTATTCGTGAAAGTGCAGAACTTGCTGTTCGAGCAGGCTTTCGTTATATTCAGTTTTACGAACCAGAAGAAGATATGGCAGTTTGCGTAGATGCATATTTGAAATCTCTACAACCTGTTCCTAGTCCATATTTGGTAGATGGTAAGTTAAGTGAGAAGGCTGAAGCTGGCCGTAAGGTATTTGAAAAGTTGAAATGTGGAGAATGCCATAGTGGTCCAAACTTTACAGATATGAAATATCATATCATAGGAGAGAATGTGGAATTTGAACAAGGTTGGGATACACCTACATTACGTGAAGTTTGGCGAACAGCTCCTTATTTATTTAATGGAGCAGCGGCAACCATGGAAGATGTGTTCCGTGTTTATAAGCATGGTATTGATAAGAAAGTTTCTGATAAGGAGATTGAGGAACTGACTGAGTATGTGAATTCATTATAAAGTTAGGACTATGAATTATTGTCAAAAGATACATTATAATATATTTCAGACAAGCCAAACTGATTTTAATAGTGCGGTTGATGAACTACTCGCTTGTATTCCTCAAAACGAAGTTGTTCTGCGTTTGGTATTTTTTGGAATGCCCTTGTCTAATTCTCAATATTTGGAGCGGAGACTGTTGATCCGTGAAAAGATCCGTCATCGTTATCAGCAAATGGAACCAGCATTGACGTATGTGGCCCAACCTCCATTAGGAGCAACATTGATTATGGAAGTACATAGTTATGTGCCTGAAGCTGATGATTCTATTGTCTTTCGTCATTATGAAGGTACACCGTATGTTCTTTTGGAGAATAAAGAAATGAGATGTTTGTATGCGGGTGGCTTCCAAGAAGATATTTTGATGTTTGGTATTCGACAGCAAGCATCTGGTGTTTTCAGATGTTTGGGTGAACTGCTGCGCAAGGAAGGTTTCCCGGTCAATAGTATAATACGACAGTGGAATTATATCGAAAGAATAACCGATTTCGATGGATCAGACCAGCGTTATCAGATGTTTAATAATGCCCGTAGTGAATTTTACGGACCAGCAGACTGGAGTAATGGATATCCGGCAGCGACGGGTATCGGAGCAGATTTAGGAGGTTTGGTTGTTGATGTTGATGCTGTTGTCTTCAAACAAAAAGATTGTTTTGCAACACCAATTGACAACAAACTTCAAATAGCAGCCCATGCATATTCTGAAAAAGTTTTGGAAAAAGCTGGTACGCAAAAGACTACTCCGAAGTTTGAAAGAGCCAAACGGCTTACTTCGGGAAATAACAATATGATTTATATTTCTGGTACGGCTGCTATTCGTGGAGAAGAAACGCTTATAGGCGTGGGCTTGGAACGGCAACTGCATATTACAATGGAAAATATTGCAGAATTAATAGGTGATGCAAAAATAAAGATGTTGCGGGTTTATTTGAAAGATCGTTCTTTCTATGAAGAAGCAAAGCAACTTTTGGACGCTTATAATTTGAATATTCCTATTTCTTATATGTGTACGGATGTGTGTCGGGAAGAATTGTTGATTGAGATTGAAGGAATAGCAATGAAATGATATTATTAACACAAATAATTAATAAGTACAATGAAAAAGATGGATTTTAAATTAATGGTGACAGCTATAGGTTTATCTTCTATGGTTGCATGTTCTAATCAATCAGCAAACACCGCATCTAAGACACAAGATGCTACGACTGAGAACAATCAAGTTGATATTAAAAATAATAAAGCTATGACTTATTCTAAGAAGTACACAAATGCCGATTTCTATAAAGACGGCAAATTCCAGCAAGATGTTGCTATGGAAGCAATGAAAGACATGTTTGCATTTTATGGAGTTCCTTTCACAGAACTTATGGCAAAAGACATGTGGGTAACTGACTTTGGTTTGGGTGATTTCGAAAATGTTGGTATGGGTGGTATTTTCTGGGTTAATGATCCGGAATATGGCTATTTTGCACATGCCATTTATTTATTGCCAGGCCAGATGATTCCTGAACATGCTCACGTTAAAACAAAATTCCCTGCAAAGCATGAGTCATGGATGGTAGAAAAAGGTTGGGTTTATAATTTCTCTGAGGTTGGAGATGAAACTCCTAATGCTCCTGCTATTCCTGCTACTCATGGTCCGATTAAGAGTAAGAATTTTGTTGTTCAGAAAGTGGGTGATGTATTGCGTCTGAAAGAATTGGGAACATTCCATTTCATGATGGCTGGACCGGAAGGTGCTATTGTTGATGAATGGGCTTGTTACCATGATAATGATGGTTTGCGTTTCACAAATACGAAAGCCGCATTATAATCTCTCTTGATTTTGTTCTATACAGCCTGGTGTGGTTGTATAGAACAAAATACTATGCTAGTCTCTAGTAAGATTAATTGCATACCTGAATAATTGAATAACATGAACAAATATCAACTAATAGTATCTGTTCTTTTATCAACATCTACACTGGCTTGGGCTGGCCCGAAGCAAAAGAAAGTTGATAATTGGATAGATGCATCCGTTAAGGCAAAAACCGAATTACAAGAGAAGCTGAAGAAGGCAGGCATGCCTGTTATTTCGCAGTGGATGAAGCATAAGCAGAAGGCTCAGCCATTTACTGTGGATGTGAAAGGCTTAGATAAACTTGTATTGGTTACGGCGGGTGGTCCTGATGGAACAGACTATGATCAGGCTGTATGGGCAAATGCTCGTTTGATCAAAGCTGATGGAACAGCCGTTTGGTTGGATCAGATTCCTTATGAATATGGTGTTGCTGGTTGGGCAAAACCCAAAATGAATACCAATGCATATGATCACGAAATCTTTATTGCTGGGAAAGAATATAAGCATGGAGTTTTCTGTCATGCTAATGGAACATTGGTTTATCCTCTGAATGGCGAATATGTCCGTTTTGAAGCAGAAGTCGGAATTGATGATACATCTCAGGGCGGAAGCGTTTTTTTCCAGGCGTTGAATGTTATGCCGAGCAAGGTAGGAGAGGAATTGAACGCTCAGTATCCGAAAGAAATAGCCATGTTGGGTTCAGTATTGGACGGTTTGGATACTTGGTTGATCACAGCCGACGCTTCAGTAGAGAAACAAGCTGTTGAGAAAGCTCTTTCTCATTTGAAAGATAAGGCATACTTTACAGAAGCCGCTAAGCAGATTGCAAATGAATCGGATGTGAATACTCAGATTCATAAATATCTGTCTTTGCTGGAACAGATACAGGCGGTAGCTGCTCTTCAAGACGAATTGGAATGGTTGAATGTTGAGGCTGTTAAGCTGGCATTTGCCGACATGAAGAGACAGAAAGGTTATGATGTCGCTAAGTATGAACCTCTGCTTAATGAATTGATTGAATTAAACAAGAAAGGCTTTTCTGGTATTTATAAAGGAGATGCGCAGGTGATGGCTGATGCGAAAAAAGCATTGGCTAACAAGCGTGCTATTTTGTTAGGAAATACCTTGCTTGATGGCGATAAGATTGTTGCTACTCGTTTCAAATTAGGAGCGAAAGCTCGTCAGGCTATGGCTCCGGATTTGGGAACACAGGCTAATAACTGGAGTAATCAGGAATCAGCCCGTCGTGAAGGTTTCGATTCTGAAATTGTTGAATTGACCAATTTGCGTGGTGACGTTCAGATGCGTCAGGTTTATAAACCGGATCATTCATCTTCTATTGCTGACTTGAAACTTCATTGGGACGGAGATCGCGTAATGTTTACGCAGACAATGCCGGATAAGCGTTGGAATATCCATGAAGTCAAATTAGACGGAACCGGTTATCATCCGATGATTGAAATGAAAGAACCTGATTTGGAATTCTATGATGGTACTTATTTGCCAGATGGACGAATCATCGGTATTTCAAACATTGGTTATCAAGGTGTGCCTTGTGTAAGTGGAGATGACCCAGTTGGTAATATGGTTTTATATAATCCGAAGGATAAGAGTATGCGTCGTATCACATTCGATCAGGATGCTAACTGGAATCCGACCATTATGGCTAACGGTAAAGTTATGTACACTCGTTGGGAATATACAGACTTGACACACTATTATTCTCGTATTGTGATGCATATGAATCCGGATGGTACAGAACAGAAGGCATTGTTCGGTAGTGGTTCTATGTTCCCGAACAGTACATTTGATGTTCAGCCATTGCCTGGTCATCCTTCTGCATTTGTCGGTATTATCTCAGGTCACCATGGTATTGCCCGTTCTGGTCGTTTGATCTTATTTGATCCGTCAAAAGCTCGTAAAGGAGCAGCCGGTATGACTCAGGAAATACCTCATCGTAACCGTCCTGTTCAGGAGTTGATCAAAGATGAATTGGTAAATGGTGTTTGGCCGCAGTTTGTAAAGCCGATGCCGTTGAACGATAAGTATTTCTTGGTATCTGCTAAGTTGTCTTCTAATGATTTGTGGGGACTTTATCTGGTGGATATTTATGATAACGTTACTTGTGTATATCAGGCAGAAGGTGAAGGTTTCATCAGTCCGATTCCAGTTCGTAAGTCTGTTACACCGCCAAGTATCCCGGACCGTGTGAAATTGAATGATAAAGAAGCTACTGTCTTCATTCAGGATATTTATGCAGGTGAAGGTTTGAAGAATGTTCCGCGTGGTACAGTGAAGGAACTTCGTATCCATGCTTATGAATATGCATACGTGAAGACTCAATCTGACCATAACTGGCATGGTATCCAGAGTGGTTGGGATATTAAACGTCTGTTAGGTACAGTTCCGGTTGAAGAAGATGGTTCTGTTATCTTTAAGATTCCGGCCAATACACCTATTTCTATCCAGCCTCTTGATAAAGATGGTGCCGCTATCCAGTGGATGCGTAGTTGGTTGACTGGTCAGCCGGGTGAAGTCGTTTCTTGCGTTGGTTGTCATGAGGATCAGAATGAAATCGCTATTCCGAAACGTGTGATCGCTTCTCAGAAAGCAGCTGCTAAACTGAAAGCTCCGGAAGGTGGTGTTCGTTCGTTTACATTCGATTTGGAAATCCAGCCTATCTTGGATCGTGCTTGTATCGCTTGCCATAATGGCCAGGGTAAGGCCTTCGACTTGCGTGCCGGCGAAAAGGATAAGTTAGGTTATGGTCCGTCTTATCTGAACTTACATCCGTATGTACATCGTCAGGGTGGTGAAGGTGATATGCTGGTATTGTTCCCGTACGAATATTATCAGAATACAAGTGAATTGGTTCGCTTGTTGAAGAAAGGTCACCATAATGTGAAACTGACGGATGCTGAATGGAAAACTTTGTATAACTGGATTGATTATAATGCTCCGGATAAGGGTTATTTCAATGCCAACGTGCTTGGTAAGAATATTATTCCTTATCAGGGATTTGACCAGATTGAACGTCGTATTGAATTGAACAACAAGTATGCCGGTGGCTCAGGCGTAGATTGGAAAAAGGAAATTGCCGACTATGCTGCCTATCTGAAGGCTAAAGGCCCGATCACTCCGGTTATGCCTGAAAAGGAAGCTCCTGTAAAGGAAAAGACACTGAAGGCTAAAGGTTGGCCGTTCAATGCCGATGCTATTAAGGAAATGTTGGCAGACGAGAAACAAACTCGTATGGAAATCGAATTGGCGCCGGGTATTAAGATGGCCTTTGTTCGTATCCCTGCCGGTCAGTTTGTTATGGGTAGTTATCATGGTGAACCAGATGCTCGTCCTACTGCAAAAGTGAAGATCGCTAAATCATTCTGGATGGGTGAATTGGAAGTAACCAACCAGCAGTATAATGTATTCTTCCCAGATCATGACAGCCGTCATATGGATCAGCAGTGGAAAGACCACGTTTATCCGGGATATGTGGCTAATGATCCGGATCAACCGGTAATTCGCGTAAGCTATAATGATGCAATGGCATTCTGTAAGCAGTTGAGCGAAAAGACTGGCTTGAATATTACATTACCGACCGAAGCTCAATGGGAATGGGCTTGTCGTGCTGGTAGCGATCAGGACTTCTGGTACGGTGATATGAATGCTGATTTCGGAAAGAAGGAGAATATGGCTGACGAAACAACCAACTTGTTGGCTGTAAGTGGTATCGACCCGCAGCCGATGCCGAAGACTAGCTTCTGGTATAAGTATTATACTTTCTTGCCGAAAGAAGAAAGCGTAAATGACGGTAGTCTGATTCAGGTAGGTGGTAAGAAATATGAAGCAAATCCATTCGGCTTGTATAACATGCACGGTAATGTTGGTGAGTGGACTCGTTCTGATTACGTTTCTTATCCTTACAAAGAGAATTCGAAAGAAACATCCGAATATAAAGTTGTTCGTGGTGGTTCTTGGGTTGAACGTCCGAAGTATTCAACCGCTCATAGTCGTAAGGCATTCTATCCTTGGCAGCCGATATTCAATGTTGGTTTCCGTGTAATTATTGAAGATTAAGGTAAAATTGGGGAACTTTTGATGTTTCCCTAATGAATATCTAAGACGTTCCTTATTGGGAATTGTCTTTCCTCCGACCGCAGGAACACTTTCCTCCGGTCGGAGGATACTCTTCCTCCGTACGGAGGAAACCTTTCCTTCGGCCGAAGGAAAGTTAGTGTGTCAGATGTTTTCCCTTAAGGGATGACAGGTTCTATGTTAATGATGTATATGAAATCGAATATTCTAAAGTTTTTATCTTCTCCGGTTACTTGTTTGTTGCTGATGATTGTTTATGCTTGCGGATTGGCCGCTGCGACTTTTATCGAAAAACAGCTTGGAACTGAAACGGCAAAGGTTTGGGTGTATTATTCCCCGATATTTATTTTCTGGCAATTCCTGATGGTTGTTAATTTCGTAGCCATGACTTGGAAATATCAATTGATAAGCCGGAAGAGATGGGGCGCGTTGTTGACACACCTGGCTTTCATCGTTATTTTGGGCGGAGCTATGTGCTCGCATGTATTCAGCGAAGAAGGACTGTTACATTTGCGTGAAGGCGAGTCAAGCAATCAGATTGCCGTCCGTGCAGGAGATAAGACTTATTTTCATACACTGCCTTTTGATGTAGAATTGGTCAAGTTTACTTTAACCCGGTATCCGGGTTCAGCAAGTCCTTCTTCTTTCGAGAGTGAGGTACTGGTTCATGTAGATGGCGAAACGCGTCGCGAACTGATTTTTATGAATAATGTTCTGGATGTTAAAGGATATAGATTCTTCCAGGCTTCTTATGATAAGGATGAGCATGGGACGATCTTGTCTGTCAACCGGGATGTGATCGGCCGGAACATTACTTATACAGGATATTTCCTGCTGGCTTTGGGATTGGTCATTTGTATTTTGGGACGTAATTCCCGTTTTATGCATTTAAGCCGTCAGTTGAAGAAGATGCGTTCGGTGGGTGTTTCTACGCTGATCATGATCGGTATGTTGAGTTTTTCAGCTGGTATGAAGGCTGACGAAAAGACGATGGATTTGAATTCCGTTGTACAGCAATTGGTGGTTAGTCCCAAGCATGCGGCAGCTTTTGGCGCATTGCCTGTACAGTCGGAAAACGGACGAATGATTCCGATGAATACCTTCTCGTCGGAAGTTTTGAGAAAATTGCATAAGGAAGATACATTTGGTAAATTGAATTCCGACCAGTTCCTGCTAAGTTTATTGGCGATGCCGGATATGTGGATGCGGGTTCCATTAATCAGTGTGTCGAATAAAGAGATATCCGCCCATTTTGATTTACCTGAAAAGGCCTGTTCCTATTTGCAGGTGTTTAATACGGATGGGGCTTACAAGTTTCAGGAAGATATCGAAAAGGCTTATGAAAAGATGCCGAATCAGCGGACCCGCTTTGATAAGGATTTAATGAAATTGGACGAACAAGTCAATATCTTGCATCAGGTGTTCAATTACCAGCGGATACATATATTTCCGAAGGAAGGCGATCCGAATCATAAATGGTATGCGCCGGGTGATGATCTTTCTGTTTATAGTGGACCTTAATTCCGCAACACTTTGATTTAACTTTATTTATAAGTTCCTGAGCAACAAAAAGTTGCTCAGGATTTTGCCATGTCAGAATTTTCACTTATCTTAGTGTTGCAAAAAGAAAACAAGCAAAACTCTAATATGACATGGCAAAGGTACAAATAAAATCTGAAAAACTCACACCTTTTGGAGGAATTTTTTCAATCATGGAGCAATTTGACTCCATGCTTTCACCTATTATCGACCAGACACTTGGTCAGAGATGCAGCAGTATCATCGGATATCAGTACAGCGAAATTATTCGTTCTCTGATGAGCGTGTACTTCTGTGGCGGTTCATGCGTGGAGGATGTAACATCGCATCTGATGCGTCATCTCTCGTATCATCCGACCTTGCGCACATGCAGCTCTGATACCATCCTCAGAGCCATCAAGGAACTGACACAGGAAAACATCTCATATACTTCCGATAAGGGCAAGACCTATGATTTCAATACGGCAGACAAGCTCAACGCCTTGCTTATAAAAGCCTTGGTTTCCACTGGTGAACTGAATGAGGTGGAAACCTACGATGTTGATTTCGACCATCAGTTCCTTGAAACAGAGAAGTATGATGCAAAACCGACATACAAGAAGTTCCTCGGCTACAGACCTGGCGTATATGTCATCGGTGACATGATTGTCTATGTCGAGAACAGCGATGGCAACACAAATGTGCGCTTTTATCAGGCTGAGACCCACAAGAGATTCTTCGCTCTTCTGGAATCCCAGAACATCCGTGTAAATCGCTTCAGGGCAGACTGCGGTTCCTGCTCGAAGGAAATCGTCAGTGAGATAGAGAAGCATTGCAAA
>NZ_JAKZMM010000022.1 GCF_022809355.1 Parabacteroides faecalis | reverse complement strand
GGTATTGTTTGATACATTTACAGTCAGTGCACCTTCTTCATTGGCTTTCTTTGTGGTTATCATAATCGCACCGGCACGACCACGAACTCCGTACAATGCGGATGCTGTAGCCCCTTTCAATACGTCTATACTCTCTATATCTTCCGCACTGATATCACTCATACTCATATTACCATAAGCGACACCATCAATTACAATCAACGGAGATTCACCACGTAACTTTAATTCTGGTGATTCAGAAATTTCAGAACTATTATTAATCTGTAATCCGGAAATCTTACCTGTCAAGCTGCTGGCTACGTTTACCCCTTTTACCACAGACAGATCTTCACCCGATACCTTTTGTACAGAGTAACCCAAAGCCTTTTCTTCACGTTTAATACCCAAGGCTGTAACGACCAATTCATCCAAAGCCTGGCTATCTTCTTTCAACGTGATTGACAATGTTGTATTTGCACCTACTTTTACTTCAGTCGTAACATAACCAATGTAGGAAACCTCCAAGATAGAATTTTCTTCTACTTCAATAGAAAAATTACCGTCAATATCCGTAATGGTTCCATTTGTCGTTCCTTTTACTAAAATGTTAGCACCAATAACGGGTATTCCTGCGGCATCTACAACAGTTCCTGTAACTGTTTTTGTCTGATTAATCTGCAGATTACTTGCTTTCTCAATAAAGTCTTTAGGATTGGGTACTTCGATAGGAGCCGCCATAGCCCACACGGGGACAAAATAAAGGCCTCCTACGACCAAACTCTTACGAATAACATGTTCTAGATTATTCATTCCGTTTTTTTGTTTATATTTATTTTACTTGAAAGAGGAATTTAATTTTCATCAAACTCCAACTCTCTATTTCCACCTCAACACAAACTCGGATCAATAGAAATTCCTTTATCATCAGAAGGATAATAAAGGAATTCTATAAATAAGCATTCAAACTCTTAACCGGTTTAATTCGGGCGCAAAGGAACGAATAATACGTCTTAAATCACATTACAGAACTATTACATTTCATTTAAAACTTAGTTTCTGACTTCATTCACTCCACTTGGTTTCTGACGTTCTTCCCAAGGAAAAACAGTCTATTTATTTAGACTGCTTACAACAGCAACGAACTGTCTCCATAACTCAAGAAACGGAAATCATGACTGAGGGCATAATCATAGATAGTCCGCCAATTACCTTTGACAAAAGCAGAAATCAACAGTAACAAGGTACTCTTAGGCTGGTGGAAATTGGTAATGATTCCACGAACAACTTTAAACTCATAGCCCGGAGCAATGATAATCTGCGTTGCTGTTACCAGTTTGTCGGCCTGATGTCGATCCAGATAATCCAATATATGTTGCAACGCTTCGGCTACCGGAATCCGGTTATTCTCTGCCTCATAAGGCATCCACTGGTTTACAACAAGCTCTTCGGATGTCGCATCCGGATGCGACGCTAATTTGACACCTATATAATATAAACTTTCCAACGTACGAACGGAAGTAGTTCCTACAGCGATGATCTTTCCCAAATTCTTCTGAATACGCTCGATTGACGAACGGCGAACGGAAATAAACTCCGTATGCATCTCATGGCCTTCGATGGTTTCACTCTTGACGGGTTTGAAAGTTCCGGCACCTACATGCAAAGTTACTTCTTCCCTACCAATGCCATGTGCATCCACATCTGCCAGGACTTCGGGTGTAAAATGTAAACCGGCAGTCGGAGCCGCTACCGACCCTTTTATCTTGGAATAAACCGTCTGATAGGTTACCAAATCGCTCTTCTCTGTTTTCCGATGCAAATAAGGAGGAATCGGAAGGACGCCTGCTGCATCCAACAGATCAGCAAACGTATATTTCGGATTATTCCAGGTAAATTCAATCCGGTGACTATCGCCATGACTTTCTTTCTTTTCTGCCGAAAGAATCACTTCTTCTCCTTGAATGGTCACCTTTTTAGTCAATAAACCGTCCTTCCACTTCTTCAGATTTCCAACCAGACAAATCCAGCTGCAACGTTCTGTCTGCTGAAAGATCAAAGCATAATCATGCGGTTCAGCCGGTTCCAGACAAAAGACTTCAATCCGTGCACCTGTTGCTTTCTGGAACAACAACCGTGCCTGAATTACCCGTGTGTTGTTATAGACCAACAACGAACCCGCGGGCAAATAATCAGCAATATGCTTGAATACACTCTCCGAAACTTGTCCGTCTTTATATAACAACAGTTTTGATTCATCCCGTTTTGCCAAAGGGAATTTGGCAATTCGCTCATCCGGTAACGGATAATCATACTCTTCTATACGTATTTGCTGTGTCTTGTTACTCATCTTCTTACTTATTTACTGCACAAAAGTACGAATTTATTTGATTGATGTGGAGTCCGTTTCAGGAAACGAGTCGTCCAACCACAATTCCAATGTTCCTCCTTTGGCAAAGTCCTTGTGATAAAACCAAAACGTATCCAACGGTTTTCCATTAAGACTACTTTTCCGGATATAACAATTGGACTTCGAGTTATTATATGTCCTGATCACAAATTCTTTCCCTGAATAATAGGTAGGTGACAGCTTGATCCGAACAACGTCAAAGACCGGGGCCGTGATCTCATACACCGGATCTACCGAACATGTTCCTTTCAGACTGAATAATCCGATAGACATCAAGGCACTGACTCCGCCCATCTGCCCCTGATCCTCATCATGGCCGCCATAACCTTTTCCAGGAGATACAGCTCCATAGGCTTTTTCATTGACCTGACGAACCCAATACTGGGACAACTGAGGTGCTCCGGCGTAATTAAATACATGAGCATTCGAGCATCCCGGCTGATTGGCATAACTGACATACCCGTTACTATACCCAAAAACAAACGATTCGTCCTGTGCCTGCTCGAAAGCATAATTCAGTTTCCGACATAACTTTTCGTTACCACCCATTAACCGGGCCAGCTCTTCGATACCATGCGAAACAGACCAGGTAGCCTGCCAGGCATTGGCTTCTACCCAGCCGGCTCCATTCAACGGATCTTCATGCAACCAGCTACCATCTGCCCGTTTCGGGAACAACAATCCCTGTTCCGGATGATATAATGTCTGCCATCCTTTCGAACGCTTGTCGAAATGACGGGCATCTTTCATCTTTCCCATCTTAAGCGCCATTTGTCCCAATGACCAGTCTTGGAAGGCAGCCTCTAATGTTATGCCGGCATTATCTGCGAAGTACCCATGCTTTTCATAAAAACGAATGGAGTTACGGTCGCCCAACATACCATCGTGATGATTCTTATACATCCATTTATAGGCTTCCTCGGCTGGCACTTTCGTCAGAATGCCCTTCTGATAAGCACTGGTAATAAGAGGCGTGGCCGGACAACCCGTCATAATATACGAATAACCTCCGGCATTAGGACCTCTTGGTATCAATCCGCCATTTTTGGCATATTCAATCAGGCAGGCAGCAAAATCATCCTGTACTTCCGGCCAAGCCAATCCCCAAAGAATATTCAGATTCCACTGTGTCAGCCAAAAGGCATCCGAATTATACATGTGGAACTTCACATTTCCTTGCGGATCTTTGGGCAATGTTCTCGTTTTATACCGGATATGAACCGTCTGGCTTCCCCGGCGTTCTCCGTCGGTATAATCAGGATAATCCCCATTCACATCATCTATCTTATGGCGTCCCAGCAATACATGCCACAGGTCTGTATAAAACTTGACTTGCTGATCTTCCGTTCCGCCTTCCACTTCAATACGGCCCAGATAATCATTCCAGACTTGTCTGGCATCCCGACAAGCTTTTTCAAAGTCCCAATGTTGTATTTCCGAGTGTAAGTTAGCCCAGGCATTTTCTACACTGGTATAAGAAACGGCACATTTTACCTGTATCTCATCACCCGTCCGGACAGGAATATTCATACGAACACCGGAAGACGGAGCATCATAATAACTCATCCCCGTATGTCTGGCCTTTGCCTTTCCGGTACCGAGCAACGAATCTATTTGTTCATAGAAACAGGTATCGTCCCAGCCGTCCAAGTCTTCCATCGGTTTATCCAATTGCAAGGCAAAATAAATCTTGACACTATCCGGACCGCCCCACAAACGTCCCATCGTCGTGACCTCTCCTTCGAGCTCAGTAGGACTACATTTCCGCACACGGGCATTTGTCATCGTCGTCGTAGCCACATAACCTCCCAAATTCAATAACAAGCCACAATGGGTATTGTCCTCTCCGGTATATTGAACCCGATAGAAACTAACCCGATCAGAAGCTGTTTGCTCTACCCACAAACCATATTTCTCCAGAAACACCCGATGATAACCGGGTCTGGCTATCTCACCAGCATGAAGAAAAGGAGATTTCCACTCTTTTTCTCCTCCTATAGGACTTTCGTTTCCGGTGGTAGGCATAAGGGTTACACCCGAAAGCATCCAATCATGTATCTGCGGAAAGCCTAAGATTTCAGTAGAATTATAGTTGTAACCACCACCATACTGATTTTTATTCCGTGTCAGTGGTGCCGCACTAATCATTCCAAAAGGAAGACTACCCGTCACAAAGAAAAAGTAACGTCCGCGGGTTGTCTCAATAAAAGGATTCACTTTCGAAACAAAATCCAAATTCGAACTGCCACAAGCATTGACTTCTATCTCCGACAAGCCAACTTCTTTTCCATCCGCATCCGTACATTCAAAGCGGACCCACCGGACTTTCTTGGCCGGAAACCGAATCAGCTTAGGAGAACCATCATTCGGTATCTCATAAACTTCTATCTCCGATCCGTCACTGAAATAAAGTATTCCTCCGGCAATATGACTTTCCAACGAAGGACGATCATAAAGTACTACTTCGTTTATTTCCTCTTCCTGCTTCCATTCCAACTCAATCCAGGGATAATCAATTTGTCCATAGAAATTAACACTGCCAGTTGACCGCCACTCTCCTTGATTAAAAAGACGGATTTTTCCATCAATTGCTTTCTCTCCTGTCTGCTCATCAACAGCTGAAGAAACTTTCACGTTGGCCAGTCGGGCTATATTATCCCCTGTTGCCCCAACAGAAGCAGCCCATGTTACCAAAACAATAATCCAAAGACACTTTTTCATGATACCAATGATTCCTTATTTAACAGCAGGTAAAAATAAGTATTTTTCCTGTAAATCCATCTCCTCCGTCTTTTTATCAGAATCCCCCCTTCTTTTGATCCAGAAACAACCTTCTAAAAAAGCAAATCCAGTAACCTATTCTTTAGTTCACGTCGAGAACTAAGTAATCCACGACGTGAACTACTTAATCCACGACGTGAACTAAGTAATCCGCGGCGTGAACTAAAGAATATCTCGGCGTGAACTAAAGAATATCTCCGCATCACTGAAAGTTTAACTCCAGGCAATAAAAGAAATATCCCGGTGCTTTCTGATGAAAGAATTCTACTATCACACCCGGAAATACAGAAATAAATAGTACCTTTGTTCCATTAAGCAGAAAAATAGAATGAAACAATATCTTGATTTGCTCAACCGTGTACTGACAGAAGGCGTTCATAAGGAAGATCGTACCGGTACGGGCACAACCAGTATCTTCGGCCATCAGATGCGATTCAACCTGGAAGACGGCTTTCCGTTGCTGACAACGAAAAAGCTTCACTTGAAATCCATCATTTATGAGTTGCTCTGGTTCTTGAAAGGTGATACCAACGTAAAGTATTTACAGGACAATGGTGTGCGGATATGGAACGAATGGGCCGATCCGGATGGGAATTTAGGACACATTTATGGTTATCAATGGCGTTCGTGGCCCGATTATCAAGGAGGATCGATTGATCAGATCAGCGAAGCTGTCGAGACAATCAAGCATAATCCCGACTCTCGCCGTATCATTGTCAGCGCCTGGAATGTGGGGGATTTGAATAATATGAATCTGCCGCCCTGCCATGCTTTCTTTCAATTCTATGTGGCAAACGGACGATTAAGTTTGCAAATGTACCAGCGTAGCGCCGACATCTTTTTGGGTGTTCCGTTCAACATTGCTTCCTACGCCCTGTTATTGCAGATGATGGCGCAGGTAACCGGATTGAAAGCCGGAGATTTTGTTCATACATTGGGCGATGCCCATATCTATTCCAATCACCTGGAGCAGGTAAAACTCCAGTTGACGCGCGAACCGCGTCCGCTTCCGCGTATGGAATTGAACCCGGATGTCAAAAGCATCTTTGATTTCCAATATGAAGATTTTCATTTGATCGGTTACGACCCACACCCGCACATCAAAGGCGTTGTCGCTGTCTGATCAAATAAGAACATATAATAATTGTGTTATACTATGAGTACTATTTCTATTATCGCTGCCATAGCCGACAACAACGCTATTGGCAAGAATCAGCAGCTTCTGTGGCATTTACCGGCCGACATGAAGCATTTTAAGGAATTGACAACCGGTCATGCCATTATTATGGGAAGAAAGACATTCGAGTCACTGCCCAACGGTCCGTTGCCAGATCGTAAAAATGTAGTACTTACCTCTCTTCCTGAAGCAGGATTTGTAAACTGTTTCGCCTGCGAGTCCATGCGCGACGCATTAGACTTGTGCGAAAAGGAAGATGAGATATTCATTATCGGAGGAGCCTTGGTATATCGCCAGGCATTAAGTAAAGCAGACAAAATGTATATCACGCGTGTTCATCATGAGTTTGAAAATGCAGATGCTTTCTTCCCGGTAGTGAACTGGGACTTATGGGAAGAAGTAGATAGGCAGGAATTTCCGGCAGACGAGAAGAACGCTTATCCTTATACTTTCCTGACATACGTTCGTAAAGCATAAGTTTTACTCGAATTTAACACACTCTTTACAACTTTTTGCTCTTACTTCGTATCTTATATATAAAGAGAGAAATTCTGGTTTCGCACTTGGGGCGAAGCTTTAAATAGATAAGATATGAAGATAAGAGCATTTTTTATTTCCGTCCTATTAATCCCGGCTGCTGCCTTAACGGCCTATTATGCAGCTGCCCGTCAGGAAACAAGTTCCGGGTTTTCGATTCCGAAAGATAAAAGTCCGTCGGAAGTCATTCAGACGCTTGTGCAAAAAATGCACGATGAACTGGAAAAAGATGTGGATAAGTTTCCGGATCTGATTCAGGAAACGACCGAATATACCTTACAGGTTCAGGATTCGGCTACCGCATCCCTCTTACATTCATTGCTGGCCGAAATGTATCAGTCCTATTATAACCAAAATGGATGGACGATTCACCAACGTACACCGTTACAAGGTTATGTGCCGGAAGACATACGGGAATGGACAGCCAACCTGTTTGAAGAAAAGATAAAGGAAGAACTGAAGCAGTCTTTATCTCCAATTCAGACACTTCAGAACACACCGGCCGAAAAATATGCCCAGGTGATGGAATTAGGAAAGGACGCCCGGACATTGCGCCCAACCTTATATGATTTCCTGTTGCAACGGGCGATCGACATACAGGCTGACGATACCTATTATCAAACGTGGTTACAATTCCGCAAGACACAAGTGAATCCAAAAGCCGAAACTTTAGTAGCTTTGGATTACCTGCAATACCAATACCGGAAAGGAGAGAAAACAAGAAGTACGTACAAACAGTCACTCGATTCGTTATTAACTCATACGACTGATCCGGAATCCCAGCTGGAAATACAACTGAACCGTCTGGATTGGTTACAGCAAGAACCATATTATTATCAGAATAATGCCCAGCAGGATTCGGTACGTCAAATCGTTTATGACTTCTGCCAGCAGCAAGCTCAGGCCTTTGCTGCTTATCCACGGGCTAATGAGTTCAAGAATGCTATCGAACGGATGGAACAAGCCTCTATCTCTATCCAGCATAAGAATCAGGTTTATCCGGGAAAAGAACAAGAACTCAAAATCCGCTATAAGCATGTAACGGAACTCCGGGTGAAAGTATATCAAAACAAGGCTGCTACGGTAACGGCCTTACGTCAGGGAAGCAAAGACAATACGGCTTACTACGGAAAGCTCGTCAAAGAGATGACCGTCCATTTGCCTCAGGTTTCTCCTTTGCTGACAAAAGATACAACCTTGCTTATTCCGATGGAACAACCGGGCTTGTTTATGTATGAAGTATCCACAACCGATAAAAGTCTGACAAACCGTGCGCCGTTTAGTGTAAGTCGCTTAGCTCTTACCTATCGTCCGAATGCGGAAGGTATACAGGAAGTGTTCGTAACCGACTTTGAAACGGGGAAACCGCTGGCGGATATTCCGGTGATCTGTTACAATACTACCATGCAATGGGAAGTAAAAGAACTGGTAACTGTCAAGACCGATGCAAAGGGATTTGCTTTGCTTGCCGTTAAAAACCGGAATCAGATTGATGCAGTCCGTCCGGTTCTGCCTCAGGATACAGCGGCTTTGCTGACAGGTATTTCGGCTTCATACCGACAGATGACCGGCAACAAGTCGCAAACGTATGTTTCCCTGTTTACAGACCGGGGTATTTACCGACCGGGACAAACAGTGGCCTTCAAGGGAATTGTCTATACAGACGATAAAAAGCAGTTAACAGCCAACGAAGGTGAAACAATTTCGGTATCCCTGCGCGATGCCAATTACAAGGAAATCGCCCGGAAAGAATTTACGACCAACGCTTTTGGTTCTTTCCATGGTGAATTCACTTTACCTCAACAAGGATTGAACGGGAACTTTACTCTGGTAACAGATAAAGCCTCTGCATCTTTCCGCGTAGAAGAATATAAACGTCCTTCGTTCCGACTGGATATCGAACCGATAAAAGAGGAAGTCAGCTTCGGAAATGAAGTGCAGATTCTGGGAAAAGCCGAATCGTTCTCAGGCGTAGCGTTGCAAGAAGGGAAAGTAGAATGGACCATCACCCGCCGTCCCTTCTGGTTACGGGCATATATGCCTAATCCATATAACCAAAGTTATGAACAAGTAGCCCAAGGAACAGCCGATGTTAATCAGAAAGGGCAATTCCAATTCACCTTTATTCCGGAAAGAGAGCAGACCGATTCCAACCGCCCGGTTTGCCAGTCGTATGAAGTAAAGGCACGCCTGACCGACAGTAAAGGCGAAACACAAGAGACATCGTATGTCTTCTCGGTAGGAGATGCAGGCATCGTGCTTTCTCTTCAACTCAATTACTGGCTGGAAAAGGAAAAAGCCGAAGCGAAAGTCATCGCACAAACCCTCAACGGAGAAAAGGTAAAGGCACAAGGTTCTTATACCCTCTATAAACTGACTGAGAAGAAAGAGCCGAAGAGTGGTTCAATCACTTACGAGACGGATTCGATTTTGGCCGTCGGACCTTTCTCTACGGATCAAACCCTTACGGATGCCTTCAAGAATCTGGCATCCGGACGCTATCGCTTACAAGTCAACTCGATGGATCAGAAAGGAGTGAAAGTAAAAGCTGAAGGTGATTTCATTTTATACAGTCTGCAAGATCGCCACATGCCGGTATTTATATCTTCCTGGATGCCGGAAGGAAATTATGAGGCACTTCCAGGAGAAACCATCGATGTCTATTTCGGTACTTCCGAAAGTCCGGCATACATCATATATGAACTCTTTGCCGCCAACGGAACCCGTATTCATCGGGAACTCGTTTCCATGCGGAATGAGAACCGGGCATTCCCGGTATTGTACCAGGAATCGTATGGCGAAGGCATGACCGCTTCTTTCTCTTTCGTCAAAGGTGGCAAGCTGTATAGTAATAGCTGTTCCATCATTCGGAAAGAACCGGAGCGGAAACTGACATTCCATACGGAAACATTCCGGGATCATCTGTTACCGGGAAGTCAGGAATACTGGAAATTCCGACTGGTAGATGCCGATTCTTCGGCTGTTCAGGCAGAAGTCCTGGCCAGTATGTATGATGCTTCTTTAGATCAGATCCTGCCTTTCCACTGGTATTTCACACCTCAGCGGCACGTATCTCTCTGGAGAAACTATTTCCAGACCGGACTTTCTTTCCAGACCCAGAACCGTTCACAATACGCAGAACTGTCTTTGCAAGATGTTCCGGCTTACAGTTACGACCAGATGTACCAGGCCTGGACGGAAATGCTGCAACAGAATCTGCGGTTCTATGCAGCATCGTCGACCAGATCCTTGACAGGTGGACTGAAGCTACGCGGCACTATGGCTAAATCAGCTGCCAATGTTACCGAAGTCTTACAAATAACCGAAGACAGTGCCGTATTGAGTGAACCGGAAGTAAGCAGTACGAATACCGTCATGGCAGAAGAAGCCATCGCAGCTCCGGCACCAGCCCAGACAGAAACCGTTTCCTTCCGGGAGAACTTTGCCGAAACGGCGTTCTTTTATCCTGTATTACAGACCGATGAGACCGGACATGTTTCCTTCAACTTTACCGTTCCGGAAAGTAATACTACCTGGAAACTGCAATTACTGGCACAGACCAAAGACCTGAAATACGGGTATCTGTCGAAAGAAGCCGTCACCAGTAAGCCGATAATGGTTTCTCCCTATTTACCCCGCTTCCTGAGAAATGGAGATGAAGCCGTTATCTCAACACAGATCATCAACCAGATGGCGGAAGCTATCCAAGGAAAGGCCAAACTGGAATTATTCAATCCGGAGACCGAAGAAATCTTGTTGCAGATAGAGAAGCCGTTCTCGCTGACAGCTGATGAAACTGGAACGATACAATGGAACTTCCAGGTAAAAGACTGGGATAAACTGGGTGTAGTGGGTTGTCGTATTCAGGCAGTCAGTGCAGCCGGCAGTGACGGTGAACAGCATCTGCTGCCTGTTCTCCCGAACCAGACACTGATTACAGAAAGTATTCCTTTCTATCTGACGGATAAAAAGGAACTGGCCATCAAGCTTCCGAAACAAGCCCTGACGAATCCGTACCGGATCACTTTCGAAGTCAGCAGTAATCCGATCTGGTATGCCGTGCAAGCCTTGTCAACATTAAACGAGCCGAAACAGGAAGATATCCTCTCGTGGTTCAGCGTTTATTACAGCAATACGTTATCTGCTTATATCGCTCAGGCTCATCCGCGCATCAAACAGGTTATTGATCGCTGGAAAGCGGCCGGAGAAAATGCGGAAACGCTTCTTTCCAACTTGGAAAAGAACGAGGAACTGAAGACAATCTTATTGGAAGAAACACCTTGGGTGATGGATGCTGCTAACGAGACCGAACAGAAACAGCGCCTGCAATTGCTGTTTGATACCAACCGGACTGCCCAAGTACGGGAAGAAGCCTTGCAGCAATTACTGAAACAACAGCTTCCGAATGGTGGCTGGAGCTGGATGAAAGGTATGCCTGCCAGCCGGCATATCACCTTACAGATCCTGAAAGGGATGGCACAACTCATTCAGTTGAATGCCGTATCCTACAACCAGGCAGAAAAGGAAATGCAGATGAAAGCGCTTCGTTTTCTGGATCAGTCCATACAGGAAGATTACGAACAACTGTTGAAGATAAAAGGAGAACCTACAGCTATTCCAAGCGACGAACAAGTAGAATATCTGTTTGTCCGCAGTTTCTATCGGGATATTCCGGAATTGGGTGAAGCCCGCGAAGCCATCCGTTACTACACCCGGCAGGCAGAAACGAACTGGAAAGAATACGGATTGTACAGCAGGGCAGCCATAGCCTGGCTCATGTATCAAAACGGAAAGAAAGAAACGACACAGGATATCGTTGCGTGGTTCCGAAAGACGGCAACCGATCATGCCGAGAAAGGTATGTATTGGGCTAACAACCGGAACACGTTTGCATCTAACCGGAGTGCCATTGAGACGCATTGTCTGATCATGGCTCTTTTCCAGCAGACCGATCCGAATCAGGAACAGACCGACCGAATGAAACAATGGCTGTTGAATCAGAAGCGAACCCAAAACTGGGAATCAGTTCCGGCAACACAAAATGCCGTCTATGCCTTGTTACTGACAGGTAATTCGTGGATAGAAGAAACGAATGTCTGCCACATCCGTCTGAATGATACGACTTGGAGCACCACTGATGGTGAAACAGGCACCGGTTATCTAAAAGTGAATCCAACAATCACCCAGCTTACATCCGTGAAGAGTCCGGTTGTCCATATCCAGAAAAGCGGAAAGGCTCCGGCTTGGGGTTCCATCTATATCCAGTATTTTGCACCCTTAGACGAAGTAGAGAAGCAAAAGGGCGTATTGAATGTAGAGAAGAAACTGTTTGTGGAAACGGACGAATCAGGTAAGAGAGAAATTCGTCCGGTAACCGAAGAACAACCGTTGAAAGTGGGAGATAAAGTCATCGTCCGTCTGACCATCCGTTCCGATCGTGATATGGAATACGTATTCCTGAAAGACTTGCGTGCCGGTTGTTTCGAACCAACCCAAGCGCTTTCCGGCAGCCAATACCGGGATGGCATCTGGTATTACCGTTCATCGAAAGATCTTTCTGAGAACATCTATATCGAACATCTGCCACAAGGTACGTTTGTATTGGAATATCCGGTTGTTGTCTCCCGGAGTGGTTCATACACCGGCGGCATCAGCACCATTCAATGCTTGTATGCACCCGAGTTCATCAGTCACACCGAAGGCAACCGACTCCTGGTAACTGAATAATCGCAGACACCGGCTATTCTTACGGCATAGCCTTTCAAAACAAACGAGAATCGAAAATGAATCCAAAGGGAAACATTTCCGATTCTCGTTTATTTCTTCGGGGAATGATTGGGGCTTACGGTAAAAGTAAGCCACTCTTTCACCCAAGACTCATTTACTTTTCCTCATAATAAGCAAACTCAAATTGCAGATCATCGTAATAGGCTTTTAATTCTTCCGTTTCAGGTTGCCCGTCTTCTGCAATAACCGATAAAGCATCCTGAGCATTTGCAGAAGAAAGACGACCGAAGAACTTTAAAGCCTGTACCGCGGCCTGTTTCTCTTGCCAGGAAGATTCTGTTGCTCCTGCCTCTACATCCGGATGTATCGTACACGTACATTCAGCCAAAAAGGCTTCTACCCGACTCTTTTCGACTGCCAGATTCTTCTTGAACAATTGCGCCCAAAGCAGAAAACCACACATGCGTCCGAACGGACTTTTCTTATCGGCCAAGAACTTTAAAGCCAACTGATCCGGTTGTTCTACCGTGGGGAAAAGATTATTGCAACATTGTTCGGCAATCTCCGGATAAGGGATTTCACGCATCCAGGCCAAAGCTTCTTCCTGCGTCATACTACCCGCAGGGAAAAGTAAAGTAGCCAGGATTTTCATTTCCCGAACATCTTCTTTCCACAAGGCACGAGCCAACTCTACATCGGGTTCGTGTGCGGCAGCTATGTGTTTGATCTCCGGAATAGGAACTCCGAAGATCAGTTTATAATTCATACCTTTCTGGCGCATGCTGGTGGAGATTACTCCATTCATCGCCAGCCGCAATTGTTTTCGTATATCTCTTAAATCTTCCACAATTGTATAAACTAAAATCTATAACTAAAGTTGACAAGGTTTCAGATGCCAGTTGACAAGGTTTTCTATAAACTAAACCACCCTGTTTACCCGTTTCTTGTTAACCTATCAACTGAAACTTCACTTACAAACTCAAATAAGAATAATCCCGACTGTAACGCAGCATCTGTTCGGCATATCCTTCGGTATAATCCAACGTAATGTCGGTTACATGACCTGAATCATCCTTTACTTCACGCATAACCGGATTGACAAATCCTTTATAAGGTGACAAATGCAGACGGACATAACGTTCACGAATCTCATGATGTAATACGGGATCAATCTTGACACCATAGTTCTCTACCAGCGATCGTCCAGCCTCATAATCGCCTTCGCTCTTGATACGCTGAACTTCTGCCAGAAGTTTCCCGAACAAAGCACGCAACTGCTGATAATCGTTAATGACAACAAAAGTCTTTCCTTCACGCTTTTTCAGTTCTACTACCTTATCAGTTGCTCCCTGTTCAAATACCCAGCGGGCGATTAACTGCCGGTTTCGCATATGGGCTTCTTCTACCTCCTTGCCTTCTTCAATACGAACCAGCTGGGTAAGCAAGCCGTTCATCATGTATTTATAGTATTCGGCTTTGAAGGCTTCTCCATCAGGAGCCAAGCCTAGCTCTTGCATTTTTGGATCGGCCAGGTAATATAAACCGAACAAATCGGCACGAGCTTCTTCCAACGTAGAAGCATAGGCTTTCAAGGCATCCGGATCTGTGTCGGGAAGCAACTGACCGGAACCATGCCCCAAACATTCATGCAAATCAGTATGCAGCATATCCGTCAGGAAACCGTATGTCTTAATGCGATTGCGTTCTTCATCGCTCCAGACAAACTCATCACTAAAGCCGCTGCCCTGCGAAGCCTTGTCGTAAGCTTCCATAATATTCTCAATGGTAACCGACTTCGAGCCGTGGTCTCGACGAATCCAATCGGCATTCGGAAGATTAATTCCTATCGGCGTAGAAGGATAACAATCGCCTCCCAACATCGTAACCGTGATCACCTTCGCACTCACACCTTTTACCCGTTCCTTCTTGAATCGCTGATCCACCGGCGAATGATCTTCAAACCACTGAGCATTCTCACTGATGGTTTGCGTACGACGAGTAGCTTCTTCGTTCCGGAAATTCACCGTCGATTCCCAACTCGCCTTCAATCCTAAGGCATCACCATAGGTTTCGATAAAACCATTTACGAAATCAACTTGCGAGTCGGTATCTTCTACCCAAAGAATAGAATAGGCATCGAAGGTACGAAGATCGCCGGTACGATAATAATCTATCAGCGTAGCGATGATCTGCCGTTGTTTCTCGTTCTCGGCAAAAGCGGCGGCCTTCTCCAATTCGACCACAATCCGTTCGATGGCTTCCGAATACAGACCTCCTACTTTCCAAACCCGTTCGACTAACTGACCGTTCTCTTTTTCCAAACGACTATTCAAACCATAAGACAGCGGACAGCGACTGTCGCCTTCAGCCTTCATCTTCCCGTAGAAAGCTTCTACTTCAGCTTGGGTAACATCTTCACCATAATAATTATTGGCCGAAGCCTGGATCCAGTCGGTATCTCCACTTTGAACGGTACGTTTAGGCATTACGGTTGGATCAAAGATCACCGGCTTCAAACGGGCCAGTAAGGTATCAACTGTTTCTCCCGCTTTCAACGGCAATAGAGAAACATCTACCGAACGGACTGCCGCATCGAAGAAAGCTTCCGAGAAACCGGGTATAAACTTATCTTCTCCGTAATGATGATGAATACCATTGGCAAACCAAATCCGCTTCAGATAGACTTCGAAGGCTTGATAATCGACGGATGATTTATCTACTGTCCCGTACTGATAAACCGCCTCGAGTGTCCGACGGATCACCAGATTATAACGACCGTTCTGATCGAATAAAATATCACGTCCCATCAAAGCAGCCTCTGATAAATGATAAAGTAACTGCTTTTGGCGCAAAGAGAGATTTTCAAATCCCGGTACCTGATAACGCAGGATTTGTAAATCGGCAAACTGATCGACTATGTAAGAAAATTCTTCTTTCATTGTTTATGATTACTGCTTATATGTATAAATGATAATAAGCGGATTATCATCCGCCCCCAATGCTTTCAACGCATCAGGCATATCTTTCAAATATCCTTCTTCTTACAATCCACTGATCAGATCGTAGGTTACTACCTGAGCGCTTGTCCTGCCATTCACAGCAAACTCAGGCCAGAAAGGAACGCCCTGATCGACATCGTTGGTCAACCGATTGCATTATTTCCCGGTATACTTCGGCTGCACGATAGATAGGCTTCGGGAACACGGCATGAAAGACAAGTTCCGTCTGCCTTCGAATAACGCTGGATGTAAATTTCTCCGGCCTGCGTAATACGCAAGTATAAATAACGCGGCGTCTCGAAGAAATCATACAAATCCAAATCCGTATCTTGAATCGGATTATTCTTCCGTTGGCGAATATCCGCTACATCCGTATAGAAAGCCGTCCGATTCTGCCGTGCCAGACAATAAGCGGGTTCGATACCTTCGGGCGAAAGGCGGAACACGGTATCGTTACACGTTGCGAAAGCCAATGCCGACTTCCCTGCCGGAACAAGCATCGGATTCTCCATATAACAGACATCTTCGGTCAATGAAGCTTCATACGGATCGACCTGTTCCGTAATTTCTCCACCTTTCTCTTTCAAAGCGGCTAACCAGGCATTCGGATACATCCGTAAACCTTTCATCGCGATATGTTGCCCGTCCAACAAAACAGCCGAGGTACTGCCTTGCAGGGTTGTATCAGACAAGAGATATTGTCCATCAAAACCATATACCCGCGGTGCTTCGCCATAACAGAAGATATAAAGTTGCTGATTCGCTTCGTCGATTACCAGATCGCTCACCAGCGTGTATTCTCCCGGCCCGTTGCCGGTACGCCCGATTGTCCGCACGAATTTACCCGCACGGTCAAACTGCAAGATCTGATTGGTCTTTCCATTATAGATAAAAAGGTAATCGCGGCTGACTTGCATCGAAAGAATATTACTAACGAGACAAGAATCGCCTGTCTCCAGTGGAATATACTCAATCTTCTCCACATCATCCGATACCGGAATGACGTCTTGCTGTGCCAATTGGGTACGAACCGGCACCGTGATCACTCCTTCTCCTTCTTTCGATGGCGATTGACAAGCTACCAACAAGGAAGCTGCTAATACTGCCGCAGCAAAGTAATGTAAGTTTTTCATAAATACCTGTATTAAAAATGAATTTCACAAATATACGATTGCCTAGTTAAAAAGGCAAGTATATTTGTCAGATACATAACTCAGAAACTTCATATTGGAGAAATAACTGACCAACATAAAAAAGAGGAAGTTCCCAAAGAAACTTCCCCTTTCTGCATTTTCAATTAATTCGATTGACGTATTAAATAGATGAGATGCGCAAAGCATCCAATAAATCACGATTGATAGGCTTATCGTTCTTGATCGCCTTTGAGAATGGTACGTTGACGATTTCATCGTTTTGGATACCAATCATTACATTCCGCTGACCATCCAACAAGGCATCTACAGCAGCTACACCCATACGAGTAGCCAAGATACGGTCTTGTGCCGAAGGAGAACCTCCACGCTGCAAGTGTCCTAAGATAGAAACGCGCACATCGAACTGCGGATATTCATTCTTCACACGTTCAGCAACGCCCATAGCACCGCCCGTTACATCGCTTTCTGCCACCAATACGATACTACTGTTCTTTGACTTACGGAAACCTGTTTCGATCATTTCGGCCAATTGGTCTTTTTCCAACGAGATTTCCGGGATAATAGCCGCTTCAGCTCCCGAAGCAATGGCTCCGTTCAATGCCAGGAATCCGGCATCACGTCCCATGACTTCGATAAAGAACAAACGTTCGTGGGAAGTCGCTGTATCACGAATCTTGTCGACACATTCCATGATTGTATTCAAGGCTGTATCGTATCCGATCGTTACATCCGTACCATACAAGTCGTTATCGATTGTACCCGGCAGACCAACAATCGGCATATTATATTCTTCTGCAAAGATACGGGCACCTGTCAGAGAACCATCTCCACCGATCACCACCAAAGCATCAATGCCATGTTCCATCAACTTGTCGTGAGCCTGCTTACGTCCTTCCGGAGTTTTGAATTCAGCACAACGAGCTGTTTTCAGGATTGTACCTCCACGCTGGATTATATTACTTACGTTTTGAGTTTTAAATTCTTCGATCTCGTCCGTGATCATACCCTTATAACCACGGTAAATACCTTTCACCTTAATACCTTGATAAATTGCAGCACGTGTCACGGCACGAATCGCTGCATTCATACCCGGAGCATCACCTCCGGATGTTAAGATTCCGACACACTTTATTGCTGGCATAGGATTCAAATTTTAAAGTTCGCTGCAAAATTAGTAATTCTGCCAAATATAACATCTTCGAGATAGAAAATGTTTATAATTTTAATCATAACGAAGCAGGTAAGTTCAAAATCCTCACCCGTTCGGCAATTTCTTCCATCAGCCATTTCGGTGTGGAAGTCGCTCCACAAACGCCGACCCGCAAAACACCTTCCGGCAAACGTTCAGTAATTTCAGCAGCTGAAGAGATGAACTGCGTATTGGGATTTGCCTTCCGACACTCTTCGAAAAGCATCTTTCCGTTGGAGCTTTTCTTACCAGCTACGAAGTAAACCCAGTCGTGTTCCGAAGCAAAACGCTGGATATTGGGCAGCCGGTTGGCTACCTGCCGGCAGATCGTATCATGATATTGGAACGAGACATCCGGAGAAATCCGTTTCTCGATCTCTGAAACGACTTTCCGAAAACCGTCAAGCGATTTAGTCGTCTGCGAAAACAAGGCAATGTTCCGGTTGAAGTCGAGCTTATCCAAGTCTTCTACCTTTTCGATCACAATGGCCGTTCCTTCCGTTTGTCCGACCAGTCCGTTTACTTCAGCATGACCTTTCTTACCATAGATAACTAATTGGGTATGCGTATCGCGTGTCTCCTGATAGCAACGATGAATCTTCTTCTGCAATTGCAATACTACCGGACAAGTCGCATCTACAATCTGTATCTGATTCTGTCGGGCTATATCATAGGTAGAAGGCGGTTCGCCATGCGCCCGCAACAAGACCTTCTCTCCTTTCAAGCGGGCAAATTCTTCGTGATCGATGGTCCGCAGCCCCAATGCTTCCAGCCGTTCCACTTCCAGACTGTTATGCACGATGTCACCTAAACAATACAGGATATCTGTATTCTTCAGTTCCCGTTCCGCACTACTGATGGCATTTACCACACCAAAGCAGAACCCCGATCCGCTGTCTATTTCGATGAACATACTGCTGCTTCGAATTGATCACGCAACCACTTCTTCTGTTCCGGAATTGTCATTTCCGAATTATCCAGTACCAACGCATCCGGAGCCTGACGCAACGGACTTTCTTCGCGGGTTGAATCGATATAATCCCGCTTCTTCACGTTTGCCAATACTTCTTCATACGTAGTCTGTTCCCCTTTCGCCTGTAATTCTTCCAGCCGACGGCGTGCCCGTACTTCAGGAGAAGCCGTAACGAATACTTTCAGTTCTGCATCCGGGAAAACAACCGTACCGATATCACGTCCGTCCATCACAATACCTTTAGCCTTACCCATTTCCTGCTGTTTTGCCACCATGGCCCGACGGACAAAACCTAAAGCAGCAATCAGACTGACCTTATCGGCCACTTCCATGCTACGGATTTCCTTTTCTACCTTTTCTCCATTCAGATAAGTATCCGGTCGGCCGGTCTCTGCGTTATAACGAAACGAGATATCCATTTGATCCAAGTCGGCTTTCAACGCCTCTTCCTGAATCGTATCTCCCTGAATATATCCTTTCCGCAGGCAATACAAAGTGACTGCGCGGTACATCGCACCGGTATCAATATAAATGTAACCAATCTCACGGGCCAAATCTTTCGCCATCGTACTTTTACCACTCGACGAATGGCCATCAATTGCTATAATAATCTTTTTCTCCATCTTCTTATAACTTGAAATCAGATATATAAGTCGTTACCGTAACCATCATCGACATAGCCGACGGATGATATTTTGCCAATGAAGCACTCACATCAAACATCTTGATATGAATACCCGCTCCAGCCGAAAATCCGCTCAAGGCATTTCCTCCACTCAGCTTCATATCCATTCCCCGCTTCGGATTATACCCAACTCCTACCCAGAAGTTATCCGACGGAAGCCAGTCCACGCCGATGACAAAATGCTTCAGCAAGGCTTGAGCGAACGAATCGCCATCATATTCCTTATCCGAATCATCTACATAATCAAACTTCCAACGATTCAGATACAAGGCTGTCAGCGAAAAGCGTATCGGAGCATGAGCCATCCGTTTGCTGATACCCAGCTGGATGTCCCAAGGCATCTTTTGCCGTTCATCATAATACGACTTAAACTGTGCCCCGATATTCTTTAACATGAAACCAAAAGAAAAGTTCTTCTCCGAATCATAATAACTCAATCCGGCATCTACACCCATTCCGAACGAATTATATTCGGCCATCGAAGAATACAAGAACTTCAGTGAGACTCCTCCGCGCCATTTCTCACTCAAATCATACGAAAAGAAACCCTGTATATTCATGTCTTTTGCTGATAAGTCACCTGTCTGCTGATTCTCTTCGTTATATCCGGGAATTTTGCCGTAACTGAAGAAACTGGCCCCCACGCCCCAGGCTCCTTTATCCTTAAAAGCCTTGGTATAAATAGCGCTTCCTATGTTTACATCCGAAATATAATTCATATAATTCAGATTCAACATATTATCCATCTCTTTTCCCAACAGGGCCGGATTATGGAAACCTAATGATGGATCGCATTCCACCAACGAGATATTATCACCTCCCAACGCACCGACACGGGTAGAAGAAGGCAGACGAAGAAAGCTATATGCTTCATCGCCCAACTGCGCATAAGTCGTATTTGCCCAAAGGCTTATCAACAGAAAAAACAGGATTTTTCTCATACTTCTTTTATAACAGGGTTCAAAGATACGCCGATTTCATGTAAAGAAAACGGATAAAAGAGTAAAAAAGTATATGAGAGAGTGATTTATTGCTGAAAGTTCCAAGCTAAAGTCCGGTTAATATCTCGTCGTCAGGAAAGGTTTTTATAAAGAAATTGGCGGAATTTCCGAAGAGATCCCACCAATTCCCCAATTTATATGCTTATGGCAAACATATTGATCATCGGATAAATAACAATTCCCGATATTTCGGCAACGGCCAACTCTGGTTATCGACCATCAGTTCCAGATCATCTATGTGATCACGTATCTCATCCAGATAAGGAGCTACCGTATCATGGTAAGTAATTGCCTTTTCGCGCATATCGGTAATCCGGTTGGCTTTCTTGCGGGCCTCAACCATTTCATCCACTTTCGTTGTGACAGCTGCAATATGGGCCGAAATCTTACGGATCAGACGACGAGGTTCTGCTGAAAGGGTTTCATATTCTTCTTCCGAGAAGACATCCTTCAAACGAGTGACGTTTTCCAACAGAATTGTCTGATAACGGATAACAACCGGAATGATATGATTCAACGACAAATCACCCAGTACACGTGCTTCGATCTGTACCTTCTTGATGTAGATTTCCCATTTCACTTCATTACGGGCTTCCAATTCTTTCTGGCTCAACACGCCTGTCTCGCCAAACATCTTGATTACATCAGGTTTCAGATAAGCATCATACTGCAACGGAACGCTGTTCTCGCAATCCAGGCCACGGCGCAAGGCTTCTTCTTTCCAGGCATCACTATATCCGTTTCCGTCAAAGCGGATCGGTTTCGATTCCTTGATATAGTTTTTCAGCACCTCGAAAATAGCCGCTTCCTTGCTCTTTCCCTGAGCACGCAACGAATCTACATCGGTCTTAAACTGACGAAGCTGATAAGCTACGGCCGAATTCAGGGCCAACATAGCCGATCCGCAGTTGGCCGACGAACCCAAGGCTCGGAATTCAAAACGGTTTCCGGTAAAGGCAAACGGAGAAGTACGGTTACGGTCGGTATTATCGAGCAACAATTCCGGAATCTGTCCGAAGCCCAGATGCAGACGTTTCTTATCATCTACTTCGATTGCGTCTTCAATCGAACTGTTTTCAAAGCGATCCAGAATTTCCGAGATCTGAGAACCCAGGAAAGTTGAGATAATAGCAGGAGGCGCTTCGTTGGCTCCCAGACGGTGAGCGTTGGTAGCCGAGGCAATCGTTGCCTTCAATAACGCATTGTATTTATATACGGCTGTAATTGTATTGACAATAAAGGTAATGAAACGCAGGTTGTCTTCGCGGTCCTTTCCCGGAGAGAACAAATTGATTCCTGTGTTCGTTCCCATCGACCAGTTACAGTGCTTACCCGAACCGTTCACACCCTTGAAAGGTTTTTCGTGCAACAGTACCCGGAAGTTATGACGACGGGCTACTCGCTTCATCACCGACATCAGCAACTGGTTGTGGTCGTTAGCCAGATTACATTCCTCGTAAATCGGAGCAAATTCAAATTGGTTCGGAGCCACCTCGTTATGCCGTGTCTTGACCGGAATACCTAATTTATAGCATTCCACTTCCAGGTCTTTCATAAATTCCTGCACACGCGAAGGAATGGCACCAAAGTAATGGTCGTCCAATTGCTGGTTTTTGGCACTTTCATGTCCCAGCAACGTTCTTTCTGTCAGAGACAAGTCCGGACGAGCCGAATACAAATCCTCATCAATCAAGAAGTATTCCTGTTCCCAACCCAAATAAGCAATCACCTTATTGACATCATCACTGAAATAACGGCAAACATCCGTCGCTGCCATATTCAGCGCCTCGATAGAACGGATCAACGGTGTTTTATAATCGAGCGCTTCACCGGTATAAGCAATAAATACCGTCGGAATACACAACGTATCATCCACTATAAAAGCAGGAGAAGACGGATCCCAAGCTGAATAACCACGGGCTTCAAACGTATTACGCAATCCGCCGTTCGGGAAACTCGAAGCATCCGGTTCTTGCTGAACCAGCAGCTTTCCGCTGAATTCTTCTATCATACCACCATTTCCATCGTGCTCGACAAACGCATCATGCTTTTCGGCTGTACCGTCTGTCAAAGGTTGGAACCAGTGTGTATAATGCGTCACACCCTTTTCCAGCGCCCACATCTTCATGCCGGCTGCAACGTGATTGGCTATTTCGCGGTCAATCGGTGTACCACTATCGATAGATTGTGTTAAAGCTTTAAAGGTTTCTTTGGAGAGATACTTTTGCATCGTCTTCCGGTTGAATACGTTCTCTCCAAAATATTCCGATACTTTCTGATCGGGAGTACTAGCTTCCACGGCTTTCCGATTGGAAGCTTTTTCTACTGCATTAAAGCGGAATATAGACATATTGTACCATTTAGAATGATTTCGGCTGCAAAATTAGAGAAAGAAATTGGAATTTTAATATAGATAAAAGTAGAAAGTCAGGAAGACGGCACACAAATGTTTTCAACCGTCTTTCTTTTGTTACAGATCAGCCTGAACAAACTTCCAGACATCACGAAGAAAACTTTAGTTCACGCCGTGGATTACTTAGTTCACGCCGTGGATTACTTAGTTCACGCCGTGAACTAAAGAATTTACGATTAGCCCCACTCTTTTATAATCCAGGAATCACACCTTTGTATGGGGTGTTTTTCTACTATCCCAGACCAGCTCAGTCCCTGTCTCAGCAGTTTCCGTCGAGAAAAACAAAAGAAAAAAGGGTAAATCCTTTTGATATTGTAAAAAAAGTCTCATATTTGACCCCGGTTTAAGTTGAGATTCAAAAATTGAGGAGTAAGCATGGAAGCAACACCGAAACCCTATAAGATTGGTTTAGCACTCAGCGGAGGCGGCGCCAAAGGATTTGCACATCTGGGCGTTTTCAAACTACTAGAAGAAAGTGGATTAAAACCCGACATTATTTCAGGAACAAGTGCAGGCTCGCTGATGGGCGTATTATTCGCCGACGGATATTCGGCCGATGAGATCAAAAACATGTTTATCGGAAGAGAATTCTCCGAATTTGCACAATTACAGATTCCCAAGTCCGGTTTATTCAATTACGACCGTTTTCAGGAATTCCTAAAACGGCACCTGCGGAGCAAGCGGATCGAGGATTTGCCGATCCCGACAGTTATCGTAGCCACCGACCTGGATCGCGGATGCAGCCATGAATTTCGTTCGGGTCCTATTGTCGAAGCAGTAACCGCTTCTTGTTGCATGCCCATCGTGTTTAGTCCGGTTCTTATCAACGGCGTGCATTATGTTGACGGCGGTCTCTTCCGGAACTTTCCGGTTTCGACCATACGCGACGAATGCGAATACGTTATCGGTGTAAATGTAAGTCCATTGATTCCTCAGCGATACAAACAGACCCTTTTGCATATTGCCGAACGCACCTATCATTATGTGTTCAAAGCAAATGCCATTGAAGACAGAGAATTATGTGACATATTAATAGAAGCTAAAGAAGTGGGTCTTTACAAGACGTTTGATCTGGAAAATATTAACCTGATTTCTGAAATTGGTTACGAAGCGGCAGTCAAAGCTTTCCAAAAGGTTATTCAGGAAAAGAAACACGAGAACCTGATCAAAGCGATAAACTCACATCCGAATAGCTTACTGCCATAAATCATAAATAAAAACTCTACAAATATGGAATCAAGAAAAACAGAAAAGATGATCATCTACCAAGTGTTTCCCCGGTGGTTTGGGAATACAAATACTAAGCCTGTCCGCAACGGAAGCCTGGAAGAAAACGGAGTCGGTAAATTTTCGGATTTCACACCACTGGCATTAAGTAAGATCAAAGAACTAGGAACCACACATATCTGGTACACAGGCGTAATCGAACATGCTACACAAACCGATTATACGGCTTATCATATTCAAAAAGACCATAGAGCCGTTGTAAAAGGGAAAGCCGGTTCGCCGTATGCCATCAAAGATTATTACGACATTGACCCAGACTTGGCCGACCATGTGGAAAACAGAATGGAAGAATTCGAAGCATTAGTTGCCCGCACACACGATGCCGGAATGAAAGTCATCATTGATTTTGTTCCGAATCACGTAGCCCGGCAATATCATTCGGATGCCCAATACAATTTTATCGAAGAACTCGGACAAAACGACAATACATCGAAAGCTTTCGATCCGAACAATAATTTCTATTATATCCCTGGTCAGCCCTTGACATTGCCGTTTACAAACGATGATGAAGGCTTGGGATATAGCGAATTCCCCGCAAAAGCAACAGGTAACGACCGATTCGATGCTTTTCCCAACTGTAACGACTGGTATGAAACCGTCAAATTAAATTACGGTGTCGACTACCTGAACGGCCGAAGTAAGTATTTTGATCCTATCCCCAACACCTGGCACAAAATGCTGGACATACTTCGCTTCTGGGCTAGCAAACAAATAGACGGATTCCGGTGTGACATGGCAGAAATGGTTCCGGTTGAATTCTGGGAATGGGCCATTCCGCTTGTCAAGAAAGATTATCCGGTCATTTTCATTGCAGAAGTATACAACCCGGCAGAATACAGAAACTATATTTTCAACGGACACTTCGATTATCTGTATGATAAAGTCGGTTTATACGATACCTTGCGGGCTGTTATTTGCGGACAGGCTCCGGCCAGCAATATTCCAGCTTGTTGGCAATCGCTCGAAGGAATCCAGTCGCACATGTTGAACTTCCTGGAAAATCATGACGAGCAACGTCTGGCTTCCGATTTCTTTGCCAAAGATCCTTCGGCCGGCATTTCCGGACTGATGGTTTCGGCCCTTATGAATACCAATCCGATGATGATCTATTCAGGACAGGAATTAGGAGAAAGAGGCATGGACGAAGAAGGCTTCAGCGGACTCGACGGCAGAACGACCATTTTCGATTACTGGAGTGTATCGACATTACGCAACTGGAAAAACGGAGGGAAATATGACGGAGGCAAACTGACGGAAAAGCAAAAACAATTGCGTCAGCAATATGCTGCCATCCTAAACATCGCCAAGAACGAGCCGGCCATTACCCAAGGTTCATTCTTCGACCTGATGTATACCAACGAAAAGAACCGCTTCTTCAACAACCGGAATCAATATGCCTTCTTGCGTAAACATAAGAATGAAGTCATCCTGGTCGTTGCCAACTTTACCCATTCCGAACAAAACGTATGGGTCAATATTCCGGAAGATGCATTCAAGGCACTCGACATAAAAGATAATGAAGCGGCCATGTTGAAAGACCTGCTTACAGGAACTGAAACCATCAGTACACTGACAACCGCCTGGCCTTTCAAGGTGAAATTAGAGGCATGTTCGGGTAAAGTATTGAAGTTTACTTACTAGAAATACATATTATTCGGACCAGATAGTTGTCCTTTTGTAATTGTTTTGTAATTTTGCAGACAAATAACTTATTCACTAAAGATAAATATTCGGAATAATGAGTGCACAAACTCCTTTCTTAGTATTTTCGGGTACAAATTCCCGTTACTTGGCAGAAAAAATCTGCAACAGTTTAGGTTGTCCTCTGGGACAAATGAATATTCAACACTTCGCAGATGGAGAATTCTCTGTTTCGTATGAAGAATCTATCCGTGGCCGTGATGTATTTTTGGTACAATCAACGTTTCCCAATGCCGACAACCTGATGGAATTACTCCTGATGATCGACGCTGCCAAACGTGCTTCTGCTCATTCAATCATTGCAGTTATCCCATACTTCGGTTGGGCACGTCAAGACAGAAAGGATAAACCACGTGTGGCTATCGGTGCAAAATTAATCGCAGACATGCTGAGTGCTGCCGGCATCAACCGTCTGATTACAATGGACTTGCATGCAGATCAGATTCAAGGTTTCTTCAATGTTCCGGTTGACCACTTGTATGCTTCTAGTGTATTCCTGGATTATATCAAGAATGAACTGCCGTTAGACAATTTGTGTATCGCTACACCTGACGTTGGTGGAACAAAACGTGCCAGCAGCTATTCTAAATATTTAGGATTGCCGATGGTAATTTGTCATAAATCTCGTTTGCGTGCTAACGAAGTAGCCGAAATGCGTATCATCGGTGATGTAAAAGGTTTGGATGTTCTGCTGGTTGATGATATGGTTGATACAGCCGGTACTATCACAAAAGCAGCTAACCTGATGATGGAAAACGGAGCTAAATCTGTTCGTGCCATTGCCAGTCATGCCGTAATGTCTGATCCGGCTTCTACACGCGTAGATCAGTCAGCTTTGACAGAAATGATCTTTACCGATTCTATTCCTTATGCTAAGAAGTGTGAGAAAGTAAAGATCTTGTCTATTGCAGACATGTTTGCTGAAGCCATCCGTCGTGTATGCAGTGGTGAATCTATCAGTTCTTTGTATACGATCTAAGTTTTGATACATAACAAGAAAAGAAAAGAGCCGGGCGCTTTCGCATCCGGCTCTTTTCTTTTGTCTCTATGTCTGTTATTCATCTCGACTTCCACCCATGAAAATCATAATGTAATACATTAACGAAGCCAATGAACCTAAAGCAGCAACCACATAGGTATAAGCAGCCGACTTTAATGCATCTTCAGCTTTATCATGTGTATATACATTCGTTATTCCTGCCCGGCTCAACCAAACCAAAGCACGCTGACTGGCATTAATCTCCACAGGCAAAGTGATAAAGCTAAACAAAGTTGTGGTAGCGAAAAGAATAATACCAAACAACATCAATTCCGGAAACTTATGCAATAGCAACATTCCGCCTAACAATACCCACGATACAATGTTGGAAGCAAAGCTTACTACCGGCACCAAAGCCGAACGCATCTTTAACGGAGCATAAGCAGTTGCATGTTGCACGGCATGACCGCATTCGTGTGCAGCGACGGCTGCAGCGGCAATACTATTACTATAATAAACCCCTTCACTCAAATTCACTGTCTTGTTCATGGGATTGTAATGGTCTGTCAGTTGTCCGGGCGTACAAGTGATTTGTACATCATAAATACCGTTGTCGTGAAGCATTTGCTCGGCAACGTCACGTCCTGTCATTCCATTGGGTAAGGGCACTTGAGAATACTTCTCGAACTTTCGCTTCAGGTTAGCAGATACTAACCAACTCAATAGGGCGAATCCTATAAAAATAATCCAATACATAATTGTAAATTACTATAAATAAAATAATTCAGTCCTCAAATATAGAACAAAATCCTTACCAAACAAAGAAATGGCAGAAAGATGTGCCATATCAAACACTTCTTCTGCCATTCCTGACAATATCCTTAGCCGGAAGAACAAACTATCAACTTGTTAATCCGCCAATTTGTCTATTCTTATTCTTCTGTGTAACGAACGATGGTCTGTTCACGATCCGGTCCAACCGATACGATCTTGATAGGCACACCCAATTCTTCTTCCAAGAATGTCAAATAAGCATTGAATTCTTCCGGGAATTCATCTTCGCTCAACATCTTAGTCATATCAGTCTGCCAACCCGGCAATTCAACATAGACAGGTTCTACTTCACCATCAATTGAATAAGGGAATTCTGTTACTTCTTCTCCATTAATCTTATAAGCCACACAAGCTTTAATGGTTTCAAACGTATCCAATACATCGCTCTTCATCATGATCAGCTGGCTGACACCGTTAATTGTCACAGCATACTTCAAAGCTACCAAATCAATCCATCCGCAACGACGCTTACGTCCTGTTACAGCTCCAAACTCATGACCAAGCTGACCGATCTTATCACCAACCTCATCAAACAATTCAGTTGGGAAAGGTCCGCTACCAACACGAGTACAATAAGCTTTAAAGATACCATACACTTCACCTATATTTCGGGGAGCGACACCTAAACCGGTACAACAACCAGCACAAATTGTATTTGAAGAAGTAACAAAAGGATAAGAACCGAAATCAACATCCAGCATAGTACCCTGAGCACCTTCAGCCAATACATTCTTGCCGTCCTTCAACAGGTTGTTGATGAAATGCTCGCTGTCAATCAGCTTAAACTGCTTCAGATAATTCAAGGCATCAAACCATTTAGCCTCCAATTCCGTAATGTCATAGTCATAATTCAATGACTTCAGAATAGCTTCATGTCTGGCTTTTGCGGCACTATAAATAGAATCGAAGTCTCGCAGTAAATCACCTACGCGTACACCATTACGACTGATCTTATCTGTATAAGTCGGACCGATACCTTTTCCGGTAGTACCAATCTTTCCTGCGCCTTTGGCTGCTTCATAAGCCGCATCCAAAATACGATGAGTCGGTAAGATCAGATGTGCTTTCTTAGAAATATACAGCTGTTTGGTAATATCATGGCCACTGGCAGCCAAAGCTTCTGCTTCTTCCTTGAACAGAACCGGATCCAAAACCACGCCATTACCGATCACATTAATTTTACCTCCCTGGAAAATACCTGAAGGAATGGAACGCAACACATATTTCTCGCCTTTAAACTCTAATGTATGTCCTGCATTCGGTCCACCCTGAAAACGAGCGACCACATCATATTTCGGAGTAAGAACGTCAACTACTTTACCTTTGCCTTCGTCACCCCATTGCAATCCTAATAAAACATCTACTTTCATTGCTTTTATTTATATAGGCCGTTAATATTTCGCTTGTATGCGTTATTGAACCATTATTCCTTTACATTCCCTAACGCAATCGACAAAGTTAGTAGATTTATCGGAGATTCCGAACGATTCAACCTACTTTTTTCAGCGCAAGAAATTTAGAACAAGTTATAATTGGTACGTAACACCTTAAACTCTGTACGACGATTGATCTGATCAGCTATTTCCTGTTGTTCAGGAGTTAATTTCAGAATAAAGTCTTCCGTCAAGACATCACCTTCTTTCAAGAAATCAAACTGTTTAGCCATCTTTTTATTGATCGTCTTCGGTACGCTTTCTCCATATCCCTTAGCTTCAAGACGATCGGCCGCAATACCTCCGGCTATCAGATAATCGACAACCGACTGAGCTCTCCGTTGAGCCAGCTTTTCGTTATACTTATCTGTACCTTTCCGGTCAGTATGTGCACCTAACTCAATGGTTACATTAGGATTGTCATTCAACATCTTGATCATCTCATCCAAAGCCTTCTTCGATTCCGGACGTAAGGTTGCTTTATCAAAGTCATAAAAAATATTCTCGATAACCACAGGTTTACTAATCGGCGACAAGAAGAAATCAACAATATACGTTTCACTTTTCTCTTCCGGACTGGTATGTAATTCATAGTTCTGGTTCAAGAAACCACGGGCACTGGCCATCATGACATATTTAATATCCCGTTCCAGTTCCACTTCGTAAGTTCCATCTTTCTTTGTTTGCACCTTGGCATTCAATCCGTCTTTTCCTACAATCCGGACCGTTGCATCTTCTATCGGATATTCATCCACATCATTTACAATACCTTCAATACGTACTGTAATTGTTGGCTTTTCAAATGAATAAATATGATCAAACCCACGAGCATCATTCCGGTTTGAACTGAAAAAACCCTTTTCCTTATTTCCTTCAAACGTAATACCAAAATCATCACTTGAGGAGTTTATCGGAAAACCTAAGTTTTCTACCTTCCAATGTCCTGTACTGTCTTGAGTCGCCTTAAACAAATCCAAACCACCTGCACCCGGATGTCCATTGGAAGCAAAATATATGGTTACAGAATCACGTACATAAGGAAACATTTCATCACCTGTCGTATTAATTTCCGGGCCCAAGTTTTCCATAGGACCAAAATCACTTCCTGCTACACGGGCTCTATATAAATCTTTTCCTCCAAATCCTCCTACAACATCTGATGTGAAATAAAGATATTTCCCATCCGGTGAAATGGCTGGATGACCTAAAGCCGTCACTGAATCTTTTACAATCGTGGTACGCGTTCCTTTCCCCCATTTAGCACTACTACGGGTAGAAACATATATTTCAGAAGTACGGTCGCCTGTTTCATCCTGCGAACAATACGTATAATACATTGTATTCCCATCAGCCGAAAACGAGGACGTTCCTTCATCAAACTCCGTATTCACTTCATCTTCCAGTTCTTCCGGATTCAACCAATTGCCATTTTCATCCTGTTTGACCAGGAAAAAGTTATTATTATACTGTCCGGTAATAGCACTAACCTTTGCTTCCTTATCTTTCGTTCGTGAAGAGGTAAAATACAATTGATCATACTTCTCTCCTGTCAACATCGGACAAAACTCACCACGGCGGGAATTGAACTTTTCCATGCGTCGGACTTCATAACGGGTTGGATTCTTCTTCCATACAGGAGCCAACTGACAACCTTCAATTCCATTAAAAGCTAATTGACTTTCGGGATTGTACATCAAATAAGCATCGTACTGTTTGATTGCCTCAGTATAACGTCCCTTACGCTGAAGCATCTGGCCTAAACGTAAATTCAAGATAGAATCAGGATATTCATATCTCAATGCATTCATATATCCACTGATAGCTTTGTCCGTACTATTGATCAACCGATTGCATTCAGCCATACGGAAAGCGATGTAACCTCTCAAATCCCGTTTCTTGGGTGATGTCTTTGTATAAACTTTACGATAGATAGCGGCAGCTTCATAATATTCTCCGATACGATGCTTTTCCTCAGCATCACTCAGCTTCGCCGTTTTACAAGAAAAGAACATTAGCGAAAGGAAAATGCCCAATAGACCAAATATGTAGGATTTCTGTTGATTCATTACTAGTGACATATCAGTAAATATCTTACTTATAACGTAAAATACACGATCTTATTGCGGCAATTCGGAATAATGTTTTCGTCCTTTCAGATAAAACTGCCACAACAAACTATATGATTTCAGCTCCGGTATCTCAGTAAGAACCGTCTTCTGCATATTTTCCATCCGTTTATGTTCAAATTGAGGAAGAAGCTGATAAAACTCATGCCGAGCCTGATAAACCGCCTTGGCATTCGCGACATGTCCAGTCAAAAAGAACTTAAGAGCAGCCAAATAGTCAAGCCAAAAACGAAGCCGCATCACCGGTTTCAAGTCTTTATCCGGTAAATTCTTATAAAGCATCAACAGATTATTCCGGAAATTCAGGAATGTCTTGCGAGGACTTTCCACATTCAATGTACCACCTCCTTTATGATAAATGACAGACTGAGGAGTGCATACCAACCGATAACCACGTGCCCGAAGTCGCCAACACATATCAATCTCTTCTTGATGAGCAAAGAAATCACCATCCAATCCTCCTACGGCTTTATACACATCCGTACGGATAAACAGACAAGCGCCTGTCGCCCAAAGAACATCTATTAGAGTATCATACTGCCCGCTGTCTTCCTCTACAATATGCAATAAGCGCCCCCGACAAAACGGATAACCGTATTTATCCATAAAACCACCCGAAGCTCCGGCATACTCAAAGAAGGCACGCTGATCGTCGGCTTTGATCTTAGGCTGAACGGCAACAACATCAGGGTGTGTATCCAATAATCGACAAGGAGCATCCAGCCAGTTCGGAGTTACTTCCACATCACTATTCAACAAGACGCAATAAGGATGAGAGATTTGTTTCAGAGCCTGATTATAACCTTCTGCAAATCCATAATTCTTATCCATCCGGATAATCTGCACGGAAGGGAATTTATCGGCCAGCATTTGCAAGGAATCATCCGTTGACCCATTATCCGCAACTATGACATCAGCCCATTCAGCCGGAGAATAACGGACTACCGAAGGAAGATACTTTTCCATCAAGGCAGAACCGTTCCAATTCAATATGACAATTGCTATTTTCTTATTCTTAGTTATTTCCATGATGAGTTACAGCGTCACTCCGTTTATATTTCCAACGTTTATGCGTCCAAAGCCATCCTTCCGGTTTACGAAGGATACTTTTTTCCATGCGTCTAGCATATTCTTCGGTAATCCAATTCTCGGGAGTTTCCTTGGGATTGTCAGTAATCAACTGTATTTCGAGTGTATAGTAACCTCGTTTCAACATCTGCACATCCAAAAACACAACCGGAGTATTTAACTTCCGGGCCAGACGTTCTGCTCCGGTAAGAATAGCCGTATCCTGGTTTAGGAAGTTTGTCCAATAATGCAAATTACTTGGGCTTGGTGTCTGGTCAGCCAAAAAGATAACTGCTGACCGAACTTTATTCCGCACAAGCCGCACCACCTCACGTCCTGTATCATTTTTAGAAATACCGAATGAACCAAACTTCGTCCGCAAATGGATAAAGAGTTTATCCACTGCCTTATTATTTAAAGGACGATAAATCTGATACAAACAAGCATCTTTAAACCGAGAAGTAGATCCTGAATACCATTCCCAATTACCAAAATGCCCCATCAACAACAAACAGCAAGGATTACCTTTGTCCATTAACTGATCAATAAGTTCCGGATTCTGTACATAGGCTCTTTTCTGTAATTCTTCCAAAGAAATATGGGCTAATTTCAACGTCTCAACTACATAATCGGCAAAGTGATGATAAAACTTCTTTTCCAAAAGCAGAAGTTCTTTATTACTTTTCCCCGGAAATGCAGCCTTTAAATTCCTACGTACGACTGATACACGATAACGAATTACCCGATAAACGATAAAATAAAGGAAATCAGATAATACATACAATGCCGACATAGGCAGTAATGCATGTAATTTAATCCAACCATAAATCAGTGCATATTGAATCTGTGTCCACATACAATCAGTCTCAAGAAAATTACCCGATAAAAGATTCTATTTGCAAAGCAGATTTATCTGCGTTCCATCCACCTAACCGAATTCGTCGAGTCTCGTTAATCAAAGAAGCGTCATAAGGAGTTTCAACCTTGATGTAGTTTTCTGTAAATCCGTGCATCATACCGTCTTTCTTCGTATGCTCGAACAAGACTTTGGCTTCCCGGCCTATATGGGCTTCATAAAACGCCTGAAGCTTCTTCTCCGACAAATCCAACAGAATCTGACTACGGATATGTTTTACTTTCGGATCCACTACATAGTCGATTTTCAGCGCTTGTGTTCCCGGACGTTCGGAATAACTGAATACATGTAATTGCGTAACATCCAGACTTTCGATAAAACGACGGGCATCTTCAAAGTAAGCATCCGTTTCCCCACGTGTACCGACGATTACATCTACTCCGATAAAAGCATCTGGAAGAATCGACTTGATCTTCTCGATTTTATGACGGAACAATGCCGTATCATACCGGCGACGCATCAGTTTCAGCACATCATCACTTCCACTCTGCAATGGAATATGGAAATGTGGAGCAAATCGTTTGCTGCCTGCCACGAAATCGATTGCCTCATCCGTAATCAGATTCGGTTCAATAGAAGAAATACGATAGCGCTCAATCCCTTCCACTTCATCCAACGCACGAATCAAATCGATGAAAGTCTCACCCGTTGTTTTTCCGAAATCTCCAATATTTACTCCTGTCAGGACAATTTCTTTTCCTCCTTGGGCAGCAACTTCCTCCGCCTGTTTCACCAGACTTTCAATCGAACCGTTACGACTACGGCCACGGGCAAAAGGTATCGTACAATAACTGCAGAAGTAATCACATCCGTCTTGTACTTTCAAGAAATGCCGGGTCCGATCATCGGCGGAACAAGAAGGCGTAAAAGTACGAATGTCTTTTGAGGCCGAAGTATGAATTTCTCCATCAGCATCGGTCTTGTGCAAATCATTCAGATAGTGCAGGATATCCAGCTTTTGTTCCGCACCCAAAACAAGATCTACTCCTTCAATGTGTGCCACTTCTTCCGGCTTTAACTGGGCATAACAACCCGTCACCACCACAAAAGCATTGGGATGTTGTTTACTAATACGACGAATAGCCTGACGACATTTCTTATCAGCCAGCTCTGTTACCGAGCATGTATTGATAACGCAAATATCAGCTTTCTCACCAGGACGGACTTTTCGGACTCCTTGTTCTGACAAGACCTTTCCGATAGTCGAAGTCTCGGCAAAATTCAATTTGCAACCTAATGTATAATAGGCAGCTTTCTTATTTTCAAAAACTGTATGATCTATCATATCTATGAAACAATCTCCTGAACTAATAGTTTGCAAAATTACGGAAAATAGCTGGTAATTTCCTTATAAACTAAAATTTCATTTGATCAACTCGCCTTTTCCATCAAAGAGTAATAAAGTTCCATCTTCCAAAGTAGTTTGATATCTACCTTGCTCATACGAAAGATTGAAAGAAATCTCTGCAGGATAATGATGACGAATATACCGATAAGCCTTTTCATAAGGAGTTCTCGGCGAATCTTGTGCTACAAATTCTGTTGCCGAGTACACATAATAGACTTGATCGCCCTCATCAGCCAGCATATATTGAACTTGTAGTTGATCGAGCGGACGAGTAATCGAGGTAATGGTCGTCTGATATTTCTCTTCTACAGCTTTCAAGATTTCCGAAGATATGAGTTCTTCTTTCAGCGCAGACCAACCCAAATTATGGTTATCAATATTTATCCATTCGCCTTGCATATTGACCGTAAAATTGAATCCATTGGGAAGAGAGACGATAACCCGATCTTTAGTATCTAAAGACAAGACCATAGAAACAGATGAAGTTATTCCAAAATATTTATCAATAAAAGCCCGAATCCCTTTATCTGGGAATATGGTTGGCGGTGTATAATCCGGATTCGGAATCGCATAACACCATGATTTTTGGTCGTCTGTTTCAAATTCATATTGAATCGTCTGTTCTGACTTGATCTGCCGGACAAGATAAATATTCTTTTCCGGACAGTCTTCTGTTAACTGTTCTACCACATCTTCAGGCAACAATGAATAAAAGCTATCAGGCAAGTAAGCCTTTTCTGCATGGCGAACCTCTAGCCAATCATTGTCTTGATTGAAGTCGACAACCATATGATTGCTTAACCATAAAGAATAACGAAAGTCGGACTGATTTTCATCCTGCGGAACGATGACATGTTCGATTTCCGCATCAAAAGAAGAACTCACAAAGAAATAAACCGGACCCGGCAGATACTCATTAGGTTGCAGACCGGTGTTATGTTCCATTTCCTCTCCCAATAATTTCTTATCCGTTGTACTGTAAGCCAGCCATCTTTGGTCTTCCAAACCAAAAGCAATACCATATAATGTCTTATCAAGAGCCTGAATAGGTGATGCTGTTTCGGTTTCTATCTGCCGGATAGCATCTTTATAGGTTGTTTGGATGGAAACAGGAAGTACCTTCGTATAGCAATACACACTCGTCCACTCACCTGCAGCATTGAATACAAAATAGGTTCCATCGGAAAAACTTACGTAATAACAGACCTCACTTGTATTCGGATCGATAAGCTGCTCTGTTGACTGAGGGATTTCATCCGGATAAAGCACTTGTAAACTGCTTTGAATATTTTCAGGCAACTCTTGTCTGGGATCTTCTACCGAATTATTTTCACTACAACTGATATGAATCAGGAGTAAACATGCCATCAGGAAACTACATATTCTATCAACTCTCTTTTTCATGATAAAATGATTTATGGATTATAAGTGTTACAAACTTACAGAAAACCAGAAGAGATTCTATGATTCTGATGTTAATTAGTGTTGCCATCTTAAGATCCGTGCAAAGATTCTCCGGATGATTACTTACTTTTGTTATTCATTTAAATCGCTTATGAAAAAGAATTTGTTCCAATCCATGAGCCTGATGGCTCCAGTTCTGCTGCTGTCAGCTTGCAGCGGAACAAAAGAAAAGGCGACAGAAACTAAGCCGTTGAATATTATTCATATCATGACGGACGACCATTCGTTCCAAACGATCAGTGCGTATGGGCATGCGTTAGGGAAATTAGCCCCAACACCCAATATCGACCGTTTGGCTGCCCGTGGTGTTTTGTTCCGACAAGCTTTTGTAGAAAACTCGTTGTCAACACCCAGCCGGGCTTGTCTGATGACCGGATTATATAGTCATCAAAACGGACAGCGGCAGTTAGGAAAAGGCATTGATACCACCAAAGTATTCTTCTCCGAGATATTACAACAACATGGTTACCAGACAGCCGTTGTCGGGAAGTGGCACATGCAATGTGAACCCAAGGGTTTCGACTATTATCAGGTTTTGTGGGATCAGGGAGAATATTATAATCCGGAATTCAAAAGTAAGGAAACGAATGGAGAATACGTCAAGCGCGAAGGTTATGCTACGAAGCTGACAACCGATTATGCGCTGGAATTCCTGGAGAAACGAGATCCGAACAAACCATTCTGCCTGCTGGTGCATCAAAAGGCACCACACCGTAACTGGATGCCGGAAGAAAAATATCTTCACTTGTATGAAGATGTAGAATTTCCTTTACCGGAAACCTTCGACGACGATTATGCTACTCGTTGTGATGCTGCCCGGACACAGGAAATGCGTATTGCCGATCACATGACTTTGGTCTATGACTTGAAGTTGAATGAACTGAAAGATACGCCTCCTTATAATAAAGAATGGAGTAGCCAAGGCCTACAAAATTCGTTGGACCGGATGAATCCGCAACAACGGGAAGCCTGGGAAACGGCCTACAAAACAAGACATGAAGACTTCAAACAGAAGCAACCCCAAGGTAAAGATCTGGCCAAATGGAAATATCAGCAGTATCTGAAAGATTATCTGCGTTGTATCAAAACGGTCGATGATGAAGTGGGCCGCTTGCTGGATTATCTGGAAAAGAACAACCTGATGGAGAATACCGTGATTGTCTATACATCCGATCAAGGATTTTATATGGGTGAACATGGCTGGTTTGACAAACGTTTCATGTACGAAGAGTCTTTCCGTACTCCACTGATCATCAGCTATCCAGGCAAGGCTAAAGGTATTGAGAATACAGACCTCGTACAGAATATTGATTATGCGCCTACTTATCTGGATATTGCCGGCATAGAAAAGCCGGAGTATATGGTAGGAACATCGCTCGTTCCGTTACTGGATGGAAAAACTCCTGCCGACTGGCGAAAGTATTTATACTATCATTATTATGATTATCCAGCCATTCACATGGTACGCCGTCATGATGGTGTGCGCGACAAACAATATAAGCTCATCCATTTTTACGGAGATAAAGATGAACATCGTGAAGCAATCAACTGCAATGAGTTGTATGATTTGCAGGCAGACCCGAACGAACAGAACAACTTATACGGGAAGGCTGAATACAAGGATGTACAAGACCGACTGCAACAACAGTTAGACCGTTTCCGCCAAGAACAGCAAGTGGATGAATGGTAAATAAATGAAAGGCACGGAATACAACTCTTTTGACGAGCGATTCCGTGCCTTTTCTTTTTATCGTTTCTGATAAGGATTAAGCGTTCAGAGCCTGTTCGATATCAGCAATAATATCATCTACATTTTCAATACCCACCGAGAAACGGATCAGATCCGGAGCAATGCCGGCTTCTTTCAATTGTTCATCCGACAACTGACGATGCGTATGACTGGCCGGGTGTAAGACACAGGTACGGGCATCAGCCACATGGGTAACAATTGCTGCCAACTTCAGATGATCCATAAAGCGGATAGCAACATCCCGTCCGCCTTTCAAACCGAAAGACAAAACACCACACGAACCATTCGGCAGGTATTTCTGAGCCAAGTCATAATATTTATTACTCTTCAAACCCGGATAGTTGACCCACGCAACCTTATCACATTTCTCCAGCCATTCAGCAACAGCTTGCGCATTCTTGCAATGCTGCGGTACACGCAAATGCAACGTTTCCAATCCCAAGTTCAGCAAGAAAGCATTTTGAGGTGCCTGAATCGCTCCCAGGTCGCGCATTAACTGACTGGTAGCTTTCGTAATGAAAGCCATTTTACCAAAGGCCTTCGTATAAGTTAATCCGTGATAAGATTCATCGGGCTGGCATAATCCGGGGAATTTATCAGCATGGGCTTCCCAGTCGAAGTTACCACTATCCACAATACAACCGCCTACATTGGTAGCGTGACCATCCATATATTTCGTCGTAGAATGCGTAACAATATCAGCTCCCCATTCAAACGGACGGCAATTGATAGGTGTTGCAAATGTATTATCCACCACAAGAGGAACACCATGCTTATGGGCAATACGAGCAAACTTTTCGATATCAAGAACTTTCACTCCAGGATTCGACAAGGTTTCTCCGAACATCAGTTTTGTATTCGGACGGAAAGCTTTGCTGATCTCTTCTTCACTGGCATCTTCGTCGATGAATGTACAATCGATCCCCATTTTCTTCAAGGTAACACCCAGCAGATTATAGGTTCCACCATAAATACTGGTTGCACTGACAATATGATCTCCCGCTTCACAAATATTGAAACAGGTAAAGAAATTAGCCGCCTGTCCTGAAGAAGTCAGCATAGCAGCCACACCACCTTCCAAAGCAGCGATCTTTGAAGCCACTGCATCGTTGGTCGGATTCTGCAAACGAGTATAGAAATAACCACTATCTTCCAGATCGAACAAACGAGCCATCTGTTCGCTGGTTTCATATTTGAATGTTGTACTCTGATAAATCGGCAAAACCCGAGGTTCACCTTTTTTCGGATTCCATCCGGCTTGTACGCACAGCGTTTCCGGCTTAAATTTATTTTCCATTTGGCTTCTATATTTGATATTTGTTGGCAAAAATACGAAATTAAGGAAATATCAGTAGCATATTTCTCTTAAAGATTAAGAAATATAAGTTACCTAAGTTGTCATATCAAACATTGGGAAAAGGTTATGCTTCGGCTTTTTCATGTGATAAACGAGAGATCATAGAAGAAGACATTTGCAGATAAGACAAAAGTAACGAGTATCGAAAACGAATCCTACGAGGATTGTAAACGATACTCGTTACTTTTATTTTACTATACGCCGGCTTTTGATCAATTCCCGGCGTATTTCAACAAAAAGCCGGCGTATTTTTTACTTTGGAAAAACATACTGATAAACAAGAGTTTACCAAATGCGTTTTTGTAGAAGACGAAACCAGATAAAAGAGACAATACCTTTTAAGGTACTGGAGATACTGATGGCCCACCAAACGCCTGCTACTCCCAAACCGGCAGCACCTAATCCCATGGCCAAGGGAACTCGTAATGTATTGAAAGTAATACTGATCACAGCCGGAGGAACTGTACGGCCTGTTCCGTAAAACAAACCTTGCATAGTTATTTCTATCATCATAAAGATCATAGAATATCCATCAATACGCAAGAAATCGCCACCTGCTACGTAAGCAGCCGGTTCGGGTACAATGATAGAAAAGACTTCTGCCCCCCAAAAGACAAAGAGCAACGTACAGAAAAGTCCGAATACGGAAGTCATCTTCAAAGTAGTCAGATAAGCCTGATCAATACGTTCCCGCCGACGGGCCGCATAGTTCTGAGCTGTAAAGGCACTTAATGCCGTACTGAATCCCTGTGATGTATTCCAGGCAATCGCCTCGATCTGCCCACCGGCCGTCAAGGCCATCAATCCGATATGTCCACCATACGTCGAAGCCGTTCGTCCCATCAACAAATTGATAATGGCAAAGAAACCATTCAATAAAGCAACCGGAAGACCAATGCGTACGATCTTCAGACTATAAGTTGATTTGAGTCGGACGAAGAAACGGAAACCGGGCCAAAGTTTGTTGCGTACCTTCAATTGGTAAACAAACAACAAGACAACGGCACATTCAGATAACCAAGTTGCATAAGCCGCACCGGCGGTTCCCCAACCAAAACCAAGGATGAAGAGCGGATCGAGAATCATATTTAACAACAACCCACTTCCACTTACATAAAAGGGTATCTTACTCAAGCCGGCAGCATTATGGATACCGGTAAATGCCGAAGCTAAAAAGACAAACGGGAAACCGGTGGCAACAATACGCAGATATTCGACTGCCATATCGGTAATTTCGGGTTCCAACTTGTACAGACTGATCACCGGATGAGCAAAAACGAACAACAACGCTCCCCAGACAAGAGAGACCAATAATCCGATAGTCAGGTTATGGGATGCAAACATTTTGGCTTCTTCAGCGTTTTGTGCACCAATGGAATGCCCGACAGTCACCTCCGCTCCCACTTTGTTCATAAGCGAAATAGACTGTGTCATCCACGTTAAAATACCTACAGCTCCAATGGCTGCGACTGCTTCACTCCCCAATCGTCCTACCCAAGCCATATCTGTCAAACTATAAGCCATTTGGATAAAGGAAGTCCCCATAATGGGTAATGCCAGATTAAACAACTGCCTACTAATAGGACCTTCTGTCAGATTCTTGATTGCTTGCATCTCTTTTATTACAACTTATGAATAAAATACCATAAAAAAGGATGTGTTTTCCGCACATCCCTTATTTCCAATTATTTATATTTATCAGCACACTGCTGCAATGTTTGCCAACACTGATACATGCCTCTCGGCACATGGAAACAACCTTTCCACTTACCACCTTTTAATGGCAGAAGTACTTCCCCCTGCCGGTTCAGATAACCAAACCATTCCGGATATTCCGGATCCTTGAAATGCGTCCAGGCATAATCCTGCACACGTTCAAACCATTGCCAACATTCTTCATTGCCGGTCAATAAGAATCCTTTCGCCATACAAATCATCGATTCGATATGTACCCACCAAAGTTTCTGGTCCCACTCCAATTGCTGAGACGGATAACCCAAACGATCCATGAAATAGAAAATACCTCCGTATTTCTCATCCCAACCTTTCCGAATCATCTTTAGCGAAATATCCGTAGCCTTCTGTATCAAATCCGGACGATTCAGACGAACACCCAAATCCATAATAAACCACATGGCTTCAATAGCATGTCCAGGATTCAGATGACGGCCTTCAAACGAATCAGACAATTGGTTATTGGTCAATACATTTTCAACCACTAATCCCAGTTCAGGCCGGTAGAAAACATCCATTACCTCATGAACACATAACTCAATTGTCCTGTCCATCGTCTCTTTGTCCAATAAATGTTCAATCTCAAGAGACAGATTACACATGATCATCGGTAAGGCGAAATTCTTCAAGTCACGGCTACCCGGCATCAGTTTATTCCATTGCCCTTTCGGATTATCCATTTTCTCCAAAATACGCGCATAGGTTTTTCGGGCAATTTCTTCATATTCCTTATTCCCGGTAGCCAGACTCAGCTGTCCGAACGCCATGGCTGCAAAGGTATAAGAAAAAATGTTATAAGGCGCCACCAAAGGCTTGCCATCTTGCGTTAAAGAAAAATACCAGTTAAAATTTCCGTCATGTCCATACTTTTTCAAGAACTCTCCTCCTTGAACAGCGCACTCCAACCATTCCGGACGCTTTTCTACCTTATTATATAAGAATGAGAAAAACCAGACTTCTCGTCCCTGTAACCAGATAAACTTATCTGTATCAAAAACCTTTCCGTCTCTCAACAAACAAGTAAAATACCCTCCGCACTGGCGGTCCTGCGAATGTTCTAACCAAAAAGGAACCACCTGTTCAAGTAATTCCTTTTTGTATTTCTCTGCTAAAATGGCATAATTCATAGTATTTATTTTTTAGATCATTGTTAAATCATTCCCAACAAACGGCTGCGAGACAACATACAGGCTCCGATTAATCCACCACGAATGCCCAATTTAGATACGACCAGTTGCGTATCCTGATTAACCAAATTCAAAGAATATTTCCGTATCGCACTCTGAACCGGCAAACGTAAATAATCTTGGGTAGCAGAAAGCGGACCACCTAAAATGACCATTTCTGGATTTAATAAGTTAATTAAACCTGCCACCCATCGGCCCAATACAAAACCAATATGTTCAACAATTTCAATTGCCAGAACATCTTCCCGCAAAACAGCCTCTACGAAGTCGCTTAAAAGAAATTCTCCATGCTCTTCCATCATATCCCATAAGATAGATGTACAGCCTTGAGCTTTCCGTTCGTGCAACATCCGTTCAATAGCATATCCGGAAGCTTCAGTTTCCAGACATCCCTTTTTTCCGCAATTACAGATAATTTCGTTATCAAGTGCACAAACATGCCCTACCTCACCTGAAAAACCAGATTTTCCATAATAAGGTTTTCCATCGATGATAATTCCTGCACCTAATCCCCAATTAATATTGATGAACAGAATATTCTTTTCATTCTTAACTACACCAGCCAAAAATTCTCCGTACATCATCGCACGTGAATCATTCTCTAAATTGACTGGAATGCCAATCCGTTTCTCTATCTTTTCAGTCAGCGGTTTGTCATCAAAATGGAAGAAAGAATATGAAAAACCGGTTTTCGGATTTACCCTTCCTCCTAAATTGATGCCGACCTGTAAGACTTTACTCGTATCAATCTCCAACTGATGAATATAATCCTGAACAATTTCGCACAAACGGTCAAAAGCCTCTTCTGTATCTTCCAGATTATATCTCACCACATATCCTTCATCAATGACGTTTCCGCAAAAGTCAATCGTAGCCAACAATACCTTCTTAACTTCCACATCAACTCCAACAAAATAGCCAGCATTCGGATTTAAACCATAAATATTTGGTTTTCTGCCACCTGGTGTGTTTTGTTTGCCTAAATCTAGAATATAGTTGTCGTTCATTAATTCAGATACAAATTTTGTCACAGTCGGGATACTTAATTGCAATTCCTTAGCAATATCGGCAATCGAAGAACTTCCCGATATGATCAAATGTTGTATCAAGTGTTTTTTCAATGTAGTAGTCTTATATCTACTATCTTGCAATAGAAATTTAGTTGCCATCTTTTACATTGATTTATAGTGAACCATCTTTTAAACCATTTGAATCTCCATCCTCTGCCTTTAATCATGTAATCAGAAATTCCATATAGACAATCATTTTGTATTCATTGCATAAATAAATCCATAAAATGCCCCCATGTTCATTTCCTGAAATTCATCAAACCAAAGAATGTCAAAATCAAAATATGTCTTACTCTCTATTTCTCAAACATTAATCAGTCAAGAGCCATAAAACTTATGCCCAAAACGCACGCATAATTATATCAACTCTCATCTTAAATACAAAGTTAGAAATAAATATTTTAAATAATACGTTTTCTTAAGATTATATTTTTAATAAATCCGAGTTTTATCTATTTTTATCTTTTTCACCCAGAAATATCTTTTTTTCTCCATTTATAAGAAAAATAGTCAATTTGTACACTTATATACCTCAAAAAGACTTCCAACAAGCCGATTTAGTTAATTAATTGATAAATTATTGGTCTATTTTCTTTTTTTCTTATCTTGGCGAACTTTTTTATTAACTCAAAAACAATCTACTTATGAGAAAGATTGCAACTATTTTTTTTGTATGGTTATGCTTCTCTTCCGTATGGGCTAAACAACTTACCCAAGATGAAGCATGGAAGGTAGCTCGTAGTTTTTTCAACCAGTCTGGAAGTTTACGTTCAGCTGGAGACATTAGTTTGGTTGCTTTGTCTGGAGATTTAATTGAATCATCGCCATTGCGAAGTACCTCCGCACAAACGGCTTTTTACGTATTTAATCAGGGTAACTCATCCTATGCCATTGTGTCTGGAGATGATCGAATGAGACCTATTTTAGCGTATTCTCATACGGGAGCATTCGTTGTAGAGAATATTCCATCTAACATGAAAGCCTTACTGACGGCTTATCATGATCTTTACATGCAACTTGACAAACAACAAAATTTACCCAAGCCTTTAAGCCGTTCTTCCAATTCATTTAGCGAAGACGTACAACCGTTATTAGGAGATATCAATTGGAATCAAGATGAACCTTATTTCAACTTATGTCCAGAAGTTAACGGAAAGAGATCTGTTTCTGGTTGTGTAGCCACAGCAATGGCTATGGTTATGAAATATTTCGAATATCCGCAAAAAGGAATCGGATCACACTCCTATAATACTTCCAGCGGGATTAAATGTTCATTCGATTTTGGAGCTACTTCCTTTGATTGGGGAAATATGTTACCGCAATATGTACCAGGTAAATATACCGATGCACAAGGGAAAGCCGTTGCCAAGTTAATGTATGCTTGTGGTGTTGCTGTTGATATGGAATATTCACCGGATGGTTCCGGGGCATATTCCGGTATCGTAGCAGATGCGCTTATCCAATATTTCGGTTACAATAAGAATATGGGATATGTTTCCCGTAATTACTTCAATACTCAGGAATGGATGGATATGGTAAAAAAGGAACTGAATGAAAAACGTCCCATTCTATACAACGGAGCCTCAAAAGAAGTCGGCCATGAATTTGTTCTTGACGGATACGACAAAAATAATTTAGTCCATGTTAACTGGGGCTGGGGTGGTATGAATAATGGATACTTCGAAATTGCTTCCTTAGAACCAACTTCTCCCGGTATCGGAGGAGGTAGTAGCATGGGTGGCGGTTATATCTTTGATCAAGGGATGATAATCGGTATGCAACCTGAATCAGAATCAACATCATATACATCTTATTTCTCTTTAAGTGAACTAAAGGCCAGCAAATCTTCTTTCAATCAAAATGAGAGTTTTGATTTAACAGCAGTCAATCTTCGCAATATAACGTCTACATTCCATAGCGGAGAAATAGGAGTCATCGCCGAAGATAAAGATGGTGTCCAACATCTTATCAAGGCCTATCAAATAAAAGAAGAAATAAATAATATAAATGAAGGTTTTCCGACATTACCTCTTGAAGATATAATGATTCCTTCTGAAATCAAGGACGGAACTTATACATTGTATATCGGGACAAAAGAAGTTCGGGAAAGTCAATATAGTCGGGTTCGTAGTATTATGGGTAGTGAAACAGCATATATACTGACCATAAAGAACAAGAAATGTGAACTCAATATATTCAGTGGATTCTTAAACCTCGAAAAAGACTTGAATGTATCAATCCAAGCATCACATGGCTTATACACAGGCATGAATGGAGAGTTTGAACTTACTTTCTCCAATTCAAGTACACAAAATGAATTTTATGGTATAGCAGGAGTTATGCTATTAACCCAAGACAAAGAGCCAGAAGTAGTGACAGTTCTTGGAGAAACACAATTATTGCTTCCAGCCAATACACAAGAACAAAAGCTTCTAGTCTCTGGAAACTTAAGTATAATAACAGATTCAGGCTCGACAGTAAACATTCCAGAAGGAGAATATTTCGCCGCAGCCTGTGTTCAATGGGGTAATTATTTATATGCCATAGGAGATCTCATCGATATACAAATTAAAAGTGGTAAGCCTTGTGAGAAAATCATTGTCGAAAAGGCAACAGTAGCCAAATCCAAAATCGGAATAGATGAACCATTAGAAATAACTGCTGACATTCTTTTGGATGGAGAAGGAGACGTCTATAATGACATCATTATAGCTGCTATCTTTGCAGAAGGACAAACTTCCACCCAGAATATGCATTCATCTTCAATATTCATTGAAAGAGACAATTTACCCTACAAGCTGTCCATGAGTTTTAATCCCAATGTTACAGCAGGGAAATATGCCGTTGTCTTATATCAATATATTAATGGTCAGTTTGTACAATTAACCCAAGGAACTCCATTTGAAGTGTCTGCAACACCTACAGGTATAGAAGAAATATCAGATGTTGAAGGATTGAAAGTCTTCAGTACGTCATCAAGTAATGAATTACGTATCCGGACTTCCAGCATGGCAAATACTGTAACGATCTATAGCATAGCAGGACAAATGGTGCATCAAGAACAATTGACTCCAGGTATTGGAAATAATTATTCTTTCCAGGTTAATAAGCTGAACAAAGGTATTTATATCATGGTTGTAAAAACAACAGAAGGTAAAACTTATTCGGTCAAGTTCCGAAAAGAATAATCTTTAAGACTAAGCTTCATTTTGAGTAGCCGGATAAATCCGGCTGCTCAAATTTTCGAATCGAGTTCGTTACCAACCTAAAATAAACAATATGAATAAATACATTGTATTCTATTTTGTTTGGATACTTACTGGTGCTATCAGCTGTAAAACAGTACAAACAGAATCTGAAACAAATAATAGCATGATAAAAGAATCAGCAACACAAGACAAGATCCAGCAAACGGAACATCTTTCATCTGTTGCCTCTCCAATTGTTTACGTATACAAAACAAAGGCAGATTATTCACATAATGTTCCTGTCATAATGGATCAATCCAAAAGCCGTATCATCTCTTATCCACACCCAAAAGATTTATTGATTGGTGGAAAACTATGTTTACCAACGCCTTTAAAACAAGCGTATTGGTTAGATAATAAAGGAATCAATCCACAGGTCGCATTCTTGAAATTTACATACGAAGAATACAGTAAACTTACTGAAGCACCGCCCATGGATACTTTGATGGAAAATATTCTTGATAAAAATCCATTATTGGAAATTCATGCATGCGGAAGAAGAATGGACTATGTACATATCGTAGAAGAACTCAATCAGAAAATTGAACAAGGGAAATTAAGTTCATTTCCTACTATACAACGGGAAAAATAACCTTAACAGCTATCATATATATAGCTGTCTCTTTGAAAGATGAAAGACATTCATCTTCCAAAGAGACACTTTTCTTTTATAAAGTATAAGTCAGAGTTAACCAGGCAACACGTGGATCACGATTCCGCTTTTGAGTGAGTTGCAGCTGATCCGAATCAATCAAAGTTGTTTCTTCCAGCGAATCAAATAAATTATTCACGCTAATTTGAGCGCACCACTTTCGCTTTGCAAAATATTGAGACAAACCAACATTGACAGTATAATGACTTTTTATTTTACCCTGAACAGTCAACTGGTCAGAAATATAGAAACCATCTACTTGTAGTTCGGTAGAAGGAGTAATATGTATGGATACATTTCCCTTAACATCCCAACACCACAAAGATTTCCTAATATCATATCCGATTGTCCGGCCATCAATTTCATCTCGGAAGATATCTCCAGCAAAACCTAAATCCAACAAGCGAAGAGGTTGCCAACGAAGAGACAAATCTGCACCAAACGTTTGACTTGTTCCACTATTACATTTCTGCCATAAAGTTTCTTCCTCCTGCTGTGTTGCTATCTCTACAATACGATTCTGCCTATTCCTATAATATATGGCCGGCGTCATACGAAAATTAGATAATACCCATTGCCAATTTAGCTCCAACGTATGAATATATTCATCGTGTAAAGACGGGTTCCCCACAATTACATGTGTTATATCCGTATTGTCTATAAAAGAACTTAATTCAGAACCCAAAGGTCGGATGACACGTTGCTGATAAGTTAATTGAAGCGTATGTCGTGGATGAAAGGTATATGCCACCAAGGCTCTTGGATATACATGAAACCAATGAGCTTTTGTTTCCTGTAAATTGGTGGCTGAAGGTAATGTCTCATTTATCTTCCGATTCGTAAATTCAGCCTGTAAACCGACTTCTGCATTCCAGCTTGTTGTTTTTTTCCCAAATGAAAAAAACAACAAATTCAAATATCGTTGGAACGAATAATCATAATTCTTGGCAAGCGTCGGAGACCATTCTCCATTCTGCTTGGCATTTACTTCATTTCGATGTGACTCATTGGTTAAACGACCGATATAACCAGCTTGAAAAGAATAGTTCTCTCCGAAAGGATATACATAGTTCAATTTCCAAAAGTAATTATGTTTATCATGATTGATAAACTGATTATCTTCAGCTATGATCTGCTGATTATTAGGGTTCTCATTCTTATAGTCATTATCCTCATCATACTTGAAATTATTATAATGAAAGAGAGCCGACAAATGACTTCCCTGTTGAAACTGATGTTTCCAATAAGTATCAGCCGACCAAGCTGATTGATATTGATCATTATACCGATTTCGGATTACATATTTCATTCTGTCTCCCTGCGGATTGAATACCTGATTATTGATACGTCCATAACGGCTATAGTCCATAACATAAAATAAACCAGAAACACCTATCTGATCGTTTTCGGATATATCATAACCAAGTCGCAACTCTGCCAAATGAACATCCGGCCTAGCAGCTGCATTATTATTCATCACAGTAGTATTCTGCTTCGTGGTCGTTGTCTTGCTGAATGTTCGTGACCGAAACTCTTTCCGATAATTGTACTTAGCATTGATATGAAATCTTCCGGGATTCAGATTCAACACAGCTCCGGCATTGTAACGTTCATGCCAACCAGCTCCCAAGGAAAGAGATAAAGGAGATACTCTTTCTGAAGAAGGAAAAGCGGAGGACGACAAATTCAATACACCGGCATCACCATCAGGAACCCATGTAATATCTGGATATACTTGCAGTCCTACTTTATTAAAGAACAAAGCCGGCAACTGAATCAACACATCTCCACTATATTCTTCCATCAAACCATACGGTATTCCATTAATGAACAAACCGGATTTATTACTGCCCCTAAAAGTGACGCCACCTTCTATGTCTGTAACAATCGAAGGAAGTTGCCTGATAGCTTCTGCTGCAGTAACAGATACAGCACTTAATTGTCTTTCTACCTGTAAAGTTCTGAGCGGACCACCACTTATACCTGAAGCATATTTACCAATCACTTCTACTTCGTCTATTGTTCTATTTAATGTAGTATCACCGGCTAGATCCTGCGCATAAGCCGATATACCTAAACAAAGGAATGCCACGACATATGATATTCTATTCATAAAATTGATATTATGTTCTCGATAAAAGAACCGGATGAAAGATAGATTTGTTTGGTAACAAAATAAAAATAAAAAAGTCTGTATGCTTTTGGCACATACAGACTGTCCTTGTTTCCTAACTAAACCAACTGAAATTATTCAGCCGGAGTAGCTTCTGTAGCAACTGCAGCTGTTGAATCAGCAGGAGCTGCAACAGTTGAATCAGCAGCAGCAGGAGCAACTTCTTCTGCAGGAGCTGCAACTTCTGCTTCAGTAGCTTCAGCAACTTCAGCAGTTTCTGATGACTTATTGCCACAAGATGCAAATGATACTGCTGCAACTACGGCAGCAAAAGCAACTAACTTTTTCATTTTGTTCTAAAATTAAACGGTCTATAATTTCTTCTTGAAAACGGTGCAAAAGTATGCATTAATTTTATATGTTGTACAGCATAGACCAACTTTTTTATCAAAAAATTTAAATTTTTCTCATTTTTCAGATCTTTCTCATGCCTACAAACCAATTCAGCTACTTTTCCCAGCAACTAAAGCCTCAATAGTTTTCGTATAAATACCGTTTAATACTCCGCTTGGGAGTTTTCTCAAACTCGGTCGGATATAGAATAATAGATGTGACCGCTTCATAAGGAGCTAGCAACTTATTCAAATCTTTCCGATTCTGTTCCATAATAGCTGGAAGATCTTCATGACGAATACCCGTACTATCAACAGTATCATAATCCGGATAAACAAGACCTACCAGCTTTCCTTCCCGCTCAACAACCAGGCTTTCCAATACGAAAGGCAGGTTGTTCAGTTTGGCTTCGATTTCTTCAGGATAGATATTCTGTCCATTCGAACTTAATATCATCGTCTTGCTCCGACCACGGATATAAATGCGCTTATTGACATCAATCGTACCTAGGTCGCCGGTCTTCAACCAACCGTCATCTGTGAAAACATTCCGAGTTGCCTCTTCATTCTTATAATATCCTTTCATGACATTCTCTCCACGTACCTGAATCTCTCCTACCTTATTATAAGGATCTTCAGAATCAATACGGACTTCCATGATACCCTTCAATATTTGCCCACAGGATGTCGGAACGTACTCTTTATGATTATCGTAACTGATCAACGGACCACACTCGGTCATACCGTATCCGATGGTATAAGGGAATTTGATCTTATACAGAAAATCGGCTACTTCCTGATTCATGGCGGCTCCTCCTACGATGACTTCACGGAAACGACCGCCCAAAGCGTTGGTCAGTTTCTTGTTAATCTGAGCATAAATACGGTCATTCAACAACGGGACACTCATGGCCAGTTTCATCGTTCGCTTATTGAGTTGCGGAGCGATCATCTTCTTATAGATCTTTTCCAAAATCAACGGAACCGTCAGAATAAGGTTCGGTTTGACTTCTTCGAAGGCTTTCAACAGAATTTTCGGAGAAGGTAACTTTCCTAACAGAAAGACATGTGCTCCGAATGCCATCGGTACCAGGAAATTGAAGGCACAGCTATACGCATGAGCCAACGGCAGGAAACACAACTCTCGTTCTCCTCTGAACAAGACATCGAGTGTACGGGCATACGTCACATTACCGGCCAGATTGTTTCCCGTCAGCATTACACCTTTACTGAAGCCGGTCGTACCGGAAGTATAATTCAACAAGACTACTTTATCATTGTCCAAATCAGCGTATCGAATATTTTCACGGGTGAATCCATTCGGATATTCTTCCGTAAACCGGCTATCGAGTTCTTTCAAGAGCTTCTGAATATTCTCTCCGTCACGCTGATGCAGACATCTGAAGTCCGTCAATGAGAATACGCCTCGGATTTCACTGATTTTCTCTTCTTCCAGTGTATCCCAAATCCGATCACTCACAAACAAGAAGACCGATTCGGAATGATTGATGATATGATGCACGTCATTCGGATTGAAATCGGGTAAAATAGGTACGATAATCGCTCCATACGTGACGGCAGCCATATAGACGACACACCAATTGGCACAATCGCGACCAATCAAGGCTATTTTGTCTCCTCGCCGGATCTGACACTCCCTGAAAAGGATATGGAAACGGGCAATCTCCTTGGCTACGTCGGCAAACGTCAGTGTTTTTTGTTCTACATAGTCGGTCAATGCCGGTAAATCCCAGTTTTCTTGGAAACTTTTCTCGTAAATCTTGATAAAATTCTCTTGTATCATATTATGTATCTGTCTATTTCGCGCAAAGATACGATTTTTGTCTTTGCCCTCTATTATTTATACCTCGGAATCAGTCTTTTCGTCCTGTCGGAAAGCTTATTTATCCATTGGGAAACACACTCCCCATTCTTTACGAAGCTCGTCCAGCATCCGCATTACGCGCAAACTTTCTTCGTGAGGCATCGAAACAGGTTCAATCCGTCCTTCACGAATTGCATCTGCTGCCTCTTGTACCTGATACTCGAATCCGGTAATCTGCGGAGGACAAGTCCGACGGGCGATTTCCTGATGTTCCGTATTATAAACAACAGCCAGCTGGGGATTGTTGATATTATCGATTACAATATAGCCTTTATCCCCTGAGATAATTCCCATACGGTCGGTTGCACAAAAGGCGGTCGTCTGCATCACTGCCATACGACCATCGCGATACGTAAACGTAATACTATTCTGCATATCAACGCCTGCAGCATTCTTCACACAAGTAGAAGTAATCTTCTCAATCTCATTTCCAAATGTCAAGAGGGCAAAATTGATCGGATAAACACCCAAATCATACAAAGCTCCGCCACAAAGATCCGGTCTGGCGATACGTTCAACCTCTGAAATGACGTATCCCAGATTAGCCGTCAGCATCATCGGTTTACCAATAATACCACTTTCTGCCATTTCTCGGATTGTCTTTGAGAAGGGCATATAGCGAGTCCATATTGCTTCGGCCAAATAAACATGCTGTTCCTGCGAGATCCGGATCAGTTCTTCAGCTTCACGGGCATTGGCTGTAAAAGCTTTCTCACACAAAACCGGTTTCCCTTTAAGCAGGCACATACGGGCCGGTTCGAAATGATGCGAATGCGGCGTAGCAATGTAAATCAAATCCACTTCCGGATCATCAACGAGAGCTTCATAGTTTCCGTACGCTTTCCTAGCCTGAAATTCGGAAGCGAATTGCTCTGCCCTAGTCAGATCTCGCGCCGCTACGGCATAAAGTTCCGCCTGTTCCATACCTTGTAAAGTTGTTGCCATCTTACTGGCAATATGTCCGGCTCCTAGAATGCCGACTTTCAATATTGGTTGCATGTTCATTCGTTTATAATTGTTTTACATATTCAATAAGCGCCTTCTCTCCTTCAATCTCTCCTAACAAATGATAACGGGTACATAAACGCGAGAATTGTTGATAAAGCTGTTCAGCCTTGGCTTCATCTTGCTCATACAGCTTAGCCAAAGTATATGCCAACCGCAAAGCAGAGAGCCGATATGATTGGTTCAGACGAATGTATTTCTGCATATCGCTCGTGAGAAGCCGTGCTATATCTTGCTTGGGTGTCTGACGGATCAGACGGAGAAAGATTTCCTCACAAGTAAGTTCTTGCTGATAGAGATAAACCATATCCTTTTTATGCCGGACCATTTCATCAACCAGTTCGTTCGCTTTCTCAAAGTCCAATTGGTCTAATGCACGTGCCAACTGATAGAAACATGCCATTACCTGTATCGTATTGGCACAATCCAGCTGATCTTCCGCATGGAAATAGGCAGAAGGAATATCTTTCAAACGGATTCCTTTCTGAATAAAGCCATTGATACGCATGACATCTATAAATATTTGTCGGGAAAGAGGATCTCGTTTAAGCATCCGGTTGTTCATCCCATCGTTGGGAATGCCACCCGCTACAAAAGGTATGCCGTTACTAACTGCCATAAGGATACCTGCCCCCATAAAAACGATCAATAGACGAATCCCCGTACCGGATTGGTTTATAGCCGGAATCAACAGTAACAAAAGAGCTAACACAGCCGTACCCAAATTGAGCAATACACCACCCATATTATAGAAAGATAATTGGGACGGACTCAAAGGGTGCTCGGGAGGCATCATCAAACATTGACCAGCCGTTCCCGGAATATGAAAGACCGAGAAATGGAATTTTCCATCTTTCCGACTAATGGTAAACTTAAAGATTCGAAAAGAAAGAAATTCCCAACCCGAAGCCAAGGCTGCAAGCATGTGTCCGGCTTCATGAATAATAATTTGTAAAATGACTAATGCCGGAATAAAGATCAAAAGTTCAATAAGGGCAGGCAAAAGCTGTATCGCTGACTTATCCGAACGTGCCAGTAAAGCTCCAATAAAAGCTCCTACGGCCAAGCATAAAAAGAAAAAAACAACTTGATATAAGATCGACTTTTGTTTCTGATTCATAATATCGAAAGATAAATGTTTAAACAAAGATATTAAATGTTATTGGGATAAGCTTGGAAAAGTCGGAAAAAGAAAAAGCTTTGATTCGGGATAAAAGATCAGTTTTCCTTCTGAACAAAATAAGAAACCAGCTACCGCTGAAACCAAGTAATAAAAAAATTGTAGCCACCCAAAGCGAGTGGCTACAATCCTAGTACTCATTTTATCTGTTTGAATTATTCTTCTGCTTGTGAAGCTTCGTATGCCTTCAACAGTTTTTCCTGAACATCCGACGGAACCAGTTCATAAGAAGCAAACTTCATGGTGAAGGAAGCACGTCCGCCCGTGATTGAACTTAAGGAAGTTGAATAGTTGGATAATTCCTTCAACGGAACTTTAGCCAACAGTTTCTCAAATCCTTTTTCACTGTTCATACCCATGATCAAGGCACGGCGTCCTTGCAAGTCACTCATAACATCACCCAAGAAATCTGCCGGTACAGAAACTTCCACATCATAGATCGGTTCCAAAATCTTAGGACCAGCTTCCTTGAAGGCTGTACTGAAAGCATTACGTCCTGCCAGCATGAAAGAGATTTCATTACTGTCAACCGGGTGCATCTTTCCATCATAAACACAAATACGAACGTCGCGGGCATAAGAACCAGTCAACGGACCTTGTTCCATACGTCCCATGATGCCTTTTAAGATAGCCGGCAAGAAACGAGCATCAATGGCACCACCTACGATACAGTTTACAAATACCAGTTTACCGCCCCAATCCAAATCAACAGTCTGCGTATCACGTACGTTCATCTTATATTCCTGACCACCGAAACGATAAGAATCCGGAGCCGGCATACCTTCGTAATACGGTTCTATGATCAAATGTACTTCACCGAACTGACCGGCACCACCCGATTGTTTCTTATGACGATAATCGGCACGAGCCGCTTTGGTAATAGTTTCACGATACGGAATCTTCGGTTCCAGGAATTCTACCGGCAGTTTATCGTTGTTTTCAATACGCCATTTCAGTGTACGCAGATGGAATTCTCCCTGACCGGAAACAATTGTCTGCTTCAACTCTTTTGACTGTTCGATTACCCAAGTCGGGTCTTCCTCGCGCATACGAGTCAGGATTTCCATCATCTTTTCAGCATCGGCTTCGTTTACCGGCTTGATAGCCCGACGATACTTCGGATCCGGATATTTAATAAAGTCAAAACGATAGTCACAACCCTTACCGTTCAAGGTATTCCCACGACGAACATCTTTCAGTTTAACTGTAGCACCGATATCACCGGCTACCATTTCCGGAACTTCCGTACGTGTTTGTCCATCCGTTACAAACAACTGGGCAATACGTTCTTTCGAACCACGGTCGGCATTCAGCAAATCATCGCCTGATTTAACTTTTCCCGACAATACCTTGAAATAAGAAACCTGTCCGATATGCGGTTCAACCGTTGTCTTGAAGAAGAACAGACTGGTCGGACCATTTGAATCAGGAGTTACTTCTACGCCTTCGGTAGTTACCAAACGCGGCATCTTATCTGTACAAGGAACTACATTTCCCAAGAATTCCAATGTACGACGTACGCACATATCGCGACCTGCACATACACAGAATACAGGGAACATATCACGTGTTACCAATCCGGCACGGATACCGGCACGCATATCGTCTTCGCTCAATGTTCCTTCTTCAAAGAATTTTTCCATCAAAACATCATCATGTTCTGCAGCGGCTTCTACAAGAGCCTTATGCAATTCCATGGCTTTTTCGCTTTCTTCTGCCGGAATTTCCAGTACATCGGGAACACCACCTTCGGGTTTCCAGCGATACATCTTCATCTTTAATACATCGACTACGGCATTAAATGAAGCTCCGCAAGTAACCGGATATTGGATAGGAACAACCTTGCTTCCCCAACGGTCTTGCAACTGGGCAATTGTTCCGTCATAATCGGCTTTATCATTATCCAACTGATTGACAACAAAGATAACCGGCTTATGGAATTGTTCGGTATAACGGAACTGATTGATCGTTCCTACTTCTACACCATATTGCGCATTCAATACCATCAAAGCCGTATCGGTTACGTTCAAGGCCGAAACAGCACCACCAATAAAGTCGTCTGAACCCGGACAATCAATGAAGTTCAGTTTACGATCCTGCCATTCCACACTAAAAACGGTCGAGAATACAGAGTAGCCATACTCTTTCTCAACCGGGAAATAGTCGCATACAGTGTTACCATTCTCAACACTACCACGACGTTTTATAACTCCACCCTCGTAAAGCATTGCTTCAGCGAGAGTGGTTTTCCCAGAGCCTGAACTGCCCAATATTGAAATGTTCTTGATTTCGTTTGTTTGATATACTTTCATGATGATATCAGCTTTTTTTAGGTTTAACAATATAGAAATATATGTGACGTTTTGAAGTCACGACCGCAAATTAGGAATTGTTGCGGAGATAAACAATTTATTCTGTGATGTTTGACAATTATGTTATCCAACAGAAACTTATCTTCCTCTCTTAAAATCGGATGGATCCCAAGAAAAATTCCTGACAAATCCCGCACCAACTAAATTCGTCCCCTTCCTCTTTTCATATCAAATAGCTGATATATTAATTAATTCACCTATATGAATTAATTAAATCACTAATATGAATCAATCAATTCACATAGGTAAATTAATTAGATCACAAATGTGAATTAATTAGTTTATAACCTATTTATAATCAATAATCAGTTAACAATCTATTACTTATCTACGAAAATCAACGAGTTTAACACATGGGTAATCAGCGCTTTTTCAATCGTATTACTCTTGAGCGTTTATTTCGTTTTACAAGCACCTATGTCTTTAAAATTAGGCGATGACAAACTGACGATCTGTAAGCTGGCTGGTATAAAAGAAATTCCCTTTTCTGCAATAGAAAAAATCGAACCATATAAGGATTATCATTCGGATATTCGTCTGATGGGAAACGGAGGCTTTTTAGGTTACACCGGACTTTTCCGAAATAAAGAATTAGGGAAATACACGGCTTTCGTCGGAAATTACAGCCAAGCCTTTTATATCCGCACGAAAAGCGGAAAGATTTACGTCACCAGCAGCGAACAGCGGGAAGAAATAATCAGACAAATACAACTGAAATTATAAAGCAGTCGTAATAAATACAATCGATGAATTGTGTAGAAACAAAAAAAGCATCCAAATGGATGCTTGATAGAAGTGTGGGCGTTGACGGATTCGAACCGCCGACCCTCTGCTTGTAAGGCAGATGCTCTGAACCAGCTGAGCTAAACGCCCGATTAATCGATTGATTGTTTTTGAAAAGTGGGCGTTGACGGATTCGAACCGCCGACCCTCTGCTTGTAAGGCAGATGCTCTGAACCAGCTGAGCTAAACGCCCGATTAATCGGTTGATTATTTTGAAAAGTGGGCGTTGACGGATTCGAACCGCCGACCCTCTGCTTGTAAGGCAGATGCTCTGAACCAGCTGAGCTAAACGCCCTTTTCATTCATCATGTTTTGTACGCCTTATCTCTTTAAGACGGTGCAAAGGTACGGCTTTTTTTGAAACCTCCAAACATTTTCGGAGAAAAAAATAAAAAAACTTTGCTTTTGCATATACATACCAGGAAAAGCATTAACTTTGCAACTCTACATAATATATAATGTATTAAAGGAAAAATGATACTATCGACACTAACAGCCATCTCGCCTGTTGACGGGCGATATTGGAACAAAGCTGAGAACCTGGCAGCTTATTTTTCTGAATTCGCGCTGATTAGATATAGAGTGCGCGTGGAGATTGAGTATTTGATAGCTCTGTCTGAATATCTTCCGCAATTAAGTGAATTAAATACGGAAGAAGTAAAAACTTGGCTTCGCAATGTTTATAAAGATTTTACGGAAGAAGATGCTTTGCGAGTAAAAGAAATTGAGAAGGTAACCAACCATGATGTCAAAGCCGTTGAGTATTTCATCAAAGAAAAAACAGACCATTTCCTGGCTGAAAAATATCATGAGTTCATTCATTTCGGACTGACATCACAAGACATCAACAACACGTCTATTCCCTTATCGCTGAAAGAAGCGCTGAATGAGGTTTATTATCCAGGACTGGAAGAAGTGATCCAGACATTAGAGACGTATGCAAACGAATGGATGAATATCCCGATGTTGGCCAAGACTCACGGACAACCGGCTTCTCCTACCCGCTTAGGAAAAGAAATCATGGTGTTCGTTTATCGCTTGAAACAGCAACTGAACCTATTGAAGGCAATACCTGTTTCAGCCAAATTCGGAGGTGCTACCGGAAACTTCAACGCGCATCACGTGGCTTATCCGGAATATGACTGGAAAGCTTTCGGTAACAAGTTCGTCAGTGAGTCATTAGGATTACAACGCGAAGAGTGGACAACACAAATCTCCAACTACGACAATCTGGGTGCTATCTTCGATGGCATGAAACGAATCAATACCATCCTGATTGACTTGAACCGCGACTTCTGGCAATATATTTCGATGGAATATTTCAAGCAGAAAATCAAAGCTGGCGAAGTAGGTTCATCGGCCATGCCGCATAAAGTCAATCCGATCGACTTCGAAAATGCAGAAGGAAACTTAGGAATTGCCAACGCAATCCTGGAACATTTATCAACAAAGCTTCCGATTTCCCGCTTACAGCGTGACTTGACAGACTCAACGGTTCTGAGAAATATTGGTGTTCCGATGGCACACATCGAAATTGCCTTCAAGAGTCTGTTAAAAGGTCTGGGTAAATTATTGCTGAACGAGAAAGCCTTGGAAGCAGACCTTGACAAATGTTGGGCAGTCGTGGCAGAAGGAATCCAAACGATTTTACGCCGGGAAGGTTATCCGAAACCCTACGAAGCATTGAAGGCGCTTACCCGTACCAATGCAGGCATCACCGAACAGTCGATCAAAGATTTTATTGAAACATTGCAGGTCAGTGATCGCGTAAAAGAAGAATTAAGAGCGATTACACCGCATAATTATACAGGAATTTAAAAACAAGGAGAAAAAGGCATCAAAGTAGTTCCGGACAATTGCTAATCGATCAACCGGACTACTTTGATAATAAACAGAATCAATGCTATTTTATCTCCTAATTTTAATCATACAATAAAAAATCAAAGGTAGCCGTGAGGCTATCAATTATAAACCTTTATTATAATAAATACAACAATGAGTACAGAAGAAAGAGACGAGGCACAGCAGCAGCCAGCAGCACGCCCAAGAAAAGTAACGGGCTACAGAGAAAATGCAGAAGACGGTGGAAGACCTTATAACGCTGGTTACAACCGTCAGGAAGGTAACTATGAACGCAGACCGTACAACCGACCGGCAAACAATGACCGAGGAGGTTATCGTTCTTATGGAGATCGCCAGTCGTATAATGATTATGGCAACCAAGGTTATCAGCAACGTTATGACAATCGTGGCGGATATGGAAACAACCGCCAGTATGGTAATAACCGTAACGCGAATTACAACAATCCGAATCGTGACGGAGGGTATAATCAAAACCGTCAGTATGGAAATCGTCCGGCCTACAATCCGAACAACGATCAACGTGCTTTCAACCGTCCGGTTTATAGCAGCAACCCCAATGCTTTACCTAACAACCCGGAAGGTGCACCGGTAAAGAAAAGAAGACCGCGTGTAGGTGAAAACCGTACAAACTTCGATAACCGTCAGGATAATCGCGGAGCAGCTCCACGTCCATACGGCAATAACTACGGTGGCGGAAACGCATACGGTGGCGGCCGTTATAACGCAAACAACGGACGTAATAACAACAATCGTCGTCCGAACAATAACAACAATCGTCGTTCTAACAATTACAATCCGAATGCTAAATACAACTTCCAGAAACAATTGAAGTATAAGGAAGTATTGGCAGATCCGAACGAACCGATCCGTTTGAACAAATTCTTGTCGAATGCAGGTGTTTGCTCTCGTCGTGAGGCAGATGAATTCATCCAGGCAGGTAATGTAAAAGTAAACGACGTTGTAGTAACAGAATTGGGTACAAAGATTACTCGTTCAGATAAAGTAACTTTCAACGACAAACCGGTTCAGATTGAAAGCAAGGTTTACATCATCCTGAACAAACCGAAGAACTGTGTGACTACATCTGATGATCCACAGGAACGTCTGACTGTAATGGATTTGGTAAAACACGCTTGTACAGAAAGAATCTATCCGGTAGGCCGTCTGGACCGCAATACAACCGGTGTATTGTTATTAACGAACGATGGTGATCTGGCTTCTAAACTGACTCATCCGTCATTCAAGAAGAAGAAGATCTATCATGTATGGTTGGATAAGAATGTTTCTGTAGAAGATATGGAGAAAATCGCCAACGGTTTGGAACTGGAAGACGGTGAAATCCATGCAGACGCTATCAGCTATGCAAGCGAAACAGACAAGAGCCAGGTAGGTATCGAAATCCATTCAGGCCGTAACCGTATTGTTCGTCGTATCTTCGAATCATTAGGTTACCACGTCGTTAAATTGGATCGTGTATATTTCGCCGGTCTGACGAAGAAAAACCTGGGCCGCGGTAAATGGCGTTATCTGAACGAAAAAGAAGTAAACGCATTGCGCATGGGTGCTTTCGAATAATAAAACTAATAATATAATGGAAACAATAAAAAGAACAAAGATTGTAGATTTGCTCAAAAGCACAGCTTTTGGCTCTACCGTTAATGTAAAAGGTTGGGTTCGTACTCGCCGTGGCAGTAAACAAGTAAACTTTATTGCGCTGAACGACGGTTCTACAATAAATAATGTTCAAATCGTTGTTGATGTAGATAAATTAGGTGAAGAGTTTCTGAAACCGATCACGACTGGTGCCAGTATCAGTGTAAACGGTACTTTAGTGCAGTCGCAAGGAAAAGGTCAGTCAGTCGAAATCCAAGCTACCGAAATTGAAATCTACGGTACAGCTGATCCGGCAACTTATCCGTTACAGAAGAAAGGTCACTCGATGGAGTTCTTGCGTGAAATCGCTCACTTGCGTCCGCGTACGAATACATTCGGTGCCGTTTTCCGTATTCGTCATAACATGGCTTATGCGATTCATAAATTCTTCCATGACAAAGGTTTCTTCTACTTCCATACACCTATTATCACGGCTTCCGACTGTGAAGGTGCAGGACAGATGTTCCAGGTAACTACGAAGAACCTGTATAACTTGAAGAAAGACGAGAACGGCTCTATCCTTTACGACGATGACTTCTTCGGAAAGCAGACAAGTCTGACGGTTTCTGGTCAGTTGGAAGGTGAATTGGCTGCAACAGCTTTGGGTCAGATCTATACATTCGGTCCGACTTTCCGTGCTGAAAACTCCAATACTCCTCGTCACTTGGCTGAGTTCTGGATGATTGAACCGGAAGTTGCCTTCAATGACATCAACGACAACATGGAATTGGCAGAAGAATTCATTAAGTACTGCGTACAATGGGCTCTCGACAATTGCATGGACGATGTTAAATTCCTGAACGATATGTTCGACAAAGGCTTGATCGAACGCTTGCAAGGTGTCTTGAAAGACGAATTCGTCCGCTTACCTTATACAGAAGGTATCAAGATTCTGGAAGAAGCTGTTGCGAAAGGCCACAAATTTGAATTCCCGGTTTACTGGGGTGTTGATTTGGCTTCAGAACACGAACGTTTCTTGGTGGAAGAACATTTCAAACGTCCGGTTATCCTGACAGATTACCCGAAAGAAATCAAGGCGTTCTATATGAAACAGAACGAAGACGGAAAGACTGTTCGTGCTATGGACGTTCTGTTCCCGAAGATCGGTGAAATCATCGGTGGTTCTGAACGTGAGGCTGATTACGATAAGCTTTACAACCGCATTCAGGAATTGAATATCCCGATGAAAGATATGTGGTGGTATTTGGATACTCGCCGCTTTGGTACGGTTCCTCATTCTGGTTTTGGTCTTGGTTTCGAACGATTGTTATTATTCGTTACAGGTATGGCCAACATCCGCGATGTGATTCCGTTCCCGCGTACTCCGAATAATGCAGAATTCTAATTAAGAAATCCGCATAAAAACAAGGTGCGTCAAAACGTTTACTGGTATTACCAATCAAGACGTTGGGCGCACCTTCTTTTTTTGATAAATTCTAATTCAGTTCATCCATCAAGCAATACTTTTGATAATAACATTGTTTTATGAAAGAATAGATGAATTTTACTTTGTTCGCCCACGCTGATTATATATTCACCCACGTTGAATATATAATCGCCCACACCGAATATATGTTCGCCCTGGGCGAATAAAGATTTCTTAGTTAATAAATGAATCAATAATCGTTCATGATTTATTCAATTAAAATAAATAGTATGGAATTGAAAAACACAATGCTTGCATTTCTAGCTCTTGCTTTCTTCGGTTGTCAAGAGCAAAAGTATGTTCCTGTTACGACATTTCAGGAAGCAGAAGATCCGGTAGCCATTAGTACTGAAGCAGAAAACCTCTGGAACCAAACAGGAAAACAGCTGAATGGTGCATGGGGAAGTATTGATTGGCGCTACTCTCGTAGTGAAGTTCCTCAGGTTTTAGCAGACAAACCTTGCGCATTAGTTGCCTGGCGTGGAGAAAAAGCCTCCGCACAACTTCTTCTTTGGGCTGCTGAAGGCGCCAATGGCGTCACCTGTCATATTGATGACTTCAAAGCAGACAATGCATCTTTACCGAGTACGATTGCTCAGGCTCGTTTCGTAAGATATACACTGGCAGATATTAATTCTCCGGAATTCAAGAAAGGCGGTCCTAGCGTATTGATGCCGGATATGTTGGATTCATTGTCTCGTTTCGATATGGCTCCCCGCACAACTCATCCGGTATGGATTACGATCCAAGTACCGCAAGATGCCGTTGCCGGTGTTTATACTTCTACAGTAACGGTCAAAAGTCAAGACAAGGGAAAGATTTCATTCCCGATCCAACTGAAAGTAATTGACCATCTGCTGCCAACACCCGACCAATGGAGTTACCATCTGGATTTATGGCAACATCCATCAGCAGTAGCACGAGCAGAAGGTTTACAGATGTGGAGCGACGAACACTTCGAAGCCTTAAGACAGACGATGATTCCTTTGGCAAAAGCCGGTCAGAAAGTCATTACCGCCACGCTCAATAAAGATCCCTGGAATCATCAATGCTACGATGCCTACGAAGACATGATCAAATGGACACGACATAAAGATGGCAGCTGGAGCTATGATTACCAGGTATTCGATCGCTGGGTAGAAATGATGTTGTCAATCGGTATCAACCGCATGATCAATTGTTATTCGATGGTTCCATGGAATTGTGAATTGGATTACTTCGACGAAGCCGAGAACAAAAAGGTTACAGTTGTCGCAACACCGGGAAAACCTGAATTTGCTCAAATGTGGGAACCTTTCTTAGCAGACTTCAAGAAGCATTTGGATGAAAAAGGTTGGTTAGACATTACCAACATAGCCATGGATGAACGTTCACCGGAGCAAATGGACGCGGCAGTAAAAGTATTGGAAAAATGTGCTCCGGAAATGGGATTTGCCATTGCTGATAATCACAAATCGTATAAGAAGTATAATAGGATGCGTGATGTTTGCGTATCACAAGGACAAAAGGTCGATCATGACGATATCGTTGCCCGCCGTGCCAATGGCTTCAATACAACATTCTACGTTTGTTGCGGTCCGTTCTATCCAAATACATTTACTTTCTCTCATCCATACGAAGCCGAATTATTAGGCTGGTATGGTCTTGCCTGCGATTATGACGGTATGCTTCGCTGGGCTTACAACTCATGGCCAGAAAATCCGCAATATGATTCCCGCTTCGGTAATTGGAGTTCAGGAGATACTTATCTGGTCTATCCGTATCTTCGCTCATCCATCCGATTCGAACGGTTGATTGATGGCATTGAAGCAGCAGAAAAAGTAAGGATATTACGCAAAGAAGGTGCAAACCTGGAGGAACTGGATAAGGTGCTGGAAGAGATCCGCACAAAAGATATCAACAACAGCCAGCTTCCGTGGCAAGAAGTGGTAGAAAAAGCGAATACGCTATTAAATTCACTCTAAGGAATAAATAAAACAAAGGCGCACTTCCTAAAACAAGAAGTACGCCTTTGCTTTATATTTCAATTACCATCTCAAAGAATCTTCTGATAGGCTAACCGTGGAGAGTGATTGCGCACATAAATAATTCCGCAATACGTAAAGCCATGCTTCAATAAAATATGCTGAAGCACTTTATTATCCTGATGAGTATCTACACGCAAATTAGCCGTCTTTGTGAAGCACCAATCCAAACATAAGTCTGCAATTCCTGAATAACTTCCATCCGAAGCCAGCCGATGCAACACAGCATAAGGCGCTTCATTCAACCATTTCCCGCCTTCAATTACATGATAAGTCGGATCATCACCCTCAATATAACAGAAAGTGGCTACGATCTTCCCTAATGGATCGACGAATACGTAGCAGTGTCCGCTGGCTATTTCTTCAGCTATAAAGGAAGGTTCAGGATAACCATCAGCCCATTGTGTAGGATTACCGGTCTGAGCCATAAAACGACGCGCACAATCAAACACAGGCATGATATCCTTCAAGTCTGACAACTGCGCACGACGAATAATCAGTTCTTCACTCCTATTCTTATTATTCATCATCACTCAGATCGATCGGCAACTGACGTTTGAAAGCTTCTTTAAAAGAAATCAAAGACTCCGTACGCGCCAAACCGAGCGGCTGTAATTTGTTATGGATAATACTCAGCAAATGCTGATTATTCTTCGCATAAATCTTAATAAACAAATCATACTGCCCCGTTGTATAATGACATTCTACAACTTCAGGAATCTTCTTCAAAGCCTCTGTTACGGTGGGGAACTGTCCCGGAGAGTTTAAATATAAACCGATATAAGCACAAGTCTCATATCCTACTTTCGTGTTATCTACAATAAATTCAGAGCCTTTTATAACGCCTAAGTTCGTAAGTTTCTGGATACGTTGATGAATTGCTGCACCAGAAACATTACATTCACGAGCCACTTCCAAAAAAGGCATTCGCGCGTTACCTATAATTAACTTTAATATTTTCTCATCTAGTTCATCTAACTGATGGTGTGCCATAATAAATACGATTTAAATTATGCAAACTTACATTTTGATACAAATATAACGATATTCTTATACTTTTCAAGCAAGAAACGAGAAAATATTTTGTATTGTCACTCAAATCTCTCTAAAGCAAAAAAAATCCCTTGACCCAAAAGGATCAAGGGACTTTCTTATTCATTTATCAATCAAGCATTAATTATTCAATACGCTTAGCAGCAGAATAACTAATCTTCAAAGCATACGCTTCACGAAGTGCTTGCTTAATATCGGTGATCACACCCATTTTTGTGTCTTTATCAGCTTTGATAGAAACAGTCATAAACGGCTGATCTTCCTCTTTCATACTAGACTTCTCCTGAGCGATGTAATCCTGAATTTCTGAAGTTTCAGCAAACTGATCGTTCAACTGAATACGTGTTTCAGAACCGAATTTCTTCTGCAAGTCAGGAGTCGGCTTACCAACATAGATGAAAGTAACCAATGATTTCTTTTCCAATTTCTGAAGCTCGGTAGCCTGAGGAGCCTTGAATTGCACTTTCAAAGTTACTTCACGCATAGATGTTACCATCATGATGAAGAACAAGAACGCGAATACCAAGTCAGGTAATGATGACGTGTTCAATTCAGGCATTTCACGTCCGCCTGCTTTACTAAACTTTCCCATCGTTACTTACCTCCATAGTTTTTAGGTTCAGCTTCAGAGATCTTCTGCGGATAAATCATCTGTACCGCTTTCTGTTCGTCTTCATTCAGATCCATGAAGGCTTTACCGAATTTCTTCTTTGAAATATCATCACGCAATTCATTGTAAGCTGCTGCCAGCTCATTCTGTACATCGATATACGCCTGATAAGAAGTACCACGGTCATTCTGCAAAGAAATTACGTGATTCTTAGTAACCATCGTCTTTCCGAAGAACGGAACATCCACTTCAACCTTTTCAGGTTTGTTGGCATCGTTGTACGGATTATCAATGAATTCCTTAACCTTATCTTTCAATTGTTTGACATCTGTAACTTCGTTACCGCAAAGTACCTGGTTTGTACTACTTACCAATACAACCAGCAAGTTACGTTTATTGATATCAACGTCAGTATCATTCTTCTGATCTTTAGGTACAGGAGGCGGCAAACGTCTTGCCAAACCTTGGTCTGTATCCATTGATGTTGTAATAAGGAAGAAGATAAGCAACATGAAAGCAATATCGGCTGAAGAAGAACCATTGATACCCGGTGTCTTTCTTTTCTTACCCATTTTACTTTTCCTGTTAACTTATTACTTATTCAATATTTTCTTTACACTACCCAATACAGCTACGATCAGGATCAAAGCGATCAAGATATAAGTAGAATAAATCCACATATCTGTAATCTTCAACCAACCGGCCGTGTTGTAAACTTGAGAATCAGCGTTCAAGCCAGTCAACGGAGTTGCATCACCCATTGAGTAAGTAACACCCAACATAGCTACGAACAAAACTAATACCAATAAAGACATCAAGGCCGACTTTGCATCATGTTTCAATGCTCCGGCGAACTGCCACAATGCCATCAAAACAGTACATGCGATTGTCGCAAAGAACAATACATAAGTCCAGTTCAACAGAAGCTCGGTATAAATCGGCTCCTTCATTTCTGCAGCAGGATCTACTACGCCTCCTGTGTAGAACATAACCAGTACAATGACACTGATAATCGAACTGATCAGCAATGTCCAACTGGATATTTTACGTATTTTAGTAACTGCCATAAGTCAAATTATTTTTTAAATTTCAGGTTGTATTTGATAACCAAGTCGATCAATGAGATTGATGCGTCTTCCATCTGGTTCAACAGAGATTCCAATTTACTCAACAGATAGTTGTAGAAAATCTGAAGAATCAAAGCAACGATCAAACCACCTACTGTTGTGATCAAGGCCACTTTCATACCACCTGCTACAACGGTCGGGCTGATATCACCAACCTGTTCGATTTTATCGAACGCCATGATCATACCAACAACTGTTCCCAAGAATCCTAATGACGGAGCCATTGCGATAAACAATGTTACCCAAGACAGGTTCTTTTCCAACAGACCACCTTGAACACCACCGTAAGATACGATTGATCTTTCAACTACATCAACACCCTGGTCGATTCTCATCAAACCCTGATAAGCGATAGAGGCGATAGGACCTCTTGTGTCACGAGCAATAGCCTTTGCAGCTTCTACATCACCTTTGTCAAGTGCTTCTTCGATACCTTTCAACAACTTGCTTGAATTAGTTTCAGCCAAGTTCAAATAGATAATTCTTTCCAAGCAGAAAGCCAAACCAAAGATCAAAGCGATAGCAACCAAACTCATGAAGTCGGCACCACCTTCAATAAACTTTGTTTTCAACGCCTGATGCATACCTGATTCAACAGCTGGAGCTGCTGCATCCTGAGCAAATGCTACTGTAGAAGTTCCAAGGGCACACAAGCCCAAGAATGCTTTTGCAAAATACTTTTTCATTGTGTGTTTAATTTTTAAGATTAATAATTCTCATATTTGTTTATTTCATTTTTCAAGCTTTATAGTCTCCGACTTGCGGAGAGAGCGGGATTCGAACCCGCGATACGCTTTAGGCGTATACACGCTTTCCAGGCGTGCCTCTTCAACCACTCGAGCATCTCTCCTTGAGAGCCTTCTTTCTCTAAAACGAGTGCAAATTACGAATTTTTTCCCAATTACAAACGTTTCAGTGCACAAATCTAAACTTTTTGATTGATATATGCACAATATCTAGGAAAGAAATTTTAAGTAAAATGTAAATTATACAACTATATTATTTTATTCACATTTTTAAACAGGGTAATCGCATTGGTTCGAGTCAGTGAAACCACGTTTTCTACGGTTGTTTGATAAATTTGTGCCAATTTCTCGGCCGTTTTCCAAATATAAACCGGTTCATTCCTTTTCCCTCGGAATGGAACCGGAGCCAAATAAGGCGCATCGGTTTCCAATACGATCTGTGAAAGATCTGTTGCCTGAAGCACTTCTCCCAGCTTCGAATTCTTGAATGTAACCACTCCGTTGATTCCGATCTTGAATCCGGGAAGTTTCTTAACAGTTTCCAAATCTTCGGCGGTCCCACAAAAGCTATGGAATACTCCTTTCAGCTTATCCGCACCTACCTTATAAATACTATCAAACACATCCGGAAAGGCTTCACGCGTATGAATAGCTACCGGAAGATCCAAATCCAAACTCCAGCGCAGCTGTTCTTCGAATACTTCGATCTGCTGTGCCCGATAAGTCTTGTCCCAATACAAGTCAATCCCGATTTCTCCCACGGCACAGTATGTCCGTTTCCCGAAACAGGACTCGACTTTCTTCAGGTCGGCTGCATAATCTGCCTGCACACTGGTTGGATGCAAGCCCATCATCGGAAAAAGATAGTCCGGATAACGGTCACAAATTGCATGCATCCGGTCTATTGTTTCCAGATCAACGTTCGGCAACAGCAAGGCTTCAATGCCTGAATCCTGTGCTTCCCGAATCAAGGCGTCTTGTTCCGGATCAAATTCTTCCAGATAAATATGATTATGTGTATCGATCAGTTTCATCTTACGACTGTCGGTTCATTAATCGTTCACTGAGTTGCTTCAATACGGCTTTCTTCTCCGGCTGTACCTTTACGGCTTTCAAATGCTCCATCGCACGGGCGAAATAACTTTCTATCTTTTGTTCCGAAAGTTCTTTCAGGCGTAACTCATTATATATATAGGTAACGGCTGCAATCTTTTCTTCCGGATTTTCAGGTTTAGCACCTATCCACCGGTTCAATTCATTGCGTTGTTGTTCATTGGCAAGACGGAATGCGTTAATCAACAAGAACGTTTTCTTGTCGCACAAGATATCTCCACCGATATTCTTTCCGAAAGTTTCCGTATCTCCATATACATCCAGCAAATCATCCTGCAATTGGAATGCCAGTCCGATATGAATGCCAAACTGATACAGATGTTCGGCATCTTCGGCCGGAGCATCGGCCAAAATAGCTCCCATCTTTAGCGCACAAGCCAGCAGCACGGCTGTTTTCAGACGGATCATCTCAATATATTCCGTTTCCGTCACATCGGTACGCGTTTCAAATTCCATATCGTATTGCTGTCCGCCACAGATTTCAAGAGCAGTTTGCGTAAATAAGTCAAAGACTGGTTTCAAATGACAGGCAGGCGTTTTCCCTATCAGCTGATAAGCAGCAATCAACATGGCATCTCCAGACAGAATGGCCGTATTGGCATTCCATACTTTATGCACCGTCGGTTTGTTCCGCCGCTTGTCTGCCTCATCCATCAAGTCGTCGTGCAGCAAGGTAAAGTTATGAAAGACTTCCAAACCGATGGCCGGAGCCATCGCTTCCTCCACTGCTTCCTTATATAGATTATAAGCCATCAACACCAACGCCGGACGAATCCGTTTTCCTCCCAACGCCAATGTGTATTCAATCGGGTCGTATAAACTTTTGGGCGGATAGTCGAAACGCAACTCACTGATTGCTTTTTCTACGTTTTTTCTTATTTCTTCAAATGACAGCATCACGTATTTATTTTTTGAGCCATTCAGTTTTCAAGCGTATAAGTCAGCCACCTGGTTTCCCGATTCAGCGTTTTTTGAATCTACGACATCCTGCAAAGGCTTCACTTGGCAACTCACCAACCTGCAAGCTCCAACTTCCCATTTATGAAAAAAGGCCGCAACCCAAAAGTGCAGCCTTTTTTCTATCCAAACAATTAAATTATTGCAAACGGAACTGTACCGGCAAGATAAATCTTACACGTACTGGTTTACCACGCTGTTCACCTGGTTTCCATTTAGGCATTTCGCTGATCACACGAACTGCTTCTTTATCCAATGACGGGTCAACACCACGCATTACCTGGATATCTACAATAGAACCATCTCGGTTTACAACGAAAGAACAAACTACACGACCCTGAATACCGTTTTCCTGTGCAATTACCGGATACTTAATAGCTTTGCTCAAATACTTGAACAATTCTGCAGTACCACCCGGGAATTCCGGCTGCTTTTCTACAACGGTAAAGATCTGCTGTGCAGATTCTTCTTCTTCTTCTTCAACTACCGGTGCAACGAATGTCTCAGTCTGGGCAGCTGAAGCATCATCTTCAGATGAAATAATTTCCTGCTGCTCCAATTCCACATCGTCTTCCACAACGTTCAACACTTCGGTAACAGCCGGTGCTGGTGGTGGAGGTGGTGGAGGAGGCGTGTTCTCCTGTCTCGTAATTTCAATTTCTTCTTCAGCGATAATGTCTGCAACTCCTTCGTCTGCAGTCACAACCTGGACATCTTTCGTACCCCATTCGAAGCCTACGAATAAAACAGCCAAACCGACAATCATACCCATCAGGATACTCATGCCAATGCCGCCTTCCAAGTCCGCTTTCGGCGATTTCTTAACTTCCATAAATCTTTATTTTTAATAAATGTGCTTTTCTAATGGGCAAATGTACAAAAAAATTGTAAAGGCCAAACGTATTCCCTAAAAAATTCGCCTCATTTTTCATTTTTTATCTTTGGAGAACTGTTCCTCTCGTCATGAGAAACCAAGATAATTCCCGCTAACAATTAATTTTTTGACAGCTGCAGGGCTGACGCATTACAATCATTTTTTACTGGAATCTATTTTATTACAAGGAGGATTCCAGTCTGCATCAAGTAGTTCTACGAGGAAATCAGAATTCCATCCTGCCATTT
>NZ_JAKZMM010000021.1 GCF_022809355.1 Parabacteroides faecalis | reverse complement strand
TGGTGGCTACATATTGATGTTGTGCTGTTGCTTTTTACTGAAAGCTGCTACTAACGACTCATAAATCTACCCTTAATCGTGTATTGGATGATAGTTGCGGATTTTAGGTATTATAAAAATCTCAAGAAAAAAGCTACAGATATTATAAGTGTATCTTTTTTGGCTCAATGCCTTATAAGTCTATTTTTAAGAAAGCCGGATTTTGCACGAGCACGACCATCAACATTGCTTACAGATGATAGAACTTATAATCAGTTGTATCCTGAAAATTGTAACTTATCTGTATATTATAAAGTTGGTAAACTTGGAAAGATAATCCAAGATAATATACGTAAGACACCAGATTTGAACCCTTATGAAAAAAATGATATTTTATTCTATGTACTATATGGTGTTGTTGTAAAACTATTAGGCAAAACAGATATTAAACCTACTGATATCGTAAACTTTGATTTGAATCTTGTTTCAGAAGAATTAATTGATTCTGTAAAAGAACAGATTTATTGTAAATATAAAGAATTAGGTGGCAATGGCAGTGTTGCGAAAAGTTCTAATTTTATACTCCATATAGATGAACTTATGGGATTTAATAAAAAACAAGGTGTTATGTGAAGATACTATTATATTACTGAATTTGACCAAATTTAAAGCCATTCATGAAGGGTGAATAGCAGTATTGCTTTTTATGAATGGATAGCATAATAATATTGCCGAATAAACTGCATAAAAATTCAACACAGTTTATTCGGCAAACAAATTAGATTTGAAGTTTTGGCAAAGTACTTACTATATCCACCGTCTGACAAGAGAGGATGATGACCGACAGTAGTAGGTCGAGGATATAACGGGGGTGTTCGTGTTCTCTTGACCAGTCGTTAGGGTCGTTCTTGATTTGGGAGGCTTTGTCAATGGTGACGGCATAGCGTTCCATTATCCATTCGATTGCGGACTTACCATTGACGATGTAATCGTAGGCTTTGAGCGGAATGTTCTCGATGGTGATATGACCGTTGTAAATGATGCGTGTCTTGTCAGCAACGAGTTTCCCGTTTTCGTCACGGACTTTGGCGAATTTCATCTTATCTACAGTAAAGTATTGGTAGGTTTCATCCGTCCATTCGTTTTGCCAGATGTCGATGTCGCCAATTACTTTTACGCCCAAAGAACGATGTGCAAACATCGGTTTATTTGCATAAAACGGATAATCACCGTCTTGGCCTGTTATCTGCTCATTGATACCTTGCTCGTAGTTCAGGTGCAGGTCGGCAAGTTCCTTTCCGGCTTTATAAAAAGCCATGAAGTCCTGTACATTATCTACAATGGGAATGCGTGGCAATGACTTTTTCAAGTCATCGGCGAAACGCTCACGGTATTGCTTGGAGTGAAACAGTCCATACACATAGTAGAAGATGTGTTCTTTAGTGATGGCTCGTGAGCCTCCGAAACGGTTGCGGACTTCTTTCAATATCCAGTCGGTGATTCCGTCACGGCGGAAATAACGATTTGTTTCCGTATCATCGAAAAGAGTTCCTTCTTGATTTTTATTTTCTTCGTATCTATATAATGGGAAGCATTGGCTTTTCCCTATCAATTCCAAGTCTGGAAGAGTGTCTGATATAATACAAGAAAAATCTTTGCTTACCCCTATACCACTTACGCATATCAGGAAATTCTTACTGGTAGTGTCAGGAAACAATTTAGGTAATTGATACTGACTCCAATTAAATACTTTATCGTAGTATAACCATTGCTTAAAGAATGGGCGATATATCGCTTTACGTATTTTACTGCAATCAAAGATTTGCTGTTCACCTTTCAATGCTTGTTCAAACAATTTCTGGTCCCACTTAATTTTTGTTGGGTCAAGATTTACGATAGCAGATACATCTTCTATCGTTTTACATGCAGTGCATTTTTTTATTTCATCATTATAATTATTTATCGTATTGGATATTCTTGATGATAAGGACTTTGACGAGGAATCATAACACCATACATCACGGTGTGTAATATCTCCTGCTGAAAATATAGAAAATACCGTTTGCTTACTATCCTTCTTATTGCCCAATAGTATAAAATTATCAAATACACCATCTCGCTGATTTATCCAGTCTGCCTTTTCGTTAGGAGTGATAATCTGCCAATCCAGTTTCTGCGAAGAAATAGAACGGAAATCCTTTACCATTTTGAGCTTCTGCTCACGGGTAAGGTAATCGCCTATGTCGTGGTAATGGATAACTGCTTTCTGTCCTTTCTTGGACGGATTTTTGACAAGGAAAGTGATTGCAATGGGAGTACGAGAACCGCTACCAAAAATTTTGCCTCCTTCTTTACGTGAAAGTTCTCCCGATGTACGTTGGTTTCCACGCAAATTCAGCACATAAATGGAAGTAAATTCTTTTTCAAGACAACGCCGGAAACCCTCTCCCGAATTGCTATCCAGCCATGCGCCATTGCTTATAAAAGCAACGATACCGCCTTCGTCCTGTGGTATACGGTCTGATGCCCAACGAAATGCCTTTATATAGCTATCATAAAGAGATTGGATAGTGCGGCCTTTATCTGATGTGGCGGTAGCATAAGTTTCTGAAATTCGTTTCTCCAAATACGGATAAGATAAATTTTGCGCCTTGTCATTTGCACTTTTCTGTCCAACAGAGTACGGTGGATTCCCCACAATAACCCTCACGTGTGTGGACATCTGCTTTTTTACCCGTTTGGAATTGTCTTGGAAGAACTCCGTGAAAAGCTCGTTGTGCTTCTTCTCTGCCAGTTGGAACGTGTCCGTCAGGCAGATGCCGCTGTACGGCAGATAGGTTTTCCGACGGGTAATGTCATGGAATACCGATTCAATGTTCACATCGGCGATATAATAGGCCAGCAGCACGATTTCGTTGCAATGGATTTCATTCAGGTACTTGCGCTCCATGTCCTCCGGTCGGATAAGGCCGGACTGCAACAACCGTGTAATGAACGTGCCTGTTCCTACAAACGGGTCGAGGATATGCACATTCTGTTCGGTCAGCGAAGTGTTGAACTCTGCCTTGAGTATGTCGTTTACAGAATGGATGATGAAGTCCACGCACTCCACGGGCGTATAGACAATGCCCAGTTTCTCCACGGTGAGCGGAAACGCGCCCTTGAAGAACTTTTCGTAGAGGTTCTTGATGATGGTCTGCTTGCCCTCCAGATTGTCTATGCCGCCCACATTCGTCCTCACCGACTGATAGAACTTCTCTAGCACCTCGGTATCTTTCTCGAAAGCCTGCTCCTGCAAAAGGTCTATCATGCGCTGCATGGAGCGGCTCACGGCGTTGTTGTTCACGAACTGGTAATCGGCAAACAAGGCATCAAACACCGGACGGGTGATGATGTGCTGCGCCAGCATTTCGATGGCCTGTGCCGCATCCACGGACGGGTTAAGGTCGCGCTGCAATCCCTTGAGATATTCGTTGAACGCCTTTTTGTGTACGCCGGACTGGATGAGTTTGGATATACGCTCGATGAACTTGTGCGCGATAAGTCCGATTTCCTTTGCCCAGTTTTCCCAATAGAGGCGGTCGCCGCACTTCTCCACGAGCTTGGCATACATGCCCTCCTGCAACTCACCGAAGCGAAGTTCCAACTGCCGGGCGATTTCTGCGTTCTCCATCTGCCTTGCTTCTTCCTCTCCCTCCTGAAAGCCCAACCCCGGCCTACCGATGGTGACGGACGGTGTATAGGACTGCTTGTTGGGTTTCTGCTTGTTGAGCGCAATCTTGTTCACCATCGCATTGAAACGGTCATCGTGGGAACGCAGCGCGTTCAGGATTTCCCAGACCACATCGAATGTCTTGCTGTTGTCGAGTGCTTCTTCTGCTGAAACATCGGACGGCACGACAATAGGGATGATGATGTAACCGTACTTCTTCTCGTCGGGCAGCCCTTTGTGGAAAGTGCGCATTACACGGCCTACCGACTGCACCACATCCACCTGCGAGTTACGGGCGGAAAGGAACAGCACGGCATCGAGCGACGGCACGTCCACGCCCTCGGACAGACACCGCACATTGGTCACCACCCGGCACTCCCGGTCATTTTCCGGTTCATCCGCCAGCCATTGCAGGATTCCGTTGCGCTCCTGTGAGTTCATCGAGCCGTCTATATGCTTTGTGGCTATCGAAACGGTATGCGAAAGGCTTTCCGCATCCAGATTCTCGTCGTACTTTTCCGATATTTGCGGCAATACGGAAGCCACATATTTGGATGCGATGCCCACCCTGCTTGCGCTCCTGTCAATGGACGAACAGAACGCCACGGCACGGCGCATCATGTGTGGGTCGGCATCCCATGTGCGGTGGTCGTCACCCTGTATCATCTTCGACAATCCGTTGATTACGCCGATGAGCTTGGACGTGTCGTCAAAGTTCAGTTCCGTGGTCGTGTCGGTGACATCGCGTCGGATGTTTTCCGGTACATCGTCCTCACCGACGGTAAGGACAAGCACCTTGTAGTCGGTCAGCAGTCCGTTCTGAACGGCGTAGGAGAAATTCACGCGGTAGAACTCCTCCCCATACAGAGCCTTGTCGTCCATCGAACAGAGGATGCAGTCCTTTTCCGATGCCTTTATCTTGGCCGATTCACCGTACAGCCGTGGTGTGGCGGTCATATAGAGGCGTTTCCTGCCTTGCACATTGTCATCGGAGTGTATCTTGGTGAAATTGCTCTCGTCCTTGTCCGACAACTTCACGCCCGTGGTGCGGTGGGCTTCGTCACAGATGATGAAGTCGAACACGCCATACTCTCCGTCTGTTTCGGAAAGTATCTCCTGCTGTGCCGCTGAAACGGCATCAATGGACTGGTAGGTGGAAAACACGACTACCAACCCGTCGTGACTGCGGTATTTCTTCAACTGCGAAGCTATGGACTGCGGACTGGTGGACGCTGGCACTGCAAGGTCAACCACACTGTCATCCATATCATCGTATTTATTCTGTATCTTCCGTGAGGCCTTGGAATCCGAACAGATGCAGACGGCCTTGATGGGTTTCTTCGCGTCTGCTGACCATGCGTTGAGCGACTGCCCCAACAAGGCGATGGACGGAACCATGAACAGTACCAGTCCCTTGCCGTTAAGCAACTGTTCGGTGATGAGCAGTGAGGTGTAGGTCTTTCCCGTTCCGCAGGCCATGATGAGCTTGCCCCGGTCATTGCCGTCTGTGATGTAGTGCGTGTATGCCTTGGATATGGCATCCAACTGGTGCTTGCGCGGTTTCTTGCCCTCTACAAGCGCGGAGTTTCCTGTAAGTCCGTCCATCAGTTTTTGCCAGTCTACGCAGGAGGCGTTCAGGTCAACCATCCCCACCCGCGTAAAAGGCGGGGCTTGGTGGCGGATGGCTTCCTCGGCGTTGCTTCCCCAATGGTTGGTGGTTGAAATCCATATCCGTTTGGTAAACTGGGTAGTCTGGAAAGTCACTTCGTTAGTGAATGTGCGGCTGGAGGTGGCGAGGAATGAATCCACGGCGGGCTTGTCTATCACGGCATCCTCCGCATAACACTTGCACTGGATAGCCCAATAGTCGCCCATCTCGGTCTTGGCCACGAGGTCGATGCCCGTGTCCGTACCTCCGAAGTCCTTGCGCCCCGGAAAGTCCTCCCACAGCCACACCTTTTCAAGCTCGTTGTAGCGAGGGTCTGTCAATAACCATGAGCGCATCAGTCGCTCGAACTTTGTACCCTTTTCCTTTTCGGTAAACGATTCGGTACGGAATTTATATAGTATATCCTTAAAATTCATCTCTTGATAAGAGATATACGTCAAGAACATAAATCCTATGAATCAGGATGTTAGCAAACAAGAAAAAGTGGATTTGCCGAACAAATCCGCACAGTTTTCATCTTTTATCCCATTATAAATGAGAACTTTTCACGGAATTTGCAATATTTTGCGTACCTTTGCGATATAACTATAACTCTTATCAAGAGATTCTGATTTTTGCAAAACAGCTTTTTGCCCGTATATCCCGTTACAAATCTTTAAGGATAAGGCTGTTCGCCCTATCCACAACACTCGTGTCAAGTGAGGCAAGATAGATGCGCGTGGTTTCCTCCGAATCGTGCCCCATGCCTTCGCTGATGACCGAAAGCGGTATGTTCTTGCTCTTGGCGATACTTGCCCATCCATGCCTTGCACAATACATGGTCAATGGAATCTGCAAATCCACCAAACGGGCGACCTCTTTTAAGGCTGCATTTACACGAAAAATGGCATTACGGTATTGCTTTCGTTCATCAGCCAATGGATTGGTGATTATAGGCAACAAGTATTGCGTGACGGAACGGCCTGCATATTTAGTCACGATTTCCTCCATGCACTTTTCCCACTTGATTGTCAATTGCTGCCCGGTCTTTCTCCTGCGGTATGTGAGGATGCCGTTTTTCAAGTCTGACTTCTTCAGATAAGCCATGTCAATGAACGACATTCCACGGGTGTAAAACGAAAAGAGGAACATATCCCTCGCATAGTCCAGATGCGGTTTCAACGTCAGGTCAAGCTCCTTGATGCGCTTAACAGCTTTCAACGGCACGGCACGTTTCACGGTCTTGTCTATGCCCGTATAAACGTGCTTGAAAGGATATTTCTGTTCCGCCAGTTCCTTTTCCACGGCACGGTTATATACGGCACGGAGTATGCGCATATAGAATGAGGTCGTATTGGGGCAGTTGCCGTTGGCTTTCAGCCATGCCTCGTACAGCCTCATCGTATCACTATCTATTTCGCACAGGAGAATGTCCTGACCTTCACGGAACTTCATGAAGCTGGCAAGCGTGGCGGAGTATGTCTCCGAGGTGCGGATTCTGTTCAGCCACTTTAATTGTTCAATGATGCCTTGCATGAAAGGGAACAGGGATTGTCCGTCCGCTTGCCTGTTGAATTTCACGAGGATGTCCTCCACCGTGTAGCTTTTGTTCCCTTTTTCAAGCAATGCGATGATTGCCGTTAGGCGTTTTACATTCCATTCGATTCGGCTTGCAACCGATTGAAGGTAGTTTTTCCGTTCGATGCTTGCCAGAACAGGAACGGCAACCGCCGATGTTTTGCCGTTCCATTCGCTTTCAAATATCCGGCAATCCGTCTTGATTTGGCGGACCACGCGGTCGTGTATTACCTGATAGTAGATGTTGCCCTCCTTGCCGTTTACGGAAGAAGGACGGAATTTCACTTTTACCGATGCCATTCACCTTACTTTTTGTTGCTGTTTACATGTTTAACTTTCAATTTCTCCTGCATTAGACTGTCGGACAAAGTCTTTAACCCTCTGTCATAGCCGTCTGCTTCCTGCCGTATCCATTCGATGGCTTCCTCGTTACGGTGGATGTCAAACACGTCATTCAGCCAAAGAATATGATTGGCGTTGCAGCCTCCCCATGAACGGATGACGCGGAATTTCAACGCATCGTCCGCATATTGCCGTTGGGATTTCCAAAGCTCGATGTTGCCCCATATGGAAAGGGCACACACGATGCCCATGCCGACCAAAAGAGAAAATACCTTGCTCGACCGGATGTCGAAGCTGTGGCGGTGGATATGTTCCTGCGGCTCATTTTTCTGTTCTTCCGAACTTCGGGCAAACGAATCTTTCATGTTTCGCAACAGGTGTAGAATCCTATTTGATGCGTAAACTTCCGCTTCCCCGAACTTGGTCAGCATAGCTTTGGTCTGTACCTGATGCTCCTTTGCGGAACTCTCGAACAGCTCCTTTATGGGGGCCAAGTCCACCGTCGGAGGTTGTCCGTCTGATGAATTGTTTGCTACTTTTGGAGTATTCTCCAACTTACTACTGATACCTTTAAGGCCGTTCTTGATGTCCTCAAAGAGTGAATAAACTTCATTATTATCCATGTTTAAAATCTTATTTTATGTTGTTTCTTTTTCTTATTCTTACGTTTTAGCTGTTCTTCGAAACGGTTTTCCTCAGTCTGTCCGTCCGTGTTGTCCGGCATGAAAAGACCAATCGAACCGCTGTACAAATCATCGTTGTCCTTTGGTTCGGTTGGAAACATGAACTGTCCTTCACGATGCGGCGGTGATATGTTTTCCTGCCGTTCATTGCGTCTGTTACGTTCCAATGCAGCGTCTATCTTGGAATAGCTAAACCGTCTGTCAATCTTGGAACCACTGAACGAATAGCCGTTCATGGTGAAAACTACACCCTGTACCTCGTCCGAATTGCCCTTGTGCTTGAACCGCATTTCCACGCCTTGTTTCTTCAGATTAGCGGCAAGTATGTTCCAGTTTCCGCACCTTGAAACCTCCGATTTAAGAATGGAATAAAGCCCGTACTTGGTCTTGTCCGGCTCTTTCAGGCGGTGTTGCTTCACCCGCTCCTTGCCGCTGGCAAAATAAAGGTTGTACTTCCGTGTCAGTTCCTTGCAGATACGTGCGCTGCGTATCCGCTCGTTACGGTCGCTGATAGTCCTGCCATTGTTGGCGATACGATTGAACGCTATATGCACGTGCGGATGCTCCTTGTCGAAGTGGCGCACGATGAGAACCTGCGTGTCGGTTATCCCTATTTCTTTCAGGTATTCCAACGCTATTCCTGCCATTGCATGGTCTGTAAGACGGTGTTCATCTTCCTTATGAAAAGCCAACGAGATGTGTCCGACGGGCTTCATTACCCTCGGATTCATCTTTGATTGCGCCTCGAAGCTCATGGCTATCGTGTCCCTGTTCTCAGCAAACAGACCGTCACAGACAAGGATTTTAGCGTCCTTTTCCTTGTCAAGAATGTAGTTTACCACACCCTTGAAACTGCTTCCCTTTACAATTTTAGCTATCATATCCGGCTGTCATAAGAGGATTAAATTCAGCAATTCTTCAATCCGTGCCACGAGTATGCGGCACTCCATCCTCACCGTGACAAAGCCAGCAGCATTTGCCTTGTGCGCAAGCTGGTTCAGGTTGTTCGCCATGCCGCAGAGCTTGCGGACATAACCCGTATGTTCCGGCGAGAGCCGCTCCTTCACCTGTCCGTCCCTCATGCAACGGCGCAGGAACTCCCCGGCGGATATGCCCGCACTCCGTGCCTTGCCTTTCAGTGTGTAGTAGTCCGATGTAGCCATCTTCACCGTGAGGCGGTATTTCAACTTGTCTGCCGCTCCCTTCTTGGGGCGACCTCCCTTATTTCTTCTTACTGTTTTTTGCTTATGCTCCATACGTTTGTTACTGTTTATAATACAGATACCCATTAGACCAACGGGATGCAGCTCTCCACAGAGTTTCGGAGTGGGAGCAGACGGTTTCGGTATGCCCGAAACACAAACTTGCTCCCCTCAAAACTCCGCTGGAATAGTTCAGAGTTACTCTGAATCGCACCCCGTTAATCCACTTCTTAATTCTCAGAGTTTACGCCATGCCTCGATGTCCTCCCCGTAGGTGTCAAGGTGCTGCCGTGCGATGTTCTCCACCAGTCCCGACACGCTCATCCTGCGCTCACCGAACATGCGTACGATACGGTCGAGGGCGTCGCGCGTGCTGCGGCTGAGAAATACGGGCTTGCGGTCTTCAATGGACGGAACAGTGAGGAAGGCTTCCTTGTACTCCTCCAACGATGCACGGCGTTGCTTGCCGCTGATACGGCGTACCACCTGCGGAGTTTCGTCCGCCTGTTCCTGCACGGCTTCACCTGCTTTTTCCTGCACAGCCCCACTTGCCTGTTCCTGCGTGTCGGCAGGCTGTGGTTCGGGCTTCGGGGTTTCCAAACTCGGCTTGTTGCCTAAAAAGTCCTGCAATGTTGCATCCATACTCTGGCTGCTTACGTTTTTCTTCATACTTGTTTGAATTTAGTGTTTAACAATGTTGGTCGTTGTGCGCACATTTGACCGATTATCGGTTGCAAAGGAAATGGCTATAAAACAGACAGTCAAAGGATTGGATGGAGTGGGGCAACAATGTATGGTTTTGCACTTTACACATTGCCAGAGCGGTTCAGGCTGCGCCGTTTTGCCATAGTGCATGAAACGGGCATTGGGAATTTTAAGGGCTTAAATGGAGTAGTCGGGACGGATTTAAGGAAATGCCCTTTGAGAAACCGAAGAACGCCACAGGCTACCACATCGACGCCAAATGCTGCCACGCAAGTGCGAAGCGGTCGGATTATGCCGGACTTAGCTTTTCTTTGCAGCACGGACGCTTGGAACAGCCGTAACGGGTTCAGTGGATGACGTCACTCCCGACCACTTGCTGCCACAAGCTGCCACCTCATTGCAAATCCATTGTTTCAAGCGGACAACGGCTTTACTTTACAGGCAAAAAGAAGAACAAACAGTAAGTATAATAAGTATGGAAGTAGTAATCATTTCAAAAAGCAAGTATGAAGAAATGGTCGGCAAGCTCAACCGCCTGTCTGACCGGGTGAATGAAATCCTTCACAAAAGGGAAGGCAAACGGCTCAGCCGTTGGATGGACAACCAAGAAGTCTGCCAACAGTTACGCATCAGTCCGCGCACCTTGCAGACGCTCCGCGATAACGGCACGCTGGCTTACTCGCAGATAGGACACAAGATTTTTTACAAGCCGGAGGATGTGCAGTGTATCGTCCGGCTTGTGGAGGACAGGCGCAAGGATGCAGCCTATCGTGGCTGTAGCATCTAATCAGACAACAAAATGTGTAACCACTAAATCCACTGTAAATTATGAACGACTTGATTCTTGCCGACCGTGAACTGGAAGTCGGCTTTATCGGACAACTGGATGCCCTGCTTGAAGGCATCGAAAGAATGGATGCGAGCCACAAGGCTTCGCCAAGTAACGAACAGTTCCTGACGGACAAGGAAGTGTCGGCATGGCTCAAGGTGAGCCGCCGCACCTTGCAGGATTACCGCAACAACGGGATAATTGCCTATTACCAGTTAGGCGGAAAAATCCTGTATAAGGAATCGGACATCGAAAAGATGGTGATGAGCGGGTATCGGAACGCATATCGCTTGGGAACGTAAATCAGAATGTGAAAAAACAAAGAAAGCCGATGGTGGTAGGAAAACTGTTCACCTTCGGCTTCATCTTTATGTTTCAGTTACAGATAGATTGCCATCTAATTGTGGCATAATTTTACATATACCATTTCCCAACTATCTTTTTCAAAAGATAGCTTTTTTACTTTTATCTTTTTTGTTTTTATCTAAATTGCCGTCAAGATCTGCTTCTCCTAGGTGCCTTTTCCCATTACTATCGAATACTTCATAATGCGTCTGATGAAAATTATCCAAATACCAATAGTATCTTGTACTGTTTTCCTGATATACAGGAACCCCTTGTATCATGAAGTTTGTTTTGGTGAATCTTTTGGAGTTTTCCAGCGAGAATTGGAAAAAACCAAGATTTTTCAGATAATCGATAAGTTTACCTAAGTCATTGAAACAGGGTACTTGTATGAATCCCTTAGGATGGTCTTCTTTATGCACAGCATCCCGAAAAAGCACTAAACGGTTTTTAGGAGGCACCAAGCGGTCTATGCAAATGAAACTTTTCTGGAATGTATCATGCCATGTCGCCAGATGTTTCAGACCGTCACCGTACAACGGAACAACCTTCGTATTCTTAATATCCCAAAGAAAACAAAACAAATCATCGTCTTTTACGTTGCGGTCGATAAGGCACTTGTCTCTTTGTTGGATCTTATTCCTGTCGCAATCCGCACTATTGAACCATAATTTGATTTTCTTGGATCTCCAATCCCTTAGTTCCTTATATATAGGTTGGGTTACTTCGTCCAAAACATGAAAATAGATATTAAGCATGGTTCTCATTCATTATACAAACTATACAAATCATTCTCTGCCTGGTCAAAGAAGCCTTTGGGCTGATAGCGAAGTATACCATCCTCTTCAATCACTACTTCTTCTGCTTTGGATGCGTGTTTCTCTTTGTCATGAAAATCATATACCTTAACCAGATGGTTGGATATGCCCTGCTTATGGTTTTTCTGATAGGCTTTGCAAGCTAAAAGAATACCGTTGATGATGTGATCACTATGTGTCTCTACGATTACTTGTATCCCCTCACTGGCCACTTTAGCAATCAACTTAGCCAATGCGGCCTGTCCACCGGGATGCAAATGAGCTTCCGGATTTTCCAATATAACCAAGGCTCCCGGTTGTGCCGACAACAACGCTACAATCACTGGCAAAGTATAGGATATGCCATAACCGATGTTCTCTGCCCGCAAGTCCATAACAGGTTTGGTTTGGCTGTCTTCGCCATTGAATCCGTAGCTGATAGCATATGTGCTACTGTCTTTCCGTTGCTCCACATTTATGGTCACATCAGGGCTGATTTTCTGTTCCCAATAAATGGTTTGTTGCAACAAACTCAAATCCTCTTTCTGGTTTTCTTCATAATAGTCTTGTACGGTTTCAGCACCATATTTATCCAAGAAATGCGCTACCAGTTCACCTTGTCCTTCGTTCAACGACAATTGCTTTTGGATTTCTACAGCATAGGTCTCTTTTGGAAAAACACTTTTTCCTCCCCATCTAGCCGCACTAATATACTGAAAATCGTTGTTAAACAGGGATAAATCTCTTAATCTGGTATCATTACACGCATTATCATTATATGCGTTTTTCCGAATGAATGAATCCTGTAAATTCGTCATTGCCGCTTTAAAACTAAAATGATATTCGTTGTGGTCAGCGGTAAAGTGAAAAGTGATGATGTCATCCTCAGCCAAGCGGTACAATGCATCATGGGCAATACCTATACTACACAATGGATGGTTTAGATCCAAGCCTTGTGCAAGGCGGTTTTTCAGGAAAGACTGTCTCAATAAAAGAAGAGACTGGATGACACTGGTTTTGCCACAACCGTTCACGCCCGTTAAGACTGTCAGGTTACCAAGGTTGATATTGGTATCTTTATGCGACTTGAAATTGGATATTTGCAATTGGGTTATCATCAGATACTATTATTATATGGTTTCATTGTTTATACTCTTTCTAAGGATTTCAGCAAAACGAGAAAAACGTCTTTTGACATTGTCTGGTTGCCCTGTACCTCCCGAAAATGAATAATTGTATGATCTATTTCTATTCATTTCCGTTATCAAATTCGTTTTGAATAGCTCTTTGTGGGCTAATATCTGGTCGCTGTCATTCTCGTCTACCTTAGCCAGAGTGACGGCTATTACTTCAAAATAAGCTTTGTTTATAGGTCTTCTGTTGTCAGCGACAGACTCCCGTTTTCGGAATGCATCATTGTCGAATATCTCATACGCCAGTTCCATTCCCCGGGTGAAATCCTTTTTCATGTGGTTGATGTCCTCCTCGGAAATTTTACCATGATTGATCATCTCCAGACATGTGTTCATGAAGTTATCCAAATCAGGCACATAGTTTTCATAGCCAAGCAGGTAGAAAGCCATAAAGCGTGTCACAAAATCTTGATCCTGCATCCGTTTGGTAGGAATCTTATGACCTGTGGCTTTTAAAAAAGCAGAATTTACGGCGAGTTCTTTAACCAATTCAATTGCTTTCCCTTGGAAAACGGCATTCCTTATCTCTTGAGGTTTCAATTCCATGCCACCAGTATTCAGTCGTTTGAACAAGATATATTTCACCTTGTCAGGCACTCCACTATTCAACAAGTTTACAGTAACTGGGAGCATTCGGATATCTCGTTTTAAATCAAAAGGTAGGTCGCTGAATTTTTTCCCGTTAAAGTCTAAGAATTCCAGCTCACACAATTCCAATGATTCGTCCACACAAAAGTTACGAATCGCACAACACCTTTGCAAACCATCGATAATCTTCCAATGTCTCCGGGTAACTTCTTCAAAATAAAAAGCAGGGAGACGCAATCCTAACATGGCCGACTCTATCAATCGACTTTGCTTCCCCGGTGACCATAGGTCTTCATTCCGCTGATATTCCGTATGAAAATCAATCCAATCATATTGAATCATATCTATCAAATCACCCAGATTCATAGGGGGATTACTCAATTTTATATCATTAGGTGAAAAAGGTTGGGTAATCAATACGCCAGAAGAAGTATCTTCCTGTTCAATCTCTTGCCCATCTAAATTATTGAAATCTTTTTCTTCCATGTGCCTTTTTTGAAATTCAGTACAAAAATACATATTAAACTGATAAACGAAGAATTTATAAATAAAAAAGTTGCGTTACCAAACGATTTAATCCTGGTTTACCATATGATAAACAAATCACCAGGAATGAATGAACAAACAAGTAAAACCTATACCTAAAAATTTACATACATACCGTGGATTGGCTATGGACAGTGAAAAGAACAAATTTACAGGCTTTTCACGGCTTGCTGTGCATAACCTTTCCATGATGAACCGTCTGAAAGCCATACTTTCCCTGCTTCGTAACTTAAACGCCACGGCTATCACCATTTCAAGACTGTACACGTCATAGCAAATTCTGCCGTCCTGCCTGACGTGCCGTACCGTTTCCTCTTCCGATAACTCCATGTTTTTGTAGATGACGTGTACAGCCCGGCGGATGTCGTAACCGAACACATTGAACGCATCGGACATCTCCTGCTGCGTCATCCAAACGGGAGCGGTCGGCATCGTGACCGCCCCGTTTTCAGTGATTATGATTATTCCTCTTTCCATGTCCGCATTATTTTTTCATTGTCAGAATTCCGTTTACATTCCTTTTTCCAACCGCTGTAATTGCCGCACTTGAACACACGCGAGGGCATCCCGTCATCAGGCAGGGAGAACTTTCCTTTGGTGGTCTCGGACAGCACAGCCAAGTCACGGCTCACCTTCTGGTTGGTGATTTCCGCGTAGATTTGCGTGGTGCGGATGGAGGAATGCCCCATCATCTTGCTGATGGTTTCTATCGGCACGCCGTTGTTCAGGCAAATCAGGGTTGCAAACGAATGGCGGCTCATGTAGTAGGTAAGATGGCATCCCAGATTACACTGTTCGGCTATCATCTTCAAGTTGCGGCACAGGCTTGAAGTCTGCGGAACGAAGAACAGTTTTCCGTCCTTTCCCTCACCACGGTACTTCTCGATGATGCGCAGAGGTATGTCCAACAATTTGATATGGCACTCCGCCTTGGTCTTCTGACGTGCGATGTGAATCCACTTGCTGCCGTCCTCCTTCGTGATGATGTTGTCTTCCGTCAAATTCGCTAGATCCGCCCTCCCGATGCCAGTGAAAGTCGAAAAGACGAACAAGTCCCTCGTATGGCACAGCCTGTATGTGGGCAGCTTGGCTTTCAACAGCTTCTCGAACTGCTCGCCCGTCAGGTAGCGGTGGTTCACCGTGATTTTCTCTATCTTGTGCCCCGCGAAAGGGTCACGTTTGAGGATATGCCTTTTCAAGGCGAGCCGCGTCATCTTGTGCAGCAGGATGAGGTAGTCGTTGTATGCCGACACTTTCAGCCTTAGCACCGTGGAGAGGTAAAACGTGAAGTCGGTCATGAAGCGCATGGTCAGCGAGCGCAACGGCATATCCTCCATGCCGTACTTGTACTTCATGAAATTATGGATGTGCTTGCGTGTGGTCAGATACCGGATATAAGTGTGCCTTGTCCTGTCGATGCCCACACGCTTGGCGTATTCCTCGTTATGTTCATCCATCAATGCGAGCAGGGTTTCCTTCACCTGCGACTTGCCCGTCACGGCGTTCTTGATGATTTCAGCAGAAACGAAACCGTAACTGTCCACGTTCTCCGTGTAGGCGGCACGGGCTTTGGCTTCCAGTGCGGACAGGGCATCGTTCAGCCTGACCAGCTCCTTTTTCTTCTCGCTGTCAAAGCTATCCTTGCGCCCGTCAGTGGAAGCCCTGCCCGTATCAGCATCCCAATACGCAGGCTCGACTTCCAACCCTGTGGAATACTGGCTGACTTTGCCGTCAAGGGTTACGCGCCCCATGACTGGGCATTTGCCGTTCTTCTTCACCTTCTGTCGGTTGATGTAAAATAATAGCTTGAACGTGCTGCGCATGACTTATCCCTCCATCATTTGTTTGACAATAGCCCCTTGTTTCCAACTCGGATTTACCCTGCGCCGGGTGTTGTCCTTGCGTATCGTGGAAGGGGATGCATCAATCCCGAACAGGGAGAACTTACCGCCGATGGCTTCATTCAGCCTGTCCACGTCACGGTCAATCTTGTCCTGCGTGACTTTCGCGTACCGCTGTGTGGTCTTTATATGCTTGTGCCCCATGATTTTGCTTACCGTTTCGATGGGTATTCCTTGCGATAAACAAATTATGCTGCCGAAGGTATGTCTTGCCTGATGGAATGAAATCGGGCGGTTGATGCCGCACATCACGGCTATTTTCTTCAGGTGGCGGTTCATACTTTCCTTTGTGAGCATAGGCAACAGTTTCCCGTTGGCATCTATGCCCCTGTATTTCTCCAAGATGGCTAGCGGTATCTCCATCAGCCTTACACATTCGGGAGTGCCCGTTTTCAGCCTTTCCGTATGAATCCACAGGCTTCCGTCCTCCGCTCTCACGAGGTTCTTCTCCGTCAATGCCCTCATGTCGCAGTAACAGATGCCAGTCCAACACGAGAACAGGAACATGTCCCTCGTGAAGTTGCGGTTGGGCGTGTCGTAGGTCATGTTGGCAAACTTGGCCAGTTCCTCTTCCGTAAGGTACATCTGCTTGAACTCCGGCTTTTGCGAACTGTAACCCTTGAACGGGCTGAAAGGGATAATGCCGCGGAACACGGCGAGCATCATCACGCATTTCAGGCGGTTGATATGCCCGACTATGGTCCTTGGCTTGAAACGCTTGACGGTGCGCATGTACATGTCGAAATCCTCTATGAAGTTACCGTCAATCTGCTTGACGGGCATATCCGAAAGACGGTACTTGTCTTTCAGGAACACGGCAAGGTGGCGGTAAGTGTTCGTGTACTGGTAATAGGTGTTCACGGCACGGTTCACGCCCACGCGCAAGGCGTAGTCGCTGTTGTGTTCCTCGAACAGCTTCATGATGGTGTCCTGAGATTCAGCCAACCCTTGGTAGGCGTTCTTCACTTCCTCTGCCGAAACAACCTCCTTGATGTCTTTAAGTTCGTTGAAACGCTGGCGCAACAACAATAGCGTGCGTTCAATCTCCCGGTTTGCCATGACCGCCATCCTACTCTTGCCCGTACACCGTTGGGCAGTGGCGTTCCACTGCTTCACGTCCACCTTGAACTTGCAGGAGAATTGCGCGATGGAGTTGTTCTTTCCCCTGACGGCTATCCTGCCCATGAGGGGCGACTGTCCGTCCTTGTCCTGTCCGCTGCGCTTGATGTAGAGCAGCACTTTCATTTCTGTCTTCATTGCCATAACTTTTTTGGTTGCAATATTAGTGATACATTGCCGACTGACAGAATTGGAAACGGGGCAGAACGGCGCAAACGGAACGTATGCTGTTAAATCTGCGGATTTGAAGCCCTTGCTGCACGTATAATGCTTGTTTACAAGCATTAGGAATGCTGTTTTTCAGGCTTCAGGCAGGTAGCGGAACAGGTAATGACTTGGTAGCGGAAACCTTGCATTATCCTGCTTTCCCTTGCTGTTTGGCTGTAATGGCAAACAACTGCAAAACCGCTGCTTTACAACGTATTGCGTTTGATTCTCTTTGTTCCTATCTCCCTTGCTTTGATGCTTCTTTCTTGCTATACCGGACTGGCATACGCGGACGTGAAGGCGCTGACGACCGACCGGCTCCAGACCTTTTTCGACGGCAACCTCTGGATCATCACCCGCCGGCGCAAGACAAACACCGAGTCCAACATCCGCCTGCTGGACGTTCCCAGGCGCATCATAGAGAAGTACAAGGGGCTGTCCAAGGACGATCATGTATTTCCGGTACCGAGCAACGGCAGATGCAACACCATATTGAAGGAACTTGGCAGGCAGTGCGGTTTCAAGATACGGCTGACCTATCATGTTGCCCGGCATACGAACGCCACCACCGTGCTGCTCTCGCACGGTGTACCCATCGAGACCGTAAGCCGTCTTTTGGGGCATACGGATTTGAAAACCACCCAGATATATGCCCGGATAACCAACCAGAAGATCAGCAGCGACATGGAAATCCTGTCCCATAAGCTGGAAAAGATGGAGAAGGAGATATGCGATGCCATCTGAGGAAATGGTTTTTATGAAACGGACGATTTTCTCCTTCCTCATCAAAGTTCGTCCGTCCCTGCGGGACTCCGCGTTTTCCCTCCGGTTTCCGGCAGAAAATTTCCGCATGGTGAAATTTTCTACCGGAAAAACGCTCCGAAAGCGCAGGGACGGACGTAAGAGGGATTCAGAAGGCGAAAACTGCGACCGACGTAGTGCATGTGCGACAAGGAAAAGAACTGTCCGGGAGCCCCTTTTCATGCCGTACCCCGGCATGAGACCGCTTTCCTCTCCGGCTGTGGTGAAGGCTCTCCTGCTCCCTCTGCATTGCATATGCGGGTTGTTCCGCCTGTATCCACGTCAGCCGGTATTGCCTGCCCTTTCCTTGGTAGAAACGGCTTGTCGCAACGGGCGGCGTGGCACAGACTTTTCCGGATATGGAGGAACATTCCGGAAAAAAGAGTGGAAGACGGGCTATTATTTGGCTGTATAACAACAAAGTTGTATTTTTGCAAAAAATAATATCATGGCTATAACCATCAAGAACATTCCGGTTTTGGAGGGCGCTACGGCGGAAGATTTCGTACGCAGTGCAGACAAGAACGCCGCAAAGGTAACACCCCGGTTATCAGTGGAGGCAAAGAAACGGTTGAGAAAAGTATTGGAGAAATCCCGTTCATTCCGGTTCAATTAACAGCAATGGACGGTATTTCTTTATATGATGATTGTGTCATGCTTGCCTATAACAAGGAAGTACGGAGGAATTGCCTTCCTTTCACTTGTGGCGAGAATGACCTTGATGATTTTTTTCTCAATGATGCCGATCTGTATGCGGATGAACTCCTTGGAAAAACATATTGTTGGGTGACGGCTGAAATCCCGCATCGTATTGTGGCCTTGTTTACCTTGTCCAATGACAGTATCAAGACCAGACTAATATCCCCCAATGATAAAAACAGGCTGCAACGCAATATTGTAAATCCTAAACGTGGACGCAGCTATCCGGCCGTGCTGATAGGAAGACTGGGTGTCAACCGGGAATATCAGGGTACATCAAGCCACGTAGGACGGCAACTGATGGCTTTCATAAAAGACTGGTTCCGTCATGAGGACAACAAGACAGGATGCCGTTTTATCGTGGTGGATGCATACAATGAGGAAAAGATTCTCAGGTATTATGAAAGAAACGGTTTCGTCCCACTCTATAAAACAGACGTGATAGAAAAGCAATATTATGATATTCCGCAAGATGAACCTTTGAAAACCCGCTTGCTGTATTTTGATTTGAAAAAGGACTGACATAATAATATATCAGTAAAATCCTTTGGGGTGACAACGGGTTCCCAAGACGGGCTGCCGCTACGATTGCCTGCCATATGGCACCGGCCGTTTTCTTGATGGAGGGCGGTGGATTTATCGTTACATTTCACGGGCAGCCAATCCGGAATGACAAGTAATGCCGCACCTGTGGCATAATAGAGCATTATTTTGAAGGCGGAGGCTTTGTCCGGTCCTTCTTTTTCCAAGGTTTTCCGTCGGATGTCTTCAAGTTTTCCACACTTGTTTTAGAATAGTCCGCATTATCAGCCGGTTGCAAGTTTCAGTCCGCCGTTCCGATTCTCTTTATCGCATCGTAGCATGTCATTGATATATTCCAAATACTTATCCATGAATGGGCGACTTATAATTTTGTCTCAGGCAAATATCGAGACGCACTCCTGAATAAAGTCTTCCATGATTTAAAGGACTCCGTATTCCGGAAGGGGCAACGCGTACGCAATTTTTCCGACAGCCAACCTTCCTGTCACCTCCCTGTAATCCTCCCAAAAATCAACACTGCCGTATAAACCGCATGAAAGCCCGGGCACGCTTCCTGTTTCCAATCCCATATCCGTTCCTTCCGCAATATCACATATTGCCGTTCCCATTCCATATCCTTGAATATTTCTCCAAACATACCGAAGACAGAAAAGCTGCATGGTATTTTAGATTCTCACCGGACAGGCAATAGACAGAAGGAATCCGTCATCCTCATTTCTTGCGGCAAAAATAGTTGTTTTTCAGGCCGGTCCCGCAAGGCGGCCCTTCGGGCTGGTTGCTCGTGAAAAAATCTTCCTCACGCTTCGCGTGAGCGTATTTTTTCACGGCAAGCCTTGCCGGAGACCGCCGAAAAACAAACTGGAGGAAGCACAAGAAATAAGAATGCCTACCCGTGTAGGCCATGTATAATTCAAAAAAATATAAGGCTATGGCAGACAAGAGCGCAGAAAAGGAAAGATTGTTCAACGAGTGGTTCACAAAATCCTATGACAGGTTGAGAGGGACGTTACGCCGGTACGGAATACTGGACGAGGACAATTTCCATGACACCTACCTTTTCGTAAGAAGGCAGGTGCTGGTTCCCGGAAAGGACATAACGGACTATGACGCGTATTTCATCGGATGCTACAAAAAGGCGGCCCTGGTAAAGATTAAAAGAGAGAACCGGTATGCACACCCTGAAGATGATTTCTTCCTCCGATGTGGCGAGGAGGCAAAATTCCTTTCCGAGGACGACCTGAACGGGTGCGAGAGGCTGGTTAAGGACATACTGCGTTTCGTAAGGCAGAAGTTCTCCTACGAGGAGTACCGGATGTTCATGCTCCGGTTCTATGAGGCGCAATTCTCGTTCAAGGCACTGGCGGAATGCATGGGTATCTCGGCATCGGCCATATCGCAGAAAGTATGCAGGATAGTGGACGCGGTACGTACCCACAGCGGTTTCGCATGGAGAAGCCAGATGCTGGCGGTGGAAAGCTTCATGTATTGAAAAAAACGAAAACAGTTCAACCGATAAAAGAAAGACAATTATGGCACTGATAGTATACAACAGGGAAAACTCCCGTCCGCAGGAAGTCACATACAAGGGAAAGCGGACCATCAACCTTGACAGCAGGGGAACCGTCTATCTGTCAAAGACGATGTCAATCGAATTGGGAATCCTCGGCGGCGGACGGGTGAACTTCGCCCACGACGACGAGACGGATGACTGGTACATCTGCCGGGCCGACGACAGCGAGGGGTTCATCGTCTGGAAGGACAAAAGATGCGCAAGGTTCTCGGCGGGGTTTATCGTGCAGAGGCTCATGCGGCAGGCGAAGGTGGAGAGGAAGAGCGTGCAGTTCATGATGGCGAGGATGCCGGTAGAGATTGGCGGAGTGGCCTATTACAAGATACTGCTCTCGAATCCGATACTCAGATAGAGACATGGGCCGGAGGAGTCCGGCTGTATATGACATGACGGAGACAGGCGCATCCGACGGGACAAAAGCCCGGAGGATGTGCCTGTTTTTATGTGCCGTCATGTTTACACACGGACATGCGGTTGTCACCGGCCGGCATAAGGTCACTCCGAAAAGACCGGGAAACGGCATTGCCGGAGGATAATGATACCGGTACGGAATGTGCCGCCATTACGGGAATGGATCGTTCCACCGGTACACGAACGACCCGCCCCAATTTCAGAATAACATAATGACATAATAAAATAAGGGTCTTTTTTTATAATGGAATCCCCGTATCTTATTGCCATACCGGAAAAATGTTTCCATGTCCCGCCATGTTATGCCAATGTTGTCACCGGATCATAATTCATAAAGAGAAATACTCTGTGTATAAATACTTTATGAGCAAATTAAAGTCGTTCATCCGATGGAAAGAAAACGAAGGGGCAATCGGTATGACAACCGACCGCCCCTTCATTCACGATCCCGTACGGAACATTTCTAAAGTTCCTCCGGCCTGGTTCTCGCCTCCCGGTAGCAGCCGTCAAGCAATTTCTCGATATCGGAAGAACGGTACAGTATCTTACCGCCCAGCCGGGTGAAGGCAAGCAGGCCGCTGTCACGGTACTGTTGCAGGCTGCGGCGGCTCACTTTCAGCTTTTCAGCCAGTTCGCGGTCCGTATAGAAGTTCTCGCCCGCCATCGCCGGTGACCTGCCGGCAAAGAGACGCTCCATGGAAACGGAGAGACGTTCGACGGTGGAGAAGAACTCTCTTATATGCTCGCTGCTCTCACGGGTGAGCAGACGGTTATCGGTGTTCATCATAAATCTCATCTGTTTGTTGGTTTGACATTTACTTTTTCAGTTTCTCATATATCGGCCCCACCCCATGACATGGAGGGTGTGGGGGCATCCCTCCGACATGAACCGGCACTCTTTCGTACCGATACGGATATGGCATCCCTCCCCGTCCCCGTCTATCCTGTAGAGCGAGAAGCTTCCCCGCCCGTACTCCGCGTCAAGGCTGTAGGCCAGCAGGCGGTAGTCCCCGCTGGAATCCCTGAAGATGTAGAAATCGGGACTGCCGTCCAGACTTTCCCAGCCGCCTGCCAGACTGTCGGGAGAAAGTATCATCCTTTCGTTTCCCATGGCTTCTCAAATTGATTTTCCCATGCTTTCAGCCCGCTTGCGGCGCTCTTCCACTATCCGGACGATACTTTCCACATCCCCGGGCTTGTAATAAGTCTTGTGGCAGATCTGTGTATATGCCAGCGTGCCGTTGTCACGCAGGGTCTGCAGGGTTCTCGGGCTGACCTTCAGCAGCAGGCACACCTCCTGGTTGTCCAGCCATTTCTTCTCCTCCATGTCGCCGTACAGCCGGCAGAGGTTGTCCAGCCGGTCCGCGAACGTCCGGAAGGCTGAGAGCATCGCCTCGAAGGTCCTTGCCTCAATGTTCACTATTTCCATAATCAATGTAATTTCAGGTTTGACATCTGTTTCATTCTCTTTTCGGATCCGGATTCCGTGCCGCAATTTAGTGAATCCCGGCGGAACATCCTGAATTTCAAGACAGGATGACTACCTTTGACACCATATGCGTACTTGTTTCATCCGCAAAGTAAATGATTGTTCCCGGATATGGTTCCGGCCCTTCATCAGATGTCATTATATGTCATCAGATGTCATTGGAATCTGATTTTAACATTCATTTGCTTTCAGTAAGCAAGCGTTCAGATGTAATAGGCAAATTTAAAAACAGCATTTTTGGTAAAGTTGATTAATCACTTTTCAGTAAGCTAAGAAGTACTACGTTCAGATCCGTTCCCGGGGAATTTGGGAATTTCCGGTGCGTATATTTGTGAAGTCATCACCGTCAGACCGATCCAACAATATGAATAACACGGCAAACCCCGCCAATCGGACCCGTCCGTTTCACAGCACTTGTTATTATCGTTTTATTTGCTTCCGACAACCGGGCAAACGGGTAGACCGTGCCCACAGTATCAACCATCTAAAATCCATGTACAATGAAAAGTGAACCGACTGAAAAACCAAGAGGAAAGAAAACGGCGGCATCCGAAACCGCAGACAGAAAGAACGGTCGTAGTCCTAGCCCCGGCCACGACGGGTGGTGGGAAAGACTCATGATGGAACCCGGTCCGGGGGAATCCACCGGTACGGATGCGGAACCGGTGATTCCATCCGGGACTGATGCGGAGGAGGTGTCCGGGGAGGCGGGAAGAAAGGACACCCCGCCGGAACCGGAAGACCCCGTGAGAAGAAGGACGAGCGGCAGGCAGCGCAGGGCCTCGCTGGAGGAGTACCGGGAAACATACCTCACCGTCCCGAAGATCAGGAACCGCAAGACGGTGTTCGTCAGTGAGGATGTGAGGGACGAACTGGACGCCGTCGTCCGCAGGCTCGGCGGGCGTGGCATGAGCGTTTCCGGACTGCTGGAGAACCTTGCCAGGGAGCATCTTGCCGCCTACCGTGGGGACATCGAGCAGTGGAGAAAAATCTGACAGCCTGTAACCGGGCGTGGAGTGTACCCGATGTATGCACCGTCCCCTGTGTACCCGCTTCAATGTGGAAAATGCGGGGGGATTTTTCTGTGGGGGGAGCAAGGGTATGTTTCCGGATTCCCGAAAACCCTTGCTCCCCGCGCCCGGTGGTTGCAGGGAGGACGGATCTACTCCCGCCGGTCGCAGATTTTGGAATGAAAGAAGTACGGACGAAAAAGAAAAACATATGACAAAGGATGTGAATGGGATGAAGAAAAAACGCGGCCGTCCGGCACTGGGCAGGACGCGGAAGCTGACCAGGGGAGTGACAGTGAAGTTCTCCCCCGTCAGCTACGAGGCTCTCAGGTTCAGGGCAGGGAAGTCCGGCCGGAGTCTGGCGGTCTATATCAGGGAGGCGGCACTGGCGGCCACCGTGACGGCAAGGCATACGCCAGAGGAGAACGCACTGCTGCGCAGCCTGGCGGGAATGGCGAACAACCTGAACCAGCTGACAAAGCTCTCGCACCAGACAGGCTTTTACAGGACAAGGCTGCTGATAGAGGGGTTGCTGGGAAAGCTGAAGCGGATCATGGATGATTACAGACCTGAAGGAGGAGGATAGCCTCATGATAGGAAAGATCAAAAAAGGCCGCTCGTTCGGCGGCTGCATACGCTACGTGACACAGAAGGACGATGCGAAAATCATTGCCTCGGAAGGCGTGCTGCTGGGAACGGCGGAGGAGATGGCACGCAGCTTCCGGTGGCAATGCCTGCTGAATCCGGACGTGACGAAACCGGTGGGGCACATCGCGCTCAGCTTCAAGCCGGAGGATGCACCGAGACTGACCGATGCCTTTATGGCAAGACTGGCGGGAGAATACCTGGAACTGATGGGGATACGAAACACGCAGTTCATCGTGGTGAGGCATCACGGGACGGACAACCCGCACTGCCACATCGTCTTCAACCGGGTGGACTTCGACGGGAAAGTGATTTCCGACAGCAACGATTTCAGGCGCAACGAGAGGGTGACGAAAATGCTCAAGGAGAAGTATTCGCTCACTTATTCCGAAGGCAAACAGGCCGTTAAAACGGAAAAGCTGCACGCTTCCGACAAGGTGAAATACGAGATATACCGTGCGGTCAAGGAAGCTTTGAGGAGTGCAGATACATGGAAGGAATTTCAAAATAAGCTCTTAAAAATGGGCGTGGAAATGGAATTCAAGTACAAGGGAAACACTAATGAAGTGCAGGGCATCCGCTTTATCAAGGATAACCAGTCATTCAAGGGGAGTGAGATTGACCGCAGTTTCAGCTGGTCAAGGCTGGATGCGGCATTGGAACGTAACCATGCCGTGGCTCAGGAGAATGATGTTTCCCGAATGCAACCGTGGCATGAACAAAACCATGGTTTTGCTATTGGTAACCTGATTGAGGTCACCGGTACCGGAAGCCTGTTTATGCCGCCGGCTGCGCCAAGTGAGGACGAGCGGGAGGCGGAACGCCTGAGAAGGAAGAAGAAACGCAAAAGAGGAAGGAATCTATGAACCATATGTATAACGTTAATTTTTATGTCAATGAAAGAGAACAAGGAAAACTATCTGGAAGGTATCTACGGATGCCTTGAAAGGGTTGAGAAGAAAGTGGGGGCATTGTCCATGGAAGGTGCAAACCCCACGGTTGGGAGCTGTACCTCATCTGCGGAATGGATTGCGGAACTGAAGGCCCGTCTGGAACGTCTGCAATCCGCGGTGGAGAAAAACGGCTCGGAGATGGCCGCAGTGCGGGAACGTACCGCCCGTTTGTCGGAAGGCAGGCCGTTGTCTGCCGAAACGTTTGCCGGGGAAATGGAAAAGACAAGGGACTGCCTGCGGCAGGACAGCCAGGCGGTAAAGGAAACGGTAAGACGGCTGGATGAGAGAATGGTCCTGTTGAAAAAGGAACCGGTACACAAACTGGTGACCTACCGTCTGGAAAGCGCATCCAAGGCGGTGGTAACGACAGCTTCAGCACTGATCCTGGCACTGGTCGTTTCCGTCTGGGCCAACTGTAACCAGTACCGCACGAACCGGCTCTTGAAGGATGCCGATTTGAAATACCGCGCCATCAGGATCTGCCTGCCGGGGGATGATCCCGACATCGCCTTCCTAGAGAAGCATTTCACCATCGAGCGAGACGAGGAAAAGATCCGGCGTGTGGAAAGGCTGGTGACCGCTTTTGAGGACTCGGTCAGGAACCGCATCCGTAACCATGAAATGGCGGCCTACAAGGACAGTCTGGCGCACCGGCTGTTCAGGGAGGCACAGGAAATCAGGAAGCAACTGGACAATCCTAATTCTAAATGACTGCACTATGGCAACAATCTAGGCATTGCAGCTTCTTTTATTTGCAGGAAATAAGAAACTTACATCCTCGTCATGCCCAGAGTGTAAAGCAATCACTCATAAGTGGTTGAGTGGTCGTAAAGTCTTTCAATGTCCCCAATGCGGTTGCTTGATACCTCTAACAAAAGGGACTGTAATGAAACAAGCAAATTATCACTTAGTTCTTGGTTCTATACCATGCACCTTATGACTTCTGTCAAGTAAGTACTTTCGGCCAAAGAGGTACAACACCAATTAGGGCCTCCCAGTATCCACCGATATGGCTAATGATGATGAAACTTCGCAACATTATGGGCAAGCGTGACGCTATCTATGAATTGTCCGGTGGAGTTGAGCCGAACGAGGCATTCTTCCCGATACGGGTTCCGGAAGAAGCTCAAGGTGAGACTATCAGAAGAGGTGCAGGCAGCCAGCGGCAAGCCAAGGTCTTGGTTGTAGTAGAAAGCAAATCTGCTGACGAAGTACTTCTCAGCTACTTGAAAAGCCAAGATAAAGGTGACAAAGCAGGAAAGTTCGCAAGCAAGATGAAAGGCAAATCCACAAAAAAGGTTGTGCATTACATTAAAATGTTTGTATTGGACAATCTAAATGCCAGTACAATAGATACAATCGTAAGGGAACATGTTGCCAAGAACGCTGTTGTCATCACTGATAATTCCTCTTCCCACGTTAATCTCTCTGAGTATTTCTTCAGGCATGAGTCATTTACAGAGAAAGGCAATGTTGACGAGGTTGTAAAGAGTGTTCTCCCATGGGTACACATCGTGATTGGGCGTTGCAGGGATGGCGTAGCAGCTATTCACGGAGATGTTGATGCACAATTCCTGCAGTTGTACTTGAATGAGTATTGCTGGAAATTCAACAGACGTTTTTTTCGGGATTCTTCAGATCCCAAATATGACTTATTTGACAGGTTAGTCAAAATTGCCGCACTATACATATCTGACATTAAATGGAGAAATTACGAGCAAATCGATGATGAAGATGTCATTTAAGGTTTGTTAGTACTTTTATCACCACACAAAGAAAAACAAAAGTTTCCTCAGTATGAAACTTTTGTTACCTCTAAGAGAAACCCACTTTTGCTTTTAATCCCTACGCTACGCTCTGCATTTTTTTGTATCTTTGCCTATAAGTCTCATTAAACACAGGAGCTATGAACAAGACTATTTATCCCATCGGCATACAGAACTTCGAGAGCCTTCGCAAGAACGGTTATCTTTACATCGATAAGACAGCCTTGATCTACCAATTAGCGACAACCGGACGCCATTATTTCCTCAGCCGCCCCCGACGCTTCGGGAAAAGCCTGTTGCTCTCTACGTTAGAGGCTTACTTTCAAGGGAAAAAGGAACTGTTCGAGGGATTGGCTATCGAGAAACTAGAGAAAGAATGGACGGAGCATCCCATCCTTCACCTCGACTTGAACATCGCGCGATATGCCTCCACGAGCGATCTGGAGGATATCTTGAACCGTAACCTCGTCGCATGGGAAAAACTCTATGGAGCGGACCCGGCGGAAAGAAGCCTGCCGCTCCGCTTCGCCGGGATCATCGACCGGGCCTATCACAAGACCGGACAACGAGCCGTGATCTTGATAGACGAGTATGATAAGCCCTTATTGCAGAACCTGCACGATGAGGAGACACAAAACCAATTGAGGAACATGCTCAAACCCTTCTATGGCGTATTGAAGACCATGGACCGGGCCATCCGTTTCGCCCTGCTGACCGGAGTGACCAAGTTCGGGAAGGTGAGCGTGTTCAGCGACTTGAACAACCTCATGGACATTTCCATGGACAATCGCTATGTAAAGATATGTGGTATCACGGGGGAAGAGATTCTTATATATCTGAGGGATGAACTACAGACTTTGGCTGACATACAAGGTATGAGCAATGAGGAAACCCTCAAAAAACTCAAGGAATGGTATGACGGATATCACTTCACTGCCAAGTCCGAGGGTATATACAATCCATTCAGCCTATTGAATACCTTCGCTAAGATGGAATTCGGAGACTACTGGTTCGAGACCGGGACACCCTCCTACCTCGTGGAGCTGCTCAAGCACACCCATTACGACCTCTACGAGATGGCCAACACGGAGACTGACACCAATGTGCTCAACAGCATCGACTCCGCCTCGAACAATCCCATACCCGTCATCTACCAAAGTGGATATCTTACGATCAAGGATTATGCCCCCCGTTTCGGCATCTATAAATAAGGTTTCCCGAACCTAGAGGTGGAAGAAGGCTTTGTCAAATATCTCTTCCCTTTCTACACGAACATAAGCGCCGCAAAGCCCCCCTTCGAGATAGGACGTTTTGTCCAAGAAGTGGAAAGCGGCGATTACGGCGCATTCTTCCGCCGCCTACAAAGCTTCTTCGCCGATACCCCTTACGAGGTGATCGCCGGGCAAAAGCCGGAACGGGACACGGAACTGCATTACCAAAATGTACTTTTCATCGTCTTCCGACTGGTCGGGCTGTACACTAAGGTGGAATATCACACCTCGAATGGCCGTATCGACCTCGTTTTGCAGACCGATCGTTACATTTACATCATGGAGTTCAAATTAAACGGCACAGCCGAGGAAGCCTTACGGCAGATCGACGAGAAACAATACGCCCTTCGCCAACGATGAACGCAAGCTATTCAAGATTGGCGTAAACTTCTCATCTGAGACACGGAACATTGAGCGGTGGATGGTGGAATAATATATGTATATTCGCACCCGGTAATCATGTAAAACAATTCACTGAAACCTTCGATAAGAAATACGTCCGAAGATTACTTACTGGTATAGCAATCTTCGGACATACATGCTTGTTTTTTATATTACTCCACAGTTAGCTTGTCAATTATGTATGAGTCTCTAATGTGAAAGAACAGTTATTCCGCCGGAGGACTGCTGACGGCTTTGAACACGACTTTGCAGTCGGCCCATTTCTTGTCTATTCCTATCACCGAGAAGGGAACACTGGTGGAACTGCCTAAATCTCCATAATCTTTTATACAGTAGGTGTATTCAAGAGTGTTCCCATTTTTAACGAGATACAGTGGCTCGATGTATACCAGTCTGTTCGTTTTCGAATGCCTTACCGTGAGTGCTATCTGCTTGTTAAAGTCAATGGTTCTTCCGTCTTTGACATCATATATCTGGAAGTTTTCATAAAAGCTCGCCTCATCTGTAAAGACAACTTCGAGCGTCTCATCACCCTTCACTATGGGATAATAGGATTCCGCATTATTGAATGGCACGCGCGACAGGAACTCATCCGTCGTCACCTTTATTCCATGCGGGCCATAGTCCATGAGAGCCAGGTGAGCCACCTGCCATTGTGGCGCTGTGATGTGCTGGTAGGGTTCTCCAGTCTCGTCCTTGTAATTGGTTGGCCACAGCTTTGCAATAGAATGTCGCCAGTTCTTATTGGCCAAAATGTTGCGATACATCACAGCAATCACGTTGCCGATGGGATTGCCGTCCACATCCAGTTTCTCACGGTCCCACACGAAGAGATTATAGTGCTCGCCGGTAGCATTCTTTTCATCCACATACTGCTGCACTTCGGCCAGCCGCGGATTTTGCTTGAGCGCCACCACGAAGTGGGTCAGTTCCCCACCGGACGCCACATTGGCGTTCTTGTCGCACAGCGAGAGATACGAGCGTGTGTTGGCCGCCGAGCCTAAGCACACCGACCAATAGCGAGCCGGGGCATCCGCATTTTCCTCCACACGCTGCGGCACAGGAGCCGGTATGAACGAAAAATAGAGCACCTGGTCATCCTGTATGCGTGTGCGGCCATAGAGATACTTGGTGGAGTTGTTGGGATAGTAGCGACCGACGGGCGACAGATAGAAAGGCATGTCGGCGAAATCGTCGGACACCTGTGTAAACACTTGCGACTTCAGGTTGTATACATTGCTGCGGACATGTTCCGGACAATCGACTTTCTCGCCTGTCGTGAGGCTGACAGCACTTATCGCCGGAAGATCCACTCCGCCGAACTCATGCTCGTTGCCACCGGCATCTTCGCCCAGATAGTGGCGGAACACTACGCATGCCTTCTTCACATCGGCAGGCACTCTGATGAGGTTCTCACATCCCAGCGCAGCCGTTTGTACCTCGGAGGCCGTCTCGGGTACGATATACACCGTAAAGCGGCCCCTTTCGGCGGTTGTAACCACAAACGGATTCTGCGCGCCGTTGTCGGGCACCATTTCATAGTCGTTGATGCCACCGATGGCCTCGCCTGTATTGTCGTTGTAGAGCGAGAAACTACAATAGCGGGTATAGGGGAACTCTCCCTCCATCTTCAGTGCCACATCCTGTGCCTCGTCTATATTCCACGTATATTCCCAATAATTGCTGTATCGGTCGGGATACTGACCCAGCACTTCGTCGCGACCTGCCATGGTTTCGCTCCAAGTACTTTCTGTCAGCTCCTTATCATTTACATTAGGGCTATCATCATCGTCTGAGCACCCTACAAACAGTAGCATGGCAATAGCTACAAATAACAAATTCTTGATGTTCATGTTCTAAAAAAGATTTAGTAATTATTGTATTATCGATTTCTACAATTTTACACGATATGGGCCACTGCATGAATTGAAGAGCAAATCGCCATTGTTGAAATACTGGATAATGGCATAGGTGCCGTTGCCACGACTGGTGTTACCGAAGATGACACGGTGACGTGTAGCACCTGTGTTCCAGTCCAAACCTGTCACCTCCCAACCGTCACTCTGGCTGTATCCGTTTACGAACACCATTCCGGCAGAAGTGCTGATGGCAGGAATCATACTTGGAGAGCTGACATCGCCTCTCATCCAAACTGTCTCCCACTTGTTATCTTTGGTATTCCATTCCAGACGTTCCACGCCATATGGTGAGGGAATAAGCGGACCGATAGAAAGTACATCCACAACTTTGTCACCGGTTGATGTTCCACCGCTGAGGATGTTGTTCACCACAAAGGCTCCATATCCAGCACAAGCCACCGACTGCTCGCTCTGAATCCATTCGGTAGACGAAGGCAGTCCGCAGGTCACTTCCTTGTATCCGGCAATACGCTGTCGTCCGCCGGCCACTTCTTTGGCATCAGCAGGAATGTTATCGCGCCAGAAGGCCACAATCTTCATGCGCTTGGCTCCATCGGTGATAACTACAAGGTGGTCTTCGTCGTCGCCAAAGCCCATAAGCGTCGGTGTTGATCCCGTGCCATTGCCCATCTTGATAGAAGGAGCCGTGGGACCACCGTCATAGGCACACTGCCAAGCACCGTCGGCTTCGGCCGTGCTCAAATGTCCACCCCGCCATACAATTTTCTGCATCAGGCCATCTCCACTAGGTTCTTTGCTGTTACTGGCCACATAAATACCTCCGTCTTCTTCAACAGCAATGGAGTTTGTCAGAACCTGTCCGTTGGGTAGCGAATAAGTATCAACCACACCAGAAAGGTTTCGATCAACCACCACGATACCAGAATTGTAGGCAGCCACCAGATAACCATCGTATGTCATCACAACTCCCACCAGTGCCCATGCGCTACCCACCTGATCCTTTATATTAAGATAGGAGTCCAACTCTATACCTGCTTCTGGTTTTGAAGCTTCCTTCAACCGATAGCGAGCTATAGTAGTGCCGATATTGGTGTAGGCATAATTATCTTTGTCACACAATACATAGTTGCCGCTGGATATGGCATGCATAGGATGTTCACCGGTAAAAGGTGTGATGGCATCATAAAGTTCTTTCGGAGAATTGTAATTAGCCGAAAGCGTGCGCAGCTGTTCCTCTGTTTTCATCGTACCATCCGGCAATCCAGCTTCACCCAGCTTGGTAAAGCGCCCGTCAGTACAGCGATAGTAAGAAACCCGGTCGCTGCTCATTCCCCACATATAGCCGTCAACGGCAGCAGACAAGGTCATGAGGTTGACCGGACCGCTCCAGCCGCCTTCGCAAGCGTAAGGATCAGCGTGCCATGTACCGTCAGGCACGAAATACGGGATAGCATCGGTTTGGGCTGAGTTGAAGTGAGTGATGCTATAGTGTTCCTTGGCAAGGAATGGATTGGGCTTGGGCACGTTAGCGACGGCAATCAGATTATTCCCTTTGTTGTTACCGCTCATATTGTCATCATCGGAACATGCTGAAACCAACATGACAGAGCATAATACTACACACATGAAAAAACGGTGCAAGTATGTATATTCCTTCTTCATTCTCAAATTGTTTTTATGGCTATATAGCTATTTATTCATTATCCTTAGTCCCACGTTTTAGGATGTTGTATTTCCCGTAAATTCTTTCGAATCGGTTCGCACGAATATACCGGATGGAATTCATTGGAGGTCTTGAAACCATTGCTGCCATGATACCAATTCTCGCTGGAACCCTGAACATTTTTGCTCCAATAATCATCAAAAAAAGTGTCGGTTTCAAAAGGTGTGCGCATTTCCGAACCACCGGAACTTGCAAAGACTTTCCCGGATTTTAGTCCTACGGCTTTTATCAGTTTATCGTCGGAAGTACCTTCAGTGGCAAATTTAACCAGAACCTTATTACTCGGAATTTTCCAAGGCCAGAATTCGCCCATATCCTTGTCGCTAGCATCTCCACGCGCCGTATAGCCATCTTTTTTCTCTGCAAAGATGATATCAGTTATGCCATAAAAACGATCTTTACGGTGTCCCAAAGCGTAATACCAATACTGCTCACAATGGTCATCGCACACGATAAAGTCGTCTCCCGAGGTCTCTGCGCCATGTTCATGGTACTTTGAATTGGGAAAATGCTTGTTGGCCATCATTGGATAGTAGATGCGTTTGATGCCAAACTGGTCCTCAGCCACAAATGATTTAGGTTCTCCTGCGTGCTGTCCGTTTTCTGCCGTTTTCATCATAAAGTCGGCAAGAAGCACAGGTGAGTCATCGGTGGGCAGTTGAGACTGGCGGTCAACAAACGGACCAATGTATTCCATTACGGCCTTATAGCGAGCGGAATCGCCTATCAGGTAATAAATAGGAATCAGACCCGGGTCGGATGCCGACGTGCCAGTTGTGGTGAAGCTAACCGCCACCCACTTGTCTTTATTTTCAGTAGAGACCTTCCCGTCCCATGCCTCCATGTCGATTTCTCCATCTCCACCCTTCGACATCGTGAACAGCCAGGCATTCGATGCTTCTTCGTAATCGGAAGTATAATAACTACCGTCGAACGACATATTTACCTGATTGCTTCCGGTTTTAGCGGCATAGTATTCGGCAAAGTTGCTCGGCAATTGTCCTTGTTTCTGCTTTACTGAGAATGATGCGCTCAAGTCATTGGAGATTGTTGTAGAATAAGCGTTGTCCTCACGGCTGTAGAGTGTGAAATAAGCGCCTCCAAAAGTGCCTTGCATAATGACATGCGTGCCATATCGCTCCAAAAGGGTAAAGATATTGTTTTCGGAGATGGTGTCGTTGGCATATTTCTGATAAAGTTCAGAGCCCGGATTGTTCAAAATATCGTTCACTTCTTCTGACAAGAGGGCAGCCCAACCTATACCGGTTGAATCACCTACGGTCTTCTGTACCCAATCCCAGTTGAGGGATGCCTGTGCCATTTCTTTGCGGTAATAGCTTAGATAATATTCGTGATATTTTTCCGACTGGTGAGATTCGTTTCGTGAGTAGCTGACGCTTCCCGACATTTTATATTTGCCCTTGGTTTTAGGTACAGGCATAACTGCACTCAAACCTACACTTACCCCCCACTCTTCGATGCATTTCTCATAATCGTGCCCATAGATCTCAAAAAACACGCCTTTTTGCTGTGAGAGAAAATTGTTTTGCAGGTTTTCGTAGATTGCGTTAAAGTCAAAAAGCGGATAATTTTTGGTTATTGTCGGGTCCTGGGTTATGTCATATCCATGACCAATGATACGGGCGTAACTCATGTCTTCATCGGTAGGTTTGCTGGATGAGTTACGGAAACTTACCATAACATCTTTCTCAATCACGTCATCACCAATTTTTCCTTCACTCGAAATTCGAATCCGCAATCGCGTAGAAAATGGTTTCAAATCATGAATGGACTGTTTCAACACGGGATATAGGTATTCACGTCCTTCAATATTGCGCTGCTCGAAGTCAACAAGAGCGCTGTTGCTATTGGAAAAACTCACAGGTAGCTTGGTATGTAAAGGGACTCCCTTATACTCATCTGCCATATCAATGATGATCGAGTTATACCCGTTAGTTACGTCCAAAGCCATTCCATTCTCCACTAATGGAAGGTCTTCAATGATTACGGATTCATGGTCATCAGAACAAGAAGCCATTAACACACATAACAGAATGCAAAAATTCAAAAAGTTCCTCATTTTCATATAGTTGTATGTTATAACAATACTTCGGTAAATTTTTACCGAAAAATTAAAAGTTAAACAATAGAACCAGCAAATGCAGGTTCGAAAACACTAAAGAGGTCATTGAAATGTTGTCAAAAACGAATGGTTAAGCATGAAGAAATGTGCTGAAAAAAATTGGCTAACCTGCTGATAATAAAGGTAGAAATCATTTTGCAATTCGTTGTTTTTTAGCAAATTAGAAGTCTCTCAACTCTTCTGATTATGACTAAAGAAACACTCCTTATGCAATCAATCTGAGTGCCTGTCGGCTCTCAAATCAGTTGCGAATATACATAAACCTTTCGAAAAGACCTTTATGGATGCAATGATATTATTCATGGCCATCCCAGATCGTATAAATTTCCTCCAATTAGGCAGATATGGCTGTTTTTCGGAACAGACATACCGTCACCTTTTTGAGAATGAAACTTTCGACTGGTTTGCGTTCAACGGCTCTATCATCAGCAAGCATCTCATAGGTAAAAGATAAGTCATCGCCATCGATCCTTCCTATATCCCCAAGTCCGGTCATAAGACACCTTGGATTGGTTACTTCTGGTCAGGCTGTGCCGGGGATTATAAGCGTGGATTGGAAATCATGGGCATCGGTGTCATTGACATCGACAACCATGAATGCATGACTTTAGGTTCCATTCAGACGCCGGATTGTAAGACCTTGGATAATATGGGCAAGGACCTCGTTGACTGGTATGGCAACTATCTTATCAGTAGAAAAGACAAGCTACAGGGCATATCCAGAACGGTGGTTGCAGACGCATTCTTTTCCAAGGGAACTTTCATAAGCCCTATGTGCGAGAACAATTTCCACGTCATCAGCCGCTTTAGGAACGATGTAATCCTGTACTATCCGACATTGGAAAAGAAAACAGGGAAACGTGGTCCTCCCAAGTGGTTTGACGGCAGGATTGACTTTGCCAATCTGGATCTGACCCGATGCAAGGAATACGAGGTGAACAAAGGAAAGCTATACGGATTGAGGGTATACGCAAAAGCTCTCAAAAGGTATGTTTCCTTAGCCATCTGGTATCCGATGGACGGGAGGACAGACAAGTGGCAGCTTTATTTCTCTACAGACGATTCCATGGATGGACGCGAGGTTCTGGATTATTACAGAACCAGGTTCCAGCAGGAATTTTGCTTTAGGGATGGAAAGCAGCATGCCGGAATTACCAACTGTCAGTCAACCGACTTCAGAAAGTTGGGTTTTCACTTCAATGCGTCGCTCGCGGCTGTCAACTTGGCCAAAGCGGCATGTAAGAGGCTCGGAATAACCTATTCCATATCCTCTTGCAAGTCTTTCATACACAATGCTTATATGCTTGAACGATTTATTTGCGTGTTCGGGATTAACCCAGACCCGCAAGTTATTGACAAACTTTTCAAAGAACTCATTTTATTTACTACCAGAGCCGCTTAGGCTTGGAAATTTTTTAACAAACTATTGTTATAATTAACAGCTATAAAGTTCTTACATTTAAATAACTCCTTTTGAACTGAGCATATAATGAAAAAACGGATAGGCAAAGTAAAGAAGAATAAGCGAAGCAACATTGTTTTTTGATGTGACTTATGTGCGGTTAAGAACGATAACACATAAAAAAGTGTGCGGTTAACGATTTTTACGCCAACCGCACACTTTTTCATGATAGATTTTAAACCTTAAATGCTTACTTCTCGTACAAAATCAGGAATGATTACATCCACTTGTTTCTTGGCTCGATAGAATGCATAACGACTGACAAAACCCGACGAGACGGCTACGGCATTTTGTGTTGCATCGGGGTATGCCTCTAAATAAAGCCGGGCATATTGCAACCTGAACATGTTTATCAGATTATAGAAACCTATCGCCGAGATAAACTTATTGGCATCATGTTTCATCCCTTTCGGAATCTCATTCATTATTCCCGACTTCTGCAGATATGGATTTTTATATTTTTGCAGAACAACTTCCAACACTTTATCACGTACTGCCGCATCACATAGGATCCAATCATTTTCACCGATCTCTTCTCTCATCATAGTTTCTTGCGCATGATCCGTATTAACACTATTTTCTTCTGGATTCGGCAATGTCTCATCTTGATTGCTTGTATCCTCCTTTAATTGTGGATGAAGAATCAATGACAAAAAGACGACCATCCATAAGGCGCAAAGGATATCTATTATAAACTTTGCCCAGCCATTTGCCGTAAAAAAGACAACAAACATCATGGCAATCCAAATGATAGGAAAAAATAAAATCTTCTTGGCAAATTTGAATGGGAAATCTTCTTCATTGGAATAATTATCATAATGAAAATAGTTTATTCTCTTTTTTAGCCACTTAATCATATGCAAAACATTACAGGTCAACAACACTCCTATTCCTCCCGTCACCCATAACAAAGGTGTCTTATATTGAACCAACATATCTCCATGGCCGAACAAAACCAAAGAGAGGGAGATAAACAAAATACCGGTAACTACTATTGCTCCAGAGACATTCAAAATTGAATGTTGTATTTGTTGCTTATAAAAATATCTGCGTAGTACCAATGAAAACCCCAAGGAGTAATAGAGTACTCCAAATATGCGAATATACACCCATGTACCTTCATCAGAAGGTTGTAGCAAATAAGGGAATTGAAGGACTACAGCTGAAAAGAAAAAAGTGATTTGTTTGCGAGCCGGATAATAGCAGTGAGCACATTCATCGAACGGGCGACACATATGTGTCCAACGTATATAACCACAAAAAAGACCTGATATTATATAAACCAAGCAAGCGGCGGCATAAAACATTTCTAAATTCATAAAATTCTTCATTAAATACAAATTTATAAATACTTTTTATTAGATAATATGTTTGATTTTTTGATATGTAATAATTAACAATACACTATTAGATATCTATTTGATTCGTTATCATCGTTTCTAGATTCAAAAACAACTCTAATATTAAATCAATTAATAATGCAATTATAATCAATTATAACAAAAATATTATAACCAAAAGAGTTAAATAACGAATATTTACATTGATATTACAAATAATTAACTACAAAAAACAACTCAAACCTTTGACACGCAGGTAGCGTTTTGTTACTTTCAGAACCTAGGCAGTACGTTCACTAAAGTAATACTAGTATAGATAAAAGCTGGAAATCAACGTTATATTCCTATTCATGATTGTTCCCATAGTCAAAACCGTGATCGATGTCCTCGTTTGGAGCGTATTAATTCCACTTATACGGATCGCCAAGGGCAGGGTTTTCCCGATATCTATTGTAAGAGTAAATATGCATCCTATTTTTCTTTTAGACAATACTTCGGTAAATTTTTACCGAAAAATTAAAAGTTAAACAATAGAACCGGCAAAAGTCGGTTCGAAAACATTAAAGAGGTCATTGAAATGTTGTCAAAAACGAATGGTTAAGCATGAAGAAATGTGCTGAAAAAAGAGAGCCAACCTGCTGATAATATAAGGTAAAAGATATTGCATAATTTATTGTTTTTCAGTAAATTAAAAGTATTAAACTCCTCTAATTATGACTAAAGAAACACTCCTTATGCAATACCAATCCGAGTGCCTGTCGGCTCTCCAATCAGTTGCGAATATACACAAACCTTTTGAAAAAGCGTTCATGGACACCATGAAATTATTCATGGCCATACCTGATCGTATAAACTTCCTCCAATTGGGCAGATATGGCTGTTTTTCGGAACAGACATACCGTAACCTTTTTGAGAATGAAACTTTCGACTGGTTTGCGTTTAACAATTCTATCATCAGCAAGCATCTCACGGGTAAAAGAAAAGCCATCGCCATCGATCCTTCCTATATCCCCAAATCAGGCAAGAAGACACCTTGGATAGGTTACTTCTGGTCAGGTTGTGCAGGAGAGTACAAGCTAGGATTGGAAATCATGGGCATCGGTGTTATTGACATCGACAACCGTGAATGCATGACTTTAGGTTCCATTCAGACACCGGATTGTAAGACCCTGGATAACATGGGCAAGAATCCGGTTGACTGGTATAGCGGTTATCTTATCAGTAAAAAAGACAAGATACAGAGCCTATCCAAAACGGTGGTTGCAGACGCATTCTTTTCCAAGGAAACGTTCATAACGCCTATGGGCGAGAACGATTTCCATGTCATCAGCCGCTTTAGGAATGGCGTAGTCCTGTACTATCCGACATTGGAAAGGAAAACAGGGAAACGTGGTCATCCCAAGTGGTTTGACGGCAGGATTGACTTTGCCAATCTGGATCTGACCCGGTGCAAGGAATACGGGGTGAACAAGGGAAAGCTATACGGATTGAGGGTGTATGCTAAGGCTCTCAAAAGGTATGTTTCCTTAGTCGTCTGGTGTCCGATGGACCGGAGGACAGACAAGTGGCAGCTTTACTTCTCTACAGACGATTCCATGAATGGACGTGAAGTCCTGGATTATTACAGGACCAGGTTTCAGCTGGAATTTTGCTTTAGAGATGGAAAGCAGCATGCGGGAATCACCAACTGCCAGTCAATTGACTTCAGAAAGTTGGATTTTCACTTCAATGCGTCGCTCGCGGCTGTCAACTTGGCCAAAGCGGCATGTAAGAGGCTCGGAATAACCTATTCCATATCCTCCTGCAAGTCTTTCATACACAATGCTTATATGCTTGAACGATTTATTTGTGTGTTTGGGATTAACCCAGACATGCAAGTTATTGACAGACTTTTCAAAGAACTCATTTTATTTACTACCAGAGCCGCTTAGGCTTGGTGAATTTTTAACGAACTATTGATGCATGAAGTATATGCTCTTATCCGAGAAAAATCAGGAGCCTTATTTAGTGACGATAATCATTTGCTTTATATTGCAACTCCATCTGGTTGGGATGAAAAAGCAAAAAATCTGTATGGTCAAATGGCTGCTAAGGCAGGCTTACCTATTGCTGGTATTACTTCGGAATCTAGAGCTGCTTTTATAAAGGCTCAGTTGGATACCTCTTCTGGACTGCCACAATATATATCACAAGGAGCTATTGTGTTTGATATGGGATCGAGTACTTTAGATTTTACATATTTACAAGGCGGAAATGCTCCGGTTGACTATGGCTATGATTGTGGAGCATCGCAAGTTGAGAAAATAATGTATGCGGAAATTCGTGAAAAAAATAAAGATATTATTGCTTTTGAAACACAGTATCCAAAGTTAGTCGCTAAATTATTGTATGAAACTCGTTGTGCTAAAGAGGGTGTCTATTTTGATCCGGATATTCGTTATAAAAAGACCGTGAATTTTGAGGATATTGTGGATGATGAGGAGTTTGAAGATTCAAAAATGAAATTTGTTTTTCAACTAGGAGAGTTGAATCACATGTTAGAGGAAAAAGGATATATCTCTGAAATCCGTCAAGCGATGTTTGATTTTAAAAATTATCATATTGGAGGGTATCCAATCAAAGCAGCATTTTTAACGGGTGGTGCATCTCGGATGGGTTTTATTCAAGCATTGATTGAAGATTGCTGGGGACTTCCGCAGGACTTGATATATAGAGATCAAGATCCCTCTTTGACAATCTCAAGAGGTGTAGCTGAAGTGGCAAGAAGCGATTTTCGATCGGGTGGAGCAGGTAATACCAAACAATTATTGAATGATATTGTCACGGAGTCTGATGTCTATACTCCATTTGTGAATTCATTGTGTGATAAGTTGTCAGAGGAAATTATTGGAACAGTAGGAGCTTGTGTGACAAATTTCAGGGATAATGAAACAGATGTCTCAATTAATGATTTGCAGGCTTATATTGAAGAAAATATAAGTGAAGATCTTAATCAAGTAGGGGATTGGGCTATGGAATGTTATAAGGAGGCTTTTGAAAACCAAACGAAAGAAATACGTGATCGATTGGATAAAATTGTTAGCAATTATTCACGCCAAGGGGTTCGTATGGGAAATGCTCAAGTATCCATATCTTCTTTACCGAATATAGATATGAGTGTGATTGCGGAGCAAATGCGACAATTAAGTTCTAACTTTACGGATGGAGGAATAGTAAATGGGCTTGTTACAGGTATTGCAGGTGCGGCTGTTGGTGGTGCGATCGCTATGTTATTAGGTGGTCCTTTAGCTTGGCTGATAGGTGGTGGTGCAATTTTGGCCAATTGGTTCTTCGGTGAAGAAAAAACGGAAGAACAGAAACGTCAAGAAGCATTGGCTAAAGATTTGGATCATGATCAGCGACAACAAGTTTTTGATGAGTTCAATAATAGCTGGGAAGATATTTGCAATAAAATACAAAAGGCTGTAGAACAATCTATTCGTAGTAATTATACATTGCAACGGACAATTCAATCTCAAAGTAAAGCAACAATTGAGTCTTATATGAAAGAGTGCATAGAACAAACTCGTTTAATGGTAGAATAAAATGGAAAATATACATATTCCGGTAGTTTCAGAAAGTGCGGCTAAGGTTTTAGCTGCCACTTCTATTTCCCAGTCTTTATCATTCTGTATGGAGCGTAAGTACTTGGAAAAAATTGCAGATACGAATCTCAATCCTTATTTTGAATTGAAAGAGGTGGGATTGACTAGTAAGAATGATGTATCTTGGATTGAAATAACTCAAGTTGGTAAGCCTTTGGATCAAATCTCGGAGGATTGTTTTACAGCCATGCAAAAAATTCTCTATTCTTGTTTCATGCCTCAAGAAACTCAATTGCTTTTTTTGATTACGGAAAATGGCAAACGGAGTCGGTTGTATTTGGGAGTACGCCCAATGGGGACAAGTATCAAAAGGAACATAACCAAATATTTAACCGAGTTCATGAAAGGTACTTGGCCGGGTCTGCAATGTCATATAGTAAAAAGTGAATTAGAGGATGAAGGACTTCAATCCTTTTCATCACAGCTAAGAGATGATACCTTGGAATATGTATATGCTTTGACTGGAATTCCTTCTATGGAAAGCCAATACAAATCAATTTATCCGGCAACCATAGATAAATTGATGGCGGGGATGAATCAAAGTAAGAATTATGCCTATTTGGTTGTCGCAGATCAAATTGAAGCCAATGAAGTAGATGCCATGCTTTTTCAATGTAGGGAAATGAATAGCCAAGCGGAGTCTATGAAATCATTTAATGTAACAGAGGGACGTTCGCAAGGAAGTTCACGTTCTCATACTACAACAGATGGAACATCTACATCAGAAGGTGTATCGACTACAAAAAGAGATTATTCCAAATTAGGAAAATTAGCTATGCAGGAAACAGGATTGGCTTTGGCTGCTTCTTTTTTTCCGGCTGCCCAGTCTGTTTTGGAAGGTGCTACAGAAGTGGGGGGACAATTGGTGGCAGGAGCGGTTTCTATGTTAGGAATAGGAGTTGCTAACTCACTTGTAGGTTCATTAACACCGAGTAAATCTGTATCTACTACTACAGGTACCAATCATTCCGAATCAGATTCTACATCTACAAATGAAGGTCAATCCCAGAGTTTAAGTCGGAATATTGTGAATAAGCACATAGAATCTGTATCAGAACATCTTTTTTACCATAGCAAACGGTTAGAAACAGGCAAGGCTACAGGAATGTGGAAAGTTGGTACTTATTTGCTGGCGAGTAAAGAATCGGATATAAAAGGTAGTGCTATGCAATTGCGTTCTATTCTCAGTGGACAAGAATCTATCTTTGAGCCAATTCGTATAACGGATGTCAGTAATGTGATTGAAGCGGATCAATCAATAGGTCGTTTTCAGTCTCCGATTATTCGTATAGACAGTTCTTCAAATAGCAAGCCATTTAATCATCCTTTAGGAGATCATTACAAAGAACTTAAAACCGTTCTAACCACCAAGGAACTCTCTTACTTGATCAATTTTCCATTGCGTTCCGTCCCAGGGATCAGTGTAATCGACAGCTCTCCAGAGTTTAGTTTGAATTTGCCCGAAAAGAAAGAGGATAAAACTGTCGAAATTGGAAAATTGCTTTATGGAGGTTCCCCTACGAATATGGATTACCATATTCCGGTAAGTTCTCTTTCCCGTCACACTTTATTGTCCGGTATTAATGGAAGTGGGAAAACGAATACGGTACAATCGATTCTGAATGGCATAAAAGGTGAAATCCCTTTTCTGGTAATTGAACCAGCAAAGACGGAATATGTAGATTGGGCATTAAAATACAATGAGGAACATCCGGAAAATCCGATTGATATTTACATTCCCGGTTGTAGGAGGTACAAAACAGGATTTGTTCCTAAAAGATTGAAATTAAATCCATTTGAGTTGGTTTGGTTGAATGAGGAACAAGAACCGAATGTATTGACACATATTGATCGTTTGAAATCTACTTTTGCGGCAGCGTTTCCTATGTATGATATTCTTCCGGTTTTGATGGAGGATTTGATCTATACTGTATATCAGAATAAATCGACAGACTGGTTAGGTGAAGAACCTAAATTCGGAAAAACTTTACCTCCTACATTAAATAGTATGAGTATAAGTGTGGACAAAGTGATTTCCAACCGACAGTATGAAGAGCGGATTGAACGGAATATGAAAGCGTGCCTCAATACACGCATAGATAGCTTGAAACGAGGATGGAAAGGGGAGATGCTAAACACGGTGCATTCTACACCGTGGGTTGAGTTGTTTGAGAAACCATGTATCATTAATTTATCATACGTGGGTGATGATGTGGATAAATCATTCTTTATGGCATTGATCCATCTGTTCTTATATGAATATCGTGCAGCTTTAGCCGAAACCGGACAGGTTGATTTCAATGATAATAGTTGCAGGCATCTTACTGTTATAGAAGAAGCTCATCGGGTTATGGCCAAATGTGACAATCAAGAATTGCCTCAATATAAATCAGCTATGATATTTAGCAATATGCTGTCAGAGATTCGTGCATACGGTGAGGGTATGTTCTTGGTAGATCAAGTGTCTACAAGGCTTATTCCTGATGCGATCAAAAATACGAATCTAAAGATTACGCATCGATTGGTAGCGGAGGATGATTGTAAAGCAATATCTGAGTCTATGGGCTTGAATGAAGAACAACGGAAGGTCATTGCTAAGTTGATGACCGGACAGTGTATTGTATCAAGTTCTTTGGCGACAGATACGTATTGGGTGAAGGTTCATAAGATGAAGTGATATATGAAAAGCTCAAATTGTAATATAGAAAAGGGAAACGCCTCTAATGAAGGATTAGGGCGTTCTTCTTTAACGCAGCCAGAGATTTCTTATCTGAAAGAATTAGATATGAAATCATTGGAATGGGAGCGATTGAATTTGGAGAATAAGATCGCTATATCAAGGGATATAGATAATAGGGTTGGAGAAATATCCGAATCGACTGGAATTGCTAAAACTTTGCTGTATCAAGAGTATTTCCCTGATATACGTACAATAAGGATACAACAACATTCATGGGATGGGAAGAGCGTAAATGATGTAACATATTCGATGCAGACGTTTGTTTCTTCTACAGGTGAGATGTTTAGAGGAGTATTCCCGGAGTTTCCTGCGAAACGTGAGATCATTCTTCCAGATTACTGTATGTCTGATGAGTTTTGGAGTGAATATGGTAACAGATCTGACCGAATACAAATGAAATATGCAACTGTCGGATTAAAAGAAGAATTGATGAAAGATCCTCCATTAAAGGATACCTTGAACTTGAGTGATCGGCAATTTGCGGATATCATGGCTGAGAAAGATAAAATAGAAGGTTTGACGTGGCATCATGATATTAATTTTGGAAGGATGAAATTGATTGATGAAAAAGTTCATTCTTTTAAAGAACATCAACATTCTGGAGGAATGGCTACTTGGAATGACCGTTGGATTCAAAGCCATCTGATTGACGTCTCTAAGTTGGAGAATGTCAAAGACTATATGGAAACAAACAGGTATGTTTGTGGAAAATTTGCAATGCCTGAACTTAAATATGTTGGAGAGATTCTTCCATTAGGAAATACGGATTTGCTAATAGCTCGAATTGATGAATTGAATGGTAGAAAACCTCCTAAGGCCATTGATTCGGATCGGGCTGTAGCGGAGTTGCTTGAACCTATAAAGGATAAAATAGATCCACTTTATTTGGAAGCTCCATCAGACAATGCTCAAGTAGAGGCGATTTCCGATGTAATGCTCCGAGTGGAGGGATTGGAATATGATAAATGGAAGGCTCTTTCTTTTGATAAACGGATGGGTGTATTACAGCAATTAGAAAATGAAGTTGCCAAAATCGCTCATCGACCATCATGTGTTGTTGTATCTCAAAGTTTGGGATTTTATAAACTGCTTCGTAATACTTAATGTGGTCGGACAGTTTCTGTAACTTCAATGTATGATACATCAGTAAGAGAGGAAGTAGACAACTGGAATAGAAATCTGTTAATTCGAAGTCATGAACACACGGCTCTTTCATTTAACTGTGATATAACTATTCAAATATTTGATTGTGTGATAGTTATATTATTACTAACATCAGATTTCAATATCTGTGTTGTTTCGGATGAAGGAACAAATAACTGCTAACTGGCTATTAATCATGCCATTTGAGATTTCTGCGCATTTTTAAATGAAAGAGCCTTCGCTGATTTCCCGTATGAGTTGAACGATAAGAATTTGAGATTTCTGCGCATTTTTAAATGAAAGAGCCGTGTCATGAACAATATTTTTTCTTGCAAAGTTGTTTTACTTTGCAAAAAAAATCATAACTTTGCAATGAAAGAGTTGTTCTTACGTATGAGACTATAAAATACTGAAATTAGCACAATCTCCAAATCGTTACCCGAAACTTTTCAAAACTTCCATAAGTGTTTGTCTTTCAAATCAATCCATCAATAAGATAAGATTTTAAAGTAAATTTAGGCATAGTCAGTTCCTATATTAGGAAATATTAGTTACCTGTTTTTATTTGAAAAAGACAGATATTTTTGAGTTAAAAACTCATACTTAGCTTGCATTTCATTTCTCCTTGTTTAGGGTTAATCTTAGGTAGAAAGAAGAAAGGCTGGTATGAGTTTTTTTGTATAACTTTGTAAATGTAAATATTAATCTGTACAATATCATGAAAAAGTATTTGTTTTTATGGATCATCCTATTGATAGGAAGTTGGCATGTAGTTGCTCAAGCAAATAATGACGGCGCACTAATCCGTATATCAACCGACGAAACGGATTTGATTTATCGTCAGGCTCCGAATGGGCGCTTGTATCAGGTCTATTTGGGACCTAAGTTAATGCATCAGACAGATTTGGAACATTTTTCTCCTTTTGCCAAAGGTGGATCGGACGGAAGTGCCGGACAACGGGGATGGGAGATTTATATGACTTCAGGTGCAGAAGATTTCTTTGAACCGGCCCTAGGTATCACGCATGCGGATGGGAACATGAGTACAATCCTCACGTATGTCTCTTCTGAACAGAAAGCAATTGACAGTAATGCGACGGAAACGATCATCCGTTTGAAAGATAATCAGTATCCCTTGCAGGTAATAATGCATTATGTTGCTTACAAGAAAGAAAATGTGATTAAGACCTGGACGGAAATCAGTCATCAGGAAAAGAAACCGATCCGGTTGAATCGCTACGCATCGTCAATTATTTATTTTGAGCGTCCGTCTTATTATCTGACGGAGTTCAATGGCGATTGGGCTAAGGAAATGAATATGACAACCCAGCAGTTGCAGTATGGCAAGAAGATTCTGGATACCAAATTAGGTACACGGGCAGCCATGCATGTGTATCCGTTTTTTGAACTGGGTTTCGGACAGCCGGCAGAAGAACATCGGGGAGAAGTGGTACTGGGAACAATCGGGTGGACCGGTAATTTCCGCTTTACTTTCGAAGTGGATAATGTCGGTAATCTGCGGGTTATTTCAGGAATCAATCCATACGCTTCGCATTATGAACTGAAGGCGGGAGAGACATTTACCACTCCTGAGTTTATCTTTACACGTAGTGATGAAGGAAAAGGAGATGCCAGCCGTAGTTTTCATCAGTGGGCCAGAAATTATCAGTTATATGATGGTAAAGGCGATCGGTTGACACTGTTGAATAACTGGGAGAATACGTATTTTAATTTTGATCAAGATAAACTCAGTACGCTGATGGTTGAGGCAAAATCATTGGGCGTCAATCTATTCCTTTTGGATGACGGTTGGTTTGGAAATGAATTCCCTCGTAACGATGATCATGCCGGTTTGGGAGATTGGCAGGTAATGAAGAGCAAACTGCCGGATGGAATTCCTTTCCTGGTAAAAGAAGCTAAAAAAGCGGGGGTTAAGTTTGGTATCTGGATTGAACCGGAGATGGTAAATCCGAAGAGTAACTTGGCGCAGAAACATCCGGACTGGATAATCCGTCTGCCGAATCGAGAGACTTATTATTATCGGAATCAGCTGGTACTCGACCTTACGAATCCGGAGGTTCAGGATTTTGTATTCGACGTAGTGGACAATCTGTTGACAGAGAATCCGGAAATTGCCTTCTTCAAATGGGACTGCAACAGTCCGATTACCAATATTTATTCTCCGTATTTGAAAGATAAGCAGGAACAACTGTATGTAGATTATGTACGGGGATTATATAAGGTGTTGGACCGTATCCGTGCCAAATATCCGGCTGTGCCGATGATGCTCTGCTCGGGTGGTGGAGCTCGCTGTGATTATGGAGCTCTGAAATATTTTACTGAATTCTGGGCAAGTGATAATACCGATCCGGTTGAGCGTTTGTTTATTCAGTGGGGCTTCTCGCAATTCTTCCCATCGAAGGCTATTTGTGCACATGTAACCAGCTGGAATAAGAATACTTCTGTGAAGTTTCGTGTCGATGTAGCCATGATGTGTAAAATGGGCTTTGATATCGGTCTGAAAGATCTGAACGCAGATGAATTGACTTTCTGCCAGGAAGCCGTTGCTAATTATCACCGGTTGAAACCGATTATCCTCAATGGAGATTTCTATCGTCTGGTATCTCCGTATGATACAGAGCACATGGCTGTAATGCACGTAGGTGATAACCAGAAGAAAGCCATTCTGTATGCGTATGATATTCATCCCCGATATGCTGAAAGTACCTATCCGGTTCTGTTGCAAGGATTAGATCCTGCCAAGATGTATAAGGTGGAGGAAATCAATCTGATGCCGGATACGGAATCGGGTGCTGCCATTAACGGACAGACTTACTCGGGTGATTACCTGATGAAAGTAGGAGTGCGGGTATTCTCTGCCCGACAGACAACCAGCCATATCTTTGAAATTACAGCTGTTAATTGATAAAACTCTTGCTGCTCATTGAGGCGTGCCAACTCAGGTACGCCTCAATGAGCTGTTCAGGTATGCCATCCGTACCCGATCGGGTACGTCATAGGTACCAGTACTGCTTCCTTTACATATTCTTCTATGTTATAGCCAAAAACTCTTTTGTATATTTTGTTTGTAATCATTTTGTAATATCTGTGACATCTTATTGAAACAGGCAATTAGGAATTTTGCAACCAGAATAATATACATTTAACACTTTATGGAAACATTCTATTTGTTTTTGGTCCTTTTCCTGGCAGTACTGGCGATTTTTGACTTGTCGGTCGGTGTCAGTAATGATGCGGTGAACTTCCTAAACGCTTCGATTGGTTCTAAGGCTGCATCTTTTCGTGTGATAATGATTGTAGCGGCTGTCGGTATTCTGGTCGGAGCAGCTCTGTCGAATGGTATGATGGATATTGCGCGGCATGGTATTTATCAGCCCCAGTATTTCTATTTCTCAGAGATTATGTGTATCCTGGTAGCGGTGATGTTGACGGATGTGGTGATTTTGGATATATTCAACTCTTTGGGAATGCCTACTTCTACAACTGTTTCATTGGTATTTGAATTGTTGGGAGGTACGGTTGCGTATTCTCTGATTAAAATCGCTAATGATACGGAAGGTATCCTTCAGATTGGTAATTTGATGAATACCGATAAAGCTTTGACCGTCATTTTGGGTATTTTTACTTCAGTAGCTATCGCTTTTATTTTCGGAGCACTGGTTCAATATATCTCTCGTCTGATTTTTACATTTAACTATCGTAAGACTGCTAAATATTTCATTGGATTGTTTGGTGGCTTGGCTGCTACTTCCATTGTCTATTTCATGTTGTTCAAAGGCTTGAAATCAAGTCCGTTTTTGGCTGGTCCGGTAGCTGATTATATCTTTAGCCATACGGCTGATTTGGTATTGTATTGCTTTATCGGTTTTACTATCCTGATGCAGGTATTGCATTGGCTGAAGGTAAATGTGTTCAAAGTAATTGTACTGATGGGTACTTTTGCGTTGGCATTGGCTTTTGCCGGTAATGACTTGGTAAACTTTATCGGTGTGCCATTGGCCGGTTATTCTGCTTATACTGATTTTCTGGCACAGAACGGAACAACCACTCCGGATACCTTCCTGATGACATCTTTGCAAGGTTCAGCCAAGACTCCCTGGTATTTCTTGGTAGGTTCTGGAATCATCATGGTGATTGCTTTGTTGACATCCAAGAAAGCTCATAATGTGGTTAAGACTTCTGTGGATTTGGCTCGTCAGTCGGATGGTGATGAGAATTTTGGAACCTCGCCGGTAGCCCGTGTCTTGGTGCGTGTCTGCAGTAATGCTTCGGCAACAATCATGAATGTGGTTCCAGTCCCGGTTAAGAATTGGATTGACCGTCGTTTTAATAATCAGGAGATAATTTTGGAAGATCAGGCAAGTTTTGATTTGGTCAGAGCTTCCGTTAATGTGGTTCTTTCCGGTTTGTTGATAGCTGTTGGTACTTCCTTGAAATTACCTTTGTCAACAACCTATGTTGCTTTCATGGTGGCAATGGGTTCATCTTTGGCCGACCGTGCCTGGGGACGTGAAAGTGCAGTATTCCGTATCACCGGTGTGTTGTCTGTAATTGGTGGTTGGTTCATCACGGCAGGAGCTGCTTTCTCTATCTGTTTCATTGTTACGATGATTATTTATTTCGGTGGTGTACCTGCAATCTTGGCCATGATTGCTTTGGCTGTTTACTCTTTGGTAAGAAGTCAGATCATTTATAAGAAGAAAAAGCACAAGGAAGCTATGCAGAGCGAGGTGAATACAACAGTAGCCAAATTGCGTACGGCTACTAATCCTATCGAAGCTTTGAATTTGTTCCGTCAGCATAGCCGTGAAGAATTGAAGGGTGATCTGCAATTTGCTGCAGAAGCATTGAATGCTGCTGTAGAGGGATTCACGCACGAAAACTTGAAGGAACTGCGGCATGTGATGGCGGCCATCGAGGAGAAGAAAGAACACTTGAAGCAGGTTAAGCGTGTGGGTACATTGGGTGTGACTCAGCTGGATCGCGATATCGCTATTGATAAAGGATTGTATTACTATCAGAGTAACGACTTTGCCAGTGAGATCGTATATAGTATCCGTCGTTTGGTTGAACCATGCAAACAGCATATTGACAACAACTTCAATCCGTTGAATGATATTCAGAAAAATGACTTTACCGGTATGGATAATCGGGTAATCAGTTATCTGAACCGTTGTGCGGAAATGATCGACAAGAACAACTACGATATCATGCCTTCACTGGTAGATGAATCTAATCAGCTGGTAGTAGGCCTGACACAATTGAAGAAAGAAGAATTGAAACGTATTCAAGGGCAGTCAGGTAGTACAAAGGTCAGCATGGTTTATCTGAATATGTTGCATGAAACGATTAACGTTGTCAACTTCTCTTGTAATTTGATAAAGGTAAGCAAGAAGTTCCAGATGGAATAAGAGGAAACATCTTGTATCGTATTTTGGAATAAAAGGCAAGAGTCACGAAAGAGAACAGATTAAATGTTCATTTCGTGACTCTTTTGTTTATCTTGTAAAAAGTCTCTACAAGCTTTCTGCTTTTCTTTTTCAGTTATATTTTAGCCGTGAAGAACCTTTTCCATATCGATTACGGGCCATGGCTGATAATCTTTCCAGGCACCACGGGTAAAATCCGGAATCGCAACCGAACGGCTTTTGTTTAATACCGAACGTTCACTTAATTCCACAATCGACGACCAGGCAGCAGCATCATATACGGATTGATCTAATGGATAGCCATTACGTAAGCAGTAAATCAATCGCCAGTCCATGATAAAGTCCATTCCTCCGTGTCCACCGATTTTCTTGGCTTTTTCGCCAATGTATTTGCTCAACGGATGTTCGAACTTTTTCAGGTATTCTTTCTGTTGTTCTTCTGTCATGAATTCATGCGATTGAATTGCAATCTTTTCTTCCGGATATTTCACGGCTACTCCCTTTGTCCCCTGTACCAAGTGGATACGAGAGTATGGTTGTGGAGTTGTTGTGTCGTGTTGGATAAGGATCGTCTTACCATTGGCTGTATGGATGAGGGTAGTGTTCATATCTCCCAGCATATAGCGTTCGGACAGTGTGATGCGTTCATCATCTTTCAGATTTTCTTTGGCCCACAAAGCCAATCCATACTGATTGGTGGACATGGAAGTCAGGTATTCCATTCGGTCACCTTGATTAATACCCATGATTTGGGCAATCGGGCCTAATCCGTGGGTTGGATAAGGATTTCCAGTATGATATTTGCTGTATTCCAATCGCCAGTGTTTATAATATCCATTGTATTTTTCGCCTGTCAGGGTATGGATATAAGCCCCTTCAGTATGGATTATTTCGCCCAATTCTCCTTGACGGGCCATATTTAACGTTGCTAATTCGAAGAAGTCATAGCAACAGTTTTCCAGCATCATACAGTGCAATTGTTTTTCTTCAGCTTTATCTACCAAGGCCCAGCAGTCTTTTACGGTTAAAGCGGCAGGAACCTCGATAACGACATGTTTTCCATGGTCCATGGCATATAAAGCAATCGGTACGTGCAATGTCCAGGGAGTAGCATTATAGATGAGATCTATATCGTCCCGTTCACACATTTTTTTCCAGTCTTCTTCACCGGTATAAATAGCCGGATCTTTTCTTCCGTTTTTCTTTAAGATCTGTCGGCAATTTTCAATTCTGTCTTTATTCAGGTCACATAAAGCAACAATTTCTGTGCCTTCAATATGACTCATACGTTCTACGGCTCCGGCTCCACGACCCAATCCTACAATACCTAACCGGACTGTGGGGATAGGCTGACAGCGTAAGCCCAAAACAGATTTACCTTTTCGTTCAGGTACGGCATCAGTCATTAAATCAGGCGCGGGACTTGTGGTTGGAGTTGCTTGTACTGGGATCTGATTCAAGGCGGTTACCGCTCCTCCAGCCAAGGATGCTTTTAGGAAATTTCTTCTGTTCATCATGTGAAATATAGATTATAAGTTAATAAAATGATTGACTAGATCTGCTTTTTCAAAGGTAAGTAAAAACGGAGTATGTATGGCAAAAAGATTTTAAAACCATCATATATTAACCTTTTTTATAGTCAAAACTATTGACAACTCTATTGACAATCTCTACTTTTGCACTGTGGTTTTTTCATAATAGTATTAGATTTAAGGTTAACAAAGTTGATTAGGGGTTGTCGTGAGACAGCCTTTAATTTTTTATATCAGTCCCATTCTTCAGACTCCCCTTATATTCTTCCTATAATTCTCGTTGGTTTTGATGTTGATTCCCGTTTCTTTTGTTTTCGAATCTCGTCTCTTTTGTTGGCTTAGATGTTCAAATATCTTTTTGTATGGATTTTTGTAGAACAAGAAGGCTTTCCGGCCCCATGTTGAAAAGTAAATCTACGATACTGAGATTCGGAAGGAAACCCTGTTTTTCCTGGAATACCTGGTAATAGGGAACAGGCTGGAATGAGGGATCATTTCCTTCGTGTTTAGGGCGTATAATTTCTCTGAAGTCTGCTGTCACATCTGCTTGGTAGTCGGTTGTATAACGGATTTGGGGCTGGATGTCGATCAATTGGCAGACAACTTCACGCAGAGCCTCGTTGAAATCAAGCAGAAACTCATATTTCTTTTCGTAGAAAGGAGCAAAATCTTCTTCGTAATATTCGAAAAAAGGACTCATCCGATAGGCTGAGATCAAGGCATTCCAATGTAGATGACGCCAGTTTCCGTGATCGGATATGCGGATATCTTTGGTCAGGCATTTCAGTGTATCCGGCTTGACAATCGGAACCGTAAGTGCTTGTGGCCCGTTTGCTGCTGCAATGATACATCGGTTGCGATAGGTCTGTTTTAGGTAATTCTCTTGCGTTTCCAGACAGATCTGGTCATAGGCAAGTAATTTAGTATATAGTTGGATAGGACCTAAATAGGCCGTTGAAATATAGGCTGTATTCATATTTATTTATTTTATCAAGTTTGTACCGGATTATCTGATTATTTGACACGGGTAAACCGGTTATTTTTATCGGAACTGTACCAGCAAAAGAAAATATGTCCCAGAATATGGTCTTCCGGAATGATTCCCAAATGGCGGGAATCGATGGCAACATCTCTATAGTCTGATAAGAACCAATAATAATTCTGTCGGAAAAAGAAGAAATTGGTCTGCTTGCCATCCAGGAATAATTTCCCGTCTTTGAAGACAGCTTTTCCCTCCGTTTCATTTAATATGGCTTCCCTACAAGCCAAAAGCGAGAGGCTATCTAACGCATACGCCCTGTCTTTTTGGGGGACAATAAACTGATAGTCTGGTGAGGAATACATCCGAAAATAAGACCGGAGATAAGCCGGAAGTTCCTCTTTGATCTGATAGGCCTCAAACGATGTTAGGACGCAGGTAATACCTCCATCGACCGCTTTCCACTCTCTTGATCGCTCTGGCAATTTCTTTAACAGACGGATGAATGCCTCTTTCCCGTGATTGGCCATGAAATAAGAGGCCTGGGCGTGTGGAGAATGCGGATATTCTTTTCCGTTGATACGATAACCTGTATGAGTTACCCGTATCGTATCACCCGGTAAGGCAATACAACGGCTGACAAACACAGGTGGATGAACGGTGTCTTTTCGCAGCGGACTATAGAACATCATCGTCGCATTCCGTTTGGGTTGTTTTCCGAAAGGCGTTTTGTCGAGCAATACAAAATCTCCCTGATGTAATGATGTCTCCATGGAGTCGGTCGACAGATGGAGCGACTCAACCAGGAACAGACGGATTCCCATAACAAGAGCGGCCAGCAGTAACACTCCTGCCAGCCACTTCAGATAGTATGTCCTGTTTTTCTTTTTGCGTTGCATACCGACATTCTATGATCCTGTCTTATTTCATGCTGTCAACCCAGCGGAACAGACGGTTCCAACGAATACCTCCGTCGAACAGGCTGCGGTCTTTATCCAGTGACAACCAGATCATGATTGGTTTTCCAACGATATGATCTTCTGGGACAAATCCCCACGAACGGCTGTCGGCACTGTTATGGCGATTGTCACCCATCATCCAGTAATAATCGTATTGGAAGGTATACGTAGTAGCCTTTTCTCCGTTAATATAAACTGCACCATCTTTTTCTTCCAGTTCATTATGCTCGTAGTTCTTGATGCAACGGCGATAGAGAGCCAGATTTTCCGGTGTCAATTCGATGGTAGCTCCCCGTTTTGGAATCCAAATCGGACCGTAATTATCGCGTGTCCATCCGTTATCGTAGTCAACCGGATAATACATGGTTCCTCCAATAATTTCAGGCTCGACGATCACCTTCTTGACCGATGGTAACTTCTTTACCTGTGCCACCATGGCTTCTGTCATCGGGAAACGGTAAACCAGGTTATAAGCTCCATTCGCATTCGGTTGGAATCCGAGGAAAGAAAGGGTTTCCGGATCTGTTACCGTACAAGGTTGCCCGTAAGGCATATAATCGTCACGACTGACTCCCCAGTTGCGGAACATGGTTTCGGTAAGCGGTGTTTCCGTTTCCACGAAATAGTTCAGCTGCATATTCTTCGGGTTTTGAGCAGCCTTGCCGTTGATATAAACCTGATTATTACGGATACTTAGACTGTCACCCGGAAGACCTACGCAACGCTTTACGTAATTTTCCCGTTTGTCAACCGGCCGGTAAATGATCTCACCGAACGATTGTTTGTTCATGCGTACAGCTTCACGCCCGTACATCTGAACCAATGTATAGTAATCCGGATTCTGTTGAAGAGTAGCTACCGTATCCCCAGCCGGGAAGTTAAATACGACAATATCGTTTCGCTGTATCTGTCCTAAACCAGCCACACGTTTGTAATCCCACGAAGGCCAGTCGAGATACGATTTGCAGTTAAATATCGGCAAGGTGTTCTGCACCAGCGGAAAAGATAATGGTGTATTCGGAACGCGAGGTCCGTAACTGACTTTGCTGACAAACAGATAATCACCTACCAACAAAGACTTTTCCAAGGATGAACTGGGAATCTGATAATTCTGGAAAATGAACAGATTGATGAAATAGACAGCCACTAGCGCGAAGATAATGTCGTCAATCCAGTCATAAATACTTTTAAGAGTCGGATTGTTTGTCTTCTTCCAGGCACCCCACGGAATGTATTTTGTCAGATAAATATCTGCCAGCAAAATATATCCCAATGCCAGCCATCCGTTTTGCATCCATAGGATAAACAATCCGTACAGGACGGCAGCAATGGCAAATTTGATATATTGTTTTTTCTCTATTTTCTTCATACTTCTGATGATATTATGCTTTTAAAATCTCAGAAATGGAACAAGTCATTCATTCCTAAAAAGCCTTTCTTTCCGGCTGTAAACTCAGCGGCTACAACAGCTCCCAAAGCGAAACCTGCACGGCTCTTCGCATCATGTTTGATGCTGATTGTATCTACGTCTGATTCATAAATGATTTCATGAATACCCGGTACTTCTCCTTCGCGGATAGCGTGAATTGGCAGATCGGTCGGTTTCTCGGCTGTTTCCAAGGTCCAACGATCTTTCCGGTCCAGATTCTCAATGATTCCTTCTGCTAAGGTAATAGCAGTACCACTGGGCGCATCCAGTTTGTGAATGTGATGAACCTCTGTCATCCGGGCATCATAGTTCGGAAAATTATTCATGACCTTGGCCAGATATTTGTTTAAAGCAAAGAAAATATTCACGCCAATACTGAAATTAGAAGCATAGAAGAATGTTTTTCCTTCGTTTTCACACATCTGCTTTATTTCACCCAAGCGATCTAACCAGCCTGTTGTACCAGAAACAACTGGAACACCGGCTTCAAAACATTTCATATAATTGTTGAACGCTGTTGCAGGGGTAGTAAATTCGATGGCTACATCGGCACTTTTGAATGCATCCGACTGGAAATCTTCCGGGTTATTTATATCAATGATGGATACAATTTCATGACCTCTGCTCAAGGCAATTTGTTCGATGGTCTTCCCCATCTTTCCATAACCGACAAGTGCTATTTTCATATTTTTACTGTTTTTATGTTGCAAATCTTCATTTAATCTGTTGGAATCTTGGTACAAAAATACAAAAATAGCTGGAATATGCGAATAAAAAAGATGGTGTCAGATTATTTCCTATCTTTGCAAGGAGTTAGGTTGGTCTCATCATGGGACTGACGAACCTTGGTGTACCCTGCACTTTCGTTGAAAGGGATTATCCAAGGTGAAGAAAATCAGAAAATAAAAGGAATATGAAGATAGCAATTGTCGGAACTGGATATGTAGGTTTGGTCAGTGGTACCTGTTTCGCCGAAATGGGTACGGAAGTCTTTTGTGTGGATGTAAATGAGAAGAAAATAGCTGATTTGAATCAGGGTATTCTTCCTATTTACGAGCCTGGACTGGAAGAAATGGTAAACCGTAACCAGAAAGCCGGACGATTACATTTTGTGACAGATCTGGCTTCCTGCCTGAATGAGGTAGAAGTGGTGTTCAGTGCTGTAGGGACTCCACCCGATGAGGATGGAAGTGCCGACTTGAAATATGTATTGGAGGTAGCCCATACGGTAGGCCGTTACATGAATAAATACCTGACAGTTGTAACGAAAAGTACTGTACCCGTTGGAACAGCTAAGAAAGTTCGTCAGGCTATTCAGGAAGAACTGGACAAACGGGGTTCTGACCTGACCTTTGATGTGGCTTCTAATCCGGAATTTTTGAAGGAAGGAGCTGCCGTGAAAGATTTTTTGAGTCCGGACCGAATTGTGGTAGGTGTGGAATCCGAACGCTCAAAAGAACTGATGACCCGTTTATACCGTCCGTTCTTACTCAATAATTTCCGGGTTATTTTCATGGATGTCCCTTCGGCCGAAATGACTAAATATGCAGCCAATGCCATGTTGGCTACCCGTATCAGTTTTATGAATGATATAGCCAATCTGTGCGAGATTGTTGGAGCAGATGTGAATATGGTACGTAAAGGTATCGGAACGGATGTTAGGATTGGTCACCGTTTTCTGTATCCCGGTTGTGGTTACGGTGGTTCCTGTTTCCCGAAAGATGTGAAAGCTTTGGTGAAGACGGCAGCTGATCATGGCTATCCGATGCGAATCCTGCAAGCCGTTGAGGAAGTCAATGAACAACAGAAATCTATTCTCTTCCGGAAGGTAGATAAATACTTCAAAGGTGATTTGAAAGGGAAGCGAGTAGCTATCTGGGGACTGGCTTTTAAACCGGAGACGGATGATATGCGTGAAGCTCCTTCTTTAGTCGTTATCCAGAAATTATTGGAAGCCGGCTGTGAAGTTTCGGCATACGATCCGGTAGCCATGGACGAGTCTCGTCGTCGGATAGGTAATACAATCCGTTACGCTAAAGATATTTATGATGCAGTGATGGATGCCGACGTGCTTCTGTTGATTACCGAATGGAAGGAATTTCGTATGCCGTCCTGGCAGGTAGTCAAGAAACTGATGGCAAATCCGTTGGTTATTGACGGACGAAACATCTATGATCCGGCAGAAATGGCTGAATATGGGTTCGATTACCATTGTATCGGACGATAATGAGGTACTAAGGAAAATACATGGCAGAAGAAACATTAAAGCAGAAAACGGCAAAAGGTCTTTTTTGGGGATTCATTAATAACGGAACCCAGCAATTGCTGAATCTCTTTTTCGGTATATTTCTGGCCCGATTATTGACTCCGGCCGACTATGGAATGGTCGGTATGCTGACCATCTTTTCTCTGATAGCCGGTTCTCTGCAAGAAAGTGGTTTTATTGCAGCTCTGGCCAACAAAAAAGAAATCACCCACGACGATTATAATGCCGTATTCTGGTTTTCAATCACGGTCAGTTTCTGTCTGTATTGGATGCTGTTCTTCTGTGCCCCTCTGATCGCCGACTTTTATAACCAGCCCGAATTGATCCCACTGGCACGTTATTCCTTTTTGGGTTTCTTTATTGCCAGTCTGGGAGTAATTCCCGGAGCCTATGTCTTCCGAAACCTGATGGTCAAACAAAAGGCCTTGGCAACTGTTTTAGCCTTGATCTTTTCCGGCACGACTGGTGTCCTGCTAGCCTATAACGGATTTTCGTATTGGGGCATAGCTACGCAGAGCATTGTCTATATCAGTGTTTTAAATATCTATCTTTGGTATAAATGTCCGTGGCGCCCAACCAGGAGATGGAACTTCGCTCCGGTACGTGAGATGTTGGGATTCAGCAGTAAGCTGTTATTTACGAACATATTCAATCATGTCAATAACAATATCTTCTCCATCATTTTAGGACGCTATTATTCCGAAAAAGAAGTCGGACAATACAACCAGGCCAATAAATGGAATTACATGGGTTTCTCGTTGATTTCCGGGATGGTAGGAAGCGTGGCACAACCCATTTTCGCTCAAATGACTGATGATTCCGGACGACAAGTAAGAGCCTTTCGCAAGATGCTCCGGTTTACTGCCTTCATCTCTTTTCCCTGCATGTTGGGATTGTCGTTAGTAGCTCCCGAATTAATTACAATCGCTATTACTGACAAATGGATAGACAGTGCTCGGATCTTACAGTTGTTAGCTATTTGGGGGGCTTTCTTCCCGATAGCCAATCTGTATTCCAACCTGTTGATTAGTCGCGGAAAATCCGACATATATCTTCGCAATACGGTTACTTTGGGAATTCTACAACTGATAGTCATCTATCTTTTGCGTTCTCACGGTATATTTTTCATGGTTTCGGTTTACGTCGGCATTAATATCTGTTGGTTGCTGGTCTGGCATTATTTTGTACAGAAAGAGATCGGGTTGACTTTATCCTCAGCCCTAAAAGATGTTCTCCCCTATTTGGGGATAGCAGGCGGGGTGATGTGTTTCACTTACTATGTGACTGCCATTATCACTACGAATCTATATGGGGCGTTCGCCTTAAAAATAGTCATTGCTGCAGTCTCCTTTGTATTTATCATGTGGCTTAGCGGCTCCGTTACATTTAAGGAAAGTATAGGGTATATATTTAGGAAGAGATGAAAGATGGTAGTAAAATAAAAAAATATGGACAATAAAATATTGTACGAATTAAGAAAACGCTTTAATCCTGATGGATCTCTTCTTCGTCGCCAACAACTTCGAATGTTGGAACTGTTGGAGGCTGTTGATTTGGTATGCAAGAAATATGATATTCCATATTGGTTAAGTTCTGGAACATTAATTGGGGCAGTACGGCATCAGGGTTTTATTCCTTGGGATGATGATTTGGATATTGAAATGCTACGAGAGGATTACCTCCGTCTTATGAAAGTGTTGCCGGAAGAACTTCCTGATAAGTTTGTTTTGCAAACTCACGAAACTGATCCGAATTATATTTCTAATTATGCTAAGGTACGTGATATGAATTCCTATTTGGAAGAAACCAATGCCTATGATCGCATTTGGAAGTATCAGGGGGTTTATATTGATATCTTTTCTCTGGAAAGGATTCCTTTTTCGTTAGCCTGGATTGCCGGACATATGCAAGGTCAAATATATAATCAGTTGAATAACCAATCTCTTAAACAGGAAACGATGTTGCGTAGGATTCGGTTGATATATCGATTTAATTCAAAGATCGGTTTCCCTATTTTAAGATTCTTGGCAAAATTTATCCCAGGAAAGAAATTACGGCATTCTTTTGGAACGGCTTATTTTAAACCACGTTACTTGGAAGATATATTTCCTTTGTCGGAAATGGAATTTGAAGGGAAAAAGTTTCCTGTTCCACATAATACGGATGCTTTGTTACGAAAAATTTATGGTGATTATATGAAATTACCAGACTTGGATGCTATTCATCCACATTATTCTAAATTAGAAATCTATAAATAGAAGGATATACAATGAAACCTGCATTAGTAGATGTTGCCGTACTGATTTTGTTCTTCAACCGGCCAGAGCCGTTGAAGGCCGTATTCAGTCAGGTGAAAAAAGCGCGTCCGTCAAAGTTGTTTTTATATCAGGACGGACCAAGAAACGAGAAAGATATGCCTGGTATTTTAGCTTGCCGGGAAGTTGTGAAGGATATAGACTGGGAATGTGAAGTTCAACAACTTTATCAGGAAAAGAATTACGGTTGTGATCCCTCGGAATATATGTCCCAAAAATGGGCCTTTTCTCATGTTGATAAATGTATTGTTCTGGAAGATGATGATATTCCCTCTTTGTCATTTTTCCCATTTTGTAAAGAGCTGTTGGACAAGTATGAAAACGATACGCGTATCAGTATGATTACAGGTGTTAATTATGATGAAGTCACTGAGAATATGCCCTATGATTACTTCTTTGCAACAACGTTCTCTATTTCTGGTTGGGCTAGCTGGAAGCGAGTGTTGGATCAGTGGGATGAACATTATACATTTTTGGATGATCCGTTCAACTTACATCAATTGGATGCTTATATAAAAGAACGTAAATATCAGGATAGATTTATCGATTTTTGTCGTTATCATCGTTCGACAGGAAAGGCTTATTATGAAACGATTTTCCATGCGGCTATTTTCTTTAATTCCGGATTGAGTATTGTTCCTGCCAAAAATATGATTAATAATTTGGGTGCTACAGAAGGTTCAACGCATTTTGGAAATTCGAATGACGTTTTACCTAAAGCAATCCGCCGTATTTTCACCATGCAACGCCATGAATTAGAATTTCCGTTGAGGCATCCTCGTTATATGATCGAAAATGTTGAATATAAAGATCGTATGTTCCGGATTATGGCCTGGGGGCATCCTTGGATCAAGATAGGACGTTCGTTTGAAGAGCTTTATTTGAATCTGTGTCATGGGAACTTCCGGTTTATTTTTAAGTCAATTCGTAACAGGATTGATAAATGGTTAGGAAGGGAGAAATATAATTGATTTTTCGCTTGTTTTTCCAAAGTCAGAGCTTCTTCTTCTTGATGATGTTAGATAATCTGTTCAAATTATAGATCTATTTATGATCGCGTTGTACAATTTAATCAAATAGAATATGTATTTTATGATCATCGTGATTAATTTCATCAAATAAAATATCTGTATTATGATCGCGTTGATCAATTTGATCAAATTGTACGCCATTTTCTTGATTATTTTGACTAAATTCATCAAATAATCAGTCAATATTGTGAAGTTTTTGCATGTTATATTCAAGAATAAAACTTATCTTTGTCAGAAAATCAGCGAGACATGGAAGAAATCTTACGGAAAATAACGATCGACGAGGTGTATATCTCTCCGCTCAAGCGCAGGCGTGTGCGGCGGGAAGACGGGAGCGAGATTATGGAAGAAGTGCCTCACGCCATCCGTCCGTCAGGCTCTATGATTATGGATGCCGTCGTGCAGATCCTCTTTTTCAGGCGTGTTTTCCAAATCAACCAGATCGCCCGCATCTTGGGGGTCGATCCGGTGAAACTGGCCGGAGCGATGCAAATCCTGACGGGGATGCCGATGCAGGATTTCCTGAACATCTTCCGCCTGTATCTGGTGCAGGAGTACTTGGCGTGTACGGACCTGAGTTTGTCGCAGATCGCCGCGTGTTGCGATTTCTCCAGCCAGTCGTCGTTGTCTCATGTATTCACGAAGGAGATCGGGTGTTCGCCTGCGGCCTATCGCCGCAGCCATCGGCATAGGGATTTCCGGTTTTGGTATGAGTGGTAATATCATAAAGATATAGGTTGTAAAAAATCAGAATCAATCTAAACTAAATTATGCATATCATGAGGATCTATTTTTATCATACAAGAGAATCTAAACAAAGTTTGGAAGAGTGGAAACAGTTACGTTTCCCAGGACATTTACTATATGGTTTGCCTTTGTTAGAAAAATATGGGATAGATGCAATCTTACACCGTCATCGCTATATAGAAAATCGATGGAAATTGATGTTATACGTTACATATGAAATTTTTGCATGTAGAAAAAAATATGATGTATTGTATGGTACTTCTTTTAGAGGTTTAGAAATAATTATATTTCTTCATGCCCTGGGATTATACAAAAGACCTATTGTTGTTTGGCATCATACAGCTCTTCGGCGTTCAAGAAACAAAATAAGAGAGTTTTTATCTTGTGTTTTTTATAAAGGAATAGATCATATGTTTTTTTTCAGCCAAAAACATATAGATGAGTCTATTCAGTTAAATAAAGTACCATCAGAAAAACTGGAATTAGTTCATTGGGGACCTGATTTGGCATTTTATGATAACATTATGTCTGCTGCCTCAAAAGAAAATCATATGGGATTTATTTCAACAGGAAAAGAAAATAGAGATGTTGATACGTTGATAAAAGCTTTTATTGAGACAAAGGCCTCTTTGGAAATTTATATATCTAAAACATGTGGTGCAATCAATTATAAAGAGAAATTAGATAAATATAGCCCTTGTGATAGAATCAAAATTCATTATACAAATGGTGTTATTCCTTATATTTTGGCTCAAATTGTCGCAACGAAACAATTTGTAGTTATCCCCTGTTTAGAATATTCCTATACAGTAGGTTTGACTACGTTAGTAGAGGCATTGGCTTTAGGTATACCTGTAATATGTTCTAAAAATCCGTATTATGAGATGGATATAGATAAGGAACAAATAGGAATAACTATTGCTTATGGGGATGTTCAGGGTTGGAAAAATGCCATAAATTTCCTAATGGAAAATCCTGTTATAGCAAAAAAAATGGGAGAAAATGCAAGGAGGTTAGCAGAGAAATCTTTTAATTTGGAAGTATTTAGTAAAGAGGTAGCAATAAGTTTACTGAATTCTAATAAATAACACAAACATGCGCATTCTTCTTATAAATACATCTGACCGAACGGGTGGTGCTGCTGTAGCTGCCAATCGTCTGCTGAAGGCATTGCAGAAGAAAGGGGTTAGTGTAAGTATGTTGGTTCGGGATAAGGTGACACAAGATACAAGCGTTGTTTCTATAAATACTTCTGCAGCAAAAAAGTTGATAAACCAAATTCGTTTTGTCTGGGAACGATTGGTTATATTCCTTTGTAATCATTTATCTAAAGAAAATCTGTTTCAGGTATCTATTGCGAATACCGGGACTGATATACGTCATTATGCATTAGTAAGGGAGGCGGATGTTATCCATATTCATTGGATTAACCAGGGAATGTTATCTCTCTCTGATATTAAACGGCTGATTGATTCAGGAAAACCTGTAGTTTGGACTTTACATGATATGTGGCCGGCAACAGGAGTCTGTCATTATGCAGGTTTGTGTGATCAATATAGATCGGAATGTACGCAATGTCCTATGATGCAGCATCCCTTTTTCTGGAATTTGGTGCGAACTGTATATCAGCATAAGAGTACAATAGGTTTAGAAAAGATTGCCTTTGTAGGTTGCAGCCATTGGATTACGGAAAAGTGTAAACAAAGCCGATTGCTTAGAAATGCCTCTTTTTATTCAATTCCTAATCCAATAAATACTACCTTGTTTAAACCTCACAATAAACAGTTTGTTAGAGGTAAATACAATTTGCCTATTCAAAAGAAATTGGTTTTATTCGCAGCTGCTAAAGTCTCTGATAGTCGAAAAGGACTGACTTATTTAATAGAAGCATGTCATTTATTGGCTGAACAACATGCTGGCATTGAAGTATTACTGATGGGTAATAAAGCTGATGAAATACAATGTCAGTTGCCTGTTCCTTCTCATCAGTTGGGATATGTTTCTTCTTTGGAACAAATCGCAGAAATTTATTCTTTATCGGATGTCTTTGTCATTTCTTCGTTAGAAGATAATCTCCCCAACACCATCATGGAGGCAATGGCTTGTGGAACACCTTGCGTCGGGTTTCAGACAGGAGGAATACCGGAGATGATTGATCATCTGAAGAACGGGTATGTGGCCCGTTATCAAGATGCGGAAGATTTGGCACAAGGGATTACGTGGGTTTTGGATCATCCTTATCCGCAACAGTTGGCTGAGGCCTGTGTGGAGAAAGTAAAAACTCATTATTCGGAAGAGGTTATTGCCGGAAAATATATAGCTTTGTATCAGAAGCTGATGGAGAAAAGCAAATAACTAGGATTCATATAATTTATGGAAAAGAATTTGATTATGAATAAGGAGAATGTTTCCACTGAAACGCTTAAGCTTAGCCTTATGCAAATGATCTTACAGATGGATAATAGAGTGACGTTAGGGCAAATATATGATTATTTAAATGTTCTTACACATGAAGCATCTTCCTACGAATTACCGGAAGAACTTGTTGAAAAATGTGTAGAATATCATAAAGAGTGTCTTCACGCAGGAAATAACTATACAACTGAAGAAACTTTTGATATTATAAGAGACCGTTTAGGATGGAAGTAGTTTGGAGTGAATTAGCTCTCAAAAGCTTGGAGTTTATTCTTGCCAATATTGAAATGATTTGGGGAGAAAAGGTCGCTCAAAAGGTCTTTAAGCAAATACAACAGGAAATAGAAAGATTAAATGTTTTTCCTCATTTAGGTTATCCCTATTCAGATAATTTGATTGCAGGAGAAACTGTCAGGGTTTTAACGGTTAATACGCATAATAGGATTTTTTATTTTATAACTCAGAATACAATACAAATCGTTGTTGTTTGGGATAATCGTCAGAATCCATCCATGTTGTATAAAATTTTAAGTTCATTTCATTAATTCATGAATCAGTCTGTCAAATTCACGATTATAACAATCACTTATAATGCGGCGCAATGGCTGGAACGAACCATCTTGAGTATCTTGAGCCAGTCGTATGGAAATATTGAATATGTGATTATAGACGGGGCTTCGACCGACGGAACTGTGGATATAATCCGTCAATATGCTCCCGGTGTTTCTTTTTGGCTCAGTGAACCAGACAAGGGTTTGTATGATGCCATGAATAAGGGGCTGCAGCATGCTACCGGCGATTATGTCTGGTTTATCAATGCCGGCGATACGCTGCCCCATGCTGATATCATACAGCGGATTGTTCAGAAAATAGAGAAGCGGAAACATTTGCCGGATGTTATCTACGGAGAGACGGCTATTGTTGATGCGCAAGGGAAGATGTTGGGTATGCGTCGCCTGCGTCCACCCAAAAAGCTTTCGTGGAAGAGTTTTCGTATGGGAATGCTGGTTTGCCACCAGTCTTTTATTGTCCGGCGGGAAATTGCTCCTTTGTATGATTTGAATTATCGGTTGAGTGCAGATTACGACTGGTGTATCCGTTGTTTGAAGGAGGCGAAGTATGTATGTAATACGAATCAAATTCTCTCTAACTTTTTGGAAGCCGGGATGAGTACGCAACAAAGAAAAGCTTCTTTGAAGGAACGTTATGCCATCATGTGCAAATATTATGGTAAATTTGCCACCACGGTTTTACATGGATGGTTTGCTGTCCGTTTTTATACGGCCAAGCTGTTCAAAGGAAGGGTATAGAAGTTTGATGTTCTGAATTAATGAGAATTGAAAAGAATCCTCGTTGGAATCGAAAACGAAACTCTCGGGTTTTGAAATAGGAATTAATAACGAATGACGATATGCAGAAACTATTAAAAAATTGGGTTAAGCACATCGTGGCTATTCTGATCTTGCTGGTGGCTACGGTGGTTTATTTTTCTCCGTCGGTAATCGATGGGAAAGTACTTCGGCAAGGAGATAATATCAAGGCTACAGGTATGGGAGCGAGCCAGATGAAACAATATGAAGAAACAGCACAGCCGGGAGAATTCAGTGCCTGGTCGGATGCCATGTTCGGTGGTATGCCTTATGTGGCTACGTATGGAAATCCGGCTCCCGATCTGCCTCAATACAGATTTGTCGATAAACTTTTTAAATCCTTGAGCTATGAAGATGCCTCCATGGTTTTTGTGGGACTGGTTTGTTTCTATCTGCTGATGTGTGTGATGGGCGCCAGTTGGTGGTTGGCTTTGGCAGGTGCGTTTGCCTTTGCTTTGGCTTCCTATAATCTGATTATTATTGAAGCCGGACATATCGTTAAGGGGTATGTAATTGGTTACATGCCGGTAACGTTGGCTGGTATGGCGCTTCTCTTCAAACGGAAACATTTGTGGGGAGCGATTCTCTTCCTCTTGGGTGTTGCCTTATCAATCAGTAACAACCATATTCAGATTACGTATTATTTATTTATCCTCTGTCTGTTTATCTACATCGGATATCTGGTTTGGAAAATCAAGGAAAAAGACTGGACTGAGTTAGGAAAGGTAACCGGAATTATGGTAGTATGTGCGATATTGGCAGTACTTCCGGGTGCAAAGGGTTTGTATAGTAACTGGGAACTCGGACAACAGTCTATTCGTGGAGCTTCAGAACTGACTCCTAAGCCTAATGCAGATGGAACAGTCGAGAAGAAATCTACCGGATTGGATAAGGATTATGCGTTTGCCTGGAGCTATGGTAAGATGGAATTGCTGACAACCCTGATTCCGAATGCCTACGGTGGTGGTTCAGGTGGTATGTTAGGACAGGATTCTGAATTTTACAAGATGGCGAAAGCCGGAGGCATGAAGGTCGGAAAAGAGATACAGGCACCTACGTATTGGGGAGACAAAAGTTTTACTTCGGGTCCGGTTTACTTCGGAGCCGTGGTCTGCTTCCTCTTTGTCCTGGGTATGTTTGTGATTCGGAATCCGATGAAATGGTGGTTGTTTGCCGGAGGAGCCTTTATGACGTTATTGGCTCTCGGACGGAATCTGGACTGGTTTAACGACTTCATGTTCCATTATCTGCCTATGTATAATAAGTTCCGTACGGTGGAAATGGCCTTGGTTATTCCGGGATTGGTTGCTCCAATTATCGGAATTTGGGGACTGAAAGAAATTCTGCAGGAAAAGGTCGCTTATGAACAGGTGAAGAAAGGACTGATCGGAGCCCTGGTTATTACCGGCGGTCTTTCTCTAATTGTCTGGTTGATGCCGTCGTTGTTGCTTGATTTCCGTTCGGCTTACGATGCCCAGTATCAATTACCAGAACAATTCTACAATGCCCTCTTGATGGACCGTGCGACGTTGGCTTCTGATGATGCGTTGCGTTCTTTGCTGTTTGTTCTGCTGAGTGCCGCTCTGGTAGCCTGGTTTATGGTGGCCAAGAACAAGAAAACAGTTGCTACGTGGGTGGGTATCGGTATGACCGTCTTGATCTTTGTAGATTTATGGACGGTGGACAAGCGGTATTTGAATGACAAGAATTTCTTCCCGAAGAAAGATATTCAGGCTACTTATCAGGAATCGGTATCCGATCAGGAAATCTTGAAAGATAAAGATAATTTCCGGGTATTGAATCTGAACAATACTTTCCTCGAGACCAATACCTCGTATTACCATCATTCGATTGGTGGATATCATGCTGCCAAGTTGAGAAGATACCAGGAATTGATCGACTATCGTTTACAGAAGGAAATCAACTCCATCATCGCTTCGTTCCAGACAGCCAAAAGTGCGTCTGACTTCTGGACTGTTTTCCAGGCTTGTCCGACTTTGAATATGCTGAATACGCGCTATGTCGTTTACAATCCGGGACAACCACCTTTGGTGAATCCTTCGGCAGATGGAAACGCCTGGTTTGTAAAGGATATCAAAGTCGTAGCCAATGCGGATGAGGAAATGGCTGCTTTGGATGAGATTGATCCGAAGCAGACGGCTGTGGTAGATCAGCGTTTCGCCGCTCAGGTGGATGGATTTACGCCGCAAGCCGATTCGACAGCAACCATTCAGTTACAATCCTACCGGCCGAATAAGCTGGTTTATCAGTCGAAAGCCGCTACTGATCAGTTGGCTGTCTTCTCAGAAATCTATTACCAGCCGGGATGGAAGGCTACGGTCGACGGAAAACCGGTTGAGCATTTACGTGCCGATTGGATCTTACGTGCTATGCGTGTACCTGCCGGAGAGCATGAAATCGTATTCGAATTCAAACCCGAAGGCTATATAATCGCAGCCAATGTAGAAGCCTACAGCAGCTTCCTGATTTTAGTATTGCTGATTGTCGCTGTGGGTTATTCGGTATATACTTCTTATAAGAAGACGAAGGAAGAATAAATTTGGGGTACTTGTAAAAAAGTCGAGCTCACAAAGCGTTGGAATTTTCCTGGCTTTGTGAGCTCGTCTGTTTTTGTATAGTTAATATTGCAGTATTAGTCTGAAAAGTCAGATTTAATACCGATAATGATCTGCCTTGTACGGTCCTTCAACCGGTACACCGATGTAATCGGCTTGTTTCTGGGTCAGTTTAGACAGTTTCACGCCGATACGTTCCAGATGCAGGCGGGCTACTTCTTCATCCAGGTATTTCGGCAAGCGATATACGCCGATTTCGTAAGGCTTCTGCCAGAGATCCATCTGAGCCAGTACCTGGTTGGTGAATGAATTACTCATCACGAAAGAAGCATGTCCGGTAGCACATCCCAAGTTAACCAGACGGCCTTCTGCCAGCAGGAAGATGGAATGTCCGTCGGGGAATGTATATTTGTCAACCTGCGGCTTGATGTTGAGGCGTTTGATGCCGGGGAAATTCACCAGCTTATCTACCTGTATTTCGTTGTCGAAGTGACCGATGTTGCAGACAATCGCCTGGTCTTTCATCTGCTGCATGTGCTCGATGGTGATGATGTCGCAGTTACCGGTGGTTGTCACAAAGATGTTTCCTTCTTTCACGGCTTCTTCCATCGTAGTGACTTCAAAACCTTCCATAGCTGCCTGCAGGGCACAGATCGGGTCGATTTCCGTTACCAGTACGCGGGCTCCGTATGAACGCATGGAGTGTGAACAGCCTTTTCCTACATCACCGTAACCGGCTACTACTACTACTTTCCCGGCAATCATTACATCGGTAGCCCGTTTGATACCGTCGGCCAACGATTCCCGACAACCGTACAGGTTATCGAATTTAGACTTCGTTACCGAATCGTTTACGTTGATGGCTGGAACCAACAGTTCGCCCCGTTCCATCATCTGATACAACCGGTGAACACCTGTTGTCGTTTCTTCCGATACTCCTTTCATTTCAGCTACGGTACGATGCCAGCGCTGTGGATCTTCTGCCAGGATACGGTTCAATGTATCCAGAATGCATTGTTCTTCGTGATTACTTCCCTCACGCTGGATGGTCGTCGGGTCGTTTTCTGCACGATAACCCATGTGTACCAACAGAGAAGCATCACCGCCGTCGTCTACAATCAGATGCGGACCTTTACCGCCGGGGAAACGCAATGCCATTTCCGTACACCACCAGTATTCTTCCAATGATTCACCTTTCCAGGCAAAAACCGGTACACCGTCGGCAGCGATAGCGGCAGCGGCATGATCCTGAGTCGAGAAGATGTTACAGCTGGCCCAACGGACATCGGCACCCAAGGCTACCAGTGTCTCAATCAGAACGGCTGTCTGGATTGTCATGTGTAAAGAACCTGTGATCCGTGCTCCTTTCAATGGCTTCGAATCACCATATTTTTTACGGAGAGCCATCAGACCGGGCATTTCGTGTTCGGAAATCTCGATTTCCTTCCGTCCGAATTCCGCCAGGCTCATATCTGCTACCTTGTAAGGCAGATCTGTAGGAAATAATTGTGACATAATTGATACGTATAAATATTTTTCGCAAAGGTACGATAAAAATAAGACTACTAAAAATCTTATTTAATAGCTGAAGGCTTTTTCCTTCACATAGGCTTTATAGTCTTTGATCATACCCGGGAAACCTTCTTCTGCACGGGGCAAATACCGGAATCCTGAAATCTGTTGTTCTTCTTTCAGATCTATGACAAACTGATGCGGGAACTTGTCTCCCTGACGGGTTTTCCAATAGGTCGATTCCTGCAGGTCGTAGATCTTGTCTGCCGTGAAGTTGCCGTACTGCGTACTTTCGCTGCTGGCATAGGCTATGTTCCAGTCTTGTCGCGGCAGCGGTTTCCCGTTCTCATCCAACAGGTAGAATTCGGCGATTGCGGCTTCGTCCTGACCATTTTGGGCGTTCAATGCTTCCAGACAGAAATAGCGACCTTTGACAGGTTGGTTGAAACGGACTTCCTGCCAGCCGTTTCCGGGAGTCAGCGAACCCGTAGCGACAGGTCTTTCCTGCTGGAGATTCAGATTTTCTCCTTCTTTCCGGTGAGTCATGGGCGCTTCTGCTCGTAACATATCCAGTATAGGTTGCTTTAATCCTCTGACTGTGTTTTGTTTCGGACCTAACAGGTCCAGAATGATGATTTCGTTTTTCCCTTTTTTGAGCCAGCAACCCGGCATGAATAAGGTTTGCTGAGGACCGATTTCCCAAAAGCGACCGATCGACTTTCCATTTACCCAAACCATACCTTTTCCCCATGTCTGCATGTCGAGGAATACATCTCCTGTCTGTTTCAGATCAAAGGTTGCCCGATAATAAGCCGGACCGTCGTATTTGTTTCCTTTCGCATACGATTTGTCTTGTACAAATGCATAATCTACGGGGAAGCTATAAACTTTCCAGTTTTTCAGTTCCTGCGATCCGCTTTCGTTAACCAACTCAACCTTGTTGGTGATTCCTTTCCGGTCGTGGATGGCCACATCGAAATTGACACGTCCCATGGCTTCGACCAGAATATCCAATTGTGTACCTTGAGCAAGGGCAGGGAGCAAGAGGGTATTTTCTCCTCTTCGTCTGTCTAACCGGCCGATCAGTTTTCCGTCTGCGAATACTTGTGCCCAGTCGTGTACTTCGTCAATCAGCAGGGTTGTTCCTTCGGCTACTGCCGGCAGCTGAGTCCGGTACAGGATCGTTCCCCAGCCCTGGTCAAACTGTTCCATCGGCTGGATGTTCTCTGATTCTTGGAATTTGGGGAGGTTATCGAATAACGGAGTAACTTCGTTGACTCCAAATTCCGGAATTTCTATGACCGGATAAGCTTCGGGTACTTCCGGAATGACTTGTCCTGAATCGGCATATTGCAATAACAGATTGCGTAGTTTGTGATATTTGGGTGTTGCCCAGCCAGCCTCACTGATAGGCGCATCGTAATCGTAGGAACTGCACATGGCTGAATAGGCCGGACTGTTCGCTCCTCCCCAATGTCCGAAGGTCGTTCCTCCATGAGCCATGTAGAGGGAGAAGGAGATATGTCGGTCTAACATATCCTTTATCCCGTTAACCATTACGGTCGCGTCGCGCGTTTCGTGCTTACGTCCCCAGTGGTCAAACCAGCCACTCCAGAACTCGCTGCACATCAGCGGGGCATCCGGACGGGCTTCTTTCAGCTTCTTGAATTGTTCGTCGATATTGGCTCCTGTTCCGAAGTTGATGGTCCAGACCAGATCATCCAGGCCATTCAGCTGGAAGGTCGAACTCCAGTCGCATTGGAACAAAGGAACGTCGGTAAAGCCAGCCTTTTTAACGATATCGCGGATGTTGGCAATATAGGCTTTGTCGGTTGCATAGGCTCCGTATTCATTTTCTACTTGTACCATGATGATGTTTCCCCCTCGTGATACTTGCAGATCCGCCAATTGCTTACCAATTTCATGCATGAATAATTGGGTCCGTTCCAAGAAGTAAGGATCGTTGGTACGGAGTTTGATATCTTTTTTCTTGAGCAACCACCAGGGTAATCCGCCCATTTCCCATTCCGAGCAGACATAAGGTCCGGGGCGTAGCATGATGTACATGCCGTGTTTTTGGGCCAACCGGCAAAAACGGGCAATATCATTCTGTCCTTCAAAATTGAATTCTCCGGGTTTCTGTTCGTGGATATTCCAGAAGGCATAAATACAGATGGTGTTCATGCCAAGAGCCTTGCACATTTGGATACGATGTTCCCAATAATCGGCAGGGATTCGGGTATAGTGTATTTCTGCCGCTTTGATGACAAAAGGCTTTCCGTCGAGCAGGAAAGTGCCTTTCCCGATTGAAAAGTTGTGTTTCTCTCCGTCCTTTGAGATTGAACAGCCTGTTAGCAGCATGCAGACTGTCAGCCAGAAGGTCAAAATCAAGTTTACGTGTTTCATAAGGTAAGAATTAATAATACATAGATTTACAGGGAACAAAGGTACAACAAAAAAGTAAAATCGCCACCACACGTTAATTCCCGTATGATGGCGATTGAATATATAGGGTTTTTAAATTATGCGAACAACGAAAGCAGATACGAAATGACCGGTACCAGAATGGCGGTCATGATACCCATCAGACCGATGGCCAGTCCGCTTAATGCGCCTTCTACGGCTCCCAGCTGGATGGCTGCTGCCGTACCGACTCCGTGTGACGAAGCGCCCAGGGCCAGTCCTTTGGCTATGCGGCTTTCGATACCTAATACTTTCATAACGGCCGGACCGACAATGCTTCCAAAGATTCCAACGGCTACGACAATGACGGCTGTCAGCGAGGGAATACCACCGTTCTTCTCAGAAATACCCATGGCGATCGGTGTCGTGACCGACTTGGGTTGCAGGGTAGCAATCAGCGACTGGTCGGCACCCATCAGTTTTCCGATGACAATCACGCTGATAATTCCGACAATCGCTCCGACAAAGACCGAAGTCAGGATTGATACGACGTTCCCCTTCAGGTATTTCATCTGTTCGAACAAGACGTAACCCAGGGCAACGACCGAAGGGCCCAGCATAAAATGGATCAGATGACTGCCTTGCTGGAACGAAGCATATTCAATATCCAGAAACTCGAGAATGACGATGATCACGAAAATCGACGTGAGTAACGGATGAAGTATACTCAGATGCGTTTTCTTATACAAGATGGTGGCGGCGATGTATGTACCGACCACCAACGCTAAATCGAATATCTCAGAATGAACCAACGAATGCATACCGGCTTACTTTTTTCGTTTTTCGAAATTCTGCTGCACAAGGGCAACCGAGGCAATGACCAGTATCGTACTGATCACACACGAGATCAGGATAACCGCCCAATAATGCGAAATCACACCGATAGAAGTCATCAAGCCCACACCGGCGGGCAGGAAGAACAAACCCATATTGTCTGTCAGTAACTTAGATATCTTATTGACATGACAAGGCTTTACAACTTTAAATGCCAGGGCTAAAAATAACAGAACCATCCCGATTACGCTGCCCGGAATAAAACCGTGGATGCACTGACTGATACACTCTCCTACAAAGTAGAAGAACAAAATGTAAAATACTTGCAATAACATAATCTTTTTGCCTAAACTAAACGCCTATTTACACACATTTTGATAACCGCTGCAAAGGTACGATGTTTTCTAGTAAATATGTTCTACAACATGTTTTATTAACAGAATATTTAACATTGAAATCTGTCATGCTACAGATTTACTTTACACCCATTTAACAAAAAAAGAGAAAGCAATGGGAAAGAAAGGAATCAGTCATCGCAAATTCAGTATTGAGTTCAAATTGTCCGTT
>NZ_JAKZMM010000020.1 GCF_022809355.1 Parabacteroides faecalis | reverse complement strand
ATGGTGGCTACATATTGATGTTGTGCTGTTGCTTTTTACTGAAAGCTGCTACTAACGACTCATAAATCTACCCTTAATCGTGTATTGGATGATAGTTGCGGATTTTAGGTAATATAAAAAAGCCACTTCCTAACAAGTCAGGAAGTGGCTTTTTTATATGAATGATTAATCCTCAATTTATGGGATCAAATTATGTTTCTTGAATACATCGTGAATAGCTTCCAAAGCACGATCCAACTGCTCTTGCGTATGAGTAGCCATCAATGAGAAACGGATCAATGTATCTTCAGGAGCAACTGCCGGAGAAACAACCGGATTGACGAAAATACCTGCTTCAAACAATTCTTTGACAATTAAGAATGTCAAGTCGTTGTTACGGATGAACAACGGGATAATCGGAGTTTCAGTATGACCGATTTCGCATCCCATGTTACGGAAACCATCCAATGCATAATGAGTCAGTTTCCACAGATGTTCGATACGTTCAGGTTCGTTCAACATGATATCAAGAGCTGCATTGGCGGCAGCCGTAGCAGCCGGCGTATTGCTGGCACTGAAGATATAAGAACGTGAATTATGACGCAGGTAATTAATTGTATCTTTGTCAGAAGCGATGAATCCACCGATAGAAGCCAACGACTTACTGAAAGTACCCATGATCAGATCTACATCGTCTGTTACACCGAAATGATTACAAGTACCGCGTCCGTGGTCTCCTAATACACCCAAACCGTGAGCTTCGTCTACCATGATGCTGGCATTGTACTTTTTAGCCAGCGCTACAATTTCAGGTAATTTGGCAATATCGCCTTCCATACTGAAAACGCCGTCCATCACGATCAGTTTAACCTTGTCGGGCTCGCACTTCTGAAGTTGTTTTTCCAACGACTCCATATCGTTGTGCTTATATTTCAACTTGGTAGAGAAGGACAACCGATGGCCTTCGATGATAGAAGCGTGGTCCAGTTCATCCCATAAGATATAGTCTTCACGACCTGTCAGACAAGAAACCACTCCTAAATTAACCTGAAAACCGGTTGAATACACGATCGCATCTTCTTTTCCGACGAAATCGGCCAAACGTTTTTCCAATTGAACATGTAAGTCTAATGTTCCATTTAAGAAACGTGAACCTGCACAACCTGTACCATATTTCTTTATGGCTTCAATCGCAGCTTCTTTTACTTTCGGATGGTTGGTTAATCCCAAATAAGCATTAGAGCCAAACATCAATACTTTCTTGCCACTGATAGTAACTTCGGTATCCTGATCACTTTCAATCATTCTGAAATACGGATAGATACCGGCAGCCATAGCGCGCTGCGGTGCATCATACTTAGCTAGTTTCTCTTGTAATAGTTTCATATTTAATGAAGAGAATTTTTGTTTTTATCTTCTCAAAATGTTTCTTTAAAAGAACTCTTTGATTAAATTCGCTCTTTGTTTCACCTTTTTATCAGCCGCAAAAGTAGTAATTTTTTTACTTCTTCAATCTAAATAACTTAAAAGTTTTACCAAAAGCATTATTTTTGCTGTTGAAATATAGTGAAATCTCGAAAAAGCAGATTAAATGAGGGTGCAAGCAATAATTAACCCTATATCTGGGGTTGGATCAAAACGAAAGATCCCGAAGATGATAGAAATGATGTGTGCGAATGCCGGCTATGATTTGTCGCTTGCGTTTACAGAGTATGCCGGACATGCGAGTTTTATCACTCGTCGGGAAATAGAGAGAGGAGCTGATTGTATAATTGCTGTAGGTGGAGATGGTACTGTCAATGAAATAGCCCGTTCGATGATTCATACGGATGCAACGTTGGGGATTATTCCTATGGGATCAGGGAATGGTCTGGCGCGCGAATTGCATATTCCGATGGATCCGAAGAAGGCATTGGAAGTGATTAGCCGGGGGAAGGAAACAGTGATAGACTGTTGCCGGGCCAATGATCGTGCATTCTTCTGTACATGTGGTGTGGGCTTTGATGCAGCCGTCAGTCAGAAGTTTGCCGGAGAGAAACGGCGTGGCTCCCTCACTTATATGAAGAATACAATTGAAGAATATTTGAGTTATAAGCCGGAAGTGTACGATTTGCTGATCGACAATTGCCAAGTAAAGGAAAAGGCTTTTCTGGTGGCTTGTGGGAATGCTTCGCAATATGGGAATAATGCTTATATTGCTCCGCATGCCAATATACAGGACGGACAAATGGACGTGACGATTCTTTCGCCGTTCACGCCGATTGACATACCAGCTTTGGCTATCCAGTTATTTACCAAGCAGATTGATAAGAACAGTAAAATCAAGACGATGAAGGCACATTCGTTGTCGATCATCCGGAATCATCCGGGTGTCATGCATCTGGATGGAGAACCAATCATGGCCGATAGCCGGATTGATATATCCATGATACCGCATTCGTTAAAGGTATTTACGCCAGAGACTGTCTCTTTCCGCAAGGAAGTACATGAACTTTTTGGGGAAATATCTCGTTTTATGGACAGACGGTTGCCGTTTATTTTCCGTTGACAGACCGGAGTCCGTCGGGTATATTTTTCTAATTAATGTCAAAACGAATTCCCCGAACGAATTGTTTTCAAGGTGAATCGATTATTATCAAAGATGAATTGAGTATATTTGCACGCAAACAATAAATACGAATGAAATATAATACACAAGAAAAGCGGTTAGCTTTACCTGAATATGGTCGTAATATCCAGAATATGGTGGATTATTGCGTAACGATAGAAGACCGGGAAGAAAGAAAACGATGTGCGAATTCCATTATTAATGTGATGGGTAATATGTTCCCTCATTTACGGGATGTGAACGATTTCAAGCATATCTTATGGGATCATTTGGCTATCATGTCCGACTTTAAGTTAGACATCGATTATCCGTATGAGATCGTCAAGAAGGAAGAACTTTATACCCGTCCGGCCCGGATTCCATATAATAACTCCCGGATTCGTTATCGGCATTATGGTAAGACGCTGGAACTGATGATCCGGAAAGCTACTGAATATCCAGAAGGTCCGGAAAAAGACCAGTTGGTAAGACTACTGGCTACCCAGATGAAGAAGTCATTCCTGACCTGGAACAAGGAAAGTGTAGACGACCGGAAGATCTTCAAAGACTTGGATGAGCTTTCGGGAGGAAATATCGTGTTGGACGAAGAAGTTCACAAATTGGCCGAAAGCCGTGAAATTTTGGCACGGAATAATAAGAAGAATAATTTCTCAAGGAAAAACAGATGAGTTCGTTTGTCATAGAAGGAGGACATAAATTGTCGGGTGAAATCACTCCGCAAGGCGCCAAGAATGAAGCGCTGGAAGTGATTTGTGCCGTATTGCTTACCCCTGAAAAGGTTACGATACACAATGTTCCGGATATACTGGATGTGAATAATCTGATCCAGCTTTTGCGTGATATGCGTGTAAAGGTGGAACGCCCGGCTGTTGGAACCTATACTTTTCAGGCAGATGACATTGATTTGGAATATTTGCAGACCGAGGAGTTTTTGCGGAAGAGTGCTTCATTGCGTGGATCGGTTATGGTTGTAGGACCATTGGTTGCCCGTTTCGGTAAGGCTATGATTCCGAAACCCGGAGGAGATAAGATCGGGCGCCGGCGCCTGGATACGCATTTTGTCGGTATTCAGAAGTTGGGCGCAACATTTACTTACGATCCGGACCGGCGGGTATATGAAGTAGTGGCCGAACATTTGAGAGGTACTTATATGTTGCTGGATGAAGCCTCGGTAACAGGTACTGCCAATATTTTGATGGCAGCCGTATTGGCTGAAGGAAAGACGACCATTTATAATGCCGCTTGCGAACCGTATTTGCAGCAATTGTCGGCTATGCTGAACCGGATGGGTGCACGGATCTCGGGCGTTGGTTCGAATCTGTTGACGATTGAAGGCGTCAGCGAATTACATGGAACCGAACATACGATCTTGCCGGACATGATTGAGGTCGGTAGTTTTATCGGAATGGCGGCCATGACAGGTTCAGATATTCTGATCAAGAATACGGGATATGATAAATTAGGTATTATACCAGATTCTTTCCGTCGTTTGGGTATTACCGTTGAACAGCAAGGAGACGATATTCATATACCTACGCATGATTCGTATGAGATTGATACGTTTATAGATGGTTCGATTATGACCATCGCGGATGCTCCTTGGCCAGGTTTGACACCTGATTTGCTAAGTGTCTTTCTGGTGGTTGCCACTCAGGCGGTCGGTAGTGTATTGATTCATCAGAAGATGTTCGAGAGCCGATTGTTCTTTGTCGATAAGCTGATTGACATGGGAGCACAGATTATTTTGTGTGATCCGCATCGGGCAACAGTCATTGGTTTGGGAAATCGGTTCAAGTTGCGGGCATCTACGTTGGTATCGCCGGATATTCGTGCCGGTATCGCCTTATTGATCGCAGCCATGAGTGCGGAAGGAACCAGTACGATTCATAATATCGATCAGATAGACCGGGGTTATCAGGATATAGACAAGCGGTTGAATCAGATCGGGGCACGGATTACCCGATTGTAATGAAAAAGAAGTATGATTAAGTCGGATGAAGTTTTTAAGATAGGTCAGTTTGCCAAACCGCATGGAATCAAAGGTGAAATTACTTTGATGACCGATTGTGATGTGTTTGATGATACCGACGATCCTTATATTATATGTGATATGGACGGGATTCTGGTCCCATTCTTTTTGGAGGATTATCGTTATAAAACACAGTCATCCATGTTATTGAAGCTGGAAGGCGTAGATACGGAAGAAGCAGCCCGGGAGTTTACCAATCGGGATGTCTTTTATCCGTTGGAGCTGATGGACGAAAATGAATTGCTCGGTGATGTGACATGGGATAATTTTATCGGTTTTACGGTGATCGATGAGAAAGCCGGAGAATTAGGTAAGATTGTAGATGTGGATGAAACGACGGTCAATGTCTTGTTGCAAATAGAGTATCAGGGAAAAGACCTGCTATTGCCTGCAGCTGAGGATTTGGTAAAACATGTTGATTTTGACAAGCGGGAATTATTGATGGCATTGCCGGAAGGCTTGCTGGATTTGTAAGAAGGTACAGGCTATGAAGTGGAAAAGAAGCAAAAGCAATACGAATAAATTATCCTTTTGGAAACGGATTCGCTTTAAGTATAAGCTTTCGTTTATCAATGAGAATACTTTGGAGGAAGTCTGGTCGTTCCGGTTATCTCAGTTGTCGGTATTTATATCGTTGGGCGTGTTTGCCTTTTCGCTGGTGGCCTTTACAGCCTTTATTATCATTATGACGCCTATCCGTAATTATCTGCCCGGTTATCTGGATGTTGAAGTCCGCAAGGAAATCGTACAAAATGCTTTGCGTGCGGACTCATTGGAGCGGATGATCGAGATACAGAATCTATATTTGAAGAATGTGACAGGCATCATCAGTGGAACAATTGAACTGGATTCTATTCGGGAAATAGATTCATTGGCACGGGTTGATGCCGACTTCGAGATTCCTCGTAGTCCGGAGGAAGAAGAGTATGTAAAGAACTTTGAGCAGGAAGAAAAATATAATTTAACTGTTCTGAATACAAATCCGTTGCCGATGGATGGCCTGTTCTTTTATAAACCGGTAAATGGCGTTATCTCTTCCCATTATCAGGCAGACATCCATCACTTTGGTGTGGATATAGCAGCCGCATCCAAGGAAAGTGTATTGGCAACGCTGGATGGAACGGTGATGTATGCCGGTTATGATCCGAATCAGGGAAATGTGATCCAGTTGCAACATAAAAATGGATTTGTTTCAGTATACAAGCATAATGAATTGCTGTTGAAAGAACCCGGAGAACAAGTGGTGGCAGGCGAAGCCATTGCCTTGGTGGGAAATACAGGGAAATTATCAACAGGTCCTCATTTGCATTTTGAGTTATGGTATAATGGAAAGCCGGTTAATCCGGAAGATTTCATTGTTTTTTAGTAAGTAAGTTTCATGAAACGACAATTAGCTATATTAGGTTCAACAGGTTCGATCGGGACACAGGCGCTTGAGGTAGTTAGTGAACATCCGGACCGTTTCGAAGTCTATGCTTTGACTGCCAATAACCAGGTGGACCTTTTGATCAATCAGGCACGCAAGTTCATGCCAGAAGTGGTGGTGATTGCCAATGAACAGAAGTATCCCGAACTGAAAGAAGCTTTGGAAGATCTGCCTATTAAAGTATGGGCAGGTTCGGATGCGATTGCACAGGTTGTCCAGGCAAAACCAATTGATATGGTATTGACGGCCATGGTGGGATATGCCGGGTTAAAACCGACTATTGCTGCGATCAAGGCTGGAAAAGCCATTGCTTTGGCCAATAAGGAAACATTGGTAGTTGCCGGTGAGTTGATTACAGCTTTGGCAGCCGAATATAAGGTACCTATTTTGCCGGTTGATTCGGAACATTCCGCTATCTTTCAGTGTTTGAATGGTGCGTATGATAATCCGGTGGAAAAACTATTATTGACCGCTTCGGGTGGTCCATTCCGTCAGAAGACGATGGAAGAGCTGGCTTTGGTGAAGAAAGAGCAGGCATTAAAACATCCGAACTGGCACATGGGAGCCAAGATTACCATAGATTCGGCTTCGATGATGAACAAAGGCTTTGAGATGATCGAAGCGAAATGGCTGTTTGGAGTTGCTCCCGAACAGATCGAGATAGTTGTTCATCCGCAATCCGTGATTCATTCGATGGTACAGTTTGAAGATGGTGCCGTGATAGCTCAGTTGGGTATTCCGGATATGAAACTCCCGATTGCGTATGCATTCTCTTATCCGGAGCGGATGAAAAGCCATGAACCGAGATTGGATTTCTTCCAGTATGCATCTCTCACGTTTGAAGAACCGGATATGAAGCGGTTCCGCAATTTGGCTTATGCTTTTGAGGCTGTCAAGCAAGGTGGTAATATGCCTTGTATTCTGAATGCAGCCAACGAAGTGGTTGTTGCTGCCTTCTTGCAAGACCGGATCGGTTTCTTACAAATGAGTGATGTCATTGAGCAGACGATGGCAAAAGCAACGTTTATCCAGCGTCCGACTTATGAAGATTATGTACATACGGATGAGGAAGCGCGCCGGATCGCCGCTCAGTTATTTTGAAACAATTAAATATAGAATAGAACTTAATTTCAATGGAAACATTTTTGATTAAAGCCTTCCAGTTCATGTTAAGCCTTTCTTTGTTGGTTTTGATACATGAATTCGGACACTTTATTTTTGCTCGTATCTTCAAAGTACGAGTAGAGAAATTTTACCTTTTCTTTGACCCGTGGTTTTCTTTGTTCAAATTCAAACCCAAAAATAGTGAAACGGAATATGGAGTAGGGTGGTTGCCTTTGGGCGGCTATTGTAAGATCTCCGGTATGATAGATGAGAGTATGGATAAAGAAGCCATGGCTCAGCCACCGAAACCGTATGAGTTCCGTTCCAAACCGGCAGGACAACGTCTGTTGATTATGGTGGGTGGTGTGTTGTTTAACTTCCTGCTGGCTCTTTTCATTTATTCCATGATCTTGTTTACGTGGGGCGATACGTATATGCCACTCAAGAACATGAAAATGGGGATGGATTATAGTGAAACCTTCAAGAATGTGGGATTTAAGGATGGTGATATTCTCTTAAAAGCAGATACATTGACCTTGGATCGCTTTGGAGAAGATTGCTTGCGTAGTGTAGTGGAAGCTCAAAACGTGACGGTTTTGCGTAATGGTGTGGAGACCATCATTCCGATTCCGGACGATATGATGCAACGACTGTTGCGTGATAAGAAAGGCTTTGCTGCTCTTCGTTTCCCAATGGTGATAAAAGAAGTACCCGAACCCAATGCGCCGGCAGCTCTTGCTGGTATGCAGGCTGGAGATAGTATCGTTTCGGTTAATGGACAGGCTACTCCGACGTTCTCAGAGGTGGCGACTTGTTTGGCAGATAATAAGAATCAGGAGATTGCCGTTGGCTTTTATCGGAATGGTGCGTTGGATACATTGACAATGCAAGTCGATTCGTTGGGAAAAATAGGAGTAGCCGTGAAAGCTCCGGCAGAATTGTTTGGACTGGTAACGGTTAAATACGGCTTCTTCGAATCGTTCCCGGCAGGAATTGTAAAAGGAATTCGAACCCTAAAAGGCTATACCAATGACATGAAATATGTCTTTACCAAAGAGGGTGCTTCCAGCATCGGTGGTTTTGGATCGATTGGTGGATTGTTCCCTTCTACTTGGGATTGGGAATTGTTCTGGGAGCGTACTGCCTGGTTGTCTGTCATCTTGGCTTTCATGAATATCTTGCCGATCCCGGCGTTGGACGGTGGTCATGTGCTGTTCTTGCTTTACGAAGTAATTACTCGTCGGAAACCGAGCGATAAGTTCTTGGAATATGCACAGATGACTGGTATGTTCCTCTTGTTCGCCCTGTTGCTTTATGCGAACGGAAACGATATTATCCGATACTTCTTTCAATAGTCTGTTATGAATCTGACCGCTGAAGAAAAGCAGTTTATCCGCGATCATGCTTCCGATGATGCGAACCGGTTATTATTGGGGGCGAAGAAATATCTACAGCTGGATGTTCCTTTTCTGGTAGATCAGATTCTTTCCCGGCGGCAGATTCGGGAGAAATTGCCTTCGTGGTATGCCAACGAAGACTTGGTTTTTCCCGCCAAGATTGCCGCTGAACAATGTTCATCAGAACGGACAGCCTTGTATAAACAGCGTTTGGTGTCTTCTTCGGATACGCTTTGTGATTTAACAGGCGGTTTGGGAATTGATAGTTATTTTTTCTCCCGAAAGGTTAGCCTGTTGACTTATATCGAGCGTTTTCCGGTTTATTGTGAGGCTGCCCGTCATAATTTTCAGGTATTAGGTGCGGATAATATCACGGTGCGGAATGAAAATTCGGTTGATATTGTTTCCGAACTGCCTGAAGTGGATGTGTTTTATTTAGATCCGGCACGGCGGGGTGAAGGTAACAAACGCGTCTTTGCCTTGTCGGATTGTGAACCGGATTTGCCTCGTTTGCTCCCCTTATTGTTGCAGAAAGCTCCGCGCGTCATAGCCAAATTGTCGCCGATGGCAGACCTGCAACAGACAGTATCTTTATTGCCGGGAACGGTAGCTATCCATGTGTTGTCTGTTAGGAATGAATGCAAGGAATTGCTGTTTGATATCCGTCGGGAAGCGGCTGTTTCTACACCTCCGGTTTATTGTGTGGATTTTACGACTACGGGAACAGAACACTCTTTTACTTTCACGGCTGAAGAAGAACGGAATGTTCCGTTGACTTTGGCGGCTCAGGTAGGCACTTACCTCTATGAGCCGAATGCCTCTGTCTTAAAAGCCGGTGCTTTTAAATCGGTTGCCCAGCAGTATGGTTTGGAGAAACTACACATCAGCAGCCATCTTTATACTTCCGATATTCTCGTTGCCGGTTTTCCCGGCCGTTCGTTCCGGGTTGAGAAGGTTCTTCCTTTCTCCAACAAAGTCTGTAAATCGATTACTCAGGAAATACCCCAAGCCAATATCACCGTCCGTAATTTCCCTATGTCGGTTGATGAACTGCGGAAGAAGACCAAGATTCAGGAAGGCGGTGACGTTTATCTCTTCGCTACCACCTTGTCGGATGGAGGGAAAGTGTTGGTGGTTTGCCGGAAAGTATAATCAAACAAAATATAAATAGCATGAAAACCAGAAATGTATTAGTTGTTATTGGAGGTGCTATATGCTTAGCCTTGAGTAGTTGTAACAGTGATCCGAAAGTGCCGGAAGGGGAATACCTGATTGAAGGAGAGTTGGAAAATGTACCGGATAGTACTGTGGTGGGGTTATTTAAAATCACAGGACACAGTGGTAAATCCATTGCCTATGACACGGTGATAGACGGTAAGTTCTCCTTTCGAGACACCATTACTTCGTTCAAGCCCCGTAAAATGGCAATCAATGCTTCTAACTTTTTTAATCCGGGTAAAGGTTTTCCTAGTGCACAGTTGACGGTATGGGTTGCTTCGGGTAACTATATAAAGGTCAAGGGGGACGATAAATTGATAAGGACTTGGGAGGTGAAAAGCTCTATTCCAGAACAAGAGGCAGAAGAGACGTTCCGACAACTCCGGTTTCCGGAAGACAAAGAATGGTTGCAGTATAGTGTGCAACAAGAAGCCTTACGCTTGGCTCCAAGGACAGAGGCCAATAAACAGAAGTATCAGTTGCTGGATGAAAAACAAAGTAAATTAAGCCGGATTATTAATTTACGTACCTTGGAGTATATGAAAGATGCCCCGATGTCCGAAAAATGGCTGTTTGAGTATTGTTCTCTTGCCCAACATTATTTGCGTTATAAGCCGGATTCTGTACTGACCCCTTTGGTTCGCTCGCTATCCGGCCGGATGGCAGAAGTTGATCCATCGTCAGAGTTCTATCAGGAGATTATGGGATATTTGAATTTGCCGGAACAGATTGTTAACGAAGGGGACACGATGGTGGATGGCGATTTATACGATTTGGAAGGGAATCTCCATCGACTTTCGGAGTTCAAAGGGAAATATATTTTACTGGACTTTTGGGATCGGGGTTGTGGTCCTTGCTATGCTTCCATACCGGAAATGACTGAGGTCAGCCAGCAATATAAAGACCGGATGGCGGTAGTTGGTATCTGTTTGGGTACAGAAGAAAACATGAAGGTGGCCATAAAGGAGTATCAAATCACGGGCACTCAATGGCGGCAAGCTGCCAGTGGAATGAGTGGCCTTGCAGCCGTGTATCAGGTCAATGCTATTCCTCGCTATGTCTTGATTTCTCCTGAAGGTAAAGTCCTAAAGATGTGGACCGGTTATAGCGAAGGTTCCTTAAAGGAACGGATGAAGGAATTGATACGGTAAACAATTGGATTCTTGGATCATCCGTTATAGAGCGTAAAGCAAGCGGGGTACAAACCTCTTTCCCTTTACGCTCTTTTCATGTCTTCAAGCTTATAGAAAAGGTGCTTGTTTGCATCTGTACAACTTGTACATTATCTAGATGCGGTTGTTTGCCTTATTGCAATGCGGTGTCATACTATGCCCCTATACGGTATAACACCGCATTAGGGTGCGGTATATCCTGTATAGTACGTCACTCGGAGTCTGTCACGGTAAAGTTGAAGCTTGTGTAACGGGACTCTTTATAGAGGCGGTAACTGGCGTTGTATTGCGTCCCCAGCTCGGCGGTCCATTCGCCGGGTGTGAGCGGGGTGCGGAGGCCGGCCAGGAGGTGGTTGCGCTCGTTGAGGACCAGGACGGCGGGCTCTACCACGGTCTCTCCGTCTGCCGAACGGAAGCGGAGCTTGCAGTCCGGATGGTCGCCCATCACCTTGATATTGGATCCGATCAGGTGAATGTATGGATTGTCGGAACGGACGGTGTTGAAGGCGGCATCCCGATGGCCCATCGAGTCGTAGGTACATACCTCGGTGAGGACGGGATGGCGACGAGTCGGCTCGGTCTGCTTGTAGGCACGCAGATGCTGCTCCAGCTGGCGGGTACGGGCCGAGGGCGTGAAGACGATGTTGAAGGCGTTGCGCTCGGGGTCGAACGAATCGTGGACCGACTCAAACTGCCCCTTCACCCGGATGGAAAGCTGCCCGAAGCCCAGATCGACATTTTCCCCGCGGGCAAGTGCCTCATAGATCTGTTCCTTGATCAGTCCGTAGGTATGGATGAAGGTACTTTCGCGTATTTCGCTTCGATCTTCAACGATGCGGCGGGCGATCTCTTGTATATCTACTGTTTTCAGGGCTTTCACGTTGCCCCGGTAGTAAACGGTACCGTTAGGCATGGTCTGTTTGCTCAGCCTGAGGGGGATGGGGTTCAGCTTCTTCAGTCGTTCTTTGTCTATTTCTTTGTCCATGGTGGGGTGGTGGATTACTTAAAAAGAATAAGTTTATCGGGTTCTTGGCGGGTATCCCAAAGGTCAACGATATAGATCTCATCTTGTGCTTCGTAGATCACATAGATAATCTTGTAGTGCTTATGGACAACCCACGAGCGATATTCTTTGTCGAGGTCACAAAGTAAAGGCTCGATATTTCCCATACGGGGAAAGGATTCCAATCGGGCAACTGCTTTTTCGATGCTGTCATTTAGCTTATTCGCCCTTGCTAAGCCAAATACCTCTTTACCGTACTTTAGTATTGAAATACGGGCATTGTTGGCCCGTGTACTCCATCTTACTTTAACCATGGCAATTGTTTTCTTACTTCGGCGTTCGCTTCCTCGATAGTCAATACGTTTCCAGCCGTTATTTGGGCTTCCGACTCTGCAATTCGGCTGTAGATTTCTTCTAACGTGTAAGGCCGTGGATGCGAAGATTTGTTCTTCATCCCGTCTTTTGCCTGGGCAATGATTTGATGAAGGCTACGCTTCACTTCTTTCAAGACTTCGATGTCTTCTATATTTAGAATATCGTGTGCCAGTTCGCCACGTAGGGCATTTAGTTCCATTGAGCTCATGGGGTTCTCCTTTCTTTTAATGGTTTGTTACAAAGATAGGTTTTTTCACTGAAATAACATAATGACAAGCTGGGCGGTAATAATGCGCATGAATGTGGCTAATGGATATACGGTGGCATAGGCGACTGACGGCTCGTCGCCTTCAACGGTGGTGTTGGCATAGTCGAGGGCGATGGGATTAGTCATGCAACCGCATAGCATCCCGACGTTTTTGGCATAATCTACCTGGAAGAAACGGGTCATAATCAGACCAACGAGTAATACGGGAATAATGGCGAGGGCAAATCCTAATCCCAGCCATAACAGACCTTCCGTGCGGAAGACAGTCTCGAAGAAATGCTGTCCGGAACTGATTCCCAGTCCAGCCAAATAGATCGTGATTCCAAACTGGCGCATCATCAGGTTGGCACTTTGGGTGGTATAAGTAGTCAGGTGGATACGCGGACCGAACGCTCCCATCAGGATGCCGACGATAATTGGACCACCGGCTACACCCAGTTTGATGGGTGTGTTCATGCCCGGAATAGCCAAAGGAATAGAACCAATAATTACACCGAGTGTCAGTCCTACAAAGATGGCCAGCAAATTGGGTTCACGTAAACGCTTGAGTTGGTCACCCAAGATCTTGCTTACGTTGTTAACGGCGTTGGCTTCTCCTACAATGGTGAGGCGGTCACCAATTTGTAAATGCAAGTCGGGTGAAGCCAGCAAGTCGATACCGGCACGATTTACTCGTGTAATGTTAATACCGTAAAGGTTACGCAAACGAAGAGAACCCAGGCGTACACCGTTGATGCGGTTGCGGGTCACAACGATACGGCGGGAAATCAATTGGCTGTCGATGGCATTCCAGTCGATATCCGGTTTATTCCAATCGACGTTTTCCTGTTCTCCGAACAATACCTTGATGTTATCTACATCTGCCTTGACGGAGATAATGAGCAAATGGTCTCCTTCTTCCAGTGTCGTATCTGATGTCGGGATACTTACTTTTCCATTTCTCCAGACACGTGAGATGACGAAATGCTTTTCCGTCAGTGTCATGATATCTTTGATGCTCTTATGATAAATTGCCGGGTTACATACTTGGAATTCAGCTACGAATGTTTGTGTCTGTCCCATTTCGGCGTTATTCTCTTTCTTTTTGTTCTGGAATAAGGCTTTCAGAACGATAATGGCCAGGATAACCCCTATGACTCCCATCGGGTAAGCTACCGCACAGGCCAATGCCATATCCGTGATACTCTTTTCATCTGTAGAATTGATTTGCAGCATGGCTTCTTGAGCAGCACCGAGTGAAGGCGTATTGTTGGCTGCTCCGCATAGTAATCCCATCATGTCAGAAACAGAGATGCCTGTCAGATAATGCAGAAGAATCGTCATGATCAATCCGATAAAGATAACAGCCAAACCTGCTGAATTGAGTAAGACTCCTCCTTTCTTCAGAGAAGAGAAGAAACCGGGACCTACCTGAAGTCCCAACGTATATACGAATACAATCAATCCGAAGTTTTGGGCAAATGTCAACATATCGCTATTGACAACCACTCCAAAATGACTGACCAGGATTCCGGTAAAAAAGACAAAAGTGATGCCTAGAGAGACACCTTTATATTTTAGTTTTCCTAAATAAACACCAATGGCACAAACAATGCAGATAACAGCCACCGTCTGTATCATGGTGGGCTGGAGAAATGTTTCTTGTATCCAATTCATATTGAAATGAGCTTTAGGGCTGCAAACTTACATAAACCGAACGGAATATGCGATAAAATCCGTCCTAAAAAACATTTTGGTAGTGAATTTACTTGGTTCTCTCCCAATCTAAGAGCTGTTGTTTACGTTTTGCATTCCATCGATACCCACTCAGGCTACCGTCTTTATGCAGAATCCGGTGGCAAGGAATAATCCAGCTGACAGGGTTTTTACCGATAGCGGAGGCGACAGCCCGTACTGCTTTCGGACGTCCGACAGTTTGTGCGATTTGTGTGTAAGAAGATGTTTCTCCTTTATGAACTTGTAGCAGCACTTTCCAAACTTGTCTTTGTAAATCGGTTCCGCTTAAGCAAACAGCAAGAATAGGAATCTCTGAATTAGTTTCTTGCAGAAGAGACAACAATGTTTGGGTCTGTTGCTGTGTTTCTGGTGACAGCGTAGCTCCAGGCCAGCTATTCTTCAATTCTTCCAATTGTTCTTCGAGGTTATCATCCACAAACGAGAGGTAACAAATCCCATCGGGTACGTAGGCTACCAAAATTGTTCCAAACAACGAAGTCGCACATCCATAAGTAATTGTCAAACCATGACAGTAGGCTGATAATTCATCCGGACGGATTTCTTTTATTTGAATAGAAATGGAATCTTTCATATAGCTTTCAGGTTAAAAATAAACGCAGGTTCAAATCGATTACTGAATGAACCTGCGTTTCTGTCATGAAGAAGATATTTTATTTAATATAAGCTTCCATGAACTTAGCCTTCGGAGAAGGAGAGATAGTTACGGATTTAGCACTTGCCGGAATCAATACCGTCTGACCCTGATGTACGTGGATTTCATATCCGTTATCGTCTGTGATCAGTGCATTACCTTCCATACAAATATATACGACGAATGAATCCAATTCAGCGAAATTACGCGTCATGGTTGCATCCAAATCAATCAGATTTGTTGTGAAGTACTGGCAATCGGCCAAGTTTACCGTAGCATTAGAATGTGCTTTGTAATGTGTCCGATAGTCAGAATACAAGGTATAATCGATAGCATCTTTTGCCAATTCTGTATGCAATTCGCGTGTATTACCGTTCTTATCCTTACGATTGTAATCATAGATACGGTATGTAATGTTACTTGTCTGCTGGATTTCTGCAATAAAGCAACCTGCACCGATCGCATGAACTCGTCCTGCCGGCAAGAAGAATACATCACCTTCCTGTACATCGTAACGTTTCAATACGTCCATGATGGTATTGTCTTGTACTCGTTTTACATATTCATCGGCATCAATCTGCTGAGAGAAACCAGAATACAAGAAGGCATTGTTGTTAGCCTTGATGACATACCACATTTCTGTTTTTCCAAATGAGTTATGGCGTGCTTTAGCCAGTTCGTCATTGGGATGTACCTGAATGGAAAGATTGTCGCGTGCATCAATGAACTTGATCAATAACGGAAAACGTGTGCCGAAACGTTCCATAACGTGTTCGCCCAATAATTCTTTACCGTATGACTTGATCAATTCGTCGAGAGACTTATCGGCTAATTCTCCTTCGGCAACGATTGAATAATCACCATCCACGTGAGATAATTCCCAACTTTCTCCGATTCCTTCCTGTACAGGAGAAATACCCTTGAACGGGCAGATGTCTGAACCACCCCAAATCACTTTCTTCAGGATGGGTTTAAATGTTAATGGATACAACATATTTATCAATTATTTCTGTTTTTTACTGGTTGTCTTTTTTGTTGTTGTTTTTGTTGCTGTCTTTGTCTTCGAAGCTTTCTTTGTCACTTTTGTTTCTTCCTTGACTGCTTTTTCTTCCTTGGCAGGTTTTACCTTACGCAAAACCATGGCAGAACGTGCCGGGATATACAGTTTTAACCATTCTTTCTTTTCCTTCTTGTAAAGTGGATCGAATAGGGTGAAGTGGTGAACAGAATCGTCATTCAGTCCGAAGCCTCCGAATTTTGGATCGTCTGTATTTAATACAACTTCATATTCCCCTTTAGGTGTCAGGAATCCATAGTCGGTAAACGACTTGTTCGGACTAAAGTTAAAGACAAATACTAAATCTTTACGCATATAAGCCAGTATCTGATCGCCATCGTTATCCCATACTTTTTGTATCGGGGTGTCTTGGAAATTCTTGACACTACGAATCAATTCTACCATTTCCCGGTCAAAGTCTCCCAGATAATGATATTTCAGATCCATGTTGTCAACCAAATCCCACTGGCGACGGGCATATTTATACGACCAACCATTTCCTTCGCGCGGGAAATCAATCCATTCCGGATGTCCGAATTCATTTCCCATGAAATTCAGGTAACCTCCGTTAATGGTTGAAGCCGTTACCAGACGAATCATTTTATGCAAAGCGATACCTCGCTCAACCATAAAGTTATGATCATCTTTTTGCATGTGCCAATACATATCAGCGTCAATCAGACGGAAAATGATTGTCTTATCGCCCACCAATGCCTGGTCGTGACTTTCGGCATAACTGATCGTCTTTTCGTCAGCTCGGCGATTAGTCGTTTCCCACCAGATAGCCGATGGATGCCAGTCTTCGTCTTTCTTTTCTTTGATCGTCTTGATCCAGAAGTCTGGAATATTCATAGCCATACGGTAGTCGAAACCATATCCGCCATCTTCGATCTTAGCAGCTAATCCCGGCATACCACTTACTTCTTCAGCGATGGTGATTGCATTCTTGTTGACTTCATGGATCAATTTGTTGGCCAACGTCAAGTATGCAATCGCATCTCCATCCTGATGTCCGTTGTAATAATCACCGTAGTTGCAGAAAGCTTCTCCTAAGCCATGGCTGTAATATAACATGGAAGTGACACCATCGAAACGGAAACCGTCAAATTTATATTCTTCCATCCAGAACTTGCAGTTTGACAACAAGAAATGGAGTACTTCGTTTTTGCCATAGTCAAAGCACAGAGAATCCCATGCCGGATGTTCACGTCGTCCGTCGCCATGGAAATACAGATTATATGAACCATCAAAACGTCCTAAGCCTTCCACTTCATTCTTTACGGCGTGGCTATGAACGATATCCATGATTACGGCGATACCTTGTTCGTGAGCTTCATCAATTAATTGTTTCAATTCGTCGGGGGTGCCGAAACGGGATGAAGCAGCAAAGAAGCTACTTACATGGTATCCGAATGAACCATAATAAGGATGTTCTTGGATAGCCATGATCTGAATTGCATTGTATCCGTCTTTTACCACACGTGGTAAAACGTTTTTACGGAATTCATTATACGAACCCACCTTTTCTTCGTTAGTACCCATACCGATATGGCATTCGTAGATCATCAACGGAGATGTGTTGGGCTTGAATTTCTTAGTCTTGAATTTATAAGGATTCTCCGGATTCCAGACTTGTGCACTGAATATTTTAGAGTCAGGGTCTTGTACGGCTCGGCGGGTCCATGCAGGAATACGTTCGCCACATCCACCGTTCCATTCAACCCACAATTTATATAAGTCTTGATGATTTAACTTTTCACTGGGTAGGATAATTTCCCATACACCATTTGCTATACGGGTCAGTTTGTACTCCTCACACTTCTGCCAGTTATTGAATGTACCTATTAGATAGATGGCAGTTGCATTTGGGGCCCATTCCCTGAATATCCATCCTTTGGTGGTCTTGTGTAAGCCGAAATAAAGATAACCAGATGCAAATTCAGACAAACTCATTTTTCCATTGTTCGTCAAACTTTTCTCTTTGTTCACGACGTATTGATAACGTCCTTCGATGGCGTCTTTATACGGTGTCAGCCACGGGTCATTTTTTATTAGATTTAGAGACTCCATGTTGTTTCAAATTAATTAGTTCATTTGCAAAGATAAAGAAAAAAATGAGGATAGCATCTTGTTCTACGGATATTCTATGCATGTTTTCCGTAATTCCCGGCGTATTTTAGCAATTTCCCGGCGTATTTTGATGAATTCCCAACGTCTTTTGGGGCGTTTGTGGGTATATATTTCCTTTTTACTTTTTCTCTTCAGATCAAAACTCGTGAAGATTAAAATTGAATCATACGAGAATCGGAATCGAAACATACGGGTTTTATATCCGATATTAACCATACAAATTTGTGTAAATATCAAATTGTAAATAAAATGGTATTATTACGCTAAATGTAAAGGGCTTTTCTTTCAAAAAGTATTTCGATAAAGTGTATTTTATATTTTGTTGATAGTATAAGGTGAATAGATGTTTGTCTGTTTTAGTTATATTAATATAGTGTGATAAAACTTGTTTGTTAAAATTATAGCCTTTAAAGTGTTAAAATGTGATTTTATTTTGTTTTAAAATGATTTATTATTAGTTTTACGGCTGAAATAATTATGAATAATAAAAATATGAATTCGCCTATTTGCATAAAAATGGAAAAATATCGTTTTTTGATTTTTGTGATTTTAAGTATAGCTGTTAAAATTGACAAATAAGGCAAGTAGGTAAATAATTAAAATGTGTTCTTATTTTATTGTCAAAGTCTATCTGATTTCTCTCCCAAAACAGATTTAGTACAAACGCAACTGAGTCCGTTTGGAAAGAAGGAAAAAGTTTTAGAGTTGATTTGAATGTCAAAAGCAATGTAAACTTGAAACTTATTTTCTGACAGAAAACTGAGAGAATAAATTATTACTGTAAACGCGAGATATAGATTAGTAGTTAGGCCTGCTTCTGATTTATTTCAAGATAAAAGTTGCGTTTGGACTTGGTTGATAGTAATAAATATGGAATGAGATTTGTCGGTCGTTTGAATCAAAGGCAAAAAGATTCTATTAAAAAGAATGTGTTATTTAATTATCGGATTCAGAAAGATGTAATAACTAACTTAAGGAAATGAAGATGGAAAAAGGAAGGCTAATTTTGTTGGTTGCAGCCTCCGCTTGTATGGGGTCGATGATTGCAACAGCTCAGACAACGAAGGTGACAGGTAAGGTTATATCTTTAGAGGATAATATGCCTGTGATAGGGGCTACGGTTATAGTAAAAGGGACAACGACAGGTACCGTAACCGATTTTGACGGAGCATTTTCATTGGAAGTGCCGGAAGGAGCCAAAACACTTGAAATTTCGTATGTGGGTATGCAAAGCCAAGAATTGCCGGTAAAACCACAGATGACAATCAAGTTGGCTGCCGATTCGCATAATTTGGATGAAGTGGTTGTAACAGCTATGGGTTTGACCCGCGAGAAAAAATCATTGGCTTACGCTGTGCAGGAAGTTGGTTCGGAAGATTTGACTAAAGCCGGACAGTTGAATGTGACGAGTGCTTTATCAGGAAAGGTGGCCGGCGTACAGATAAATCAGTTTGGTGGTAGCGTAGGTGCTTCTTCCCGTATATCTATTCGTGGTAACTCTTCTTTGCAAGCTGATCAGCAGCCGTTGATTGTAGTGGATGGTGTACCTATCTCGAATGATACGCAGCGTACAGGTGATGATACATATACGGGTGTTGACTACGGTTCGGGTTTGAATGATATCAACCCGGAGGATATCGAATCAATGACGGTACTGAAAGGTGGTTCCGCTGCATTGTATGGTATGCGTGCCGGTAACGGTGTAATCTTGATTACTACCAAATCAGGAAAGAAAGGGAATGGTGTAAAGGTTTCGTATGATGGTAATATTACGATTGACCGAGTAGCTAATTTACCTAAACTGCAAAATTCTTATGGACAAGGTAATAATGGTGATGAATATCACTGGCAACTGAATGCTCCGGATCTGACTTATCAGGAATATGCCGAGCAGTATGGTTTCAATTGGGTGGATGGTTCGAATGGTATCAACGACTTCTATGATGAATCGTGGGGACCTCGTTTGGATGCCGGATTGAATTTAGTACAATATGATAGTAACGGAGAGAAGGCTCCGTGGGTTTCTCGTCCTAATAATGTAAAGGATTTCTTCCAGACTGGTGTGTCACAGAATCATACAATCTCGGTAGCAGCCAATTCTGAAAAGGCCAGTACCCGTGCTTCTCTTTCTTATCGTGGTCAGACCGGTACGGTTCCCAATACGGATCAGAAACGTTATTCGGCTTCTTTGAATACGTCTATCAAGTTGAACAAATATTTTACGTATGATTTGAGTACCAGTTATACGCGTACACAGAGTGATAACTTGGTAGGTCAGGGATATGGTGGTAATAACCCGATCAATTCTTTATTTGCTTGGTCCGGACGACAGATTAATATGCAGACCTTGAAAGAAAACTGGGATCAGAAAGATGCTGCAGGTAATTATACCTATTACAACTGGAATACCAATTATCACATGAATCCGTATTTTACAGTTTATGAAAATACCAATAGTTACCAGCGTGACCGTGTGTTTGGCAAGACTTCTTTGTACTATCAGCCGTTCGATTTCTTGAAGATCGAAGGTCGTGCTGGTTTGGATTATTATAATTCTACTGCTTTTGAGCGTCATTATATTGACCGCTCTGACTATCCGGAAGGTGGTTTCTTGCAGACAAACGATAAGAATACGGAATTGAACTTAGACTTGATCGCCAGTTTCAACAAAACGTTTGGAGACTTCAATATTACCGCCATGGCTGGTGCCAACTATCGAGATGTATCTTGGGAAAATACAGAATTTGGAGCCGCAGCATTGACCGTATTGGGTGTTTATACCATTGCCAATAAGAAAGGAGATGCAGTTACAAGTATGGATCATAGCCATATTCGTTCAAACTCTGTATATGCCAATGCTTCGGTAGGATGGAAAAATCAGCTGTATTTGGATGTCAGTGTCCGTAATGACTGGAGCTCAACAATCAATGAGGCGTTCTTCTATCCTTCTGCCAGCTTGAGCTGGATCGCTACTGAAACGTTGCCTTGGCTGAAAGGTGACGGCTCTGCACTTTCTTTCTTGAAACTGCGTGGTGGTTGGGCTGAAATTGGTAATGCAACGACAGCTTATCGTAATCGTGCCTATTATTATCTGGATACGGACGGTTCATTCAATGGCGTCGCTCAGATTTATAAGAGTACAATTTATCCGAACGAGAATTTGAAACCGGAAAGTATCAAGACTTGGGAAGTTGGTGCCGAATTAGGTTTCTTGCATGATCGTTTGCGTTTGGATGTCGCTTACTATCATAAGACGACAACAAATCAGATATTAAATGTAACTGTTCCTTATTCAACCGGATATTCTTCTTTGTTGATCAATGCCGGTGAAATCCAGAACAAGGGTGTGGAAATCCAGTTGAGTGGTGATATCTTGCAGAGCAAGAAAGGTTTGAACTGGACCAGTACGTTCAACTTCTCAAAGGATAACAGTAAGGTTATCGAGTTGTATCCGGAAATGGGATTGGATACGTATGGTATAGGTTGGACTTGGGGCGTTGCTACACAGGCTGTTGAAGGTGAGAAGTGGGGCTCCTTGGTAGGAACCGGATTCGCTCGTATAACGGCGGATGATGTAAAAGCAGGAACGGCAACTGCCGATCAGATAGGTGCCATCAAAGTGAATTCTAATGGATTGGCACAGACGGAAAGTGCAGTTAATTTCGGAAATGTAACTCCAGATTTCCTGTTGAACTGGCGAAATGATTTCACTATTCAGAATTTCAACTTTGGATTCTTGTTGGATTTGCGTGTTGGCGGTGATATTTGGTCTCAGACAATGAGTCACAGTTATACGGCAGGTACTTCTATTGTTACTGCAGAGAATGGTATTCGTGAACGTGCAATAGTTGCCGGTGTGGATGTGATGGACGATGAACGTTTTGTTATGCAGGATGCTAATGGTAACTGGGTAACTAATACGATTAAGACTGATGCCTATAGTTGGTTTAAGAATGACGTTGCAGAATATTACACTTTTGATGGTTCTTTCTTGAAACTGCGTGAGGCTTATATTTCATATACTTTCCCAAAAGCATGGATGGCAAAGACTCGTTATATCAGTAATGCAACTGTATCGTTGATTGGTAATAACCTGGCTTTATTGTGGGTACATAAATCAAATAAGATGCGACTGGATCCGGAAACCGGTGGTGTATCGAGTGATAGCCGTGGTGTTGGATTCGAACAGTCAGCTGTTCCGTCATCTCGTAGTTTTGGTCTGAAAGTAAATCTTACATTTTAATTAATCGTTTAACTCGCATTGAATATGAAAAATATATTTAAACTCACAACACTGGCTTCCTTGGCTGTAACTTTGATGTTGGGTAGTTGTACCAGTAACTTTGATGATATAAATAGTGATCCGGATGCATTGGAAACAGGTTCACCCACCAATATGTTGGGATACGTGTTACGTTCAACAATGAGCAATCATGGTGGATTTGATGCAACAGAAGCATGGGCGGGCTATATTTCCAAAATCCAATATATGGATAACTACAATTACCTTCCAACGAACAATACGTATGGAAACAAGTTCTCAAACTGTTATCGTATGAATGTTCAGTTGGATGATATTCTGGCTCAAACAGAAGAAAATGCAGAGGATTTTAAGAATATCCGTTGGGCAGCTCGTATCTTTAAGGAATATCTGTGGTTACTGAATACCGACCAGTTTGGTGATATGCCGTTTACGGAAGCAAATCAAGTGGAAGAAGGCTTGATGAAGGCCAAATATGATTCTCAGGAGATTATCTATCCGGCTATCTTGGAAAATCTGAAAGCCATTGCTGATGAGATGGCTGAAGGATTAGGCTCTGATAATATTGGAGATGGTGACTTCTTGTTTAATGGTGATACCAAGAAATGGCAGAAGTTCTGTAATTCCTTACGTTTGCGTGCTGCTATGCGTATTGTGAATGTCGCTCCTGACTTAGCTAAAAGTACCATTGAAGAAGTTTGTCAGGATTTGGCAACCTATCCGGTTCTTTCTTCCAGTGATGAAAATGCTTACTTCTACTGGCAAGGTTCGTCTCCTTATTATGAACCTTATTACAACGATTTCCGTACACGTGATGACTATGGAATGAGTAATATCTTTGTCAATCATCTGAAGAGTACAAATGATCCTCGTATTTCTGCTATCATGCAACCAGCTTCTTCTGATGGAGAATACAGAGGTTACGAAAACGGGGCTTTGGCTGCTCCTTCGAATATTCAGACAATATCTCGTATGGGCGTTATGTATCGTGAAGATCCGGCTGGTTTTACTCCGGTTTTGAAATCTTGTGAAAACTATTTCATCATGGCAGAAGCAGCCTTGCTAGGTTGGAATGTAGGTATCTCTGCTCAGGAAGCATACGAGACTGCTGTGAAAATTTCCATGGATGACAATGGCGTTTCTGCAACTGATGCCGAAACGTATTTGGCGAATGCCGGAAAATGGGATAACTCCTTTGAACGGATCTATATGGAAGAATGGGTGGCTTTGTTTAAGGAAAACTGTGAGGCATGGAGTTTATACCGCCGTACCGGTTATCCTCAGGAAATCCAGACATCGGGCGAATATCCGGGTAAGTTCTGTATCTTTGGTACAATTCATAACGATGTTCCGTTCCGTATGCCATATCCTGATAATGAATATCAGTATAATAAGGAAAATGTAGAAGCAGCCGCTGCCGAAATCGTTGACAATACGTGGGGTAAACAAATGTGGTGGGATACGCGTGCTAATGTGCATTAAATACTTTTCAACCTTTTCATAATTACACACACACTTTGAATGGGGAATGTGCTATGGGCATGTTCCCCTTTGTTTGTTATTGCTTTACTTTTCTGGTGGTGAAATAAGAAATGTTGTCTAACTACAAGAAATTTTGTATGTTTGTAACCGTAAAAAAGGAAAAGAACAAAAAGAATCAGTGATATGGAAAAGAGTATCGTTTTACTGGCAGGACTGCTATTGTCGTTTTCGGCTGTGGCACAGACAAAGGTGGTGAAAGCCAATGCGGTCAAGGCAAATGATTACGGAGTGGCTTATTCGTTGCCGAAGACTGAACTGGTTGTCGATGCAGAAGTAACCAAGGTGACTTGTAAAGCAGGTCCATATTATCAATATGCCGAGAAATATTTGGGCGTAAAGAAAGTAATTACAGATGATGAGGTATATTACGAATTAGGTAAAGTAAAATTAGTTAATCGTGGTGTGCCTGATAAGAACAATACGTATATGGTTTCGTTTAAGCCGGGAACAGTTGCTCCGTATGCTTACTTGACGGAAGAAGGTTTGTTGTGCTCTATCAATGCGGAATATACGCCTGATTCGACAAAAGAAGCGGATAATGCAGCCAAAAAGGCAAAGAAAGCCGTAGCAACCGACGCTTCTGTCTTCTCAGAAGAACTGCTGATGGCCGGTTCGACAGCGAAACAGGCCGAAGTGGCTGCCAAGCAGATTTATCGTATTCGGGAAAGCCGGATGAATATCCTGACCGGTGAGGCCGATAATTTGCCGCCTGATGGTCAAGCCATGCAGTTGGTAATTGAAGAACTGGAAGCTCAGGAACAGGCTCTGACTAATTTATTTGTTGGAGTTATGACCCGTACGACTGAACATTATGAAGTAACAGTTGAACCGACTGGTGATCTGGAAAAAGAAATCTTGTTCCGTTTCTCTGAACATTTAGGTGTGGTGGATGCCGACGATTTGGGAGGCCAGCCTGTCTATATGAATCTGAAAGCTATTGAACGGGCTCCGCAATTGGATCCGAAAGAAGCAGAGAAGAAAGAGAAGAGTTTGAAAGGTATCGTATATAATGTACCGGGAAAAGCCGGAATCGAAATCTTTACCAGCCGCAAGTCTTTGTATAAAGGCGAAGCTCAGATTACTCAGTTCGGTACACAGGAAGCATTGGCTCCGGTGATGTTTGAAGATAAGAAAGCTCCGGTAAAAGTTTATTTCTATCCGGAAACAGGAGCAATCAAGCAGATAATTCAATAAATTATTAATCAATATTTAACTTATACTTTTATGTTTGAAGGACAACCTAAAGGATTGTATGCGTTAGCCTTGGCCAATACGGGAGAACGTTTTGGCTATTATACCATGCTCGCAGTATTTGTATTATTTTTACAGGCGAACTTTGGCTTTTCAACAGGAACAGCCGGTTTGATTTATTCTGTTTTCCTGGGATTCGTTTATTTCTTGCCATTATTCGGAGGTATGCTGGCAGATAAGTTCGGGTTTGGGAAGATGGTGACAATTGGTATCACGATCATGTTTTTCGGTTACTTGTTATTGGCTATTCCCTTGGGAACTGGTATACCTGCTATTGCTGCTATGGGCGGTGCCTTGGCTTTGATCTGTGCGGGAACAGGACTCTTTAAAGGAAACTTACAGGTAATGGTCGGTAATTTATATGATGAAGCTCGTTTCTCAAGCAAGCGAGATTCTGGTTTCCAAATCTTTTATATGGCTATTAATATCGGTGCCATGTTTGCTCCGACTGCAGCGATCAAGATGATGGAGTGGGCACAAACTTCATTAGGTATGAGCGAGGCTGATTCATATCATTTGGCTTTTGCTGTGGCTTGTGCTTCTCTGATCTTCTCCATGCTTGTTTATTATCTTTTCCGCGGAACATTTAAACACGCTGATCGTAGTAAGGCAACTGCTGCTGCCTCGAACTCGACGGCCGAAGAATTAAGTCCGGCTGCAACCAAAGAACGTATCGTTTGTCTCTGTTTGGTTTTTGCCGTGGTTATTTTCTTCTGGATGGCATTCCATCAGAACGGTTCTACTTTGACTTATTTTGCCCGCGATTATACTGCAACTACTTCAACAGGTGTTGCCAGCATGGCTTTTGATGTCATCAACTTGGTATTTGGTATTCTTGTAGTGTACGGTTTGTTTGGTTTGTTCCAAAGTACAACCGGAAAAGGTAAAATCATTTCTCTGGCTGTTATTTTGGCCGCAGTGGGCGGATTGATCTATAAATACAACGGATTACCCGATGTAACGAATGTAAGTGCTCCGATCTTCCAGCATTTCAATGCTTGCTTTGTCGTAGCTTTGACTCCGGTTTCGATAGCCTTGTTCGGTATGTTAGCCAAGAAAGGAAAAGAACCTTCTGCTCCGTTGAAGATAGGGTTGGGTATGCTTGTCGCTGCTGTTGCCTACATTTTGATGACAGTCGGTTCTATCGGTCTTCCTGTTCCGACATTCGATGCAGCCGGTCAGCCGCAGCATATGGCAGATGTTACTCCGAATCTATTGATCACTACTTATTTGATCCTGACATTTGCCGAACTGTTGCTTTCACCAATCGGTATTTCGTTTGTATCGAAAGTGGCTCCTCCTAAATATGCCGGTATGATGATGGGTGGTTGGTTCGTTTCAACTGCTATCGGTAACTTGTTGGTTAGTATTCCGGCGTTGATGTGGGGCGCTCCTTTAACTATTGTTTGGGGTGTATTGGTTGCGATCTGTTTGGTGGCTGCCTTGTTCATCTTCGTTATCTTGAAGCGATTGGAAAAAGTAGCCAAGTAATCCGGTTGTAAGCTTATAGAGAATGAGAAAGCAGTACACATATAAGCCGGTTGTGCTCCGTTTCAGGAAATGGAGCCGGAAGGCGTATGCTGCTTTTATCAGTATTCATCATACGGTAAACATTGGGCAACTGGCCACTCATGTATCAGAACGTTTTCAGGCCAAGAATCTTTCGTTACATGGTTGTTTGTGCTTGTCTGCTGATCTGATACCTGCAGATGTACAGGAACAGGAAGAGAAAAGGGAAGAAGAAACGGAACTTCTACTGAAAGGACTCAGTGGCTTCTTGTGTCCGGTGGTATTGGGTTTGCCTGCTGTTGCCGGTGAAGAAAACGAATGGAATAATTATAATAAATCATAGATGAAAGCGGATAGATATCCTTCGGGATGTCTGTCCGCTTTTTTATTTAGCAAAAAGGAAATATGTTGGTCGATGAATTAAAACAACAAGTATTGGATGGCCGGTGGTTGGATGAGCAGCAGGCCAAGTCATTATTGACTGCTGACCGTGAGGCTTTGTATACTGCTGCCCACGAAATCACTCGTCATTATCTGGGAAACAAGCTTGATACGTGTTCTATTATTAATGCCCGGAGCGGCAATTGCGGAGAGAATTGCAAATGGTGTGCCCAGTCTGCGCATTATCCGACAAAAGTGAATCTCTATCCTTTACTGCCGGCTGAGGAATGTGTACGCCATGCTGTCTATAACGAACGGCAGGGAATCGGACGGTTTGCCCTGGTTACCAGCGGAAAGCGTGTTAACGCACAAGACATGCAGCAGATTGTGGAAACGGTCAAGGCGATCAAGCAGCAGAGTTCTATTAAATGTTGTGCCTCGATGGGCTTATTGCGGCGCGAAGAATTACAGGCTTTGTATGATAGTGGTGTGGAGAATTATCACTGTAATATCGAAACAGCTCCGTCGTATTTCCCGGAACTGTGTACAACACATACGATTGAACAGAAGATGGAAACGATTCATACGGCCCGTGAAATTGGCTTTCGCGTTTGTTGTGGCGGTATTATCGGGATGGGAGAGACGATGGAACAGCGTATTGAAATGGCTCTTTTCCTCCAAAAGGAAGAGATTCTTTCCATACCTCTTAACTTATTGCAGCCAATTCCCGGTACTCCGCTGGAACATACGGCTCCTTTATCGGAAGAAGAGTTCCTGACAACGGTTGCTCTTTTCCGTTTTATCAATCCGAAAGCCTATTTGCGTTTCTCCGGTGGCCGTGCCCAGTTGAGTGAAGCGGTACAGCGTAAGGCTTTATATATAGGTATCAACTCGGCCATTATCGGTGATTTACTGACGACAATCGGCAGCCGGGTGGAAGCAGACAGGCAATTATTCACCTCCGAAGGCTATTCGCTGACGGAACAAACTGATTGGGAAAAATGACAACAGAAGCATTATTGACATTCGATCGTGAACATATCTGGCATCCTTATACTTCAACAATTGATCCGCTTCCTGTTTATCCGGTGGCAAGTGCGCAAGGTGTCCGCATCCGTTTGGCTGACGGTCGGGAACTGATCGACGGCATGTCTTCCTGGTGGGCGGCGGTTCATGGGTATAATCATCCGGTTTTGAATGTAGCAGCCGAGGCTCAGCTGAAGAAAATGAGCCACATTATGTTTGGAGGTATTACACATGAGCCGGCAGTCGAACTGGTTTCGAAGTTATTGCCGATACTTCCTCCTTCGATGGACAAGGTCTTTTTGGCTGATACTGGCTCGGTAGCGGTAGAAGTTGCCATGAAGATGGCAATCCAATACTGGCAGTCACAGGGAAAAACCCGGAAGCATGCGTTTGCTACTATCCGAAGCGGTTACCACGGTGATACGTGGCATGCCATGTCGGTCTGCGATCCGGTAACAGGAATGCACGGTATTTTTGCCGGAAGTCTGCCTGTGCAGTATTTCATTCCGCAACCTTCCGTACGCTTTTCTGATGAATGGAACGAAGAAGCCATCCGGCCTTTGGAGGATTTGCTTCGCCAGCATGCCGAGGATATTGCGGCTTTGATACTCGAACCGGTTGTACAAGGTGCCGGAGGCATGTACTTTTATTCACCGACTTACCTGGTGCGTGCCCGCGAATTATGTAATCAATACAACGTATTGCTGATATTCGATGAGATCGCTACTGGTTTCGGACGGACCGGAAAGCTCTTTGCTTGGGAATGGGCCGGTGTAGAACCCGATATCATGTGTATCGGAAAAGCCTTGACTGGTGGGTATATGACTTTATCTGCCACAATTACTACGCAACCGATTGCCGATATGATCTGTTCCGGAGAAGCCGGATGTTTTATGCATGGTCCAACCTTTATGGGAAATCCGTTAGCTTGTGCGGTTGCTTCGGCTTCGGTTTCTTTGTTATTGGAAAGTGGCTGGCAGGAAAAGGTCCGTCGGATTGAGACGCAGCTGAAAGCGGAACTGGCGCCGGCTGCCGACTTCCCTTCGGTGCGCGAAGTTCGGGTTTTGGGTGCTATTGGTGTAGTCGAGATGAAGGAACCTGTTGATATGGCTACGTTGCAACGGCGATTTGTGGAAGAAGGTATTTGGGTACGTCCTTTTGGAAAGTTGGTATATGTAATGCCGCCCTTTATCATCTCGCCCGAAGAACTCCATCAATTAACAACCGGTTTATTGCGGGTTTTATCATGAAAGATTATCAGAAAATATTGCATGAATTGGCGGCAAATGGCAGTTTGCGCAGTTTGCCGCATGCCGTTCATCAGGGAAAATGGATCGAACAAGACGGGCAGCGGATGCTGAATCTTTCGTCGAACGATTACTTGGGCTTGGCTAATGATCGGGAATTACGGAATGAATTTCTGGACTGGCTGCGGGATTCGGATTGCCCCTTGTCGTCGTCTTCTTCTCGTTTGTTGACGGGAAACTTTACCGAATACGAGGTCTTGGAACAACTTCTGGCAGAAACATTCGGGCGCGAGGCGGCTTTGGTATTCAATAGTGGTTATCATGCCAATACCGGTATCTTGCCAGCCTTGGCAGACAAGCAGACTTTGCTGGTGGCCGATAAGCTGGTTCATGCCAGCATCATCGATGGTTTGTTACTGAGTGGTACATCTTTTCTCCGGTATCGCCACAACGACTATGAGCATTTGGAACAGATTCTCCAGAAGGAAACTCCCAGATACGAGCAGGTAATCGTAGCGACCGAAAGTGTTTTCAGTATGGATGGTGATGTAGCTGATCTGAACCGATTGGTAGCATTGAAGCATAACTATCCGAATGTATTGTTGTATGTTGATGAGGCGCACGCTATTGGCGTACGTGGTAGCCGGGGTTTGGGTGTAGCCGAAGAATGCGGTTGTCTGCAAGATATAGACTTGTTGGTCGGAACCTTTGGTAAGGCGATGGCATCGATGGGCGCCTATCTCTTGTGTAGTCAGGAGATTCGGACGTATTTGATCAATACCATGCGCCCGTTAATATTCAGCACGGCTTTACCTCCTGCCCAGATTGCCTGGACAACCTTCCTGTTCCGGCGTTTGCCGCAGATGAATGTTCGGCGTCAACACTTAGCCGCTATCAGCCGGAAGCTGGCAGCTGCCTTGCAGGGACACGGAGGAGAAATATCCCGGAGTCATATCGTTCCCTTTATCATCGGGGCAAACGAGGACTGTGTATTAACGGCTGAAGAGTTGCGCCGGCATGGCTTTTATTGTCTTCCGGTACGTCCGCCAACCGTTCCGAAAGGAACGTCCCGTATCCGTTTCTCCTTGACGGCAGATGTAACGACGGAGGAAATGGATGCCTTGCTGGCTTATATTTTTGAAAACTTGGAAGAAAAATTTGGAAACACAACCGGAAAAACTATCTGAAACGGTTTCTTTTTCTTTATTCGACGTCGGCGAACATATAATCGCCCATGCTGAACATATATTCGCCCAGGGCGAATATATGTTCGTCTGTTCGGTATAAAGTAAATACGGAGAGATCGGTAAGTTTTTTTCGGGAGAAAATATAAAAAACTATGGAGATTGAGAAATATATCTGCGAAGGCCGTCCCCGGTTACTGCTGTTTTTTTGTGGCTGGTCTGCCTCGCCTGCTTTGTTTCACTCTTTACAAGCTGAGCCGGATCAGGATATCTGGCTGGTATCTGATTACAGGAATCTGACGTTTGATGCCGACTTGTCGGCTTATCAGTCGGTTACTTTGCTAGCATGGTCGCTGGGCGTATGGGTGGCAGAACAGCTTTTTGCGGATGAATCGTCCGTACATTGGGAACGGAAGATCGCCATCAACGGAACCGGTTGTCCCGTCCATGATACTGAAGGCATTCCGGAAGCCATCTTTCGGGGTACGTTGGAGAATCTGACACCCGATGGCATCCGGCGTTTCAACCGGAGGATGTGTGGCGGAAAGGAACGGCTGGCTGTTTGGGAAGCCATATCGCCGCGATCCATAGACGAGATATCCGACGAGCTGCGCTATTTGTTTCAGGCTATTCAGGCGCGGAAGGAAAAGCCGGCTGACTTTACCTGGGATCAGGCCATCGTTGGTTTATCAGACCGGATCTTCCCAACCGCCAATCAGTTGACCCATTGGCAGCGGCGGAATGTCCGGATAAAAGAAGTACAAGCTCCACATGATCCTTTTGGCTTATGGAAACAATGGAACGAACTCGTTACAGCATAGATAGTGAACGGATACGGCGGAAATTCGACCGGGCTTGCCTGACGTACGACGAAGCTGCCGTGGCTCAACAGCAAATAGCCCGGCATTTGTCGGCTATCTGGGAAGTCTATCAGCAAAAGCATCGTTTCCACCCGGCAACAGCCTTGGAAATCGGTTGCGGAACCGGTGGTTTTACCCGTTATTTGCAGCAGTCGTGTGCTTCAGCGCTTTGGACACTCAACGACCTGTATCCGACATGTGCGGATAAAGCCTTGAGTTATTGTGCCGAAGGAACACGTTTCGTCTGTGCCGATGCTGCTACAAAAGCGTGGAAAGGACGATATCAGCTGATTGCATCCTCGTCGGTTTTCCAGTGGATTCCGGAGCCGGAAAGTTTTGTCGGTCGGCTGGCTGGCTGCCAGCGTAGGGGCGATGTTTTACTGTTCTCTACTTTTCTGCCGGGAAACTTAGTAGAAATCCGGGAGCTGACCGGTCAAGGGCTTTTCTACCCTTCGACCGAGCAATGGAATGACTGGCTGGAACCGTTTTATCAGGTAGATTTTCAGGAAACAGAAACCATCCGTTTGCTGTTTACTTCTCCGCAGGCTGTACTCCGTCACTTGAAGGAAACGGGTGTAACGGCTAATCATTCGGAGTTCTGGACACCGGGTAAGTTACGAACATTCTGTGCCGCTTATCTAGAAAAGTTTGGAACTAACAATCAACAGGTAACATTAACGTATCGGCCATTGTATATCTTGGCCGTCAGAAAATAAAAGGAAAAAGAAATGGGAAAAGTATTATTTGTCACCGGTATTGATACCAATATCGGGAAAACCTATGCAACAGGATTGCTGGCGAAGGCAATCGCCGCTGCCGGAAAAACCGTGATTACGCAGAAAATGATACAGACGGGTTGCCAGGAAGTATCTGAAGATATCGAGATGCATCGGAAGATTCAAGGCATTTCCTTTACAGAAGAAGACCGGATGGGCCTGACTTGTCCGTATATCTTCACGTATCCTTGCTCACCGCATATGGCAGCCGACCGCGATGGTCGCACGATTGATTATGCCGTCATCGGAGAAGCAACCCGGAAACTGCAAGAGAAATATGAATATGTCTTATTGGAAGGAGCCGGCGGATTGATGGTTCCGGTAGATCATCAGATATTAACCATCGATTATATCCGGCAGCATCAGTATCCGGTCATCTTGGTTACCAACGGAAGATTAGGCAGCATCAATCATACATTGCTGAGCCTTTCGGCTTGCCGTCAATACGGAATCGAAGTGGCAGCGTTGGTTTATAACCAATATCCGGAGGAAGATGCAGAGATTGAAAAGAACACCTTGGATTATTTGAAGGAACGTTTGCCGCAACTGCCTATTATATTGTTGCCTGATGCTACCCGGGAAAACTCACTGCCCGAAGTAGCTTCTTTTTTATAACTAAGATCGTTTTTTTCATCTTTCCTTAAAAATAATTCGGTTTCATGATGCAGAAACCGAATTATTATGTTATGTTTGTCGCAATAGTCATGAAAAACATAACAAAATGATGAGAAAGAGCGATTATTTATTTCTTCTGGTGGTAGTGATTCTATTCCTGCCTTTCCTATTAAGTCCGGAGCTGTATGCTGGATATAAGGCATTCAATGCAGCACACGGTATGGTGATGAGTTTCCTGAAGTTTGCAATTTTATCCATGTTGGGTGAGTGTTTGGGACTGCGGATCAGTACCGGTGTTTACAATCGTGCGGGATTTGGAATCATTCCGCGCATGGTGATTTGGGGAATATTAGGCATCGGCATTAATATGGCCATGATAATCTTCTCGAAAGGTGTTCCGCAGTTACTGGTCTATATGGGCATGACGAATGCCGTAGAAGCGATGAGTGGAAGCTTTAGCCTGGACAAGTTTTGGGTAGCCCTGTGTATTTCATTAGGAATGAACGGTATTTTTGCCCCGGTATTTATGACATTCCATAAGATTACAGATACCCATATCCTGCAATGCGGCGGCTCGGTAAAGAGCTTATTGACACCTATACCGATGACACAAATCATAACCCATCTGAATTGGGACGTACAATGGAACTTTGTATTCAAGAAAACGATTCCTTTCTTCTGGGTTCCGGCACATACCATCACATTCCTGCTTCCTGAAGAAGCCCGTGTTTTATTTGCCGCTTTACTGGGAGTTGTTTTAGGAATCTTATTGGCTGTGGCAGCCAGAAAGAAATAAAAGGAAAAGAAACAGTGGTAGTTTCCAATTCAGGAAGCTACCGCTGTCGGTTTATAGCGGAGACTTGTCCGAGAAGTCTCAGATTTGGCAATTACAGATAGTCGGAACTAAGTTACGATCGCCATACGCATTATCTACGCGGGCTACGTTAATCCAGAACTTGCTGTCGTGCAACCATTCCAGCGGGAAGGCAGCTTTACTGCGCGGATAGCTGTGGTTCCATTCATCGGCAGCTACTTCGTATTCCGGATGCGGAGCATTCTTCAGCACGTTGTCGGTCTTGTCGGCAGTACCGTCTTCTACTTCTTTGATTTCATTCCAGATACATTCCAGTACTTCTACGAAACGATCCAATTCGGCTTTGCTTTCACTTTCAGTCGGTTCAACCATCAATGTTCCATGAACTGGGAAAGAAAGGGTAGGAGCATGATAACCGAAGTCCATCAAACGTTTGGCAATATCACTTTCGTCGATACCCGTGCGTTCTTTTACGGTACGGCATTCCAAAATCAGTTCATGTCCAACACGTCCTGTCGTTCCTGTATAAACGATTCCGTATGTATCCTTGAATTTAGCAGCCAGATAGTTGGCATTCAATATGGCAATCTTGGTAGCCATAGTCAAACCTTCTGCTCCCAGCATGCGGATATATCCGTAAGTGATCGGCAGGATACCGGCACTTCCGTAAGGAGCAGCTGAAACTGTATTCAGATCACTTCCGAACAAAACAGGATGTTGAGGCAAGAACGGAACCAGATGTTCAGCAACACAGATCGGACCTACGCCAGGACCGCCACCACCGTGAGGTGAAGAGAATGTCTTATGCAAGTTCAAGTGACATACATCTGCACCGATTGTTCCCGGATTGGTTAATCCTACCTGTGCATTCATATTGGCACCGTCCATATATAATTGTCCGCCACAAGCGTGAACAATCTCACACATTTCCTTGATATCCGCTTCGAAGATACCGTGAGTAGACGGATATGTAATCATGCTGGCAGCCAGATTGTCTTTGTTGGCTTCTGCCTTGGCGCGGAAATCTTCTAGGTCGATGTTACCTTTGTCATCACATTTCACGGTAACCGTAGTAAATCCGCATTGGATAGCACTGGCCGGATTGGTACCATGTGCTGAGGCCGGAAGCAGAACGATATTACGATGACCTTGACCGATGCTTTCCAAATAAGCACGGATGACACGCAATCCGGTATATTCGCCGGCAGCTCCCGAATTAGGCTGCAAAGTACATCCCTTGAAACCGGTGATCTCGCACAGATATGATGACAAGTTCTCGATCAGTTCCTTGTAACCTTCTACCTGTTCTTCCGGAGCATACGGGTGGATATTCTGGAATTGAGCCAAACTCAAAGGCAACATGGTAGAAGCCGGGTTTAGCTTCATAGTACAAGAACCCAGAGAAATCATCGACTGAGCCAATGAAACATCCTTTCTTCCCAAACGGGTGATGTAGCGCATCAGTTCTGTTTCGGTATGATATTTCTTGAAGACATCTTGCTGCAAGAAAGAAGAAGTACGGGCAAACTTCGGATCAAAGTAAGTCTGGCAAGGAATAGCTTCCTGCAACATGTAATCTTTACCGGCTGCACCCGAGAAGATATACATCAGAACACCTACATCCGTTGGTTGTGTTGTTTCATCAATACTGATACCAACCAATCCACTGTCGAAATAACGCAGATTGACTTTGCATTCCAAAGCAATTTCACGCAAAGCATCAATAGATACATTGGCTGGCAATTCGATCTTCAATGTATCGAAGAAGTCCTTGTTCAGTTGCTTGTATCCTAACTTTTCCAGTTCTTTAGCAACGAATCCGGCTGTTGCATGGATCCGGCTGGCAATGTTCTTCAAACCTTCTGCTCCGTGATATACGGCATAGAAGCCTGCCATTGTAGCCAGCAATGCTTGTGCGGTACATATGTTAGACGTTGCCTTTTCACGTTTGATATGCTGTTCACGTGTTTGCAGTGCCAGACGATATGCCGGATGTCCGTAAGCATCTTTCGAGATACCGATGATGCGTCCCGGAATAGCACGCTTATATTCATCCTTTGTAGCAAAGTAAGCAGCAGACGGTCCGCCGTAGAACATCGGAATACCGAAACGCTGGCTGCTTCCGAATACGACGTCAGCGCCCCATTCTCCCGGAGGAGTCAGCAAAACCAGACTCATCAAGTCGGCAGCAACGGCTACTTTTGTTCCGTTTTCTTGAGCGCGGCCGATGAATTCCCGGTAATCTTCAATAGAACCATCTGCATTCGGATACTGTACGATTGCACCAAATACTTCCGGAGTAAAGGTGAAAGTCTTATAGTCGCCGGTCACGATCTTCATCCCTTGCGGAATGGCACGGGTATGAATGACGGCCAAAGTAGAAGCAAATACCTTCTCATCTACAAACAATACGTTTGCACCGGCTTTAACTTGGGCACGACTGCGTGCTCCGAAGAACATCGTAGCTGCTTCGGCTGCGGCTGTTGCTTCGTCGAGTAGCGAACAGTTAGCTAAAGGAAGACCAGTCAGATCACAGATAACTGTCTGGAAATTCAACAGGGCTTCCAATCGGCCTTGTGATACTTCGGCCTGATACGGTGTGTAAGAAGTGTACCAAACCGGATTTTCGAATACATTGCGTTGGATAGGAGCCGGACAAACCGTATCATACCAGCCCATACCAATATAAGAAGTAAAGACTTCATTCTTCGAAGCCAATTCGTTAATGTGTTCAGCGAATTCACGTTCTGTCATGGGTTCGGGCAGGTTCAACGGCTGCTTCAAGCGGATATTTGCCGGAATTGTCTGGTCGATCAACTCATCGAGCGTATTCACGCCAACAGTCTTCAGCATATCAGGAAGATCCTCTGCTGTGATACCTACATGGCGATTAACAAATTTAGTTGTATCCATAAATGATGTTTTTATAAATAAGGATTATTAGATTTCTCGTAAGTAATGGTTGTTTCAGGACCATGTCCCGGATAAACAACCGTCGAATCAGGCAAGGTAAATAATGCCTGATGGATGGAATGGATTAATTCATGAGTATCACCACCCCATAAATCAGTTCGTCCGATACTGCCGGCAAACAAGGCATCGCCCACAAAGACGCAGCCTCGTTCTTTCTGGTAGAAGGCAACACTACCGGGAGAATGTCCCGGAACAGCTATTACCTCCAGCTTTGTATGACCGAAATGAATAACATCTCCTTCATTCAAGTAAGTTCCGATTGCTGTTTCCTGAATGTTGGGTAATCCGAACATCACCGCTTGCTGGCCGACTGGCGGTAATACAACGGTATCTTCCCGACAAACTTCCGGCAGAAGTCCGTATTGCTGGTAAACCAACGCAGCACCCATCAGATGATCTACATGGTAATGTGTGCAAAGATGGTGCTTAAGAACTAATTGCTGTTGAGTAATGAATCCTTCGACTTGAGAAAACTCTTGTCTGTTCATGCAACCGCAATCAATAAGAACCGCTTCCTTTGTTTCGTCATATAACAGATAGCAGTTCTCTCCGAAGAAATTAACCGTGAATTGTTTGATCTCCATCATAGCGGTACGTATACGACTTTCTTGGTTTTAAAATATTCTTCAGAGAATGTATCTGACAAATCCAGTTGGATAGCCTGGTTTTTGAACGGTAATATTTCATGCGCCAATTCACCACCTTTGAGACAAATCAATCCGTTGGGCAAAGCATTGATCTGTTCTTTGCGGATATTCTTCCGGATGATTTTCACGAGATCAGCCAGAGGCATGACCGCCCGGCTTACAACAAAGTCGAATGTTTGTTTCTCTTCTTCACCCCGACAATGACGGAAAGTCACATTCTGCAATCCGATGGCTTCAGCGACAGCCTGTCCTACTTTAATCTTCTTTCCAATGCTGTCAACCAAGTGAAACTTTACCTGTGGATAAAGGATTGCCAGAGGAATACCTGGAAATCCGCCCCCTGTACCTAAATCCATGACAGAAGATCCGTCCTTGAAATGGAGCATCGCTGTAATACCCAACGAATGTAAAACGTGATGCAGGTATAAATTCTCGATATCTTTTCTGGATATGACGTTAATCTTGGCATTCCAGTCGGCATACAGATCATATAAAGCCTGAAACTGTTCGGTCTGTTTTTCACTCAGCTGAGGGAAATAACCTTGCAAGATGGCCAACTGCTCTGCAACACAAGCTGGACGGATAGGATTTTCTTGTTCCATATTTATCAATTCTGTTTATTGTTTTACAAGCCTGCTAACGATGCAATCGGACTATCTTGCTTCAATAATAACTGTACATCTTCAAATGGAATATGTACATGAATTGGTCCGACTACGTAAGCCGCTATCTCGTATTCATTAAATGTATAGGTAATTCCTGTTTCATCGATCAGGAAGTTATTGTTCGGATAAATCTCGTCCACACTGAAGAATCCCATATTCTCCAGTTCTTTCGGATCGGTTACGTTATTCTGTTTAGCGATTTGGGCTACTAATATTGGAGCCAATTGTTCCTGATAACTGTCTATGAATATATCTTCTTCCTTTAACTTTTTCCCGTTCTTCAAGTCGATGACAAAATGATTGTAGGCATGAGCACCATGTGCACCTCCTGTATAATTCTCGAAATTGACGGTAAAACTGATCAAGTCATTTTGATTGAACTGAATTTGGTTGGAAGATAATTCATAATAAGAAAACCAGGCACCGACTGGTGTTCCGTCTTCTGCTCTTTTCAGTTCTTCCTCGTAATCAGGTTCCAGTTCTTTGTAGGCGGCAAGATAATCGTTCTGATATTTTTCTACCGCATCTTTGGGCGATAAATTCTCGTAAGCCTCGCCGAAATAAGCCAAAACGAATTGTTTCTGAATATCTGCCAACAAATCATTTTCCACACTAACCGGATATGTGAATTTGATTTGTAAGTTACAATTGGGATTTTCAGGATTGTCCAGCAGATGATATGTCTTATCTACAAGAATAGAGTCGAACTTTACAGCATTGTCTGCCTCTTTCTGTGTTGTATGCTGACAACCAGTTGTCAATAATCCGAAAGCAACCAAACAGATTATCGTTTTCAGGAGATGTGTTTTCATACTCTCTATGATTTAATTGTTTCATGCAAATGTACGGGAATATTACCGTAAAACAAATAAAAAAGGTTGTTCCTTTCTTGAAAAGAACAACCTTTTATGGATTATTTCTCTATTCTGATACGGGCATCTACGGCAAACAATCCGCGTTCGGTTGCTACCAGCGGATTAATATCCATTTCTTTGATCTCATTAGCAAAGCGGAGTAACGTAGAAAGACGAACTATTAGGTCTGCATATTGCTGTTCATCGATTCCTTTTTGTCCGCGAGTTCCTTTAATGATCGGATAGCCACGCAAAGAACGGATCATGGAGAATGTTTCATCATAAGAAAGAGGAGCCAAACCGTAGCTGACATCTTTCAATACTTCTACGAAGATGCCACCTAATCCGCAGAAGACAATATGGCCGAATTTATTCTCGTATGTCGCTCCTAAGAATAACTCCTGTCCCTTTAGCATTGGCTGAACCATGATGCCTGTAACTCCCGGTAATTTCATCATCCGTTCGTATTCGAATAATAAATGTTCATCACAACGGATATTCAAGGCAACGCCGCCCATATCGCTTTTATGTACCGGACCGACAACTTTCGCTACAACCGGATATTTGATTTTACGGGCAAAAGCCAGTAGTTCTTCTTTATCGCTGGAAGTAAATTCTTCTACTAATGGTATATTGGCTGCTTTGAGTAATAAACGAGTTTCTTCCGGGCTTAAATAACCATCAGCCGGTAAGCGGTCAATAATTCTTCTTACTTCCGGAACATCAACTCCATAAAGCTGAATATCTGTACTTGCTGGTTTCGGCGTATTGAGGACACGGGCCAAAGCAGTACCCAATGTTACCTCATCCGAGAAGTTAATATGACCTTTCTTGATGAAGCTTTGTACTTCCGGACCAGCTGTTACGATAGACGGCAATACCGGGAAGATCGGTTTTCGGCATTCTTCCATTTTCTTATGAAGTACTTCGTATGCATCATAGAGCTTGACCAATCCCGGACTTCCGAAAATAACCATCATCAGATCAATGTTATCAAACCGGTTTTCGCAATAGTCAATAGCAGTTGCCAAGTGCTCTGGAGTTCCTGTTCCGATAATATCAATTGGATTACCTACAGCTGCTCCTGGATATAATTTACTTTTCAGCTCTTCTGCGATAGGTCCGTTTAGATCAGGTACATTCAATCGTCCTTTTGATAACGCATCAGCAAGCATGACTGCCGGACCACCAGCATGAGTAACGATGGCACAATTCTTACCCTTTACTTCTTTCAGGGTAAAAATACTGGCAACAGTAGTTAATTCTTCACGACTGTAGCAACGGACAATACCTGCTTTTCTGAATAAAGCTTCTACGGCTGAATCAGAACTGGCTATTGCTCCAGTATGAGATGAGGCTGCCCGTTTACCTGATTCTGTACTTCCTGCTTTTATAGCTGTGATTTTACATCCTTTGCGGATTAACGAAGAAGCATGATACAAGAGTTTATCTGGATCTTTGATCTGTTCGATATAAAGCATCTTGATTTTGGAATCCGTAGCTGCATTGAAATTCCGGTCCATGTATTCCAGAATATCTTCCACACCTAGTTGTTTGGAGTTTCCTACCGACCAAACAGATGAGAACCGTAACCCTTTGCTCAATGCTGATTCGATAATGAAGAGGGCTGTACCACCCGAACTGGATATGAAGTCAACACCATCGGGATGAAATTCAGGAATGGGTTGGGTAAATACGCCATGGAAATGAATATTCATTAAACCGATGCAGTTCGGACCGATTAAAGATGCACCTACTTCATTGATTGTATGCAAAATTTGATCTTCCAGCTGACCGCCTTCTTTGGTCTCTTCACCAAATCCGGCAGAGATGATAATAAAGGCTTTTACATTCTTTTGGTGTGCCAGCACATCAACAACTTCAACACAAGCTTTACTTGGAATGGAAAGAATGGCCATTTCCGTTTCCGGTATGTCTTGAACGGAATGATAAGACTTCAATCCTTGAACATCTGTCTCTTTTGCGTTGACAACATACAAACTTCCTTTATATTTACCATCTAACAAATTTCTGACCAGTCGTCCTCCGGGTTTATGTACATTATTAGAACCTCCAACGACAACAATGCTTTGAGGGCAAATCAACTCTCTATTAACCATACGTCTTCTCTTTATTGCGTGAATAATCGCAAATATAGAGAATTATTCGAACATTTTGTCTATTCCACCAGGGTAATTTTCTTGTCCTTGTGGTGTTGATTCTGACGATTTGTTAGCGCATGGATCCATGTATTGTTCCGGAATCTCAAATTCTTCTTCTTCGGAATAACCTAAAGACTTGTCGGCATATACTTTTTGCATAAACAAACCATAAACCGGCAGGGCAGAAGCAGCTCCTTGTCCCCATTCCATCCGGTCGAAATGTATGGATCGTTCTTCACCACCTACCCAACAACCGGAAACCAGATTAGGAGTAAAGCCCATGAACCAAGCATCGGAGTTGTTCTGTGTCGTTCCTGTTTTTCCACCCATTGGAGCTTTGATGTGGTAGCGTCCACGAATACGTCCGCCAGTACCGCCATCAATTACACTTCTCAGCATGTGTAACATCTTGAAGGATGCATCTTCTGTCAATACTTCATTCACTTGCGTTGTGAAGTTTGCAATGGTGTTACCGTAAGAATCTTCGATACGAGTTACATATAAAGGCTCAACACGAATACCTTGGTTGGCAAAGGTTGAGTAGGCACTTACCATTTCACCGACAGAAACATCCGGAGTTCCCAGACAGACTGAAACAACGGGATCTATCTCGCCTTTTAATCCGAAGGAGTGTAATAAGCGCACAAATGTATAAGGCGATAATTTGCTCATTAAGTATGCCGTTACCCAGTTATCCGAATTCTGTAATCCCCATTGGATACTTACCATTTCTCCAATCCGTTTCTTGTTGGAGTTTCTTGGAATCCACAGTTTACCATTCTCGTCGGTCAGTTGCTGCTGAACGTGCAACATTTCATCACACGGACTAATTCCTTCAATCATGGCTAAAGAGTATAAGTACGGCTTGATGGTTGAACCGATTTGCCGACGTCCTCCGTTTACCATATCGTATTGGAAGTAGTTGTAATCGATGCCGCCTACGTATGCTTTTACATGTCCATTGTGTGGATCCATTGACATGAACGCTGAGCGTAAGAAACCTTTGTGGTAGCGGATAGAATCCCAAGGAGACATGAGGGTATCAACTGGACCATCCCATGTAAATACCCGCATTTCCACCGGTTTTTGGAATTCTTTTCTCATCTCTTCCTCTTTCATGCCACTTTTCTTCATCGAGCGATACCGGTCAGTCTGATGCATGGCGCGCATCAAGATTGTATCAACTTCGCCTGCCCGCAGATCTCGGGAGAACGGAGCATAGCTTCTTCCTTTTTTCTCTCTTGTGAATTGAGGTTGAAGGTATTCACCAATATGTTCACGAACGGCTTCTTCTGCATATTTCTGCATACGAGAATCAATCGTCGTATAGATTTTCAGACCATCCGTATATAGGTTATAAAATTCTCCGTCTGCACGTTTGTTCTTGTTGCACCAGCCATACAACGGATTTGTTTCCCATGAAACGGAATCTTCTTTGAACTTTTGTTCTTGCCAAGAGGCGTAATTCTTTCGGTTCGGCTTTTTGGCTGTTAAAGTCATACGTAAGTATTCCCGGAAATACGGAGCTAAACCTTCTTTGTGGTCAATGCGTTTGAACCGAAGCTTTAACGGGAGCTTTTTCAATGAATCGCATTCAGCTGGTGTTATGTATCCGGCCTTTTGCATCTGGTCGAGTACGGTATTTCTACGGCCGCGTGTACGTTCGTTTCTGCGAACCGGATTAAAGTAAGATGGATTCTTACACATACCAACCAAAGTAGCTGCTTCTTCTATACTCAGCGTTTTCGGTGTTTTCCCGAAGTAGACAGAGGCTGCCGATTGGATTCCTACCGCGTTATAAAGGAAATCGAACTTATTCAGGTACATATTGATGATTTCCTCTTTGGTGTAATATCGTTCCAACTGAACGGCAATTACCCATTCGATAGGTTTTTGGAAAAGACGTTCCATGAAGTTATCGGCACTTGGCGAAAATAACTGCTTGGCTAATTGCTGAGTGATGGTACTTCCACCACCACCGCTCTTCTGCATCAAAATACCTCGTTTAATGATGGCTCGGAACAAACCGATTGCATCAATACCGCTGTGTTCTGCGAAGCGGATATCTTCCGTTGCGATCAAGGCTTTTACCAAATCGGGTGATAAATCGTTGTATGTAACGAAGATTCGGTTGTCTGAACTATGGGCATAACTTCCGATTGTTTTTCCATCTGAAGAAATAACCTGTGATGCATATTTGTCAATTGGGTTTTCCAATTGTTCCACAGGTGGCATATATCCGATTGAGCCGTTGGCAATAGCTGCGAAAAGCATATAGACGGCAGCTATGCCGGCGATGAATAATGACCAAAATAGAATTAAGAAACCTTTTGTTACTTTTGATGCCATTGTTTATTGGGTATTTGCTATGATAACAGACGGCAAAGATACGTATTTCTTTCCAAACTGTTTCTGCTTTTTAGGAAAGAGAATGAATAATCCTGCGTTAAGAATGAGATTTTAACCGAAGGTTTGTGTACTTTTGTGTGGCTAAAAAAGGAAAATATGATGTCAAGAAGAAAAATCAACAATTGGCACTTGATCAAAGGACAGCCTTTGACCGAGTTGGACAAGCAAGTGCTGTATTACCAGAATAAAGGACATTTGGTTCCGAAGCGAAGCCTGATAAAGACTCCGGAGCAGATCGAAGGAATCCGTCGAAGTGGTGTGGTGAATACAGGCGTCCTCGATTTGGTGGAAAGTGAAATTAAAGAAGGTATGTCGACCGAGCAGATCGATAAGCTGGTTTATGAATACACGATGGATCATGGAGCTATTCCGGCTCCGCTTCATTACGAAGGGTTTCCAAAGAGCGTTTGTACTTCGATCAACGAGGTGGTTTGTCATGGAATTCCCAGTGAGAAGGAGATTTTGCGGGACGGAGATATTATAAATGTAGATGTTTCTACGATTTTGGACGGATATTATTCGGATGCTTCCCGCATGTTTATGATCGGGAATGTTTCTCCTGCCAAACGTCGTTTGGTAGAAGTAACGAAAGAGTGTTTGCAGATTGGTATGGAAGTTGCCAAGCCTTTTGGCTTTGTCGGGGATATAGGTCATGCCATTCAGAAACATGCCGAAAAGAACGGTTATTCTGTCGTGCGTGATTTATGTGGTCATGGTGTTGGTTTGGAGTTTCACGAAGAACCCGAAGTTACTCATTTTGGAAAGAAAGGAACCGGAATGTTATTGGTGCCCGGTATGGTATTTACCATTGAGCCCATGATTAATATGGGTCGGTATGATGTTTATATCGATGCTGATGATAACTGGACGGTCTTAACCGATGATGGTTTGCCTTCAGCCCAATGGGAACATACTTTTGTAATGACGGACCATGGATTGGAAATATTGACTCATTAACCGAAATGTTCTTGATATAGACAGACGGCACGGATTCCTTCTTCTAGATGGTAATCCGTGCCGCATTTGTTTCTTATTGTTATAGCCGATAGGCAATTCCCAAAGAAAGGTAGATGTTATACATCTTATAGGATAAACCTTCGAAGTCGGAGGGGAATATCGGGACTAATCCCCAAGATAGCTGAGCTGTTGCGGCTATCTTCTTGGTGAAGAACCAGTCTCCTGAAGCCATAATACCGGCATCAAACGAACGAACTTCTTCTGCGAAGTCGTAGGTGGCACTTTCTACATTGATTTTCTCTCCGGTGGGACCGCCGTTTCGGATATATCCGTCTGATGCGACACCTTCGAATTTGGCATCATTCTGGAAGGCTACATAACCACCCAGTCTGACTGACCATTGATCGTTAGGTCGCCAGGCTGCCATAAGGGGTAATACCAGATATCCGTTACGGACATTTGTCTGGTCTTTTCCGGAAAAGGCTCCGGTGAATTTACCTGAATGATCTCCTTCACCGACAACCAGGCTTGTATATAAGTATTTTACATCAGCTTCAACTTTCATTCCCTTCAAGTCGATGGCCAAACCGGTTGTTACGCCCCAGTTCGGATCGAGCCAGCGGGTTAGGTGGAAAGCCAACGTTCCGCCAAATCCGGGTTTCCAATAATTGATTTTACGGATCTCGGCTGGGATAGGAAACGGACTGGTTCCTCCTAAATTATAAGCCGCAAAGACTTTCTTTTCCCAATGTTGTCTGAATTCCTGGGCATTTATAGATAGGCTTACTGACATAAGCAGTAAACATGTTACGATGTATTTGATCCATATTCTTTTCATATTATAATCCTTTCTTTTAGTATGACGAAACAACTTCGTCTTCTTCCGTAATTATCTTCGCATCATCAACAATCAATTCACTGCCGGGCGTTCCTTCATACCGGTCTCCCCAAAAACTGGAAGAAAAAACTACAGCCAGTTTATATTCGTGTTTGCTAAAATCAATTACTTCATCATTCAAACGTTTGAACTCGATGTCGAAAGCATGCAGTTCTTCTCCATCAGTTGATGAACGGTCGGGAAGCATTGCCTGCAAGATGATATTGGGATGATTGTGTACATTTGTTCCATCCAATACTTGCAGGTTTTCATCAATCCGATAGAAAACGGCATAAATGGCACACGAATCTTTTACTCCCGGTTTGGGATTTCCGTCCGAACCAATGTAATCTCCTGTACCTGCCTTATACTTATAGTAACCGGTGAAACGGACTGGTATCTGATTGAACGGTTGTCCCATTTGTGTAGCGGTCAACGGATCTTTCAGGGCATTCAGTAAGTTCATTTTGCCTGTATATAAAGAACCGGCTACGATTGGAATGTATTGAATGCCTAAAATACTGCCTGGTCCTTCTTTGGTAATCATCTTGGCGGCAAAACCGTCGTTGTGTTCGATTGCGTATGTAGGATACTGTTCCGGTACCGGAAATTGCTGATACAAGGCAACACCCTGATTACTGGTTGAGAAGATACTGTATGTAGTACCGTCGTTCGTCTTTTGTACGGGCGTTGCATAATGGAAGGAACTGTTTTCTTCCCAGTATGAAAACTCGAAGTTCTTCATCAGTGATGTATAGACATCTTCATCGTCCATCACAATCATCTGTACTTTATAATCGCGGGTATGAATACCGTCTTGTGCTGTTACCCGATAAGTAACCGGGTTGGTAAAATCAACGGTTTCACCCGAAGCCGGAGATACGGTTGAGAATTCATTGACCGTTACTTCCGGAGCCAGGGCTGTCAGATCGGCCTTTTTATTCAGCAACACTTGAATTGTATTCTGTCCTTGGTTGATGACGGGGTCACTGAACAAAAGCTCCGACGGGAGCGTGAATGATTCTATTTCTGCTTCCGGACATAATGGCTCGTCTTGTATGCAGGATGTCAACCCTATACAAATCCATAGGGTAGTGATTATTCCTCGTAGTGTCTTCATCTGTGCGATTTAACTATTTATTGTTTCTATGTAATTATACCTCAATAAAATGAACAAGTAGGATCCTGAATAAGTTGACCGGTCGAAGAGAAACTTGATTCTTTTAACGAAAAGCAGGTAACCTGATTTATTCGAATCGGATACTTCGGGCCGGACTTATTTGAGTGATCAGATATGATGGTCCCAACATCATTAACATGGAAATAGCCAGTGTCCCGATATTTAATAAGATCAGTGAGGTAATACTCAAATCTATGGGAACGGCATCCAGGTAATAGATAGTTGGATCCAGTTTGAGTATATGGGTTGTTGATTGAAGTACACAAATGGCAATTCCAATCAGATTTCCCCAAAGCATTCCTTTGCCGATGAGGAAGAAAGATACATATAAGAATACTTTCCGGATGCTCCGGTTATTCTCTCCTAAGGCTTTCAGGATGCCGATCATATTGGTGCGTTCCAGAATAATGATCAATAAGCCGGAGATCATGGTAAAGCCGGCAACAGCCAGCATAAGTACCAGAATCACTACCACATTGATGTCGAGTACATCCAGCCAGCTGAATATCATTGGATTCAGATCTTTAATGGATCGGACATAATAACTGTTCCCTTGGCGATCTTGTCGGTTGGCCATCTCGAAGTAAAGGTCTTCGGCTGTCTGGTCGAGTTGGTCATAATCATGTACCAATAGTTCGATACCGCTAACCTGATCGTCGTCCCATCCGTTCAAACGTCTTACTTGTCTGATATCGGCAAAGACAAACAGTTTGTCGTAGTCGGCAAAACCGGTTTCGTAGATACCTGAAATGTGAAACTTCCGTACGCGGACTTCTTCTCCTACAAAGTAGGTTAGGAATGAATCGTTCAGCTTTAAACCCAACAAATCGGAAAGGTATTTAGAGATCAGTACGTCGGTCGACCGCTTGTCCGGATCGAAATGCAGGATATCTCCTTCTTTCAGGTTTTTCTTCAGGAAAGTCCAGTCGTACTGTTCGTCAATACCTTTCAAGACAATCCCTTGGAAATCCTGTTCTGTTTTCAGAATTCCCGGCTTAGTAGCAAAGGGTTCCACGTGGGCAATTGCCGGATTGGCAGCCAACGCTTGCAATAAAGTATCCGAAAAGGCAATCGGTATGGTTTCGTAGGAGGTGTTGTTGTCGAAATTGGAGATCTGGATATGTGTACCGAACCCGATGACTTTATTCCGTACTTCTTTCTTGAATCCGATAACGATGGCCACAGAAAGAATCATGACAGCCAAACCAAGCGCAATGCCAATCATGGCAATCCGGATAGCCGGCGGCGTAGCTTGTCTGTCACCTTCCTTGTTGAAATGTATCTTTCTTGCGATAAAAAGTTCCAGATTCATCCAGTTTCTTTTAATTAAATGGTTCTGCCCGGATAGGCTTCAAGTGCCTTCTTTAGTACGATCAAGGCATTGGCCAAGTCTTCTTTCTTCAGCACGTAAGCCATACGTACCTCGTCTTTTCCCAGTCCGGGTGTAGTATAGAAGCCCGAAGCCGGAGCCATCATAACGGTCTGTCCTTCGTATTCGAAGTCGCTTAAACACCAGGCGCAGAACTTATCGGCATCATCTACCGGCAATTTGACTACAGTGTAAAACGCACCCATCGGAATCGGTGAATAACATCCCGGAATCCGGTTTAATCCGTCAATCAGGAATTTACGGCGTTCTACATATTCATTATATACGTTCAGCATATAATCATTGGGTGTATCCAACGAGGCTTCGGCAATAATCTGACCAATCAGAGGCGGACTCAAACGGGCCTGGCACCATTTCATGACATTCTCTTTTACCATCTGATTCTTGGTGATCAAGGCTCCGATACGGATACCGCATTCGCTGTACCGCTTGGATACCGAATCAACCAGTACGACGTTGTTTTCAATCCCTTCCAAATGAAAAGCAGAAATATAGGGTGCGCCGGTATAACAGAATTCGCGATAGACTTCATCCGAGAATAAGAACAGATCGTATTTCTTGACAATGTCGCGAATCTGATTCATCTCTTTCTGTGTATATAAATATCCGGTCGGGTTGTTCGGGTTACAGATCAGGATCGCTTTTGTACGAGGGGTGATCAGCTCTTCAAAGCGTTCGACCGACGGCAGGGCGAAACCTTCGTCGATGGTAGAAGGGATCGTTTTGATCACAGCTCCACACGAAATGGCAAATGCCATGTAGTTGGCATACGCCGGTTCGGGAACGATAATCTCATCTCCCGGATCCAGACAAGCCATAAATGAGAAAAATACGGCTTCCGAACCACCGGTGGTAATGATAATATCGTCAGCATCTACCAGGATATTAAACTTCGCGTAATATTTCACTAACTTTTCACGGAAACTACGGATTCCTTCGCTGGGCGAATATTCAAGCACCGTACGATCAATATGGCGCATCGCCTCCATCGCGACTTCGGGTGTTGGCACATCCGGTTGCCCGATATTGAGGTGATACACTTTGATTCCTTTAGCTTTTGCCTGATTGGCCAGCGGAACAAGTTTTCTGATAGGAGAAGCCGGCATATTGACTCCTCGTTGTGAGATATTCGGCATTATTTCTTAATTTTTGTTCATTTGAAACACAAAGATAGGGATTAATTGCTAATCGCCAAGGTAGATGGGCTTTTTATTTCTAAGTTTTCATTCCTGCACATCTTCTCCTCGGAGGATGTTTCTAACGCTTCTGGCAGAGTATCTCAAGGATCGGAGTTGAAACCTTACTTGTTTTTAATTTTTTGACAGATGTCGAAAAGCTTTAGCACATTTGTCAAAAAGCTTTATCACATATATGGAAAAGCTTTACGACAATAGTCAAAAAATTACTTTGCAAGCAATTATTCCCTATATCCTGCCGGATAAGGAACTGCGAAGAGTTGGGCGTGGGATTATTTTTAAGTCGGAATATTGGGTTATTCCAATATTTTGAATATATTTGCCCTTTCAAAAGCATATAATTGCATAATTTAATTGTGGGTGGCAGTGATTTGGAATAATATCGAAACTAATTGGAAATATATACATTAATAATTAATAAGTAATAAAGACATGAAGAAAATTACTCAGTGGGTAGTTGGAGCTTGCGCAGCGTTCGCGCTTATCTCTACTCCCGTATCCATGAACGCACAATCTTTGTCTCCTTCCACAAAGTGGCATTGGGAGAAGGGAACGATCGTAATTGATACACCCGAACGTCCGGCTGGTCAGCAGCACGCTTTAGGTTTGAAAGCTCCTAAGTTGAATGTTGTACGCGTAGCCTTCGTAGGTTTGGGTATGCGTGGTCCGGGTGCTGTTGAACGTTTCACTTATATACCAGGTGTTCAGATTGTAGCCTTGTGTGATTATGAGAAAGATCGTGCTGAAAAGTGCCAGGATATTTTGCGTAAGGCAAGTCTGCCGCCTGCTGCTATTTATTCAGGAGCTGAAGGCTATAAAGAACTTTGCCAGCGTGAAGACGTAGACTTGGTATACATCGCTGCCGATTGGGATCATCACTTCCCGATTGCTAAATGTGCTCTTGAAAACGGCAAGCATACGGCGATCGAAGTACCGTCTGCCATGAATCTGGAACAATGCTGGGAGCTGATCAACTTATCTGAAAAGACTCGCAAGCATTGTATGATTTTGGAAAACTGCTGTTACGACTGGTTTGAAATGAATACCTTGAATATGGCACAACAGGGTGTATTCGGAGAAGTAATCCGTGCTCAGGGTGCTTATATTCATAACTTGGATGACTTCTGGGATTACTATTGGAAGAACGGAAAAGAAGACAAGTTAGGCTGGCGTTTGCGCTATAATAAGGAAAATCGTGGTGACGTATATGCTACTCACGGCTTAGGCCCGGTTGCTCAGGCGTTGGATATCCATCGTGGTGACCGCATGACTACTTTGGTTGCTATGGATACGAAGTCGGTTCATGGTAAAGCTTTGGTTGAAAGAGCAACAGGCGAGAAGTGTGATAACTTCCGCAATGGCGATCATACAACTACTTTGATTCGTACTGAAAACGGTAAGGTAATCGAAATCCAGCATGACGTAATGAATCCGCAGCCATACAATCGTTTGTATCAGCTGACTGGTACAAAAGGTTTCGCCAATAAGTATCCGGTAGAAGGTTATGCTATTGATTCAAAGCAGATGGCAGCATCAGGTGTTCAGCCGAAGGTAGATAACCTGAGCACACACTCTTTCTTGCCGAAAGAAGAAATGGATGCTTTGGTTGCTAAATTCCAGCACCCGATCTTGAAGAAATACGGTGAAATGGCTAAAGAAGTAGGTGGTCATGGTGGTATGGACTTCATCATGGACTCTCGTCTGGTATATTGCTTGCAGAACGGTTTACCATTGGATATGGACGTATATGATTTGGCTGAATGGTGTAGCTTGGCTGAACTGGGTGCCATTTCTATGGATAACGGTTGTGCAGCCGTTGCTTTCCCTGACTTCACTCGCGGACATTGGAACGATGTAAAAGGATACAAACATGCGTTTGCTACTCCGGAAGAAGAAGAAGCTTCTATGAAGATTGCTCAAGAGTTTACTGCAAAACAGAAAGAACTGGGAGCAAAAGAATGGGAAAAAATAGCCAAGAAAGAAGCTAAGGCTGCTAAGAAAGCTGCCAAGAAGTAAAATAAGTAAATAAGTTGACAAGGGAACATGGCTTTAAGGAGCATTGTTCCCTTGTTTTCTTCTTGACTTGTCGATTCGCTAACTTTTTAAATCTATCTGACTGACCATGAAAATAAATTCTTTTTATTGGGCTTTGCCCTTGAGTATATGGCTGGGATGCAGCTGCAGTTCTTCTATCAAGAAGGGCGAATTGGAAACTATTGCTGTCGGATCGGCCTATTCCACTTTAACTACCATAAAGGCATCTGATTATTTCCAGCATATAACGTACATTCCACTCGAAACGACTGATAGTGTTTTGGTCGGCAATGCGCCTTCCATTCGTCTGGCTGGAAACCGTTTGATAGTTTCTTCAGCCCAAAAACAATGCTTTTCTTTCAATAAATCTGATGGGCGTTTTGTAGCTTCATTAGGACATATCGGAAATGATCCGGAAGGATGTTGGGAATTGACTGGCTGGCTTGATGCCGAAAATGGATATCTTTATTTTTCGAAAGGTGACGGCGTTTCTGCTGTTTATGATACGGAAGGAAATTTTATCGGCACATCGAAAGAAGTAGAATTGAGTGAAGGCTTGTTTGGAATTGATTCGAATGATTACTTGGATAAGCAAATTCGGGTGAAACACTTGCCGGCTTCTGCCACAAAACCCGACCGGATAGTTCTTTACCAAGATACCACCTTACTGGCATCTTATCCTTCTCATGGGGAAGAAAAAGCAACTGTTTCCGGAAATCAGGCAGACATTGAAAGCATCGCTGTATTCCAACAGGCATTGATGGGACATTCGATGATTTTTATCCGTTATAAGAACGGAGATGAAATGGGTCTCATTCCAACCGAACATCCTTTCTGGCATGTGGGAGAGAAGTTATATTTCCGTGAATACTTTAATGATACCATTTATCAGGTAACGAAAGAAGGATTAGTGCCTGAACGGCGATTTGATTTCGGGGCTATGAAGTGGAAGCGGGAAGACCGGTATGATGTTCAGAAAGACGAAGCAATCTATCCGTTGGAAGTAATGGAAAACGACCGGTTCTTGTGGTTACGTTTTGTTGTCAATCTTTATCGGCAAGACAAGCGAAAAGCCTACAATGCACTTTATCTGAAGGAAACCGGAGAAGTAAAGGTTGCTGCTTATGAGGAAGGACTAGAAAATGACCTGAACGGATTCTTGCCTTTACAACCCACTTTTGTAACGGCCGACGGTGAATTTGCCCAGATAATTCCGGCCGAAACAATAGCTGAATGGTTTGAAGAACATCCGGATGTAGCAGAACTTCCGAAAGAAGTGAAAGCCTTGAAAGAAATCACGGCAGAAGATAATCCGGTAGTTGTCTTGATGAAGTAAACTTGCTGAAGGATACAATCTGCGTATATAGCAAAAGAGACTTTGACGTTCACCATCAAAGTCTCTTTTGTTTATGAACAAGTAACGATATTACTTGTTATCTGCCAAGTAAGAATCCGGAGCAACATCGAAACCAGCCAAACGATTGTTGTTGTTGGTTACGTTGATTAATGCTACGTATTTACGATATTGATCACGATTCAACACTTTCTTCATCAACTTCAAATTGCTGTAAATTGCTTTCTGCATTTTTACTTCTTTCTGATCTTCTGAAGCACGCAAACTTGCCTTCTGCATTTCGTGGAAGTATTCATTGATGTTTTCTACTTCTCTAACCTGATCAGAAGTTAACTGCAAATAACAGCTCAACTGATATGTATTAGCTGAGAACGGAATCTTTTTGTTATTTGCAAAACTAACTGTTGCGCTCATCAATACAGCAGCAACGAATAAACCTAAACGTTTCATAATCAATAATCCTAAAATAATTAAACCTAAAAACAACCTAAAATGTAACCTAAACTCTCTATACCAACATCCCGTGTTGATATCATTTCTTTTTCGAAGGCAAAGATATAAATGTGTTTTATAGCATAACTATCCGGCATTATTAATAATTGTAAATTGTGTATCGTAATTGATATAAATCAAGGAATATGGCTTAACTTTAGCAATAATAGGGTATAAATGTAGAACTAAATGAAATGGTTTTGTAATAATCGTTGTCATTATGTAATACTATTTCCCTATTTTATTCCGTTCATATGAGGCCTTTGTCCAATGCCAGTATACGAATAGAGAGGCCACACAGCAAAGTGATCCGAAAAGATAAGCGGCCGACAAGCTGATGTGTGCAGATATAAAACCGGCTAAAAGCATTCCGATACCGACTCCCACGTCAAATGAAGTCAGATACGTAGAAGTCGCAGTTCCACGCAGGCTGTGTGGCGCCACATTGACGAACAGACATTGAAAAGCCGGTACTCCTGTTCCGAATCCGATCCCGATGAATAAGGCTGCTCCATAGAATACTTCAGGACGATGGATGGTGGCAAACAAGGCGAAAGATAGGATCAGGCAGATGATGGAAGAAGAGGCAACCTGATGAATCTTGCCATGATCAACCAAACGACCGGAGATTAATCTGGAAATACCAACACCAATGGCCATGAATACAAAGAAGTAACCGGGTTCAGCGATTCCGATTTCTTTTCCATACAATACGACAAACGAGGTAAGCATGCCATAAGGTATGGCTATTAATATATAGGAAGCAGCGGCAGGCAATGCTGTGAGCAGAATGAACCGGTCTAGTGAAAAGGCCGGACGCTTGACTGGTTTACGGGCTGGATACTGAATGAACAAAACCGAAAGCATGCCAGCCAGGGAAATACCCAGACAAATCCAGATGATGGATGAAAAGCCATGATGGGCATAGGCAGCGACAGCGACCAACGGAGCCAACGACATGGCCAGATTGATAGTCAGTCCGTAAAATCCCATTCCTTCGCCTCTTCTTTCGGAAGGTATCACATCAATGGTTATGGTGTTACCGGCAACAGATGTTAATCCCATGAAGCCTCCTTGCAAGAAACGGATGAGCAGCAACAAGCCCAAAGCCGTAAAGAAATAACCGAAGAAGAATATTCCGAATAATGTGAAAGCAAACAGATACAATGGCTTGCGGGAGAAACAATCAACCAGATATCCGGAAAAAGGACGGACGCACAAGACGCCAATTGTATAACTGGACAAAGCAATTCCGACTTCCGATTTTCCGATACCCAATTCTTCTGTCAGATAGACAGGCATAGTAGGCATCAGCATGTAGAATGCAAAGTTCATGAGGAAGTAGGATAGACAACATTGCACGAAATTGCGGTTCCACAAAATCGGTTTCCCTGATGATTCCATGTCGTTATTGTTTATCAAGCCCATTCACTTAGTTCCAGCCAGCGCATTGTCTTTTCATCCAGCTCTTCTATCAAGGCGGTGATCCGAGCTGATTTAGCCAGCAATTCTTCGGTAGATAACGTACCGCTGCTCATGGCTGTTTCCAGTTCTTTCTTTTCTGCTTCCAATGCCGGTATTTCAGCATCGAGGGCTTCAAATTCTTTCCTTTCTTTGAAGGTCAGACGTCGTTTGACTTCCTTTTCCGGTCGTCGGCTCTTTTCTTCGACAACAGCTTGCTTACTTTGCAAGGCCTGTTCTTCTTGTTTCTTCAGCGCATCCTGTTCTTCTTTCCAAGCTCGGTATTGCGTATAGTTACCCGGAAAGTCTTTGATATCTGCATTCCCGCGGAATACCAGCAAATGATCAACTACTTTATCCATGAAGTAACGGTCGTGCGATACAACAATCACGCATCCTTTGAAGCTGCGCAGATATTCTTCTAATACATTCAGTGTGATGATATCAAGATCGTTTGTGGGCTCGTCTAATACCAGGAAGTTTGGATTCCGCATCAATACGGTACATAGATACAGACGACGTTTTTCTCCACCACTTAGTTTATAAACATAACTATGCTGGCGGTCGGGTGTGAACAAGAAATAATTCAGGAATTGGGAAACACCCATTTTACGTCCGTCACCCAAATCAACATATTCGGCAATGTTTTGTACGACATCAATCACCTTCATCTGTTCGTCGAACTGCAAACCTTCCTGACTATAATACCCGAAACGAACGGTTTCTCCGATATCAAAATGACCGCTGTCGGGTTGAATTTCACCTAACAGCATTTTAATAAAGGTAGATTTACCGGTTCCGTTATTCCCCACAATACCCATTTTCTCGTAGCGGGCAAAGGTATAATTGAAATGATCGGTAATCTTTAAGTCGTCAAACCGTTTACATACATCGACAGCATCGAAAATCTTGGAACCGATATAGGAAGCCTTAACATCTAAGTTTACGTGTCCGGCTTCACGTTGTTGATGGGCTTTTTTCTCTAATTCGTAAAACGCATCAATACGATATTTGGCTTTTGTCCCGCGTGCCTGTGGCTGACGGCGCATCCAATCCAGCTCTTTTCGCAACAGATTGCTGGCCCGTTCCACCTCAGCGTTCTGTGCATCAATACGTTCTTGTCTTTTTTCCAGATAATAACTGTAATTACCTTTGTATTGATAGATTTGTTTTCGGTCAATCTCTATGATTTCACTGCATACACGATCGAGGAAGTAACGGTCGTGCGTCACCATCAAAATACTGATCGTTGAACGGTTCAGGTAATCTTCCAGCCACTCGGTCATTTCCAGATCCAAATGGTTAGTCGGCTCATCCAGGATGATCAGTTCCGGTTCTGTTATCAGAACATTCGCTAAAGCGACCCGTTTTAATTGTCCTCCGGAAAGACTTTCTACTTTTTGTTCCAGGTTATGAATCTTCAGTTCTCCCAGGATTTGTTTGGCGCGTTGCTCATAATCCCAGGCTTTCAGGCTGTCCATTCGTTCAAGTAAACTGTTTAGCTTATCGGTATCGTTATCCATTAAGGTCTGTTCATATTCGGCTAATAGGCGGACTGTTTCATTTTGGGAATAAAAACAAGCCTGTAGCACGGTCAATCCTTCCGGATAATGCGGTGCCTGTTCCAGATAACCCACCCGCAAGTCGTTACGGAAAACGATAGAACCTTCGTCATAATCCTCTTTACCGGCGATGATATTCAGGAGTGTTGTTTTACCGGAACCGTTTTTGGCTATCAAACCTATCTTTTGTCCTTGTGCGACACCAAAAGTTATATTCTCGAAGAGTACCAAATCACCGAAACTCTTCGTCAATCCATCCACTTGAAGAAAACTAACCATCCAACTTAATTTTTAAATGTTACGCAAAGATATATGAAGCGAACCAATTTTTAGGATAAAACGAAAAGAAAAGCGATAGGCGAGTGGCTTTTTCAAAACTAACGAGATTTGATTTTAATATTCGTATGTATCAAAAACGATTCCCGTATCTTTTGCTGATGCAGGATTTGGGGTATAAAAAACAGGTTATAATAACACCGTCGTATTATTATAACCTGTCTGTCTTATGGGTTGATCCAATCTTTCTTATTGCAACGTAGCCGCAATTGCATCTACCAGCTTCTTCACATTGGCATTGTTGGGATTCAATGCTAATGCTTTATCCAAATATTCTTTTGCTTCTTTCAACTGAGCATCTGCTTTTGCTTTTTCAGCTTTGTACTTATTGGGTTCAGAAGTTGCCAGCGGAGTAGCTTTTTGTAAAGCTGTAGCACCTTGGTTATACAACATAGCGCCTAAACTATACAAAGCACCTTCCTGGTATTTCTTGTTGGAAGCGATTAATACATTTTTGTATAAAGCTTCAGCACCAGCGATATCACCTTTCTTTTGGGCAGCCTGTCCTTGTTTGATACAATATGAATACAATAACTTTTCCAAATTGGCGTTTCCAGGAAGTGCTTTCAAACCTGCTTCAACAGTCGAAACAAATTCTTCTGTTTTATTCAAGTTACGATAAGCCATTGCTTCACCTGTGTAAGAATCATCCAAATTGTAGTTGTATTTTACTGCCATATCGAAATACTTAGCCGCTTCTTCATACATTTTGGCTTGGTTTGCACTAAAACCACAATTGAAGATACGAACTGTATCTTTGTATTCCGTCAACTTCAAATACTCACCATATTTTGCTACGGCTTCAGGGTAGTTTTTTGCTTTCAAGGCAGCATCACCTTCATCTCTTAATTTTTCTGCATCCTGAGCAAAAACATTTCCAATGCTTAAGCAAAATGCAACTAGTAATACAATTTTTTTCATGGTTATTCTCTTATTTATTAAAAACGCCTGCTAATATAGATAACCGATAAGATATATCCAAACCTATTATGTTTTTTTAGCTTTTACAGAAATTTTACGTTTTATAAATTCAAATAGCTTTTGGGGTGATAAATTCTTTCATGCGGTAGCCATTTTGGAATAGTTTACAGGTCATTTGGGCAACTCGTCCGATTTGCCGGGCTGTATAAGAAGGCTCAAGAGCTTCTTTCAAGGATACTGGTGCCGGATGAATAGAAAAGCAAGAGACGAGAGAATCGTTCTCTATGTCTTCATTTTCTTCTATGCAGTTTCCTGTCAATACAATGACGGGAATCTGATACGATCGTGCCGACTTGACGATGCCATCTACTACTTTCCCTTGCGATGTCTGCTGGTCCACTTTCCCTTCTCCGGTAATAATCAAGTCTGCATCCTGGATGATTGAGTCGAAGTTCACGCAGGCTTTTACTTGATCAATACCGGATATTAAGCGGGCATTCAGAAATGCAACGCAACCTCCGCCTAAACCTCCGGCAGCACCAGCGCCGGCAACCGACTGGATATCCAGGCCCATTTCATCTTGGATTAGCTGAGCAAAAGATCTTAATCCTTGATCCAATAGTTGTACTTGCTCTTGGTTGGCACCTTTTTGGGGCGCAAATATACAGGCCGCTCCGTTTTCTCCGTAAAAAGGATTCTTTACATCGGTGGCTACTTCGATGATACATGTCTTGAGTTGAGGTAATATCCGGGAAGAATCCACCTGGGTTATTTGGGATAAACAGCTGCCACCGTCGCCGATTTCTTCACCCTCTTTATTGAGAAACCGGAATCCTAAGGCTTGTAACATACCGACACCGGCATCGTTGGTTGCACTTCCTCCGATACCCAATAGGATATGTTTACAACCTCGCTGTAAGGCATCCGCAATCAATTGTCCGGTACCGTATGATGTTGTATGCATAACGTTACCTTCCTTCCAGGGAATCAGTGGTAAACCACTGGCTGATGCCATTTCGATAACAGCCATTTTCCGTTGTGGAATCCAACCATAAACAGCTTGAACGGGAGCACGCAGAGGACCGTCAACCTGACAAGTTACTTTTTCTCCTCCGAGGGCTTGTGTTAAGGCTTCCACTGTTCCTTCTCCTCCATCAGCCATGGGAATTTTACAGATCCGACATTCAGGCCATACTTTCCTGACTCCTTTTTCAATGGCATCAGCCAGATTTTGGGAACTCAGACAACCTTTGAACGAATCAATGGCTATAACAATTTTCTTCATATTGAGATAATCAGATAATCGTACATACAAAAAAAGAATACAGACAAATCTGCTTTCTGCAAATCTGCCTGTATTCTTTTATTCATAAACTATCAGTTCGGATTATAATCCCTGGCCATGACAGTTCTTATATTTCTTACCACTTCCACAAGGACATAAGTCGTTTCGTCCGACACGCTTTTCTGCGCGAACAGGTTCTTGAGTAGCTGTTGATTCGCCATCAGTACCCGGTTTCTCGGCGCGATACTTACTCATGTCTTCATGTTCTTCTTCTTTTGCTTTCTCAATCATAATGCGCTGACGAGCTTCTGCTGCTGCTTGGATGGCAGCTGCCTGCTGAGCGGCCATCTGTGCCTGCATAGCTGCCCGGCGAGCTTCAAGTTCTTTCCGTTCTTCTTCAGTTACTGTGTGAACCGGAATTTGTCCGCGCATCAAAATAGCTACGGTCTTGCGGTTCATAACGTCTACCATATCTTTGAACAAGTTGTAAGACTCCAGCTTATAGATCAATAACGGATCTTTGTGCTCATAACTTGCATTTTGTACTGAATGACGAAGTTCGTCCATTTCACGCAAGTGTTCTTTCCATGCTTCATCAATTGTAAGCAATACGGTTCTCTTCTGGAATGCTTTTACGATACTCTTTGATTCTGTCTCGTAAGCTTCTTTCAAATTACATGAAACGTTATACATACGTTTACCGTCTGTGATCGGAATCATGATGTTTTCGTAAGTAGCACCTTGGTTTTCGTATACCTGTTTGATCACCGGATTAGCTACTTGTGCCATACGTTCCGTACGTTGTTTGTAGGTAGCCAAAGCTGATTCGAATAACTTCTCGCCCAAAACATCGGCTTTTATGCCCTTGAATTCATCTTCAGTAAACGGAGGTTCCATGGCAAATGTCTTGAACAATTCGATCTTGAAGCCTTCATAGTCCAAGCTGTCTGCAAACTGATCGGCAATAGCGATGGCCGTATCGTAAATTGTATTCAATACATCCAGTCCGATACGTTCTCCCATCAAGGCATGACGACGACGGGTGTAGATAACGTTACGTTGTGAGTTCATAACATCATCGTATTCCAACAGACGTTTACGGATACCGAAGTTGTTTTCTTCTACTTTCTTCTGTGCGCGTTCTACCGACTTGCTCAACATAGAGTGTTCCAAAACTTCTCCTTCCTTGAAGCCCAGCTTATCCATCAGGTTAGCGATCTTTTCGGAAGCGAATAAACGCATCAGGTCATCTTCCAATGAAACGAAGAATACAGAAGATCCCGGGTCTCCCTGACGACCGGCACGACCTCGTAACTGACGGTCTACACGACGGCTTTCGTGACGTTCCGTACCGATGATAGCCAAACCACCTGCGTCTTTTACCTCTTTCGATAATTTGATATCCGTACCACGACCGGCCATGTTGGTAGCAATAGTAACCGTACTGCTTTGTCCGGCGAGAGCTACAATCTCAGCTTCCTTCTGATGCAATTTAGCATTCAATACATTATGCTTGATCTTGCGGAGCGTCAACATACGGCTCAGCAATTCGGAAATTTCAACAGATGTTGTACCAACCAGTACCGGACGACCTGCGTTTGTCAGCTGAACGATCTCTTCGATCACAGCGTTGTATTTCTCGCGTTTGGTCTTATAGATACGGTCGTTCATATCAATACGGGCTATCGGACGGTTTGTCGGAATTACGACTACATCCAATTTGTAGATATCCCAGAATTCACCTGCTTCTGTTTCTGCTGTACCAGTCATACCTGATAACTTGTGGTACATACGGAAATAATTCTGTAAAGTGATTGTAGCGAAGGTCTGTGTAGCTGCTTCTACTTTTACACGTTCCTTGGCTTCGATTGCCTGATGAAGACCATCTGAATAGCGACGACCATCCATGATACGTCCTGTCTGTTCATCGACGATCATTACTTTATTGTCGATAACCACATATTCATCATCTTTCTCAAACAGTGTATAAGCTTTCAATAACTGGTTGATGGTATGAACACGTTCGCTCTTGACAGAATAGTTTGCCAGGATTTCATCTTTCTTCGCCTGTTTTTCTTCTTCTGTACCTTCCATGTGATCCAGCTGAGATAATTCAGTGGCGATATCCGGAAGAATGAAGAATTGCGGATCATCTGAATTTCCTGTTAACAAGTCAATACCTTTATCGGTTAATTCGACACTGTTGTTCTTTTCGTCGATAACCATATAAAGTTCATCTGTTGCTTCGTGCATGTGACGCATGTTTTCTGACATGAAGTATTCTTCTGTCTTCAACATTTGTGCTTTGACACCTGGTTCGCTTAAGAACTTAATTAATGCTTTGTTACGGGGATAACCTTTGTATGCACGATATAATTGGACTGTTCCTTCTTCTACTACTTTCGGATCGTTGCTTGCCATTTTCTTTTTAGCTTCGATCAGCAATTTCTGGCACAGTTCTTTTTGAGCATTCACTACAACTTCTACATTCGGACGGAAAAGTTCAAACAATTGTTCTTCTCCACGAGGAATAGGACCGGAAATGATCAACGGCGTACGAGCATCATCAATCAATACGGAGTCAACCTCATCGACGATTGCATAGTTATGTTTTCTCTGTACCAAGTCTTTCGGGCTAGTTGCCATGTTGTCACGAAGGTAGTCGAAACCGAATTCATTGTTGGTACCGAAAGTAATATCTGCCATATAAGCCCGACGGCGAGCATCTGAGTTTGGCTGGTGTTTGTCGATACAATCAACAGACAAACCGTGGAACATATACAACGGTCCCATCCATTCGGAGTCACGTTTAGACAAGTAGTCGTTCACGGTTACAACATGAACACCGTTACGAGTCAAGGCATTCAAGAATACAGGTAAAGTAGCTACCAAAGTCTTACCTTCACCAGTTGCCATTTCTGCAATCTTACCTTTGTGCAGAACGACGCCACCAAATAATTGGACATCGTAATGAACCATATCCCATGTGATCTCATTACCTCCAGCCATCCAGTGATTGGCATATATAGCTTTATCGCCTTCTATCCGAACGAAGTTGAAACGAGTTGCCAGATCACGGTCAAAATCGTTGGCAGTAACAACTACTTCCGGATTTTCAGCAAAACGGCGTGCAGTATCTTTTACGATAGCGAATACTTCGGGAAGCACTTCTTCCAAAACCACTTCCATCTTGTCTGTGATTTCTTTCTCGATTTTATCTACTTCTGCCCAGATCGCTTCGCGTTCTTCCAGTTCTTTACCATCAATACCTTCACGCAAAGAATTGACTTTGGCACGTTCGTCAGCTACATAGTCTTGAATACGCTGTTTGATTGCATCGATACGACCACGCAATTCATCATTTGAAAGTTCTTTGATTGACGGATAAACAGCTTTTACCTTTTCTACATACGGAGTGATTTCCTTTAGGTCGCGCTGTGACTTGTTACCGAACAACTTCGTCAAAAATTCATTAAATCCCATATTTTTATTGAATTGACAACTGGCAGTCTTATGTTTTCTTGCCAGTTGGATAGTTACTACTTTTATAATTTATACTATGAATGAATGGATTATCCTTTATTATTTTGAAGGAGCTGATAATTGTCCATTCCCAACAGCCAACTCCCGGAGTGGTAATGACTGAGAAGCATTCGGTGGTCTTATCCTCAGGATATACGTCACAGACGGAGCGACTTCCGTAGCTTTTACTTCCCGGTAGATACGTTCCGGCTTCAGACCGTTACCCAAGAAAATCAATGGAGTAAGAACTGCATTATTTCGAATAACTTTAACTTTCTCTTTAGGATCGTCTTTATTGATTTTCCATCCTGGCTGTAATTCAATAATCAAATCCCCGCGTTTCAAGTGATGAGTTCCTTGACGGAATTTGGCTGTTCCCTCATTCCAGTCACCGAATACAAGACTATTGTCTGTGGTAACATGTTGAACCCCGCTAAATTCTTTCAGGAAAGCAGCTGCTTTATTCTGTACTTCTGCCAGATCCAGTTTTGCATCTTCAATCGCTTTTCGGTTCAGATAAATCTGATTATTATAATAACCGGTTACCCAGTTTGTCTGTTGGCCATAGATGGCCATCATATACATATTTAATAAAGCGACACAACGCTTGGGATGGAACTCACCTCCGGTTACATAGGCATCTAGTTCCTGTGTATATTCTTCTTCACTTTTATAATAACCGCTACCTGTGAATACGACCAATGTCTTGGAAAGACCCACTTTTTTGTCGATGGCATCCAATAATTGTTCGATGTCTTTATCTAACTGGCAATAGGTATCCTGAATTTCGTGGGTATATTCCTTATTCATGTTCCCCACGAAGTTACCGGCATAATATGTAACGGAAAGCATATCCGGAGAAGTTCTCGTTCCGAATCCTGCATATTCCAGAAACTGCATTGCCAGGCGATTTACTTCTTTATTGACAAAAGGAGTTGTTTTCAACCTTGGATAACAAGCAACATCCCGTTCGTTAAACGTGTATTTGAACGGAATTTCATCCAATGTATAAGGAAAGGCATTCAGTTTCTCAAGAGGAAGCGATGGAGTCCATACCATTTTATCCAATCGGGCGGACAAAGACTCATTACCGCTGTTATAGCGTTCGACGTACCAGGGTACACTCTTGTAATAAGTTGTTGTGGCCCATTTCCCATTTAGATTATCAATCCAGAATGCTCCGTTTGCGGCATGTCCGGCTGACAAAATGGCGGCTTCTACATTCGGTGCGATCGCATATACATCACTTCTTCCCTTTGAGGCAATTTTCAGTTCGTCGCCAATTGTTGAACTGAACAACGCCTTGGGCGAATAGTTTTCGCGTGTATAATTTCCCAAGTAAGAAGCATCCCACAGAATGGAGATTTCTTTCTCGTTGGTGAAATCATATTTGTAATTCGAAGAAATACCGTTGAAACAAGGATTAGAACCTGTAAATAAGGTAGCAAATGCACTTGCTTCGTCTACGTTAGAGAAATCGAAACGAATGTTCTGGTAAACTTTTCCTTCATTGAACAGTCGCTTGAAACCTCTTTCTCCGAATGTATTGTAGAAATACTCAATATAGTCTCCGCGTAATTGGTCAACTGTGATGCATACCACCAACTTGGGAACCTGTTGTTGGGCTTCCATATTGGTGACTGCCAGAATTGCAATCAGCGACGACAATATTTTCCGTACTTTTTTATCCATGTTTACATGTATTCACATTACAAAAACTAAGCCAAAGTCTAAGCTTTGAACAAAATTGTTTACTTAACTTGATTTTTTAACCTTCCCTTTTCCTCTCTCTTACGAAAATAACCTGTGAGAACCACTGAGGCCGATCGTATCCAAAGCGTGAGTATCAATGGAATAAAGGCTGTGTTAAAGTGTTGTGGTAAGAAATACCAGCTTACCAACATCAACATAATCGCCGCAAAGTTAATAAAATGATAATAATATCCAGCTATTCTTGCTTTTTTTACGATACTGAATGGTATAACGAGTAGTTGAAGCGGATGTAACCAAAGCATGGTCCAGTTGGGCCATGTACACGGATGTTCGGATATGAATCCTAAGAAGAAGAGGACATATCCGGATAAACCTGCTATTAGAAATAACAGACAATCCAATCCCCAAAGGTGAATATGACGTTTGGATTCCCATACGGTAAGGATACTTACAACCAACCATAGGATGATTGCACATAAAAGAGGTGTACACCATTCGGTTGGAGCTTCTTCTGGTTCGGATTCCAGAACATGGGTTTGACGAACCAGCGGACGAGTTGAACCATCGTCGGATACGATTACTGCACTGGCCACGGCTTCTTTCAAATATTCAGGGAGGAATAACATCTCGTGGGGCGTCATGGCTCGGTCGGTGGGACTTCCTAAAGCCAAATCACATCCGAATGTTAACCAGGAATGATTCCGGGTACAATAGTTAATGACATCCCGGAATGTTTTAGGTTTCGGATTCCAGCAATAATCTACTTTGCCTACCACATTGTTTTCAATAAGTTGGGCTGGTCGGGTTGCACAGTTGTCGAAAAAGAAATTATATCGATATTCTCTGTTCTCTGGTTCGTAGTTTTTTAATAATGCACCCCAGATACGTTCTTTTTCAACGGGTGATAAATTCAGAACTTGTTCTGTAACAGTGCTTCCTCGTAATTGATATTCAATAATATAATCGCTGTATTTCATTACTCCCAACATATAGTCCGTTTCTCCTTTGGCAAACCGGTAGATGAAATTAGGCTTTTCGAAACTGAATATGCCATAATTGAATACCAGATCCATTTTTCGGGGTTCGTCTTTCAGGCGAAGGGCTGCATGGCCATAGACGGTGAAAACTTCTCCTTCATAGGGCGAACTGGTTAGTAGACTGATCTGTGCCTTTTCGCTGAGTAGTTGGGCTTCTGCGGTTGTTTGAAAAAATAATAATCCGATGAGAAGCAAAAGTATCTGTTTCATTGATCGCTTAATTTAATGTGTATAACCCGCTTCCGGGGAGATTCCTGCAAATATACAATGATTATAATTATTGCGCAAGTTTCATTTAGTTCTCCTTTATGAAGTCTTTAGATAGTTATCTTTCATATTTTTGACAGTTGTGGTAAAGCTTTTTCATATATGTGCTAAAGCTTTTTGACAAATATGGTAAAGCTTTACGACTACTGTCAAAAAATTATAATGTAACAACTTGCGAATAGTTATCTTATATCTTTCCTCCTTAATTAATGCTAAAGGTGTATCTGACGCGAAAATATATTGTATCTTTAACCGGAAGATTTAATCAATAATCATAATACTACCATGAATAGAAAAATCAGAATGGGAATGATTGGCGGAGGACAAGGTTCCTTTATTGGTGCAGTACACCGGATAGCTGCCAATCTGGATGGACAGATCGAGTTGGTCTGTGGTTGCTTTAGTTCTAATCCTGAAAATTCACGCGTTACGGGCGAATCGCTCTTCCTGCCTCCCGAACGGGTTTATTCCTCTTGGCAAGAAATGTTGGAGAAAGAAGCTCAATTACCCGAAGGTGTACGGATGGATTTCGTTTCGATTGTAACACCTAATCATGTGCATTTTGCACCAGCAATGATGGCATTGGAGAAAGGATTTCACGTGGTTCTCGATAAACCGATGACTTTTTCGCTGGAGGAGGCTAAACAACTTGCAGCAAAAGTGAAAGAGACAGGCAAACTCTTCCTCTTGACACATACGTATACGGGGTATCCGATGGTTAAAGAAGCGCGCCATCGTGTATTGAATGGAGATTTAGGTAAAATACGGCGGATTTATGTGGAATATCCGCAAGGATGGTTATATAACGATTGTGCGGCAACCAATAAGCAGGCTGCCTGGCGTGTCGATCCGAAACGTTCCGGAAAAGCCGGTTGTATGGGAGATATCGGTACGCATGCCTTTAACCTGGCTGAATACATTACCGGACTGAAGGCAACGGAGATTTGTGGTGAACTGCAAACTTTTGTTCCTGACCGTCTGTTGGACGATGATGGAGCTGCTTTGATCCGTTATGAAGGAGGTGCTCGTGGTGTCTTGATGGCCAGTCAGATTGCTGTCGGTTGTGAGAATAGTTTGAAGATCCGTGTCTTTGGTGAGAAGGGTGGATTGGAATGGCGACAGGAAGAACCAAATACCTTGATCCTTCGCTGGCCGGATCGTCCGGCAGAAATAGTCCGGACAAACAATGGTTATGTTTCGGGTATTTCTGCGTATAACAGCCGTGTGCCGGCAGGTCATCCGGAAGGTTATTTAGAAGCCTTTGCTAATCTGTATCGGAATTTTGCTACGGCCTTGCGGGCTGTATTGGAAGGAAAAGAACCAGCTCCCGAGGCCTTGGATTTTCCGTCAGCAGAAGAAGGTGTTCGCGGTATGCGTTTTATCGAAACCATTGTATCAACAAATGATACGGAAGAGAAGTGGGTGAAATTAGTGGATTAATAAAGAAACAATCTAAAAAACAGAAACAATATGGCACGTCCAGTTACATTATATACATTACAATGGGGTGATCTTCCCCTTGAAACTGTTTGTCAGAAGGCGAAAGAATTTGGATACGACGGTGTAGAGTTGGGTTTGCCCAATCATGTGGATGTCCGTCAGACTGATCCTGCGTATTATCAGGGAATCCGGGATTTATTGGCCAAATATGATTTAAAGTTATATACCATATCAACTCACCTGATCGGTCAGGCTGTTTGCGATAAGATAGACGGGCGCCATCAGGCTATCTTGCCTGATTATATTTGGGGTGATGGTGATCCTGAAGGTGTTCATCAGCGTGCGGCAGAAGAATTGATCCGCACAGCTTATGCTGCCAAAATGCTGGGAGTAGATACGGTGGTTGGTTTTACCGGAAGTCCGATCTGGGCGTATTTGTATTCATTCCCTCCTGTTACTGAGCAGATGATCGAAGACGGTTATCAGGAGTTTGCTCGTCGTTTCTTGCCTATTCTGGATGAATATCAGAAATTAGGAATCCGTTATGCTTTGGAAGTTCATCCGACAGAGATCGCCTTTGATACCATTTCAGCACAGCGGGCTTTGGAGGCACTGGGTAATCATCCAGCCTTTGGATTCAATTATGATCCGAGTCACTTGGGTTATCAAGGCGTAGATTATGTTGATTTTATCTATCATTTCTCAGATCGTATCTTCCATGTTCATATGAAAGATGTTTATTGGAGTGATACGCCGAAGCAGGTTGGAGTCTTTGGCGGGCATGTAACGTTTGGTGATCCGCGTCGTTACTGGAACTTCCGTAGCTTAGGCCGGGGCTGTATCAACTTCGAAGAGATTATCCGTGCGTTGAATGCCATCGGTTATCAAGGACCGCTTTCAGTAGAATGGGAAGATAGTGCCATGGATCGTGAACATGGAGCACTTGAATCTTGTGAATTTGTCAAGCAAATTGATTTCCAACCATCAGCACATGCCTTTGATGCCTGCTTTGAAAAGAAGTAAGTAGTTTGCTTTTTCTTGTCGGATGATGCCGGTGTTGGCTAACGGCAAACGGGCTTCTTATCAAGTAGAAGGTGAGAAAGTAACCGTTACGTTGCCGAAGGGATTACCCAATCTGCCGTTGGTACTGAAATTTGCATGGAAGAAATAAGAGTAAACCGAGCATAAGAAAGAAATCCGGAACAACAACCCGTCAGTTAGAAAGCTGAAGTCGGTGTTGATGTTCCGGATTCTTTTTGGAGTTATAAGAACCTGTTGTTATTTCTGGAGTTCAAATCCCACTTTCATTCCATCATATTGTTCCGCTAATGTGTTGACAGCTTTTAAAGTGGCATTGTCAGAGATAGAGGATAACTTCCCTAGAAAATCCAAGAGTTTGTCTGCATTGAATAATAATGATAATTGACTGTCTGTGACAACTACCTGAGCAGAGAGCGTATTGAATTTCAGATTACCGAAGTTTCCGTATTTGAGTTGGATTGTTTTCTCTGCTTCCTGCAGGGAATAAGTACCTTTCAATGTTTTACCTTTGAATACACAAGAGAATGTACTGTCGGTATTGAATGTATAACTGAATGTACCTGGTTTGATACCGATTTTATCACAGTACGATTGGAGTTTCTTTTCTATTTCTCCTGAAGCAGCACCGGCTGCTACATTCTTGAGAGCGTTATCACCTTCCAGTAAAACAGCCGGATTGACATAATTCCATGTTCCCGACAGATTAGCAGATGTTACACTTTTCCCTCCGGTCAGCGAGGTAACGGCGTCTTTTACAGTTGAAGAGGATAGGATATCCTTTAAGGATTGAGCATTCGTATGAACGGTTAAATTGGATACCAGGAAAATACTTAATAAGAAAATAATCTGTTTCATAGTCAATATAAGATAATAAAATGAGACAAAAAAAGCGCATCTGAGACAGGTGCGCTTTTTATAAGGGATAAACTGGATATTATAATTTATCGTTAGAACCCAAAACGTTGATGATTTTGTGTTTGTACAGTTTTTCCATGTTGTCACGAGCCGGACCCAGATACTTACGAGGATCGAATTCAGCCGGTTTTTCAGCAAATACCTGACGGATTGCAGCAGTCATAGCCAGACGAGAGTCTGAGTCGATGTTGATCTTGCAAACAGCTGATTTAGCAGCTTTACGCAATTCATCTTCAGGAATACCGATAGCAGCTTCCAGCTTACCACCATATTTGTTGATAGTATCAACTTCTTCCTGAGGAACTGAAGAAGATCCGTGCAATACGATTGGGAATCCAGGTAATTCTTTCATTACACCATCCAATACATCGAATGCCAATGGAGGAGGAACCAAACGACCTGTAGCCGGATCAACGTGGCACTGTTCCGGTTTGAATTTATAAGCACCGTGAGAAGTACCGATAGAGATAGCCAATGAATCGCAACCAGTCTTAGTTACGAAGTCAACTACTTCTTCCGGTTTTGTATAGGTATGATGTTCTGCAACAACTTCATCTTCAACACCTGCCAATACACCCAGTTCGCCTTCTACTGTTACATCGTACTGGTGAGCGTATTCAACAACTTTCTTAGTTAAAGCAACGTTTTCATCATAAGGTAAATGAGAACCATCGATCATAACAGAAGAGAAGCCCATGTCTACGCAGCTCTTGCACAATTCGAATGAATCACCGTGGTCCAAGTGAAGAACGATCTGAGGATTCGGGCAACCTAATTCTTTTGCATATTCAACAGCACCTTCAGCCATGTAACGCAGCAAAGTCTGGTTTGCATAGTTACGAGCACCTTTAGATACCTGCAAAATAACCGGAGATTTAGTTTCGACAGCTGCCTTAACGATAGCCTGCAACTGTTCCATGTTATTAAAATTGAATGCTGGGATAGCATAACCACCCTTGATGGCTTTAGCAAACATTTCTCTCGTGTTTACCAAACCTAATTCTTTGTAACTTACCATAGTTGTAATATGTATTACGTTAATGATTAAAAATCTGATACAAAGATATAATATTCTTACCGAACAAAACTATTATGGATGTAAAATATCGCAAAAAAAACAGTGTCAATGAAAAAAACTGGTGAAATACTTTTTTTATTCAGCGCTTCTTCCTACTTTTGCAAGCCAAAATACCGGTTACCAGATAAAAGAAGTATAATTAAAAAGACAAATAAAACAATGAAAAAAGGTATTCATCCAGAAAATTACCGTCCTGTAGTATTCAAGGACATGTCAAACGATGATATGTTTATCACTCGTTCTACTATCAATGCAAAAGATACAATCGAAATCGATGGTGTTACTTATCCATTGGTAAAGGTTGAAATCTCTAACACTTCTCACCCGTTCTATACTGGTAAGTCTAAATTGGTTGATACAGCTGGACGTGTTGATAAGTTCATGAGCCGCTACGGTAACCGTAACAAGAAATAATTCGATTCTATATACATATTATAGAAATATAAAAGGACAGGCTTTCAGATAAAACTCCGAAAGCCTGTCTTTTTTGTTATGAATCGAAATCTATTTACCTGTTTCTAACTTCTGCTTTTTTTTGTACTTTTGAGCCGGTTAGGAGAAATACCTGATCAAGATGAATTCTGGTCAAAAACTAAAAGTAAATGAGTGAAAAGAAACGCTTGCTAGGAATGACTCTGGATGAGTTGAAAATAGTCGCTGCTGAAGCCGGACTTCCGGGTTTTGCGGCGAAACAAATGGCTGATTGGCTGTATAAAAAGAGAGTTTCCAGTATTGAGGAGATGACGAATATTGCGATAGCCAAGCGGAAATGGCTGGCTGAGTCGTATGAAGTAGGGAAAGTTCCGCCGGTTGATTTTCAGAAGTCGGTGGATGGAACGATTAAATATCTGTATCCGGCCGGACCGGGTAACTTTGTGGAATCTGTCTATATCCCGACAAGCGACCGGGCTACGCTTTGTGTTTCTTCGCAAGTGGGCTGTAAAATGAATTGTCTTTTCTGTATGACCGGAAAACAGGGGTTTACAAAGAATCTTTCTGCCAATGAGATTTTGAATCAGATTCAGGCATTGCCGGAGAATGATGAGCTGACTAATCTGGTGTTTATGGGAATGGGCGAGCCGCTTGACAATACGGATGAACTGTTTAAAGTCCTTGAGATTCTGACGGCGCCGTATGGTTATGCCTGGAGTCCGAAGCGGATTACGGTTTCAACCATTGGTGCCAAAGGTTTGAAGCGTTTCTTGGATGAAAGTGATTGTCATTTGGCTGTCAGTTTGCATTCTCCATATCCGGCCGAACGGTTATCATTGATGCCGGTTGAGAAAGCCTTTCCGATGCACGGAGTACTCGATTTGATCCGGCAGTATGATTTTACGCATCAGCGGAGAGTCTCGTTTGAGTATATCGTATTCAAGAATCTGAACGACAGTGTCCAGCATGCAAAGGCTTTGGCGGGATTATTGAAAGATATTCCTTGTCGTGTTAATCTGATCCGTTTCCATGCGATCCCGAATGTTCCTTTGCAGACAACGGATTTGAGCAAGATGGAGGCTTTCAGGGATATATTGAATGATCGAGGAGTGACTTGTACGATCAGAGCTTCGCGGGGAGAAGATATCTTTGCGGCTTGTGGCATGTTGTCGACAGCCAAAAAAGAAAAGAGTATATAACAGAACTATTAGAATGAAGATAAAGATGAAAAAGATTGTATGTAGCTTGTTCTTTTTAATGGTATGTATATTGACAGCCTGTAATTCCGGACCTGTTGTGACGCGTGCCACAGGGTTTGCTTACGAAGCGGTGGTTGTCATGGATAAGAATTATTGGGATGGAGTAGCCGGAGATGCTGTCAATGGAGAGTTAACTGCTCCTGTTCCGGGATTGCCTCAGGCAGAACCGAGTATGAAAGTCTCTTATTCGCAGCCGAAAGATTTTAATGGCTTGCTTACGTATGTACGTAATATTTTGATTGTCGATATAGATCCGAATATTTATACCAAAGTTTCTTTGTCTGCAGAAGAAGACCGTTGGGCATCCGGACAGTTGGTATTGACTTTGAAGGCTCCTTCGCCTGAGATGGTGGCTGAATATACACAGCAGCATCCGAATCAGTTGACGAATCTTTTCGTGAAAGAAGAGATGGCAAGGGCTACTCGCCAATTGGAAAAGACATATAGTTCGGTCGTTATGGATGTGCTGAAAAAGAACCATCAGTTGGCTTTGAATGTGCCGGAAGAAATGGTCTATTATAAGGATACGACGAATTTCTTCTGGGCTACAAACAATGCTAGTACCGGTCGTATGGATGTCGTGGTTTATACTTTCCCTTATACTGATCCGAATACGTTTACTGCCGATTATTTGGTGGCTATGCGCGACTCGGTTATGAAAGCAAATTTGCCGGGTGCTTTCCCTGGTTCTTATATGGCAACGGAAACGAAATACTTTGATGTCGATTATTCTCCGATAGAAGTGGAAGGAAAGTATTGTGGTGTCATGCGTGGATTATGGAAAATGGTCGGAGATATGATGGGTGGTCCGTTCGTTTCGCATGCTCGATTGGATGAAAAGAACCAGCGGGTTGTAGTTGCTGAGGGTTTTGTCTATGCTCCAGAAACCGACAAACGGAACTTTATCCGTCGTATAGAAGCTGCGCTTTATACCTTGCGTCTGCCAGGTGAGTATGAAGCACCGGAGGAAAATACCCAAGAGAAATAATAAGTAATCTTGGAAGAGACAAAACTTCACTTCATTCACATGAAAAGCTTGTTTGTTAGTTAGATAGCTGATAGGTGAAGGATGATGAAACAAACTTGACAGCAGATTTGCACTGATAAGGTATTTGTTGGAAACGAAATAAACGGGAATCGAAAACGAAACAAACGAAAAACGTTTTTGATTCCCGTTTATTTTGAAGAGAAAGTCTGTATCTGAAAAGACGCCGGCTTTTATCCCAAATACGCCGGAAATGAATAAAAAGCCGGCGTCTTTTGGATGAAAAGCTTAGCCTTTTGATTGGATATATTGGGCATACTTTTGAATGAAGCCTGAAAAAGCGGGTATCCGCATAAGTAAATGCTCGAAAATGACGATACCGGTTAAAGCACAGACAATGCCTAAGGTGACATCAATGATGTAGTGATGTCCTGAATAAACGGCTGTGAACCAAATGCCTGCCATGATAAAGGCAAAAAGACTCCGAAGCCATGTAGGGCATGATGATCGGAAGGAATAGAATAACGTGACTACCATATAGGCAGAATGCAGAGACGGTATGGCTGCGAATACATTGGCATTCCTTCCATATAGGCTCTGAAAAATAGACAATCCTGTCATTTCATCAAATCGTCCTAATCCGGCCACATCACCGGGTGTGTTTAAAATCGGTTCGAAACCGTAATTCATGACGTACCAAGGTGGAGCTGCCGGATGTATGTAATAGCCGACGAAACCAATCAGATTGACAAACAAGAAAACCAATGCGAAATGTAAATACGTTTTGCGTTGGCGTGTCAGATAAAGTCCTAATCCGAACAGAATAGGAACCGGAACCCAGCAGAGATAGAATATTCCAGCCATGAAGTCGAGTATCGGACAATGGTGTATCTGGAAAAACTCGTTGGGAGTAAGTAGTCCTTCCGTTGTCATAATACCGAAAAGACTTTTTTCGGTCTCATACAATCCCCGGATATCAATCGGGTTCACTTCGTAATTCGGAATGATTCGCATCCAATCGTAGGAGATTCCGAATAGGGCAAAAGGCAATAAGGCAACCACCAGCTTTCGGGTTTCTTGGCTGGCAAAGAATAAAATGGCTATCAGGAGTGTCATGAAGCCATGCTCCGGACGGAAACCTACAAAAAGCGTGGTAACAATTAGCCACACGATTAACGAGAGAATCAGAATCCAGGTTTCTTTAACTGAAGGTCTGTTGCTGAGGATCTCCATCGCATTTATTTCTTCAGAAGTTGTTTACGGCTGTATGCTATGCGGGCAAAAGCTGTCAGATTAGCAAATATGGCTATAAATCCCATCGGGATGATCAGGAGTAACATCGGATCGAACGACAGATGCTTTGCCTGTGTGGCGGTAATGCCGCAAACCAACAGTCCCAGGCATGTCAGCACAACGCGTTCCGGACGTTGCATGAATCCTATTTTACATTCTAATCCTAATCCTTCGGCTCTGGCACGGACATAACTGACCATTAAAGAACCGATTAAGGCAGCAAACGTAATAACAGCACCAATTGGATAATCGTTTTCTGACAGACAAAAACAAATAGCTCCTAAAGTTACCAGTTCACTGTAGCGGTCAAGAACGGAATCGTATAAAGCTCCGAATGTAGAGGCTAAACCACCGATGCGGGCAACCTGTCCGTCCATCATGTCAAATAAGGAGGATAAAAGGATAATACCGCCAGCCCAGCCGATCAGACTATACAGGTTACTTTCTTTACAGATTCCGGCATAGATCAACATGCAGGCGCCAATCAAATTCCCTAAAAAGCCGATTGTCGTTACTATATTAGGAGTAATACCTATTTTTATCATACCGTGAACGACAGGATTAATGACCTTGTAAATACCTTGTTGCAGTTTGTCGCGCAAGTTCTTGGCTTTTCTTTTTATTTCCATGTTTATGTTATTTTTTTGTATTAAGTAGTTTCAAAGAGAGTGTTATGTACCTAAAATCCGCAACTATCATCCAATACACGATTAAGGGTAGATTTATGAGTCGTTAGTAGCAGCTTTCAGTAAAAAGCAACAGCACAACATCAATATGTAGCCACCAT
>NZ_JAKZMM010000019.1 GCF_022809355.1 Parabacteroides faecalis | reverse complement strand
CATCAAACTTAGCAAGCTAAGTTCATGCTGCCCCTCGACTTGCATGTGTTAAGCCTGTCGCTAGCGTTCATCCTGAGCCAGGATCAAACTCTTCGTTGTTCAAATTGTTTTATGTCTTTGCTCAAGATTCCGTTATTTCCAGGTTCAAGTATTTTACTGACGGTATTCATTCTAAATACTTGTACTACTGTTGTATATGTAAATTTCTCAAAGAACTCCTATCAATCGTTTCTTTCGAAACGTGGTGCAAAGGTAAGGATTTTTATTTTTATCTTCCAAATTTTTTCGAAAGTTTTTTTTCGATTTATTTTTTCGGAAGTCTCTTTCGGAACGACTTCAGGACATTCGCTTGAATCTTCCAACCTCATCCCTCGGTTTCTATCTTTCCGGATTCCCTAACCCCTCTTTCATCATGTCAACACCGCATCTCTCTCGATTGCGGGTGCAAAAGTACTGCTCTATAACATATAATCCAAATGTTTTCATAACTTTTTTACAACTATTTTTCACTTTCATTGATTGTCAATGATTTACAAATGCACTTTTCTCCGTTCTTTTACTTTCCTCTCCCTTTTTTATTTCTCCTTCCCTAATTCTCAATTTTCAATCCTCCATTCTCAATTCTCAAAAAGCCGGCGTATTTTTACCAATTCACGCCGGCTTTTCAGCAAAAGACGCCGGCTTTTTTTCCTTTTATGCCTATCTTTTAAAAACCAATAAACGGGAATCGATTTCGATCCTCGTTGGATTTACTTTCGATTCCCGCTTAGTTTGGAAATTATTACTTACAATCGGAAAGACAAAGCTTCTAACACATAATGCTATTAGAAAGAATTAAATTTGAGTTTCTAAATAAACAACATGCGTTTGTAAATATTCTTCTAGGCCATGTTTACCATCAGCTCCACCTATTCCCGATTTTCTCCATCCTGCATGGAAGCCTTGCATTGCTTCAAAATTTTCTCGATTTATATAAGTTTCTCCGAACTTCAAAGAGCGCATAATTCGAAATGCCTGATCTAAGTTCTGAGTATAAACAGAAGATGTTAATCCATATTCACAATCATTCGCCCAAGAAATAGCTTCTTCAACATTTGAATAAGTAACAATAGGTAGTACTGGACCAAATGTTTCCTCTCTGACAATATCCATATCTTGCCGAGCCTCATCCAATAATGTTGGGGCATAAAAGTATCCCTTATCTCCTATCCTATGTCCGCCACATAATAATTTAGCTCCTTGTTGAAGAGCTTTTTCAACTTTTTTCTCAATAGAATTCAACGCTGACGCATCAATAAGAGGTCCCATATCCAAATCCGATCGAAGAGATGGATTTCCAACCTTTACCTGCGCCATTCCTTGTAATAATTTATCGATAAAAATATCTTTAATTTGACGATCAACATAAACTCGTTCTGCACAGTTACAAACTTGTCCTGTATTAATCACTCTTGAGGCTATAATTGCCCGTACAGCCAAATCCACATCAGCGTCAGCCATTACAATGGCAGGAGCCTTACCTCCAAGTTCCAAAGAAACCTTTGTTATATTCGGTGCTGCAGCCAACATCGTTTGTTGGCCTGCTGCTACACTGCCAGTTAAACTTACCATTCCTACTTTGGGATTGGCAGCCAGTTCATGGCCTATTATTGAGCCGCGCCCATTTACTAAATTAAATACTCCTGCAGGCAAACCTACCTCTTCAACAATCTGTGCAAACACATAGGCATTTTCAGGAGTAAGCTGACTCGGCTTAATAACTATGGTATTTCCCGTAATCAAAGCTGGTGCCATCTTTCTGGCCACTAAGAAAAACGGGAAATTCCATGGTAGTATTCCTGTAGTAACTCCAATAGGCTTCTTAAACAACATGATTGTCTCTCTTGGACGATCACTCGGGATTATCTCTCCTTCATAACGTCTTGCCCAACCTGCCATATAATCCATATAGTCAGCTGTAAATAAAACCTCTACACGAGCCAATTGTTGTGTTTTTCCTCCCTCGCGAACAATAATATTCGTTAACTCTTCTTCTCTTTGGCGAATACCTGCAGCAATTTGTTTCAAATAGGCAGCCCGTTGTATAGAAGGGAGCTTTTCCCAAGCTGATTGCGCACGTTCTGCGGCATCAATCGCCCGACGCGCATCTTCCACTGTACCGTCTGGCATTAAAGAGATAACTTCTTCAGTAGATGGATTTAACACTTGTATCCACTTCCCTGAGACATTTTCTTCAAACTTTCCATCAATAAACATTTTCAATTCTTTCATGGCACAAGATAATTTTATGATTCCGTCATAAAAGTACCCATCTATTTCGTCTTTTACTTATAAATTTTGACAGATTACCTTTCAGAATTGATAAATATAACTCATATTACTTTCCATCAATATAATAACGTCCCCGAAATACACCAATAACTATTACTTCCTCCTTCAGGTTTTCCTTGCGGAATCTGAATTGTAATTGTATGCTCACCAGCCTCTAAATCTCCTAAATAAATATATTCCGGATTAGTGACTGTTCCTGGACACCAATTTGAGCGACTCAGGTCGGATGAACTCAAACCATTGGAAAAGTTTCCGGAACATGGATTCCAATTTCGATATGTACCACAATCCTCACGCCAAGGTATAAACGAGATTACTTGCTTCCCGTCCAAATAAATTGTATTCGGTTTCTGATTAAATTCGTCACCATTACCCCAACCGCCATGACCTGTTGTCAGATAAAACAAACGGACGTTTTTAGCCGACTCCTTCATCGTAAAAGAAACTTTCAAAGAATCATCCAGGAAAAAGATCGGATATGCCTGACCTGCCTGCTCCAAATAGTTTACGGTATTAAACAGCGGCATTGTTTTATAAACCCGTCGTTCCTCGTCCGGATAATATTTCAATTTTAATGACAATCGATGCCCTTTTGCATCCCAGTTACCAATATAAGCACCGATCCAAGCCTCTCCTTTCAAGTCTTCTGCCAAAGCCGTCACATCAGTTTTGTAAACGACTGAATCCACCCAAGTCTGTCCTTTCACCTTAACATGATTAAACTGACGGACACCAAACCCCGTAAAAAAGCGCATTAATTCCACAGGAACTTCATATTCAGCAGTTGATATCAATCCCGGATAAGACTGATCTTTGGATTGAAAAGCCGGAACAGACTTTAAGTCACGCATCGCATCCAAGAAAGACTGCTTCTTATCGGTTGGTACCAAGAAAACAGAACCTGTCCGATCATAAGCATCGCCATCCGAATATTGAGCAACTTCTACAAATACACTCCGATTTTTAACCACATCCGGCAATTTTACTTTCTTCAAGATAATGGTTCCGCCTCCTGCACTATAAATTTCACCCTCTTTCAACGTTTCAGGCAACTTCGCACCGTTAAAACAAATAGTCTGTTGATCGAACACCGAAATCGTAATCACTCCACTATGATTAATTTCATATTGGTAATCATACGCATCCATCTTCTCACCCCACGATGACGGCAGTAATGTTTGCATTTCCTTCAACGGCTTTATATCTACAGCTTCTGTAACCATATCGCCATTACGAACAATCTTCAATACAAGTCCATCTGGTACACCAACACTGGCTTGTGGCGTTCCGCGGAAAGGGATATCCTTCGTAAACCAAACATCAATTGTATTTGAACGAACAGATGTACGAAGAATTTTACAATCCAATCCCAATAATTCTCCTTCACCTACTTCTGTAAAGCCAGCGCCCAATTCAAATGGAGTTTCGGACGAAATAATCTTACCGCTCGGTAATTCAGCCCAAGTATAAGACTTAAATTGGGAATAATCCATATAATCCCTTTTCTCTGGCTGTGCGATTTCCTCTTCCTGATCTTTCTTCTCTTCTTTATCCTCCTCTTCTATCCGTTGCAACGAAACCTGATCACCAGAAACGGTCATCAACATCTGCCCGGGACTTACTTTACCCTTATAACTGGACTGAAAAATCACTTCAATACCTTTGGCGTTTTTCACTTTCTTCCGATAGTTCTTCGCATCAACTGTAACTGTTATTAGAAGACCTAATAACAAGCACCCCATTGTTTTCACTTTCATATTTTTCATGATGTTATTATTATTTGAGTTTTTGAATAGTTTACTTCTAGAATATACTCGCAGACAAATATATGGAATAATCCATAAACCCAATCAAAGATCCGTCAAAAATAAAACGGATTACATTTCTCAGCTGGAAAACCAACATAAGAAATGCAATCCGTTATATTCTCTAGTCAGAGATTGCTATCAATTATTGAATGCCTCTTTCACGCAACTTAACTTGCCAGTTCCAAGCCGACTTCAATGTATCTTCCAAAGTTTCTACAGCTTTCCAACCCAAGACAGTGTTTGCCTTTTCAGGATTAGCCCAAACTTTTTCAATATCACCTTCACGACGACCAACAATCTTATGCGGAACTTTTACACCTGTCGCTTTCTCAAAAGTATTGATCAATTCCAATACAGAAACACCATTACCTGTACCTAAATTGAAGATCTCAACCTTCTCGTCCGATTTATTTTCCAGCATCCGATCCATTGCAATGACATGCGCTTTAGCCAAATCCACCACATTGATATAATCACGGATACAAGAACCATCAGGAGTATTATAGTCATCCCCAAACACACTTAACTCTTTCCGAATGCCCATTGCAGTCTGAGTCAAATAAGGGATCAAATTCTGAGGAACACCATTAGGCAACTCACCGATTTCAGCAGTTGGATGTGCTCCAATCGGATTAAAATAACGCAGAATGATACTCTTGAACGGAGCTCCTGCATGAATTGTATCCTGAATAATCTCTTCGTTTATCTGCTTGGTATTACCATAAGGAGACAACGCCGGTTTAATCGGAGCACTTTCTGCTACCGGCAAAAATTCCGGATCAGGCTGTCCATATACCGTACAAGAAGAAGAGAACACAATTCCCTTCATTCCGAACTCTGGCATCAGCTCCAATATATTAATCAAAGTTGTGATGTTGTTCCGATAATACTTCAACGGCTGCTGAACTGACTCACCCACCGCTTTGCTGGCAGCAAACAAAATAACACCGTCAATACCCGGATGAGCTTCCAAAGCTTTGCGAGTACCTTCTTTATCTTTCAAGTCCAATTTAACAAATGCCGGACGCACACCTGTAATACGCTCGATGCCATCCAAAACTTCCATATTCGAATTAGACAAGTCATCGATAATAACAACTTCATAACCCGCATTCTGCAACTCTACCGTGGTATGTGAACCGATATAACCAGTTCCACCTGCTACCAAAATCTTCTTTTTCATATCTTATACATTTTAGATTTAGGATCCGATACCAGAAAATCCCATAAACGCCATTGCTAACAATCCGGCTGTGATCAAAGCGATGGGCGTACCTTGCAAACCTTTCGGAACATTTGTCATAGCCAGTTGCTCTCGTATCCCTGCAAAGATAATCAAAGCTAACGCAAATCCAAGCGCTGTAGAGATCGCATATACGATTGATTCCAATAAATTATATTCTTTTTGTATCACCAGGATGGCAACACCCAATACACAACAGTTTGTCGTAATCAAAGGCAAGAAAATACCCAAAGCCTGATACAAGGCCGGAGAAACTTTCTTTAGAATGATCTCAACCATCTGAACCAATGCCGCAATAACCAAAATAAAACTAATGGTCTGCATGAATCCTAATCCAAACGGATCCAATAAATATTTCTGGATCAAGAATGTCACGATTGTTGAAATAGCCAACACAAAAGTAACAGCGGCACCCATTCCGATAGAAGTTTCTACTTTCTTAGAAACACCCAAGAACGGACAAATACCCAAAAACTGCGATAATACAACATTGTTGACAAATACCGCAACAATAAATATCAATATATATTCCATACAATTCCCGTTTTATGCCTTACGCAGTTTATTTACAATTGCAATCAAATAACCTAATACGATGAATGCACCTGGAGCCAAGATAAATATCAACGAACCATATTCTTCCGGCATCAGGGTAACACCGAACAGTTTTCCAGAGCCCAGTAATTCACGACAAGCGCCAAGCAAAGCCAAAGCCCAGGTAAATCCTAATCCGATTCCTATTCCGTCAAAGGCTGAAGCTACGACACCATTTTTGGCAGCAAATGATTCAGCACGTCCCAACACAATACAGTTTACCACAATCAATGGGATATAAAGACCTAAACTTGCATATAAGGCAGGTGTATAAGCCTCCATACACAACTGAACTACCGTTACGAAAGTGGCAATAATTACAATATAAGCCGGGATACGTACCAAATCCGGGATCAGCTTCTTCACTGCCGAAATAACGATATTGGAACAAATCAATACAAAAGTAGTCGCAAGTCCCATACTCAAACCATTCATTGCCGAAGAAGTTGTACCCAATGTCGGACACATACCCAACAACAAGACAAATGTCGGATTCTCTTTCAAGAGACCGTTTAATAATACTTTCAGATTACTCATCTTCTTTTCCTCCATTCGTTTATTTAGACGATGTTGCGCCACCTACGGCATCTGTTCCGGCATAAGCGCTATAAGCACGATTGACTGCATCCAAAAAGGCACGACTTGAAATAGTAGCTGCAGTAATGGCATCTACATCTCCTCCGTCTTTGGTAACCTTCAGTCCATTCGTATCCAACTTACGTCCAATGATACTTTGCTTGTTTTTATCCGTTCTGAACCATTCTTGCATTTTAGCACCCAAACCCGGAGTTTCTGCATGCTGCAAGACAGAATAGTTACACAACTTACCTTCAGTATCAAAGCCTACTATCACTTTGATTTCACCACTAAAACCTTTTTTGGAGAAACTTTCAACAGCAGCTCCAACAAATTGACCATCCATTTTTGCCGGATATATCCGCAACGAATCACCTTCGGGTGTAGCCACCATATAAGACTCTTCTGAAGGCTTATTATTAAATTCCGGAGTAACGGCTTTGATGGCGGTTTCCAAAGCAGCTGCTTTAGAAGCCACAATCGAACCAGCAGTCAAATTATTTACAGCTGCCAGCACTGCTCCTGCCACTACACAAATACCAGTCAAGGAAAGGAGCATATTGGGTAATGTCGATTTTAATTTTTCCATCTTACTTTTCTCCAAAATGTTTAGGTTTTACATAAGCATTGATAAGCGGAGTCAATGCATTCATGATCAGGATGGCAAATGACATACCTTCCGGATAAGAACCAAACAGACGAATAATAGCTGTCAGCAAACCGATACCTACAGCATATAAAATCTGTCCCTTCTTGGTCATAGGTGAAGTTACATAATCGGTTGCCATAAAGATTGCACCCAACATCAACCCCCCTGAAAGTACGTGAATGAACGGACTAGCATATTCAGCAGGATTAACCAAGTGCATGATTCCAGTAAAGGCAAACACTGTTACAATAATCGTAACCGGAACATGCCAGGTGATGATCTTCTTCCACAACATATAAGCGAAACCTAACAACAATGCTATGGCACTTACTTCTCCCAAACTACCACCACGACAACCAGCTAACAAATCCATATGAGAAGGCAACTCTGCTACACCTTCATTCAAAAGCGACAAAACGGTTGCTCCGGTCTGTGCATCAGTATAAGTCAAAGGGAAAGCACTGGTCGCATCAACCAAAGGCCAGGTCGTCATCTGTGCCGGGAAAGAAATCAATAAGAATACACGTCCAACCAAAGCCGGGTTGAAAATGTTATTTCCCAAACCACCAAATGTCATTTTACCAATACCAATTGCAGCCAAAGCTCCAATCATGATAATCCAGAAAGGCAAATTAGAAGGCAAGTTGAATGCCAACAAAACACCTGTCAATATTGCAGAACCATCACAGATCGTAGGTTCTTTCTTCATCAGAAACTTCTGAATCAAATACTCAAACAAAACGCATGATACTACCGAAATCAAGGTAACTATCAAAGCTCCTAATCCAAAATAGTAAAGAGATACCAAGAAAGCCGGAATCAGGGCAATCAGTACTCCGTACATATTTTTACTGATGCTGTCTCCACTATGAATATGAGGCGACGGCGAAACATATAAACTATTTTCCATACTTGCTCTTTTATGACTTTCTTGATCGGATAATACCCATTACTTTACTCTTACCCACACGAATCTGATCCAGCAACGGACGATTAGCCGGACAAGTGAAACTACAAGAACCACATTCTATACAATCTTGTATATGATCAGCCTCTGCCATTTCCCAGTTCTTATAAACAGTCGAACGCATCAGGAAGGCAGGATTCAATCCCATCGGGCAAACATTCACACACTTAGCACAACGAATACAATCGTGCATCGGTTTACGAACAGACTCTTCTTTCGTCAGCAATAAAACACCTGAGCTTCCTTTTCCAACAGGAACTTCCGGACTAATCAAAGCTTTTCCCATCATCGGACCACCACCGATAATCTTTCCAGTATTTTCAGGAATTCCTCCAGCAGCTTCAATCAGCACATTAATAGGAGTTCCTATACGAACCAAGAAATTGGAGGGATTGGCAACAGCCTTACCGGTTACTGTTACCACACGTTCAAACAAAGGTTTATTTTTTTGTACAGCCTGATAAACTGCAAATACAGTTCCTACGTTCTGAACGATAGCACCAACAGAAATAGGCAGTGCTCCACTCTTCACCTGACGAGAAGTAACGGCATCGATCAATTGCTTTTCACCTCCTTGCGGATATTTAACCTTCAAAGGCATCACTTCAATTCCCTGATAAGAAGCAGCCAACTTTGTCATGTGAGCAATAGCATCAGGCTTATTGTTTTCAATACCAATCACAGCCTTATTGACATTAGCCGCTTTCATCAAAATAGAAACACCGACTAAAATTTCTTCGCCTTTTTCCATCATCAATGAATGGTCGGCAGTCAGATAAGGTTCACATTCTACCGCATTAATAATAAGAATGTCGGCCTTATTTCCCGGAGGAGGCAACAACTTCACTTGTGTTGGGAAAGTTGCTCCACCCATACCTACAATACCGGCAGCGGCAATCTTGTCAATAATCTCTTTCGAAGAAAGCGTACATTCCTTTACCAGCGTTTCACTGCGATCGATACTTTCTTCCCAATCATCTCCTTCAACATCAATAAAGACAGCCGGACGTTTATAGCCACTGGCGTCAAGAGCATTATCAATCTTATTTACTTTACCGGATACAGACGAATGAATATTCGCTGATACAAAACCTCCGGCTTTAGCCAGTAAGGTACCGACTTTTACCAGATCTCCTTTTTTTACTACAGCTTGTGCCGGAGCACCGATATGCTGGCTTAAAGGAATGATCACCTGTTTGGGTGCAGCCAGTGCGGTAATTTTCTTACCGGCAGACAGTTTATTCTCGGGCGGGTGAATACCTCCGATTCGAAATGTCCTTAGCATACGTTTAGATTTTTATTTTTTAGTTTCTTCTTTTACTTCAGTTGCTTGAGGAACCACCTCATTCTTTGTTTCTGCCACCGGTGCTTTAGTTGCAGATGCTACAGGTTGAACGTCGGCTGCACTCTTCGGAGCAGCAGGAGCAGCTTCTTTTCGAGGCGGGAAATTCAGTTCGTGAATAGCACCGGTCGGACAAACAGCCACACACTTACGACACATACGACACTTCGTATAATCAATATACGCTACATTATTCTCGACAGTGATTGCTTCAAACGGACATTCTTTAGCACATTTGCCACAACCGATACAAGCATTGGCACAAGCTTTGCGAGCCACTGCTCCTTTGTCTTTATTAACGCAGCTAACAAAAATACGACGAGACTTCGGTCCCTTTTTACGCAATTCGATAACATTTTTCGGACAAGCCTTTGCACACGCTCCGCAAGCAGTACATTTGTCTTCATCTACTTCCGGTAAACCAGTCTCCGGATTAATATGGATTGCATCGAAGTTACAAGCCTTCACACAATCACCATATCCCAAGCAACCAAATGTGCATCCCGTTTCGCCTCCATACAAAGCAGATGCGATAGCACAACTTTTTACTCCATCATACTTGTTTGTTTTCGGACGAGCCTGGCATGTTCCATTACAACGGACTACCGCAACCTTCGGTTCGGCTGCTGCAGCCTCTTTACCTAAGATTGTAGCAATCTTCGCCATAACAGGAGCTCCACCAACAGGGCAAAGCATACCTTCCAATGAATCTGCTTTAACACAAGCTCCGGCAAACCCAGCACAACCCGGATATCCGCAACCTCCACAATTGGCTCCTGGCAGCACGGATTGTACTTGTCCAATACGCGGGTCTTCGTGGACTTCAAATTTCTTAGATGCCCAATAAAGTAACAGGGCGCCGATTATACCGATCACCCCCAACGAAATAATGGCAATTAAAATCATCATATTTGTTTATTCTTTTAGTTTTTTCAATCTGAATACAAAGTGTCTTTTCAGTTTCTCACGCAACACATATAATATCACGTAATAAGGAATCAACATGCAAAGTCCAAGTAAACCAGCCATTGTTTCTTTCCAGCCCATCGCCGATCCTATAATTACAGCGATCAATACAACTATAACCGGACATACGAAGGCCAAGACAACAGCTTCCATCCCCATCGAAGATTGACCGGTCAACACAACGGCGTCACCAATCTGATAGTTTCCAGACGAATCTTCGACCTCAATTATTTTATCTTTCTTGTCAGCCGCCGTACATGCTGATTTGGCATGACAACCGGCACAAGCCGAATATTGGGTTATATGAACATAGACTACATTGTTCTCAATGCGTTCTACAATTCCAGGATGACTGATATTCTCGCTCATAGTTGTAAACTCGACTTTGCAAATCGTGGGCAAAAGTAAATATTATTTACGAATGAGCAAATAATAAAATGATAAAAACTTATCCCGCTTTTACCCCTCAGCCTAGACTTATACTTTCAAAAAGATTTTTTGCCGATAAAGGACATATAAGAATCCCCAACACACAGCTATATATGCCATTGCCAATACGAATGGTTGGAAAGATTCCGGGAAGACTGACGCCAACCCTCCAAAGATAGATTTGCTTGTATATTCAAAATCTATAAAACGCTGCGCCAGATAGATAGTGATCGAATTCATCCCAATAACCCGGAAAAACAGCGTCCACCGACGACAGTTCTTTACATCTATTATATAATAGAACAAAGCAAACAATAGCATAGATATACCACCTACCAAACAGGCAAATGAACTTGTCCAAAGATTTTTATTAATCGGGAATACAAAGTTCCATACCCATCCGATTAGGATCAATAGAATACCTGCACAAACCAGCAAGCCGACTTTCCGTAACTCGGTTAAGCCTTCTCGCTTCAGCTTGATCCATTCACCCGTCAACATACCTAAAGAAGCTGTTCCTATAGCAGGAATAATTCCTAAAAGACCTTCCGGATCATGTATTTCTTTATATAAATGTCCGGGTAGAAGCATGCGATCTACATAACCAACTAAACTTCCTCCCATCGAAAAAGGATCACCATCACCGTCTGGTGCCGGGAAACCAATTAAAAGTAGCCAATAACCAATAAAAAGAGCAGCAACAATTCCTATCCGCGCCCGTGTTTGTACATTCAAAAATATCAACGCCGCAAACATCCACGCCAGACCAATACGTCCTAAAACACTAGCATAACGCTGGTTTGCAAAATCAAAATCCAACAATCCATTATAAATACATCCAAGCAATACCAACACCAAGCCCCGGCGAATTACTTTTCGGTAAATAGCCGAAGAAGTCATTCCACTTGCTTTTTGTTTCTCCAAAGAATAAGGGAAAGAGATACCGGCAATAAAGAGGAACAAAGGAAAGATCATGTCTTCAAAGGCAAATCCATGCCAAGGTACGTGTTCCATTTGACTGGCTATGGCTTGAAAAAACGGAGTCGGACACCACGTTGCCAAACCTACGAACAGAGCACCTCCGCCCATAATAAAAAACATGTCAAATCCCCTTAGGGCATCCAGCGATTGCAAACGCTGATTTTTTACTTCTTTTTTCATGATATTATTTTGTTTAAATCTGCAAGATCATTGCTCTACAAAAGTAGTAATTTCTGAAAAGAACACCAAGAATGCCGGTTATTCTTTCTGTTAGCTGCTTCGTTTATTTTTGATATGAGTTCTATTACTTTTTAATTTTTTGACGGATGTCGTAAAACTTTAGCATATATGTGGTAAAGTTTTACGACAGATATGATAAAGCTTTACGACTAATATGAAAAAGCTTTTTGACAGATGTCAAAAATATAATTTCTCATATTAGTTACAAATAAAAAAGGCGTTGTGTTTTTATTTCACAACGCCCTTTAGTTCATAAGACCTTGGTCTCTTTTTCTTTACCATTTATAATTAAAGCCAAAGCTCAATAACTCATTTATTTGCAGATAGCTGTCAAAGTCCTCATTCTTAGCAACACCATCATCATAACGCATATTCAAGGTTATATTGGATGAAAAGAACCGACTCCAGGCAAAGGTAAATCGATTTTCCCACTCACCCTCTATATGTGTATATGATGTATTGTAATAAAAGCGAGAATACCAACTTATATTCTTATTAAATTGGAAATTTAACGTAGCATTAATTGTCGAACCAAACTGATGCTGTTTAGTCTTATACTCTTCTGTACCTTCTTTCTTCTGGAAATGACGTCCCAAATCGATTTCATCATCAATTGTCTTCTTGAATGTATAAGCCAAAGCACCAATATTCACATTAAATGACAACGACTTGTTCTTCTTCTTAAAAGTTTTATTCAAGTCATACTTCATACCGAGGCTGGCATTTATACTAAAAGGAGCCAAAAAACCCGCCTGTCTCAAATCAGAATTCTCACCATAGCTACTTAACAACTGAGTCTTAAATTCCGAGTCGAGTGTATAATACCACTTTGAGAAAGCCAAAAAACCAATATTTGTATGAATACGGAATACATCATCACTCACCTTGTAACTACGCAACGTGTCATTAGGCGCTGTATATACATTATTCTTTATTTCCAGTTCGTTGGCAATCTTAACCTTGCCACGTTCATAATTATAAATAAAATATTCACGGTTATTCAAGTTTAACGAACTGGTACCACCTTTATGCCAGTTGGGAGAAATATAGTTCTGCGCTACTTGCAAAGAACTTTCAAAATGAGAAGTCCAATAGCGCCGCTCGGGGATAAACTTCGTAGGCGCTGTAACGTCATCAAACGTAACGTCTTTAGTAACGACCAAAGGAAAATCTTCCGTTATTTCTTTTTTGATAACTTTAGCCTTTACAGCATCTTGCGGTAAAGAAGCCTGTGTATAACGGAAATACATCGGATAATGCGTTTCTACATACCGATGCGCACTATCAGCACTTGCCTGAGCCATAAAATAATCCTTAAATGCCGCTATGGTATCATTAGGCATCAGAGGTGCAGGCTTATATTTGGGATCCAAAGCCTTTGTATCATAAAAGACCAAATTCTTCGGCAGATAATTTCCTTTAAACAAGATGGGCAAGAACAAAGGATTCACAATTATCGTATCCCGAAACGTCACATCCGGACCAAACTGATTGGAACGATCATAAAAACTTGCTATCAGCCAAGTCGCTTCCGGCGACATTCGTAATTCATCTTTTGTCAACAACTTACGTAAACGTTCATTCAAAGGAATAGGTGATTGATAATCTACATTCAATTCTTCCAAACGGCTTCTTAAATCTGGCAAATCCCGTTCATCAATAGTCATGACCGTATCTTGCAAACTCCCCGAATCAACCTCCGAGGTATTTACAACAGGAACAAATGTGACTGTATCCTGGGCAAACAAACACCCAGTCCAACCTAAACACCAAAATAAAAATATAATAACAATTCTTTTCATCTTCAATTTTATCAAAATCACTATTAAGCCTGTCTAATTTGCAAAGTTAGGTAAATTATAGGAATTACCCAGTACTCCAGGCAAGATTTAAAGCAACAAACATTAAGGAATGTATAAAACCAGCTTTTTATTTACTTCTTTTTGTGAGAACAGGATAAAATAGCTAACTTTGCCTTTTTAATGCAGACAAATTTCTTCCAGAAATACCAGACGGATGCTCTGTAAAGAAGAGCTATGAAAGGAAATGAAAGAAATTGATTGCAAAACGATAACGATTATCATTAAAAGAGAACTAAAATATTACTATCGTGGCTGATACAAAGTACATTTTTGTGACAGGAGGTGTAGTTTCATCCTTAGGTAAAGGAATCATCTCCGCCTCGTTGGGAAAGTTGCTTCAAGCAAGAGGTTATAAGGTAACTATCCAGAAGTTTGACCCGTATATCAACATTGATCCGGGAACATTAAATCCTTACGAACATGGTGAATGCTATGTAACGGTGGATGGACATGAAGCAGATTTGGACTTAGGACACTATGAACGTTTCCTGAATGTTCAGACTACACGTGCCAACAACATTACGACAGGACGTATTTATCAAAGTGTCATTAACAAAGAGAGAAAAGGGGACTATTTGGGAAGAACAGTACAGGTGGTTCCTCACATCACAGATGAAATCAAACGTAATGTTAAGTTGTTAGGAAACAAATACAAGTTTGATTTTGTCATTACCGAAATCGGAGGTACTGTTGGTGATATAGAATCTTTGCCTTTCATTGAAAGTGTAAGACAGCTAAAATGGGAATTAGGTAAAAACTGTATATGTGTACACCTAACCTACGTTCCTTATATTGCTGCAGCCAAGGAATACAAGACGAAACCGACCCAGCATTCTGTAAAAGAATTGCAGGCATTGGGTATCCAACCGGATATCTTGGTTCTTCGTACCGAACATGAATTAAGTACGAACCTGTTACGCAAAGTGGCATTGTTCTGTAATGTAACCGAAGAAGCCGTTATCCAATCCATTGATGTTCCAACCATCTATGAGGTTCCATTGGTATTACAACGGCAGAAAATGGATGAAATCGTTTTACGTAAAACAGGTTTGGAAGTTGGTCCTACTCCGGAATTAAAACCATGGAGACAATTCCTGGCTAAAAAGCAAGCTGCTACAGAAAGCGTAAAAATCGGTTTGGTAGGTAAATATGTAGAATTACAGGATGCCTATAAATCAATTGATGAATCTTTGTTACAAGCAGCTATTTATAACGACCATAAATTGGACTTGCATTTATTCCACTCTGAAAAGCTGGATGAAAGTAATGCAGCAGAGCAATTAAAAGATATGGATGGTATTCTAATTGCTCCAGGATTTGGTCAACGCGGAATCGAAGGTAAATTCGCAGCTATCAAATATGCACGTGAAAACAATATTCCATGTTTGGGTATCTGTTTAGGTATGCAATGTATGGTCATTGAATTCGCCCGTAATGTATTAGGTTTCAAAGATGCTAATTCTACAGAGATGGAACCAAACACTACGCATAAAGTTATCGACCTGATGGAAGAACAGAAGAACGTAACTAATATGGGTGGTTCTATGCGTTTGGGTGCCTATGATTGCGTATTGAAAAAAGATTCAAAGGTCTATGCGGCCTACGGAAAAGAGCACATTCAGGAACGCCATCGTCATCGTTTCGAATTCAATAATGAATACAAAGCGAAGTTTGAAGAAGCAGGAATGAAATGTACGGGAGAAAATCCGGAAACCAACTTAGTAGAAGTGGTAGAAATCCCTAACCTGAAATGGTTTGTAGGAGTTCAGTATCATCCGGAATACAACAGTACAGTTGTCAATCCGAATCCTCTGTTCATGAGCTTTGTAAAAGCAGCTATTGATAATAAGAAAAATTGATTTTAAATGGATAAAAACACAATCATCGGGTTTGTTCTGATTGGTATCGTTTTGTTTGGTTTTAGTTGGCTGAACCGACCTACTCCAGAACAAATTGAAGCTCAACGCCGTTATCAGGACTCTATTGCTCAGATTGAACAGGCTAAGCAAGTGGCCATAGAAAAGCAAAAAGCGGATCCTATGGCAAGCTTTAACAATCTTCCAGATTCTGTTAAAGAAGCTCGTCTAGCCGATAGTTTCGGTTCTTTTGCCAAAGCAATGACCGGTACGGAAGAATTCATTACACTCGAAAATGAGAAAGTAGCAGTTAAACTAAGTACGAAAGGTGGACGAGTCATATCGGCTACACTAAAAGAATACGACAACTACAAAGGCGAACCTTTGGTCTTGTTTGATAAAAACGAATCCGTATTCGATCTTGCTTTAGTAACAGCTGCCAATCAACGGGTAAACACCAAAGATATGTATTTTACTCCTATCAAAGGAGACAATGCAAATGCTGCGGTGATGCGTTTACAGATGAACGAAGGCAGTTATTTAGATTTTACCTATACACTGCAACCCAATGATTACAGAATGGATTTTTCTATCAAGGGAACCGGTTTGAATGGAATGCTTTCTCCTTCGACTGAAACATTAGGAATGACTTGGACACAAGACATCCGTCAGCAGGAAAAAGGCCGGAAGTTCGAAAACCGTTACGTGGGCTTATATTATAAGGTAGAGAATGACGACGTAGAAAACCTAAGCGAAACGGGTAACGACAGCAAGAATGTCAATGAAACCTTGCAATGGATCGGTTACAAGGATATGTTCTTCTCAACAGTATTGGTTGCCAAAGAAGGATTCAAAGAAGTCAAAATGGATTCCAGAATGTATGAAAATGGTGAATACATGAAGAACTTCCATACGACAGCTACTGTTTCCTTTGATTTGAACGGTACTCAAACAACAGATTTTCAATATTTCTTCTTACCGAACAAATATTCGTTATTAAACGATTATAACGATACATTGGAAGATGGTCAGGAATTACGTCTGGAAAAACTTGTTCCGCTGGGTTGGGGTATTTTCCGTTGGGTGAACCAATACTTCATTATCCCTCTATTCAATTTCTTGGGTGGATTTATCGACAATTACGGTTGGTTGATCTTCTTACTGACTGTCATTGTTAAATTAATTCTTTTCCCACTAACGTACAAATCCTACATGTCATCAGCAAAGATGCGTGTACTTCGTCCGCAAGTAGAAGAGATCAATGCCAAGTATCCGAATCAAGATCAGGCCATGGAACGTCAACGTCAAATTATGGAATTATACAGTCGCGCAGGAGCCAGTCCGATGAGCGGATGTATTCCGATGTTGTTGCAAATGCCTATCTTAATTGCATTGTTCATGTTCTTCCCGTCGGCTATTGAATTGCGTCATGAAAGTTTCTTGTGGGCACACGACCTGTCAACCTACGATGCAATTATTAGTTGGGATGCACAGATACCATTGATTTCAACTTACTTTGGAAATCATATCAGTTTGTTCTGTCTCTTAATGACCATTACCAATATTGTATATACTAAATACAATATGGAAATGACGAATACCGGACAGCAACAAATGCCGGGTATGAAAACAATGATGTACCTGATGCCTTTGATGTTCTTGTTTATATTCAATAGCTATGCATCTGGTTTGACCTATTATTATTTCATTTCTACATTGATTACAATTGCGCAGACACTGTTCTTCCGCTATACTATTGATGAAGAAAAATTATTGGCTAAACTGGAAGCTAACAAACGTAAGCCGATGAAGAAATCAGGCTTTATGAAACGATTGGAAGAAGCTCAGCGAATGCAGCAGGAACAATTAAAGCGGCAGCAAGATCAATTGAAGCAGCAACGCGAACAACGTGAGCAGCAGAAAAACAACCGTCACAGATAAAAGAAGGTTAAGCGTTTTTCCCTGCTAATAAAATAAAAAAGGTATGCCTGAATTAATTCATTCTTTTGGGCATACCTTTTTTCGTATAGAATTCCAACGAATAGTTCTGTATTATACTTTCCTAATATACTTTCGTAGAAAAGAGGACATAGCGATTAACGATGATGCAATAAACCATATCCGTTCGTCATATGTCTGCGTCTTTCACGAATCTCTTCCAAAGTTTCTAAATTACCGATTGCAGGCAGTTCGTGCTGACGGGCATCTTCCAAAAATCTCCAGGCATATTCAGAGGCAACTGCCGAATCACGGGCAATGGCGAGTTGTGGATGCAGCTTGTTATCCGCTATTGAATCAGCAAATAAATCACACAAGACATCTATATTCTTCCCACCATACGGTTTTTCTATCCGTTCTGTACGATTAACTCCTCGTAACTCAACTACTGCAGTTTTGAAATCATGGGTCATACGCGCTATACCCTTTGTTCCGATTATGTCCACATACGAATTATGTGTTTGATCTTTCGATAACTGTCCGTAAACAAATCCTTGCGTAATATCAAACACAACTCCATTTTCGAATGTTCCATGACATTGAAGCCACCACGGATCTTTGTAATTCCACATCCGAATAGCTTGAGCATGCCAAGTCTTGAATGCGCATCCGGCATACCAACGAGCTATATCTACATAGTGCATACCACAATCATGAAAAGCAGGTCCTTCATATTCATGTCCTTCTCCCGGAGCTAATCCTGGAGTCATATGACATATACGAACAATAGCCAGTTCTCCGATCTCACCACTTTCTATAAACCGTTTAATGGCATTGTGATACCAAGAGTTTCTCAGGTAAAGATTTACTGTTGCCAACTGACTTGAATTCTCTATCAAGCGTACGGCTTCCCACTCCCGGTCTATGGTATCAGCTACAGGTTTCTCCGAAATAATGTGTTTCCCGGTACGAACAGCTTTCTGAATCTGCTCCAAACGATTATTGGCCAAGGTAAACAAACCCACGACTTGCACATCCGGATCTGCAAAAACAACATCCTCATCTTCCACTACTTTAGATAGTGGAGAAAATTTACGTGCATAAGCTCTTGCCTCTGGATCAACATCACAAATATAAGCAACTTCCCACTTTGGATTCTTCAACATTTCCGTCAGATAAAATCCTCCCATTCGGCCAAAGCCAATGATGCCTACTTTAATTCTTTCTTTCATCTTGTAAATAGCGTTAATTTGATTTTGATTTTAATAAAGCACTAAAAGGTCATGGCAAATTTAATTAATCCCAGAAAAATCCATGTATTTCGTATGTTAATAAAAAGGTGGCAACAAATTAAATAAAATAAAAGCATGTATTGTAGTTATGACATTCAGTCACTACAACACATGCTTTATTTTTCTGAGACAAGCAATTACTTACGATTCCGAAGAACTTCCAGAGCTTTCAATAAATCCTCTGGTGTATCAATACCGATTGTTTCTTGTCGTGTGATTCCAACCTTTATCTTATATCCATTCTCCAACCAACGAAGCTGTTCCAAGCTTTCAGCCAATTCCAATGTTGACTGTGGCAATGCTGTTATTTCTGCCAAAACATCTGCCCGATAAGCATACATGCCAATATGTTTATAAAAGGTATGACTTGGTAACCATTCCGTATATTGTTTTCCCCGGATATAAGGAATTATCGAACGGCTGAAATACATAGCTTCCATTTTCTTATTCACTACAACCTTGGGGGAATTAGGATTGAACAATGTTGATTCAAAATCGTCATCCGGCAAAAAGGGTTTCACCAATGTGGCGATCTGGACTTGTTCATCGGTAAAGCAACTTTTGATCGTCTCTATCTGTTCCGGATGAATGAAAGGCTCATCACCTTGAATATTAATTACGACATCAAATCCCTTACCAATTTTCTGATAAGCTTCGAAACATCGGTCAGTTCCACTCCGATGCTTGTCTGAAGTCATTACTACTTTTCCTCCAAAAGCTTTTACAGCCGCTTCTATTCGTTCATCATCGGTTGCCACACATACCTCATCCACTGCTTGAATCACTTGCTCATACACGCGTTGTATCATAGGCTTCCCATCCATATCCGCCAGCGGTTTTCCCGGGAAACGAGTCGAAGCATACCGTGCCGGAATTATTCCTATAAATTTCATAACTTACTTATTCTTCATTAAATTGTAAAACTTCTCCATCACTCAGATGAACAATCTTTTCATGTTCTCCTACAACCCATACGATATCACCTTCCTCAAATACCGTAGTAGGCACCGGATTCTTTAAAGATGTCTCTCCACGCTCAATACCAATCACCAGACAAGCTGCTTTATCCCGAATACCAGACTCTTGTATTGAACGTCCTATCAGCTTAGAACCTTTCTGAATCTGGAACTGCTCTATATTCACTTCTTTCGATCCTGATAAGTTCTTATTGTATGCCTGATATTTCTCATCTATATAAGTTCTGAAATGCACCAAGTCATCATCTGAACCTACTACAATTATTTTATCAAACGGATACAGACGCTCATCACCGCCTGGTATATTAATCCGTATGTTTCCTCGAACAATCGTAACAACGTTCACATTACATATTTTACGAAAATTCAGTTCTTTCAATGTTTTACCTACAGTAGGAGAATTCTGGCGTACTTCAAAATCAGCTAAATGCAAATCACGTTCCAGCATGTGATTTGCGAAACGATGATTGATCGTTGCCTTCTTTTCTTCTTCCAGTTCCCTAGCTGTCAGATTACTGAAAAAACGACGCTCCATCAAAATAGATTGACGTTTCAGCTTTCTTGAGAAAATAATTGCCACAATAACAATTGAAGCCACAACCCACATATAACCGGCTGCAACATTTAATAACCGAGCAACCGGAATCATGACCAACGTTATACAAAGAATAATACGAAGAACTATCAGCGAAACAAGTGAACCTTGATTGTATTTACTGTCTCTCCATAACTTCTGGAATTCTTCAGAATGATTCTTCTTCATGATAATAGCTCGCAACATCGGCGAAATAATAGCCAAAATCAGGAATAAAGACAGTAGACTTCCAGGTAATCCTGGTAAATAGGAAAGAATCAGTGGAGAAATATATTGCAGCCATGTAAAAATCAATACAACGGAAACAGACGTATAAGTTGCGACAATACGAAGCAGAGATTTCAACAGTCGATGCCAATCGCTCTTTTGATGAATCGTCGTCGAACCGGAAGAATATTTCAACAACATTTGTTTCCATCGATCGGGAATCCATACATCCAATCGCTTATACACAGGTTCTGCCATACGTATCATATAAGGTGTAAAGAATGTTGTTATGACAGAAACTGCCACTACTATTGGATAAAGGAAATGATCTGTTACTTTCAATGTCAAACCTAATGAAGCCAAAATAAATGCAAACTCACCTATCTGCGCCAAAGAGAAACCTGCCTGAACAGCGATCTTTAAAGGCTGACCTGAAAGAAGAACACCAAACGTTCCAAAACAAATCTGTCCGACCATCACAATCACCGTTAGTATCAGAATAGGAAATTTGTATTCCCAAAGCAAATCAGGATCAATCAGCATACCAACAGATACAAAGAATATTGCCCCAAAAAGGTCCTTGACTGGCTTTACCAAGCGTTCAATATGTTCGGCCTCTACTGTCTCTGCTAGAATAGATCCCATAATAAAAGCACCTAAGGCCGAAGAGAAACCGGCTTTCGTTGCAATCAATACCATAAATAAACACAGACCGATACTAACGACCAACAATGTTTCATCATTCAGGTACTTCCGGCATTTACTCAGGAATGAAGGAATTAAATAAATACCGATTACAAAACAGAAAAGCAAGAATACAGTCAATTTAATAACACTGTTCAACAGTTCCATACCTTCTACTTGTTTACTCACAGCCAAAGTAGAAAGTAAGACCATCATTAATACTGCAAATAAATCCTCAACAACCAATATACCCAATACTACTCCTGCAAACCGTTGGTTCCGAAGTCCCATATCATCAAAAGCTTTAAAGATGATCGTCGTTGATGACATAGACAGCATGCCTCCCAAGAATAAAGCATTCATATGTCCCCAGCCTAATGCCAAACCGGTAGCATAACCAACCAGCATCATACCAACCACAACCGTTATGGCCCCCGTTATGGCCGTTCCACCTACTTTCATTAACTTCTTGAAGCTAAAATCAAGTCCCAACGTAAACAATAAAAAGACAACGCCAATATCCGCCCAAACCTTTATACTTTCCGAATCAGTTACAGTTGGAGTAAAATCACACGCGGGACCAGCGAGCATTCCGGCAACGATATACCCTAAAACAACAGGCTGTTTTAACCACTTAAATAAAATAGTTACCAAACTGGCACAGATCAAAATAACGGCCAGATCTGAAATCAATGCAGATACACCTGACATGGCTTTTAAATTTTTTCTTTGACAAAGTTATGTATTTATTTTATTTTTGCAGCCTAAAAAATAAGCCAAAATGATAAAGAAACATCCTCTACAATTACTTATTGATCAAGGAGAGCATCAACAGCAGGACTTTAAGTTTGAAGTGAGTGACAGTAAAAAGATTGCCCGTACCTTGAGCGCGTTTGCCAATACCGATGGTGGAAGATTACTGATTGGCGTAAAAGATAATGGCAACATATCCGGAATAAAAAGTGAGGAAGAATATTATATGATAGAAGCAGCATCCCAAATGTACACCAAACCACAGGTAGACTTTACTGCTACCCGATGGGATGTACAAGGGAAATGCGTACTGGAAATCTATATTGCTCCCGGAAATAACCGCCCTTATTTGGCACCTGACAAAGATGGTAAATTCAAAGCTTACATCCGGGTTGCCGACGAAAATATATTAGCTAACGATGTATTAATCCAAGCCTGGCAGAAAAGCCAGTCAGCACAAGGAACACTGCTTAAACTAAATAAACCAGTCAAGTTATTATTTGCTTGTCTGGAACAACAACCCGTCATCAGTCTGAGTCAATTCAGCCGGAAAGCTCATATCAAACTTTTCACGGCCAAACAAATCTTAAGTGACTTAATCAGCATGCATATCCTTGAATACACGGTTATCGACAAACAAATCCTCTATCGGATCAGGAATGGATATATATTTGATAATAAAGACTTTGCCCAATAGACAAAAATCACTATAACTAAAAGTTCTGCACCATAACTTTTTAGTATCCAAGATTATGCATTAAAATCAATTAAACCTGCATTTTTACCAAATCTTTTTTCTATATTTGTATGTTTTCTAAAAGGAAAACATGTATGTATTAACGCAAATGTCTAACTTAATTTGATATCGAACATGAACGCGTTGCAATTTAAAAAGAATTTATTAGGTATGCAGGAGAATATGATGAACTTCGCTCTGATGCTTACCGCCAATCGGGAAGATGCACAAGACCTGATGCAAGACACGACGTTGAAAGTGTTGGATAATCAGGAAAAGTTCATCGACAATGTAAACTTCAAAGGATGGGTGTTGACGATTATGCGTAATATCTTTATCAACAACTACCATAAAATCGTCAGAACACAAACGGTTGTTGACCAAGGTGTGGACTTATACAACTTAGATATAACGAATGAATCGGGCTTTGATTCTCCGGAAGGTTCTTACCAGATACAAGAAATATCGAAAGCAATCGAGAATCTGAATAAGGATTTAAAGATTCCGTTCTCTATGTATGTAAGTGGATATAAGTATAATGAAATAGCTGAAAAGCTAGGTCTCCCGCTTGGTACAGTCAAAAGCCGAATTTTCTTTGCCCGTCAAGAATTACAGAAGACGTTGAAAGATTATCGTTGACAAAAAAATGAAACCTTTGTTCGTCGCTTCTAAGAAATAGAAACAGTAATATTCGGACAAGTTTCAGATACGAACATTTATTAGATCAGCGCATGATGTTATTTATCCTGACATCATGCGCTGATTGTTTTTTAGCCACTTCCCAAATCAACTGTCCAAAACTTTTCGTACATTTGTTTTTCCAGATTAGATTCTGTTTATTCGATACGTTGACAAAGTAAAAAAGAGAATGAATCAGCCGTTAGCAGAGAGATTACGTCCAAAGACACTGGATGAATACATCGGACAAAAACATTTGGTCGGATCGGGTGCCGTTTTACGTAAAATGATAGATGCAGGAAGAGTGCCTTCTTTCATCTTATGGGGACCTCCGGGAGTGGGAAAAACGACATTAGCCCAAATCATATCCCAAAAATTGGAAACTCCTTTTTATACATTGAGTGCCATCAATTCAGGTGTCAAAGATGTCCGCGACGTCATTGAAAAAGCGAAAGGTAATCGTTTCTTCAATACGGTATCTCCTATTCTGTTCATTGATGAAATTCATCGATTCAGTAAATCACAGCAAGATTCTTTATTAAATGCGGTCGAGACGGGTGTTGTTACACTAATCGGAGCCACAACCGAGAATCCTTCCTTCGAAGTCATCCGGCCTTTACTGTCCCGATGCCAAGTCTATGTGCTGAAATCATTAGGGAAAGACGATCTTCTCCAGTTATTACATCGAGCCATCACAGAAGATATAATATTAAAGGAAAAGCATATTCAACTAAAAGAGACAGATGCTCTGCTCCGTTATTCCGGTGGCGATGCCCGCAAACTATTAAATATATTGGAACTGGTTATCTCTGCCGAAGAAAGTAACGACATTGTGATAACCGACCAAAAGGTTACTGACCGACTGCAAGAAAATCCGGCAGCATACGATAAAGGAGGAGAAATGCACTACGATATCATTTCGGCTTTTATCAAATCTATCCGTGGCAGCGATCCCGATGGTGCTATCTATTGGCTGGCACGTATGGTGGCAGGAGGAGAAGATCCCAAATTCATCGCACGCCGTTTGTGTATTTCAGCTGCCGAAGATATAGGTTTAGCCAATCCGAATGCACTCCTGCTGGCTAATGCTTGTTTTGATACGGTACAAAAAATAGGCTGGCCCGAAGGACGGATTCCGTTGGCCGAAACAACCATCTATTTAGCATGTAGTCCTAAAAGTAACTCAGCGTATAAGGCAATTAATGATGCGCTGGAACTGGTAAACCGAACCGGTAACTTACCCGTACCTCTTCATCTGCGGAATGCTCCTACGCAACTGATGGCTGAATTAAATTACGGAAAGGAATACAAATATGCCCATGATTACGAAAATCACTTCATCAAACAAGATTATCTACCTCAAGAAATACTAAATCAACGTATCTGGCATGGGCAAGAAAATCCGGCGGAATACAAATTAACCGAACAAATGAAGAAGTTATGGGGAAGTCGTTTTGACAAATAAAACAGTTTTCTCCTATCCCTATAAATATCTCCCAACAAAACTAACGAGTTTTATTTTCAAAACATACGAAAATCAAAAATAATTCTCGTTAGTTTTGTCAATATGAAACACAGGACGTTTTGTTACTTACAAATTGAAACACTGAAAAACTATCCTTATATTTTTCCCGAAAAAGTTTTGTTACTTCCAAAAAAATTTCTACTTTAGACGACTTTCAATTATGAAAGTGACAAATTGTTACATTAACTAAATATAATTGCATATGAAGAAGCACAATTTTTATGCAGGACCGTCGATTTTAAGCGATTTTACTATCAAAAACACAGCTGAAGCGATAGAAAACTTCGCAGGTATGGGATTGTCTATTCTAGAAATATCTCATCGTAGTAAAGAATTTGTAGCCGTTATGGATGAAACGCGAGCGTTGATCAAGGAATTACTTGATTTACCAGCCGGTTATGAAGTAGTATTCTTAGGCGGTGGCGCCAGTATGCAATTCTGTATGGTTCCTTATAACTTGTTAAGTAAGAAGGCTGCTTACCTAGATACGGGAACTTGGGCTTCAAAGGCTATTAAAGAAGCCAAATTATTTGGTGAAGTTGATGTAGTGGCATCTTCAAAAGATAAAAACTATACATATATTCCAAAGGGATATACTGTACCTGAAGATGTTGATTATTTTCATATTACAACCAACAATACGATTTATGGAACTGAAATTCGTGAAGATCTGGATGTCAAAGCTCGCTTGGTAGCAGATATGTCTTCTGATATCTTCTCTCGTCCGATCGATGCCTCTAAATATGATCTGATTTATGCCGGTGCACAAAAGAACTTGGCTCCTGCCGGCGTTACATTGGTTATCGTCCGTACAGATGCATTGGGTCATGTAGATCGTCCGATTCCTACCATGCTGAATTATAAGACACATATTGATAAGGAATCTATGTTCAATACACCTCCTGTATTACCTATTTATTCTGCATTACAGACTTTGAAATGGTATAAAGCACAAGGTGGTATTGCTGCTATGGAAAAGAAAGACAAAGAAAATGCAGCTATCCTTTATGATGAAATAGACCGCAACAAACTATTCCGCGGAACCGTTGTGCCGGAAGATCGTTCTATCATGAATGTATGCTTCGTTATGAATGACGAATACAAGGAGTTGGAAGCCGAATTTAACACCTTTGCCGCTTCCAAAGGTATTGTTGGTATTAAAGGACACCGTTCTGTCGGTGGTTTCCGCGCATCTTTATATAACGCAATGCCGAAGAGCAGCGTAGAAGTATTGATTGACGCAATGAAAGAATTTGAAAAACTGCATTGATTATGGCTAAGATATTAGTAGCAACCGAAAAGCCTTTTGCAGCGATAGCAGTGAAAGGTATCCGCGAAGTAGTAGAACAAGCGGGAGACGAATTGGTATTATTAGAAAAATATACCGAGAAAGCTCAATTACTTGATGCCGTAAAAGATGTTGATGCATTAATTATCCGCAGTGACAAAGTCGATAAAGAAGTTTTGGATGCTGCCCAGCAACTGAAAATCGTGGTACGTGCCGGCGCCGGATATGATAATGTTGATCTGGATGCTGCTACTGCCCATCAAGTATGCGTCATGAATACTCCAGGACAGAATTCAAATGCGGTAGCCGAACTGGCCTTTGGTATGATGGTCATGGCTGTACGTAATTTCTACAACGGAACTTCTGGAACTGAATTGAAAGGAAAGAAACTGGGTATCCATGCATTCGGAAACGTGGGTAGAAATGTTGCCCGCATTGCACAAGGTTTTGGTATGGAAGTATATGCATACGATGCATTCTGTCCGAAAGAAGTCATTGAAGAAGCTGGTGTAAAAGCAGTTGATTCAGCCGAGGCTCTGTATGAAACATGCAACATTGTATCGCTCCACATTCCGGCTACTGCAGAAACCAAGAACTCAATCAATGCGGCTTTGGTCGGTAAAATGCCGAAAGGTGGTATTTTAGTGAATACTGCCCGCAAAGAAGTCATCAATGAAGCCGAATTAATCCAATTGATGGAAGAACGTACTGACTTAAAGTACTTAACGGATATCATGCCAGCAGCTAATGATGAATTCACAGCTAAATTTGCCGGCCGTTATTTCTCTACACCGAAAAAGATGGGTGCACAGACTGCCGAAGCCAATATCAATGCCGGTATTGCTGCTGCTCATCAGATCGAAGGTTTCTTGAAAGAAGGTATTGAGAAATTCAGAGTAAATAAATAAGGTATGGCTACGATAAAACCATTTAAAGGAATTCGTCCACCGAAAGACTTGGTGGAACAGGTTGCTTCACGGCCATACGATGTGCTGAATTCGGATGAAGCACGCGAAGAAGCCAAAGGTAATGAAAAATCTCTGTATCATATTATCCGACCGGAAATAGACTTTCCGGTCGGCACTGATGAACATGCGCCTGAAGTATATAAGAAAGCTGCCGAGAACTTCAATATGTTCCAGGAAAAAGGCTGGCTGGTACAAGATCCGAAAGAATGTTATTACGTTTATGCCCAGACCATGAACGGGAAGATTCAATACGGACTTGTCGTATGTGCTTATGTACCTGATTACATGAATGGTGTGATTAAAAAGCATGAATTGACCCGTCGCGATAAAGAAGAAGACCGAATGAAACATGTGCGCGTTAATAATGCTAACATCGAACCGGTATTCTTTGCCTATCCACATAACGACGAGCTCAACAAAATCATTGCCAAGTATACAGCCAAAAAGCCGGAATACGACTTCATTGCTCCGGGTGATGGTTTCGGACATACTTTCTGGGTAATTGATCAGGAAGAGGATATTCGCCGGATTACGGAATTGTTCGCCCAGATTCCTGCACTGTATATTGCCGACGGTCATCATCGTTCAGCTGCAGCAGCTTTGGTTGGCGCCGAGAAAGCCCAGCAGAATCCGAATCATCGCGGAGATGAAGAGTACAATTATTTCATGGCAGTCTGTTTCCCGGATGACCAGTTGACAATCATCGACTATAATCGGGTAGTGAAAGACCTGAACGGACTGACACCTGAAGCCTTCTTGGAAAAACTGAAGAAGAACTTTACCGTAGAATGCAAAGGGGTTGATATTTACAAGCCGGCTTGTCTGCATAATTTCTCTTTGTACTTGGATGGAAACTGGTATTCACTGACAGCCAAACCGGGCACATACGACGACAGTGATCCGATCGGAGTACTGGATGTTACGATTTCTTCAAATCTGATCCTGAATGAAATCTTGAACATCAAGGACCTGCGTTCAGATAAACGAATAGACTTCGTCGGAGGTATCCGTGGCTTAGGCGAATTGAAGAAAAGAGTTGACAGCGGAGAAATGAAAATGGCATTGGCTCTTTATCCCGTTACAATGAAACAATTAATGGACATTGCCGACACGGGTAATATCATGCCGCCGAAAACAACATGGTTCGAACCGAAGCTTCGTTCAGGTTTAGTCATTCATAAATTGGAATAAACTCAAATATCCGAATGGAATATTTTCCTCATAGTCGGGAATCCCGACTGATATAATTCGGAAATAAGGTCATAAAGATACAGACCAGCCAAACTTTCATCAGATTTTCACATATCCGAACAAGGAAGTTTGTCTGGTCTGTGTTATTTTTGTACCGTTTTATCAATACAGATCTTTAATACCCGTTTTATGAAACGAATTTCAAGTATTTTTCTTTTATTGTGGGCTTTCCTAAGCCTCTCTGCCACTACGCGCGAAGTCAAGCTTAAGCTGATTGAAACAAGCGACATACATGGCAACTTTTTCCCTTACAATTTTATCACGCAACAAGACTGGAACGGTAGTTTTGCCCGCGTATATACCTATGTACAGCAAGAACGTCAGACTTACGGAGATAATTTGTTGCTGATGGACAATGGGGATATTCTGCAAGGACAACCTTCTGCCTATTATTACAACTTCATGGATACGGTTTCAACGCATATTACAGCTGCCATGATGAATTACATGGGATTCGTTGTCGGGAATATGGGAAATCATGACGTAGAAGCCGGACATTCAGTTTACGACCGCTGGATCAAGCAATGTAATTTCCCGGTTTTAGGAGCGAATATTATCCGTACTTCCGACGGACAACCGTATTTAAAGCCGTATGAAATTATTGAACGTGATGGTATCAAAATAGCTGTTTTAGGTATGATCACACCGGCTATTCCGACTTGGTTACCCGAAACATTGTGGAAAGGTCTTTCTTTTGCCGATATGGAACAGACAGCCCGCAAATGGATTCCGATCATTCAGGAAAAAGAAAAGCCGGATGTAGTTATCGGACTCTTCCATGCCGGGAAAGAAGCTCGTACGGTTGCCGGGAAATATCGGGAAGACGCTTCTGCTGAAATAGCTGAATGCATTCCGGGCTTCGATATCATTATGATGGGACATGACCATCGCCGTTTCTGCGGAAAGATAGCAAATGCCCAAGGTGATTCCGTCTTGCTGATCAATCCGGCGAATAACGGAAGAACAGTCGGTGATATAGAAATCAGTCTAACAGTCGACGGAGATAAAGTCGTACGAAAAAGTATTCAAGGAACACTGACAGACATGGATAAACTACAGCCAAGTCAAGAATTCATGACTCAGTTTACTCCCCAATATCAGGCAGTCAAGACCTTCGTTTCAGAGAAAGTCGGTACTTTTACCGAGACTATCTCTACCCGCCCTGCCTATTTCGGTCCGTCAGCGTTTATTGATTTCATTCATTCCCTGCAACTCGATCTGACCGGAGCCGACATCTCTTTTGCCGCTCCACTTTCGTTTGATGCCGAAATCAAGGAAGGAGACATTCGGATCAGTGATATGTTCAACTTATATAAGTATGAGAACATGCTCTATACCATGGAGCTGACCGGAAAAGAGATCAAAGGCTTTCTCGAAGAATCTTATGCCATCTGGACAAACCAAATGCAATCAGCCGACGATCATCTCCTTTTATTGACAGAACGGAAAGACGGCAATGGGTATACCTTTACGAATCCTAGCTTCAACTTTGATTCGGCTGCCGGAATCATCTATACTGTCGATGTAACAAAACCTGCCGGACAAAAGATAACGATCCAGAGCCTGGCTAATGGAGAACCATTTGATCTTAACAAGACTTATCGTGTGGCTCTCAACTCATATCGTGGTAACGGTGGCGGCGAACTGTTGACTAAAGGGGCGGGTATCCCACAAGATCAGTTAAAAGACCGGATTGTCAATGCAACAGAAAAAGATCTTCGCTACTACATGATCCAGTATATCAAAGATAAGAAAACTTTGTCTCCGCAGCCACTCAACCAATGGAAGATGATTCCGGAGGCATGGACTCAAAAGGCTGCCGAAAGAGACGCTAAGCTATTGTTTGAATAAGCAATAACGAACCTTCTCTAAAACAAAAAGATCACAAAGTGCCTGAGAATAAATCTCTACACTTTGTGATCTTTTCCTTTATAACCGTTTGTTACTTAATCCAGTTTCAATACAGCCAGGAACGCTTTCTGTGGAACTTCTACGGTTCCGATCTGTTTCATTCGCTTCTTTCCTTCTTTCTGCTTTTCCAACAGCTTACGCTTACGCGAAACGTCACCACCATAACACTTGGCTGTCACATCTTTTCGTACAGCCTTGATGGTTTCACGCGCAATGATCTTTGCCCCAATAGCTGCCTGAATAGCAATTTCAAACTGTTGCCGCGGGATTAGTTCCTTCAGCTTCTCACACATCCGGCGACCAAAGGTAACACTGTTGTCGATATGAGTCAGTGTTGAAAGCGCATCCACCGGTTCTCCGTTCAACAGAATATCCAACTTCACCAACTTACTCGGACGGTAATCATGCAAATGATAATCGAAGGAAGCATATCCTTTCGAAATACTCTTCAGCTTGTCGTAGAAGTCGATAACGATTTCTCCTAAAGGCAAATCATAGATAATCTCAACACGGTCACCTGAAATATAATTCTGCTTCACCAGAATACCCCGTTTGCCCAAACACAAAGTCATAATCGGTCCGATATAAGTTGTGTTCGTTATGACAGACGCCCGAATATAAGGTTCTTCAATATGATCAATCAACGTCGGATCGGGCAAACCGCTCGGATTATGTACTTCCTTACAGTTTCCTTTCTTATCATATACCAGATATGATACGTTCGGAACCGTCGTGATCACATTCATATTAAACTCACGATCCAAACGTTCCTGAACAATCTCCATGTGCAACAATCCCAAGAAACCGCAACGGAAACCAAATCCCAAGGCCGCAGAACTTTCCGGCTGGAAAGTCAAAGACGCATCGTTCAACTGTAACTTTTCCAATGAAGCGCGCAAATTTTCGAAGTCTTCCGTCTCGATCGGATAAACTCCGGCAAAGACCATCGGCTTTACTTCCTCAAAACCGGCGATGGCTTCCGATGCCGGACGGGCTACATGGGTAATCGTATCTCCCACCCGAACTTCCTTAGACGTTTTAATACCGGAAATAATATAACCTACATCGCCTGTACGAACTTCATCCCGAGGAGACATCTCCAACTTCAAAACTCCCACCTCATCAGCATCATATTCCTTACCGGTGGCAATGAACTTCACGTGATCACCTTTGCGGATCACCCCATTTTCTACCTTGAAATAAGCAATGATTCCCCGGAAAGAATTGAATACAGAGTCGAAAATCAAGCATTGCAACGGAGCTTCCGGATCACCTTTAGGAGCAGGAACACGTTCTACAATTGCGTTCAATACATCTTCCACACCTTCTCCCGTCTTTCCACTGGCACGCAGAATATCACTCCGGTCACAACCCAACAAGTCGATGATTTCATCTTCAACTTCTTCCGGCATGGCACTCGGCAAATCAATCTTATTCAAAACCGGAATAATCTCCAGATCATTCTCAATTGCCATGTAAAGATTGGATATTGTCTGCGCCTGAACTCCTTGCGATGCATCCACAATCAGCAATGCTCCTTCGCAAGCCGCAATCGAACGTGATACTTCATACGAAAAGTCAACGTGCCCCGGCGTATCAATCAGATTCAATATATAACTTTCGCCTTTGTAGGTATAATTCATCTGGATAGCATGGCTCTTGATCGTAATACCTCGTTCACGTTCCAAGTCCATATCATCCAATACCTGATCTTGCATATCTCTGCCTTCTACCGTATTCGTATATTCCAACAAACGGTCTGCCAGGGTACTTTTCCCATGGTCAATATGAGCAATAATACAAAAATTGCGGATATTCTTCATTTAGTCCTTTGTATCTTAAATCATTTCTGTTTGCAAATATACAAAAAATTCAATTATCGAAGAGCCTTCTGTCCTTTGGAGCATTTGTCTGTAATCAGTCAAAAGGAAGGTTTCGCAAGCTCATAGGGCTTTGTAACAGACTTCATTGGAGCATTTTTCCTGCTTCAAAGAGTCCTTTTTAGCTTAAAAGCGTTTCCAAATAATAAATCAAGTTAAATGCAGTGATTTTATGCCGCAAAATTATGCTGAATAACATAAAACCTCTATATTTGCACTGTGTTTTTCATGGTATTAGATTTAAGGTTAGCAATGAAGATTGGTTGTCGTGATGACAACCTTTTCTTTTTTATAGACTTTTCTTTTCTATCTTGATACAGAATTCCCAGTTCATGGCTTATTATTTCGATTGTTCTTTGTCATCAATCAGATAAAGAGGCAGGGCTTTGACCGGTTTCACGGAAATATGATTCCCCTTCTTTCGGCAAATCAGGCATTCCCGTTTCAATTTACGACGCGAAAAGCTGAAGACATAATTAGGATTAAAATGAACGCCATTAAAGCGAACTTCAAAATGCAAATGGGCCGTTGTTGCCCGACCTGTATGTCCGGTTAAAGCAATAGGCATTCCGGCTTTTACTTCATCGCCCGGCTTGACCAGATTCTTGGAGTTATGGCTATATACGGTCTCCAAGCCATTATAATGACGAATAACAATCACATTTCCATAGGCCGCATACGGTTTAGAAAGCCGCACAACACCATCGAATGCAGCCACAATCGTATCATTCGGACACGTCTTGATATCATATCCGGAATGATGACGACGCCTGCCGCCATAAGGAGATATCACTTTTGCTCCCGGCAAAGGGAATGCATAATCGCCTTCCTGTATCAACGACAAGTCGATAATTTCCGTATCCGAATCCTGAAAACGGGCTGCATCTCCCACTCCAATATGATTGATCTCCCGACTGGTAAAATCGGTCGTGATCATCTTACGGGGAGAAGCCAGTAATTCCAACTTTCCTGTTTCCGGATATTTAGGAAACTCAACCATAGGGATCGTTATCTCTGTCGCAGGGAAAGAAGGCTTTGCCGGTGGTAAAACAGGAGGAAGATTCTTTTTCTTACCATATACATCCTGGGCCGAATGACTTAGCAAGAGCACAGCCAAGAACATTCCGCTATAAACATACTTTTTGATCCGAAATTTCATTCTTAAAAAAATTTCGAACAAAGGTAGTAGAAAAAGAAACTAACTGCAATACAAAAAATGTTATATGTCTTTCTGCTACAAATCATTCGGTTCAACGTATGCCTGCCGGTTCAACAAACGGTAAACATAGCATTGACTCATAATGACCAAAGGATAAGCTACCAGCAATCCGACAAGGAATAAAACAACTCCGATAATGAGGATAAGCAATTGGGCCAGCATAAGCAGGAACAAAGACAATTCATGTCCTTCCGTCAGATTCCAGCTTTTCTTCAAAGATTCAAGGATTCCGGCATTTTCATCTACGATGAACTGTGCGAAGAATTGAAAACGAAGGTACAAATATATTCCCGGAATAATAAAGCAAATAAGACCCACTATAAGCAGCAAACTGAAAAGCAAATCAGCTATCAAGTAATTAACAATCTTGGAAGGGTGCGACATATAAGCCGAAAACTGAGGCTCATCACCATCCATTGTCTGAAACATATTCTTGATATATCCCAAGGCAAAAATACTGGAGATAAGGGCACTGATCAGCGTTGTAAGCAATCCGCCTCCCATTGAAGCCGACAAAGGCATCATCAACAAACTAACTGTAAAGGCAATCAAACACAAGCCGATAAACAAACCAGCCAAAATCCAAATTTGAGACTTTACGTTTTTCCAACTAGTACTCAGTACTTCCGAAATAACAATCGTGGTATTCATGATGATTTTAATTTAAGTTACTAGGTCAAAAGTAAGCAATAATTATGGAAAAGCAAGTGTTTGCCATAAAAATATTACGTAAAAAGTGATTTTATTCTCCATTTTGATTTTAAAGCATCCCTTTTTCACTACCGAAAAAGAGAACATTTCCGCAGACAAATCAACCATCTTCCACCTTCATTTCAAGACAAAGACATACAAACTAGGCAGGTTGTGATACAAACTTCACTTCCATTCATATTTTTGACAAATGTGGTAAAGCTTTTCCATATATGTCAAAAAGCTTTATCACATATATAGTAAAGCTTTACGACAGCTGTCAAAAAATTAGTTTCTAACCAGATTCAAACCTCAATCCAAGCAGAACAGACCATACGGAATACATCTCCCTTCTTTTTCTTTCCTTAAAAAGCTATATGGCACAATTTCTATACGGAACAATCAATATTCATTTTGTACCAAAACGATATCTTTCGTTTGAGAAAATGATATAATATGCACACAAATATGGTTAAAATAAAACTATGTAATTCCCCCGTTTTATAGAAATAAATTACCTTTGTGACTAAAATAAGAGTAAAAAAGGAAATGACAAAGCAGCATTCCTAAAGGGAGCGAAAAATAAGCGCAATAGTTAATTCAAGAATAATTTTCAAATTTAACAATTATATGAAGAAACATTTTTTGAAGTTTATGGTAACTCAGGGTAAGTACATGGCAATATGTGCTACTGGGTTTATTTTGTTTTCTTGTGGAAACAGCCAAAGTGGAATGAAGATGGGAGACGACGAATATGCTGTTGCTACAGTAACAACGACTTCTAGTAACCAGACGAAATCTTACCCAGCGACAATCAAAGGAACACAGGATATCGAAATCCGTCCGCAGGTTTCCGGTTTTATTGTCAAACTTTGTGTAGATGAAGGTGCAACTGTCCGGAAAGGACAAGCTTTGTTTCAAATAGATCCAACTCAATACCAGGCAGCCTATAATCAGGCAAAAGCAGCTGTTGAAACAGCCGAAGCGAACTTACGAACATTGACGCTGACAGAAAAGAATAAACATATGCTGTTTGAAAAGCAAATCATCAGTTCGTTTGAATACGAAACAGCTGTCAACAATCTGTTATCGGCCAAGGCTGCATTGGCCCAAGCAAAAGCATCGGAAGTAAGTGCCAAACAAAACTTGGATTTCTGTACCGTTACCAGTCCTTCGAATGGTGTAATCGGTACATTCCCCTATCGTATCGGTAGTTTGGTAAGTCCCTCTATTGCTGAACCGCTGACAACGGTTTCTGAAATCAACGACATGTATGTTTATTTCTCCATGACAGAAAAAGACCTGCTGCAACTGACAAAAACAGGAACTTCTTTAAAAGAAGAACTGGAGAAAATGCCGGCAGTCAAATTACAGCTGGCCGACGGAAGCTTCTACAATGATGAAGGAAAGATTGATGCTGTCAGTGGTGTAATCGATCAGACAACCGGTTCTGTAAGTATGCGTGCAATCTTCCCGAACAAGAATAACATCTTGCGTAGTGGAGGTACAGGAAATGTTATTTTCCCGTACGCAATGGATAACATCATCCTGATTCCGCAATCTTCTACGGTTGAAATCCAGGACAAGAAGTTCGTTTATGTATTGCAACCCGACAGCACACTGAAATATACAGAAGTACAGATCTCTGATTTGAATGATGGTCAGAATTACATTGTAACCAGCGGATTGAATGCTTCTGACAAGATCGTGGTTGAAGGTGTACAACAATTGCACAACGGGCAAAAGATCACCCCTATAACACAAGCACAACAAGAAGCGAAATACCAACAGCACCTGAAAGATCAGCGTGATGGTAACTTGGCAACCGCTTTCAATTAATTTTTATAGGATAGACAATTAAATCAGATATAAAATGAAATTAGATAGATTTATAAACCGTCCGGTGCTATCAACCGTAATCTCTATTTTGATAGTCATCCTGGGTGTTATTGGTCTTACGACCTTACCTATTACCCAATATCCGGACATCGCCCCTCCTACCGTATCGGTTAGAGCGACTTATACGGGAGCCAATGCGACTGCCGTATTGAATTCTGTCATTGCCCCACTTGAAGACCAGATCAATGGTGTGGAAAACATGATGTATATCACATCAACGGCTTCAAACACCGGTTCGGCTGATATCAGTGTTTACTTCAATCAGGGTACTGATCCGGATATGGCAGCCGTAAACGTACAGAACCGTGTATCCATGGCACAAGGTCTGTTGCCTGCCGAAGTAACAAAAGTCGGTGTGACAACACAGAAAAGACAGACTTCTATGTTGATGGTATTCTCATTGTACGACAAGGAAGACAAATACAACATTGAGTTTATCGAAAACTACGCCAACATCAACTTGATTCCGGAAATCAAACGTGTAAATGGTGTAGGTGATGCCAACGTGTTAGGTCAGGACTATTCAATGCGTATTTGGTTGAAGCCGGATATCATGGCTCAATACAAATTAGTGCCCAACGACATTGCAGCAGCGTTGTCTGAACAGAACATCGAAGCAGCTCCTGGTCAGTTCGGTGAACGCGGAAACCAGTCTTTCCAATACACCATCCGTTATAAAGGTCGTCTGCAAAAGCCCGGTGAGTTTGCCGACATTGTTATTAAAGCCTTGCCCGACGGTGAAGTGCTCCGCTTAGGCGATATTGCTGATTTGGAATTAGGTCGTTTGGCTTATACATTTAATAATACGGTAAACGGTCATAAAGCCGTTTCTTGTATCGTTTATCAGATGGCAGGAACCAATGCAACCCAAACCATATCTGACTTGGAAAAAGTTTTGGCAGAGGCTGAGAAATCTTTGCCAGAAGGACTGGGTATTAACATCGCACAAAATGCCAATGACTTCTTGTTTGCTTCTATCCACGAAGTTATCAAGACTTTGATCGAAGCATTTATCCTGGTATTTATCGTGGTTTATATCTTCTTGCAAGATATGCGTTCTACCTTGATCCCGGCAATTGCCATCCCGGTTGCTTTGGTCGGTACCTTCTTCGTATTGAAATTGATCGGTTTCAGTTTGAACTTGTTGACATTGTCTGCGATGGTGCTAGCCATTGCGATTGTGGTCGATGATGCCATCGTCGTCGTCGAAGGAGTCCATGCGAAACTCGACCAAGGATATAAGTCGGTTAAGCAAGCTTCCATCGACGCCATGAACGAATTAGGTGGAGCCATCGTTTCTATCACTTTGGTCATGATGTCTGTATTTATTCCTGTAAGTTTCATGGAAGGTACAGCCGGAACATTCTACCGTCAGTTCGGTTTGACCATGGCTATCTCAATCGGATTCTCTGCTTTGAATGCCTTGACATTGTCACCTGCCCTTTGTGCAATCTTGCTGAAACCTCATGGAGATGAGACCAGCCTGAAAGAACGTGTGGGCACAGCGATGAAAGCATCCCGGACCATCTTGCTTCGCCGTTATACGGATGCGATCGGAAAACTGCTCCACCCGAGTATCACATTGATCTTTACATTCATTGCTATTATTGGTATGATATCTGGTATGTTCAGCTTTAGCGAACACCCGGTACTGTGCGTCATCTTCGTCATCATTAGTGTTTTGGCACTGTTGGGTATGACGACCGATAAATTCAAGAAGGCATTCAACTCAACGTATGAATCGATTCTGAACCGATACAAGAAAAACGTATTGTTCTTCATCCAGAAATCAGTTCTTTCATTCGGACTGGTAGTTGCCGCTATTGCCCTTTTGATCTTCTTCATGAATACGACTCCGACCGGTATGGTGCCTAATGAAGATACAGGAACGATCATGGGTGCAGTAACCTTGCCTCCTGGAACGTCACAAGAACGAGCTATGGAAGTATTGAACAAAGTAGATAGCTTGATTGCTGCAGAACCTGCCGTTCAGTCACGAACCGTTATTTCTGGTTTTGGATTTATCGGAGGTCAAGGTCCTTCTTACGGATCTATCATCATCAAACTGAAAAACTGGGAAGAACGTTCATTGATGCAGAACTCAGATATCGTTGTTGGATCTTTGTTCATGCGTTCCCAGAAGATCATTAAAGACGCTCAGGTATTGTTCTTCGCTCCGCCTATGATTCCTGGTTATTCAGCTTCCAGTGATATTGAATTGAACATGCAGGATAAGACAGGTGGTGACTTAGGACGTTTCTTTAATGTCATTACAGATTATATTTCAGCCTTGAATGCCCGTCCAGAAATTAGCCGTGCACAAACGACATTCAACCCGAGCTTCCCGCAATACATGTTGGATATCGATGCAGCCGCTTGTAAGAAAGCCGGAATCAGTCCGAGCGACATTCTTTCAACAATGCAAGGTTATTACGGAGGTCTTTATGCTTCTAACTTCAACAGTTTCGGTAAAATGTACCGTGTAATGATCCAGGCAGAACCGGATGCAACGAAAAACATGGAAACACTGAACAGCATCAAAGTTCGTGGTAGCAGCGGAGAAATGGCTCCTATCTCTCAGTTTGTATCCATGAAGAAAGTATATGGTCCGGATGTGATCAGCCGTTTCAACCTGTATACATCTATTAAAGTCATGGTTGCTCCTGCTTCCGGTTATACATCAGGTCAGGCTTTGCAGGCCATCGCTGAAGTAGCCCAGCAAAACTTGCCGGCAGGTTTCGGTTATGAATTAGGTGGTATGGCTCGTGAAGAAGCCGAAACAAGTAGTGGAACCACAGCCATTATCTTCGTACTTTGTTTCGTATTCGTTTATCTGTTGCTGAGTGCCCAATACGAAAGTTATATTTTGCCGTTGGCCGTATTGCTGTCTATCCCGTTCGGTTTGTTAGGAAGCTTCTTATTCGTCAACGGAATGGGATCACTGGGTAGCATCCCGGCATTAAAGATGATCTTGGGAACGATGTCTAATGATATTTATATGCAAATTGCATTAATCATGTTGATGGGTCTGTTGGCTAAGAATGCGATCTTGATTGTAGAGTTCGCCCTCGACCGACGCCGAATGGGTATGAGTATATCTTGGGCGGCTGTATTAGGAGCCGGTGCCCGTTTGCGTCCTATCCTGATGACTTCATTGGCTATGATTATCGGTTTGCTTCCGTTGATGTTTGCCTTCGGTGTAGGAGCTCACGGTAACCGTACTCTGGGAGCTTCAGCCATCGGTGGTATGTTAATTGGTATGATATTCCAGATCTTTATTGTTCCTGTATTGTTCGTCGCATTCCAGTACTTGCAAGAGAAAATCAAGCCTCTTGAATGGGATGATTTGGACAACAGTGATATGAATAGCGAAATTGAACAATATACACAAACAAAAGAATGATTCGGATGAAAACAAGTAATATATTTTATATGATGTGCGCAACTGCTTTATTCAGCAGTTGCCACATTTACAAAGCGTATGATCGTCCTGAGGATATCAACGCTGACGGCATCTATCGGGATCCGATTTCTCTTACAGACACATTGGCCGTAACGGATACAACCAATATGGGTAATGTTCCCTGGAAAGAGATGTTTACCGACCCGAAACTGCAAGCTCTGATTGAAGAAGGATTGGCCAATAACGTAGATATGCAAGCTGCTATCTTGCGTGTGGAAGAAGCACGTGTCATGCTGACATCTGCCCGCTTATCATTCTTGCCTTCCATCAATCTGGCTCCGCAAGGGACTGCAACTACCATGGACGGTGGCAGTTTTGTTAAAGCCTATACACTTCCTGTTGCAGCCAGCTGGCAAGTAGATTTATTCGGTAAATTATTAAATGCAAGTCGTAGTCAGAAGACAGCTTATTTGCAAAGTCAGTATGCACAACAGGCTGTACGTTCTCAATTGATTTGCGGTATTGCCAATACGTATTACACGCTACTCATGTTGGACCAGCAGGAAGAAATCACTGCCAAAACAGTGGATATTTATGCTGAGAATGTCCGTGTAATGGAAGCCATGAAAATAGCGGGTATGACAACTGAGGCAGCTGTAACTCAAACCCGTGCCGTTTATCATCAGACTTCTGCATCTTTGATCGATTTAAGAAGACAAATTCGTGAAACAGAAAACTCTTTATCTGTTTTATTGGCAAAAGCTCCTCAGCAAATCGACCGAGGAACATTGGACGAACAGATCATGCCTGAAGACCTAACAACAGGTGTTCCCTTGCAGCTGCTGGCAAACCGTCCGGATGTTAAGATTGCAGAAATGAATCTGGCCAGTGCTTATTATTCAACCAACCAAGCACGTGCAGCCTTTTATCCGGGTCTGAACATCACAGCGACAGCCGGATGGACAAACGGTTCAGGAATCACTGTTTCCAATCCGGGTCAATTCATGTTCCAGGCATTGGCATCGTTAGCTCAGCCGATCTTTAATAATGGTAAACTGATTGCCAACTTAAAGGTTACAAAAGCAGAAGAGGAAATCGCGAAAATGAATTACCAGCAAACGATTTTGTCGGCAGGTCAGGAAGTAAGCGACGTTCTCCATTTGTATGATGCCTGCAACAACAAGCTGATTGAAGACAAAGCACGCATCGAACAGTTGGAAAAAGCGGTGGTCTATACAAAAGATCTTTTCCAAAGCGGTAGTGCTACATATTTGGAAATACTAACATCACAACAAAGCCTGTTAAGTGCACAGTTAACGGAAGTTTCAGATAATATCCAGCGCATCCAAGCTGTTATCAATCTGTATAGTGCATTAGGTGGAGGAAGAGAATAACCGTTTAAAAAGATACAATTATGATTAGTCCTTTAGCTTATGTCGATGCAAGTGCAAAATTAGGGAACAATGTTATTGTTCATCCGTTTGCATACATAGATAAAAACGTAGAAATAGGCGACAACTGCGAAATTATGCCTTATGCCAGCGTATTGAGCGGAACTCGCATGGGAAAGGGAAATCGTGTCTTCCAACATGCCGTATTGGGTGCTGAGCCACAGGATTTCAAATACAAAGGTGGCGATACATTACTGGTCATCGGTGACAATAATGTAATTCGTGAAAACGTGGTGATCAACCGGGCAACAGCCGATGGTCAAACTCAAATAGGAAATGGAAACTTTATCCATGAAGGAGTTCATATTTCTCATGATACGAAAGTTGGTAACCACTGTGTGATCGGTTACGGAAGTAAAATCTCCGGCAACTGTCAAATTGAGGATTGCGCTATTTTCGGAGGAAACATTCTCGTCAGCCAAGGATGTAGAATTGGTACTTGGGCTATGATCCAGACGGGATGCCGCTTCCGGAAAGATATTCCGCCTTATATCGTAGCGGCTAAAGAACCGACTTGTTACTATGGTGTGAACGCAGTTGTTTTATCGCATGAAGGTTTCGACGCCAAGGTCATCAAACATATCGGTCATGCCTATCGAATTCTTTTCCAAAGCAACTGTAGTGTCTTTGATGCGTTATTGATGATTCGTGATCAGGTTCCTATGAGTGAAGAGATTGAACACATCATTCAATTTGTAGAAGCATCCGAATTAGGAATCATCCGGGAATAAAACGGTAGAGATTCCATTACATACTGAAGGCGACGTCTGGAAAAATGAACCAAGACGTCGCCTTTTTTGTTTTTATTAGAAAAGGAGGTTTCTATGGCAAGACCCGTCATACCCGGAATGTCGGCAGATGAACAAGTAAAACTGTACGAACAATTACGACATTATAACGAAGGCCGTGAGTCTTATAAAGTATCGGGTGTATATCTGTTGGTACTTCCTCACGATAACAAACCGAAATATTCTCTTTGGTGCTATTCGCCGGAACTCGAAAGAAATCCCATTCTCTTCATTCAGGATTTAAGCGAACAGATTCAGGAATCGCTGCGGATGGCGACCTCGATGTTCTTTTGTTCCAAACGTAAACTGCTGATTGTTGAATACAATGAGAAGCATATGGCGTCCAAAGGCGATGACTTGATTGGGTTTGGAAAATACAGAGGCCATTATTTATATGAAATCCTACAAATTGACCCGGCGTATGTCATCTGGATTGCCAATAAATATACGCCACGCATCCCGAAACAAGAACGCTTTGTTCAAATGGCACGTGTCTATGTCTCCATACATCTAGATCGGATCAAACAAAAGAAGAAAGTAAATGAGACCTCTCAATATCTGGGTGTAAAAGGACAAACCGTCAAAGACTTCACCCTAAAGGTAACTCATGTACGGTTGGAAGACGATCCCTATAAAACGGGTGTGAATGGAAATGAGCCTGTGTTTTATGTAAACCAGATCGTCGGATCGACAGATATACACGGTAACCGGGTTATCATCATTTTTCCGGCACTTTATCCCAGCCTGGTTTCCGGTCAGTTATCGGCTCTCGAACATGCTTATCGGGCCGGAGAAATCCTGCATATCTCTTAGGCCCGCATATTCAAAACATTTGAGTATCGTGGTATCAAATATACCCGTCTCTATTATGTCCGCTTAAAACATTAATACATTATAGCATATATCGCAACTGGTCCAGCATCAGCGGTATTTCGTCTTCTTCAATACCGGCTTTCTTCAAATCAGGAATGTCCTGCTCAAACTGATTATAAAACTTGAACCAGTCTCCATTCTCCTTTTCTACAGCCTGTTTATAGAAGTCCAAAGCCGCTTTATTATTCTGCAAAACCCATTCGGTGTGTCCGGCATTCAGATAATCCTGCATATTGGGTTGAGCTTCCAATATCTTCTTGTAATATTTCCGGGCCTGATCATACTTTCCGGTCAGGAACGAACACCAGGCAATCGGTCGCCAGGCTTTATGACTGCTCGTATCCAGATAATCGACCTTATAATAATACTTCAAAGCTTCATTGTAATTCTTCAACTCCAGATGGCAATGCCCGATACTGATCTGAACGGATAAGTTATCAGGATTCAAGGCTTCATAACGATGATAATACGCCAAAGCCTTTTCGGGTTGCTTCAAGGTCTTATAACAAACCGCTATCCGACGAATAATCCATTTACTGTTCGGATTCAACAGATCTGCGTGTAAATAATCCTTCAAAGCACCTTCCAAATCACCATTCATCTGACGACAGTAACCGGCTTTCTGATATAAGATATCGTTCTCGGAATCTTGCTTGATCAATTCTTCAAAGATGGTCAACGCATCCTGAAAATAGTTCTTGCGCAAATAGTATTCAGCAATGGCAGTCAGGCTGACTGCATCAGAGATGAAAGGTCTGACTTCCGATAAATTATGGAAATCCAGCGTATAGGTAAAAATATCATCGAAATCAAGATGACTTGGGAAAAGCTTATAGAAACGATATAAATCTTGAATATAACGTCCGGCAATCTGTTCTACTTTCGAGTGTTTTTCCAACAGCTCTTCCCGATTCTGACGAATCATCTCTGCCGTCTGTTCATTGAATTGTCCCATCATAGCACTCCGGGCTGCTTCCGGCAATTGTAGCATACTCAGGAAAAATGAATACTGATCAGAATTGCACATAAACGAGGTTTGCGTCATTTGTTCAAACAAGCGCAATTCACTCTTGTTAGTTTTAAAACCTGATTCCAGAGCCGAGTGTCCGGCAGTAAACGGTAAAAACCAGTTACCGATTTCCCGGAAAAACGGATAATTCTTCAAATGAACAAAGGTTGAATGCAAGACATCGGCACCTTCCATTTGCAGCTCACTGAATTCTGTCATCATCCGGCTTAATTCTTTGTCGGCAAAAATAGATTCCTGCCATTCCGGATTCATCTCATCACCCAGTTGTTCGGGATTCAAATCCTTCAGATTGATCTTTTCTCCCAGTGTCGGACTCAGTTTCATCATTCCCGGCAAGATTTCATCCCACAGTTTCTTTGATATCTTCTCCGTCTCACGCGACAGAATAAAACGAAGGATAATGGTCTGAATGATTTGTGTAAACGAAGGCAAGGCTTCTGCCAAGGCCGACATCCGATCGCTGACGAAAGGATATAACGAAATACGCTTCCGATATTTATACAGAATAAGCAGTATCGCAATCAAGGCACGGACGGATATTTCCTGTTTCCGGCTGGAAGCCGCATCAAACAAAAGACCCATCTTTTCTTTATCGAAATATTCTTCAAGCCCCAACAACAAGGCTGAAACGACCTGGCAACCTACACTTTCCGGCAACTCTTCATCTTGCAGAACGGCTTGCAGTTCACAAACTTCTTCTGTAGATAAAGGATCAGAAATCCAGATCTTGTTAAATAAAGTCAGACAGGCAGCTTCCAATTCCTGTTTAACACGGATATCCGCATCAGCAGCTTTCATATCCTGCACACTACCCAATTGCTGATGCAAATTCCGGAAAGGAATAGCACAAGAAAGCTTCAAGGAACGACGGCGGCTATAATAATATAAAGGAGAATCTGTAGCCAGCGCTTTCAGCTTCACAGCATCCGCCAGTTCATAGGCAGAGGCTTGTATCTGTCTGTAAATCTGTTCCTGCATCGGATCTTGTATGCCATCCATCCGATAGCGCAGCATATATTTATAGGTTTCCTGCAATTCATCTAACTTATCCTGGAAATTATAATGTCCCGAACCAGCAATCAATCCTTGCAAGCCATCAAACACATTCTTTAATTCCTTCCGATCCAGCCATTCTATAATCCGGCTATATGTCTTATTTATATCCTGTATCGTCATAAACGTCTAGTAAACAATAAATCTATCACAAAGATAACATGTTTTGGGTTTGTAAGTTTGCAAGTTGATGAGTTTTTAAGTTCACTGACTTATAACCTCATCTACTCTAAGCCTAAACTCATCCCACCCAATACTTCGCGGTTTTCCCTGTCAGACGACGGATCAACAGAACCAAAGCCCAGGAAACTGCAAAAGCCAAGACGGCAGCCAACGGTATCTGCAAGCAAATAGGAACATGTAAGGTTCGCATCAAGGCGACACTGGGTCCTGTAAAGAAATAATGAATCATATATACACCGAAACCGCAGACTGTCAGGTTGGCCAAAGCTTTCTGTATCCATACTGAACGAATTTCAACCTTCTTACACAACAGAAATATAGGAATCGTCATCATTACAACATTCGGAGAACAATAGTAGAAGAACAATTCCAGCTGTTCTTCTGTAAATTCAGGCAAAGATGTAATATGCCTAAAACCGGCAAACGTCACTCCAAAACCAACCACAAACATCGGTATTCCCGCCAACAGAATCTTCGATAAACTCCAGTCATGGTGACGCAAATAATGGCCTAATAACAAATAGCCATTGAATCCGGCAAAATAATACAACATATAAAACTCATTCCACGAACAAGCTCCCCATATATAAGGATTGACATATTCCCTTAAATAAGGAACAAACAATGTGACACTCCAGCCTAACAGAAACCACAGCTTGGCTTTCTCTGAAGCCTTTTCTACCCAAGCCGAAAAGATCGGCATATACAAATAAAGTCCTATCAGCAAATAAATATACCACATATGTACATCAACGACCGAAAAGTTCATCGGTATCTGACCGATATATCCCAGTGAAACTGTCAATGCCTGACGAGTAACATCCTCTCCGGCATAAGGAAAGAACGTTAGTATCACATCCGGCTCAAATCCCAATACGCCTGTCAGCCAAGGAAACAGATTATAGAGAACTGACCACACCAGGAAAGGCCAGAACACACGACTGATACGTTTCTTATAAAAGGGACCACTCTCCTCTTTTACGGGAAGCAACAATGCGCCAGTAATCATAACAAACAACGGCACACACGGACGGAGCAAGGATCCATAAATCGCTCCCCAATATTTGATACTTGCAATATCTGCAGTAGGATCACCTGCATAGAAATTAAAAGGGTCTGCGCTATGACAACAAACAACCGTGAACATGGCAACCAGACGAACCACGTCAAGCCAGACAATGTGTTTGGATGGCTTAGAAATAAGTGCTTCTTTCATGTTTTATTTGATTAAGTATTATTAATGCGGTAAAGATAAAAAGAAAATAGATTGTAACAGTCGGATTTTTATATGTAAGTTTGTAAGGAAATAAAAAGTGTCTCACTCCAATAAATAAAAACAACATGGAAAAAGTTCACCAACTGAAACGAGAACTTCGTAATTTACACGAATAATAAATTCAAATACTTATATTTATGATTGAATGTATGAAGAAAAGACGGAGTATCCGTCAATACACAGAACAGGATGTTCCTGAAGAATTATTATGTGAATTGCTGGAAGTTGCTTCACGTGCTTCCAATACAGGAAACATGCAATTATACAGTGTGGTTGTCACCCGCGATCCGGAACGGAAAGCTCAACTGGCTCCGGCGCATTTCAACCAGCCCATGGTAACAAAGGCTCCCGTAGTCCTGACTTTTTGTGCCGATGTCAATCGGTTTGTCCACTGGGCAGAACAACGGAAGGCAAAGGCTGGTTTTGACAATCTGCAAATGTTCATGGCTGCCACCATCGACGCCATGCTTTTTGCCGAAGCTTTTGCCGAAGCTGCCGAAGAGAAAGGTCTTGGACTTTGCTACTTAGGAACAACAGCTTATAATGCCGACCAGATCATAAAGATTCTTTCCTTACCGAAATTAGTGGTTCCCATTATTACGATCACGTTGGGATACCCGGCAGAACCACAGCCTGAACAATCGGAACGCTTACCTTTGGCTGCCATCATGCACCAGGAAACATATACCGATTACACACAGACATCCATCGATCAGTTCTATCGGGAAAAAGAAGAGTTGGCTGTCAACCAAGAATTTGTACGTATCAACCAGAAAGAAACCTTGGCTCAGGTCTTCACAGACCTACGCTATACAAAAGCCAACAACGAACACTTCTCTGAAGTTCTTCTTCAGGTGCTGAAAGATCAGGGGTTCTTGAAATAGAAGATAAAGAGAATCATAAATGAATGTATAAGACTTATCCATTATACAGTCGGTTGCGGAGCAGCCGGGTTGTTGTCTTCTTCTTTGATACCTTTGTTAGTTTCCATTTCGCACTGCGGAATACGATAAATCATGATCTGAGATTCCGGTTCCAGATTGAACTGAACGATTGCTTCGTAGTTTGTGTTCTTACGGATAATCGGTTTCTTCAGACGCAGGATATCGAACAAGGCAAAACCTTCACCCCACAATTCCATACGACGCTGTAACCAGATTTCGTCCTGCATTTCCTGAGCAGAAGAAGCAGTACAAGCGTATGACGGGTTACGATAAGTCTTCACGAAGTCTTCCAGTGTCTGTTTAGCCTTAGTCAGGTTACCCGACATAGCTTCACCTTCAGCCTTGATCAGATACATTTCTTCAACACGCATCAAAGGCCAGTCTTGTGAGTTGGTTGTATTACCCATCACATCCTGATAAGCACCGAACTTCACGTTGGTGTAAGGAGACAAACCGAAGTATTCGATAACCGGAGTACCATCTACTGTTTCATTGTCAACCAATGTAGATGTTCCTTCCGGAGAGATGAACCATTGCTTACGGATATCTGTATCCGGAATCTGGTCATACAAAGCTGAACTTACATAACGGAATGAATCCGTCAATGTGGTATAACCGTTACCAGTCAATGAACACAAGTGAGACGGCCAGTTGATAATACCTGTTGTTACAACATCGTTATCCGGAGTAATCAAAACACCCCATAACCAAGAACTTGCAGAAGCAGAGTTGAATGTCGGTTTAGAAACTTCTGCCAAAGACTGCGGAGTACCACCGGCAATAGCCTTTTCTGCATCACTGGCTGCTTCAGCCCATTTCTGCATCAACAGATTAGCACGGGCACGCAAACCATAAGCTACAGACTCATCAATCTTGTCTTTGTTAGAACCATTATCATAACCAGCTAATAAATCAAGAGCCTGACTCAAATCGCTCATGATCTGATCATATACCTGCTGAACTGTAGCACGAGGATTGTTCTGTTTTTCTTCCAATGTCATGTTTTCCGTAACAATAGGTACACACAAAGCATTCTCGTGTCCAGCATAAGTAAACTGATAAGCTTGAGCGAGACTCAGATAATCATAAGCACGTGCAGCGAAAGCCTGTCCTCTATAAATCAACATTTCAGGATCTTCAGTTCCTTCGGTCAACAACAAAACCTTATTTGCTGCATCCATGTGATTATAGAATATTTTCCAAATCAATTCATCTTCAGAACTAGTATAAAGGCGGTCTGCATAATTCTGACAACGATTAAACCAATTATAACCAGATGTTGTACAAGGCATATCTTGTCCACCTTGTTCCAAAGCTTGATGGACTGCAGCAAGGCCATAATCGTTATGATCAGGATTTTCCGGTGTAGAAACCGTAGCAAAGGCATTTAACTTGGCAGCCATACCATTTACAGCAGCGACTGTCATATTAGGACGTTGTTCAATAACGCCTTCATTTTGTTCACCACCTACATACTGACCTTCTGGAAGCTTATCCAAATCGCAAGAAGCCAATAATAAAGCGGCACTAACGAACATCAAATATTTATTTGTCATTTTCATATACTCTAAATACAATTAACAGATTAGAAATTCAATGAAATACCGCCAGAAATCGTACGGATCGGTGAATATACATTGTCCGCAGAAGTATAGCTCTGACGAGGATCTAAACCTTTACGAGCTGTCAGCAAGGCTACGTTATCAGCTACGAAATACAGACGGATACCGTCGATCTGTAACTTGCGTGTCCAAGATTTCGGTAATGTATAACCGAAAGTAATGTTCTGTAAGCTCAAGTAATCAGAACTTGTCAACCAACGATCTGAAGAATATCCAGTAAATGTATCTTGTACGTTCAAACGCGGAACATCAGTATTCTTATTATCTGCAGTCCAAGCATTCAACATATCTACGTGCCATGCAGAACCTTGTGAACTAATATCCATCAAACTTTGATAAGTGTTATCCATAATACGTCCACCTAATTGATAAGCAAATGCAATTGAGAAATCAAAGCCATGGAATGTCAAGCTAGTACCGAAACCACCATATACCTTCGGCAGAATATCGCCTGTAGCAAAGCGGTTAGATGAAGCTTCTGTATAAGAAGTTGTAACAGTCTCTCCTGCTGCATTCGGTTCAGTCAAAGCCCATTGGCTTTCACCAGTTTCCGGATTTACACCTGCATACTTCGGTAAATACAACTGATACATAGATTCACCTTCCCGGTAAATGCGGCTACCATCAATCAACTGTCCATTCAACTCTGGAGCCAATTCCAATACTTTGTTCTTGAAGTGAGTCAAGTTGAAATTGATATCCCATGTAAAATCTTTTGTATTGATGATGTTTGAATTCAAATCCAATTCAACACCACGGTTCACCATAGATCCTACATTTTCCGGGAAACGAGAGTATCCCATAGAAGAAGCAACTGGTTTGAAGTAAAGCATATCGGTTGTCTTACGAGAGAAATATTCCACAGCACCGCTCAACTTACCACCCCAGAAGGTAAAGTCGAAACCGGTATTGAAACTGTGTGAAGTTTCCCAGGTAATATCCTGATTACCTTTATAATACAAAGTAGTTGCAAAATCTCCATTATTGTTTGATAAATTATATTGATCCATATACGGATAATAATTTCGGTAACCATTCTGATACAATAAATTATCATTACCCTGCAAACCGTAGCTGATCTTAAATTTCAACATATCAATCCATTTCTGGTTTTCCAGGAAGGCTTCCTTGTTCATCAACCAACCTCCACCAATTGACCAGAAGTTACCCCAACGGTTATCCGGATGGAAGGCTGAAGAAGCATCACGACGATAAGAAGCAGAACCGAAGTACTTGCCATCATAATCGTACTGTACACGGAACAACCAACCTTCTGTTGCATAGTTGTTTGTATATGAAGCATTGTTCTGGTTCAAAATACCATTGTTCAATTCAGGAACATCTGGATTGTAGATTTTTTCACGTGAACCATACAAATACTGGTATTTGTAATTGTAGTTTTCATGACCTGCCAATACATCCAAATTATGTACATCATTGAATGTCTTGTTGTAAGTCAACAAATATTGCTGGTTGGTACTGAACGTACGCTCAGAAGCTACAGAAATCAAACCACCCACACCAGTTGTTTCAGAATATTGTCCATAGAATGGGTTCGTCATATTGGTATAACGTACATTATTGGCATCCACACCAATATTGATCTTTGCTTTGATACCACCCCAGATATCGATATCTGCAAACCACTTACCGCTGATTACATCACCAGAATATCTCATCATATCCAGCATATAGCTTGCCAATGGATTCGCATTAGGAACGACATTTCTACGTTCAAAGTTTGTATCTGAGCCATAATCATAACGCAAATAACCACGATTGTCAGTCATAATGTTTCCGGCAGCATCACGAACATACATCGGATAGATGGCTCCCATGATATTGGCTGCGTAGAAAGCATTCGCATTCGAAGTACTACTTTCCAAATCTTGCTCACGGCTATCGTAGTGTGTAAATGAGATGTTACCTCCCATCTTCAACCAAGGTTTTACCTGGTAATCTGCTTTCAAACGAGCTGAATAGCGCTGGAAACCTGAGTTCGGAACGATACCCTGATCATCCAGATAACCGGCAGACATATAATAGTTCATCTTGTCGTTGGCGCCACTCACGCTCAAGTTATATTCCTGACGTGTATTGTTTTCAAACAACTCATCGCTCCAATTATCCGGAGTATAATAATAAGTACCGTCTGAATAACCTAATGTTGCATTCGGATTCAGTTTGCCGTCCATACCGATCAACTGTTCCCCATTCGGTACAGTAAATACTTGATATCCTAGGTATGAAGCTGACAACATTGCTTTATTGGCATAAGCATTGGCATTAACCAAATCACCTGCAGCTGCATAGCCCTTCAAGTCACCATTATAGATAGCAGAATAAGCCATTTCATAGAACTTACCCGGATCTGTTACTGTTTCATATGAAGGAACACCACGTTTGTTCACACCCCACTTAGCATCGAAAGTAACGCGGGCATCACCCGTCTTACCACGTTTGGTCGTAATCAAGATAACACCATTGGCACCACGTGCACCATACAAGGCATTTGAAGCAGCATCCTTCAAGACTGTCATAGACTCAATATCAGAAGTACTGATAGCTGAGATCTCACCATCATAAGGAACACCATCGACTACATACAACGGAGTATTGCTGGCAGAAATAGAACCGATACCACGGATACGAACCGTTGCATCTTTACCCGGCTGACCTGTGCTACTAGTTGTCTGTACACCGGCTACCTGACCAGCCAAAGCATTCGTCACGTTAGAAGTCTGACGAGAAGTAATCTTTTCATCTTTAATCGTAGCAGCAGAACCTGTAAAAGCAGATTTCTTGGCAGTACCATAAGCAACTACCATCACTTCATCCAACGCTTGTGAATCAGATTCCAATACAGCTTTTACGCGAGAAGAAACGCCAACTTCTACTTTTTTCATACCTACGTATGAAATTTCCAAATGCTTTCCATTAGAAGGCACATCTAATGTGAAGTTACCGTCAAAATCAGTTACAGTACCGATTGTTGTTCCTTTTACGACTACTGATGCACCAATTACCGGTTCGCCATTTTCATCAAGAACCTGACCGGTTACCTTGGTGTTTTGAGCCATTACCGCAGTCATACCCATCAACAGGCTGGCTACAGTCAGAGTAAACCTTTTCATCATAAATACACTTATTTATTAAACATATAAATATTCATTCCTTTTCTAAATAGACGTAGTACAAAACGAACAGTATATTTAATCGGGGAAGGGACAGCGAATGATAGGATATACTTTAATAAATTCGCTACATCTAAAAATAAGGATGGAAAAACATGCCTACCTTTCTATAAATTCATGCCTATGTTTTTATCTTTTCATGCCTACCTTTTAGAGAAAATACGCCGGCTTTTGACTTTTTATCCACATTGGGCGACACTGAGCGACATTGGGCGACACACGTCAACACTACGATTTTGGGATACCGTATTTTTGTTTCGTGACAAGAGAGGAAGAGGCGCTGTTGCCGAACCCATAAAAACTTGTCCTGATAATTATTATGGCACGCCCAGTAAAATTAGGATTGGATTATTTCCCAATGGACATCCATGTATTGAAAGATATCAAAATACGGCGTTTGATGAAAAAGCTTAAAACGCCGGGTGTCCTTCTTTATTTTATGCTTTTGTGTGATATCTATGAAAGTTCATTTTATGTACAAATCGACAAGGATTATTTGTTCGATTTGTCGGACCAGTTGGATATCGAAGACACCGAAGTGAAATCCATGCTTGACTACATGGTTGAAATTGGTTTGTTTGATGCTGCCTTGTGGGAAGAAGGCATCTTGACTTCCAAAGCTATTCAAGAACGCTACATGGCAGCAAAAGGCCGTTACCTCAATGAAAAGAAATTAGAACAACAATATCTGCTCGTTCCGATCACAGTAGCGAAAGAAGAAGTTACAGAAAAAAAATCGGTTAACACAGATGAAACCTGCATTTCCGCAGCTGAAACGCCAATTCAAACCGCAGAAAGTACACAAAGTAAAGTAAAGGATAGTAAAGAAAAGGAAAGTATATTTATAATTGAGAGAGAGAGTAGCGCACACACGCGCGAAAATGATCAATCGGAATTAAAAGATCTATGGGATCAGTGGAAAATGGATCTGCTGAATGATGAAAACTGGTGTACCCGGCTGATTCGTATCAGTGGTAAGGGGTCGTTATTGCTGGAAAAAGCTCATAACGCCATGACCTGCTTTGATGATTTCAACCTGTTGAGGGCACTTGAAGATACGGTCAGAACAAAGAAGGATTATCAATCCAAGTTCATCGCCTGGTGGCGGTATCATCATTGGGAAACGGATGTGCAGATTTTAGCCGGTACCAAAACAGCTGCAATGCCACAAGTCAAGATCAACAAGCCGGCAGCACAAAAATCCAGATACGAAGAGATGATGGAAGTGGCGGCAGAAGCAAAATTATTAACCCAAAAAATGTTTGAAAACAATGGCTTTGGATATTCGTTTACAAATGGCATTGAGACAGCCTCCAATTATACAATTTGAAAATCAGTTTGTTCAGAAAAGAATGATTGATCTGCTGTCTGACACGTATGTATTGTTGGGATTTAAAATACCTAAGACACATGAACTTACTTTGCTGGCAGCCAAACTGACCAGTGATCTCTACGAAAGTTATAGTTTTTTACGGCTAGAAGAACTTTCCATCTGTTTTGAGCTGGGAGTCAAAGAAGAATTTGGCGATTACGTCGGATTGAATTACAGAACCTTTTGCAAATGGTTGAAAGGCTATAAAATGAGTGATTTTCGGTATCGGGTTATCAAACAAATGGAACAGAGAAAAAATGTCAAAGCTTTGCCTTCTGTGAGCCAAGAATACAATGATGAATGTATGAATCGTCTGATAAGCAGACGCTTTCATGCCTACAAAGCTCAACCGGATTCAGAAATTCCTTTAGCCAGCATCCTATACCAAGAACTACAAAGTCGGGGGATTATTCGTAACAGTCTGGAAGAAAAGCTAAACGCTATGGCGCTCTTTGAGCACTGGCGACCACAAAACGACCGGCACACCAGCAAAGATTATCGCCAGTCTATGATCAAACTTAAAGCTCAGGAATGGCTATTGAAACAATATTTCAACTCGGTAGAACGCTTGCCATTTGAAAAGGGGTAATACATGAAATATGACAATATATAGTACTATTATTCTATAAAAGAACGTATATTTTTATATGAAATAAAGAAAAGTTATTATTAATGTCGACCGATTTGGCCTAACGGAAAAGGCGTAAAGCAAATTCCGAGTGAAGCGTGAAGAAATCTCGGTTGTCTGAGCCCAAGGCGAGTTTTCCGAGATTTTAGCTTCACGAAGCGAATTTGTAGCCTTTGGAGTGTAAGCCTTGATTTTTTGGTTCTTTTGCATCAAGGCAAAAGAACGGATCTGATCATGACTTTTTTATCCTTTGGGATCAAGCCAAAAGAACGTAAAATCCAACGAAAAGAATAAGAAAATAAAAACATTTAGGGGATAAATGATTGTGTATATGAAAAAAAGACATAAATTTATGGCGAACAAAAATACATTAAAATGTAATAAACAAAACAATATTGTTACATCATTGAGTATAAATAACGGGGTACAATGTTTTATTTTGTGACTTTTTGATATATCTCGTGTGATAATACGTAAATGATTAGATTGTTAAATTTATGATTCGTTGCATTTTTACATTTTTTGTTGTAATTTTGCAGCCTCTAATATTGAAAAAGACAAAAGTGGAATGAGTATTAGAGGAGTGAAAAATAGGTTTGTGGTAGTTCGTTTTGGACTAAGTCTATTTGAAAGTTTGGAATGAATATTTATATGTTTAATAAATAAGTGTATTTATGATGAAAAGGTTTACTATGACTGCGGCTTGCCTGCTGATGGGTATGACTGCGGTAATGGCTCAAAACACCAAAGTAACCGGTCAGGTTCTTGACGAGAATGGCGAACCGGTAATTGGTGCATCAGTAGTCGTAAAAGGAACAACAATCGGTACTGTAACTGATTTTGACGGTAACTTCACATTAGATGTGCCTTCTAATGGAAAGCAGTTGGAAATTTCATACGTAGGTATGAAAACAAAACAAGTAGGTGTTGCTTCGAACATCAATGCCGTATTGGAATCTGATTCACAAGCGCTGGATGAAGTCGTGGTAACGGGATACGGCGTTCAAAAGAAAGCATCTTTTACAGGAGCTGCTTCTATTATTGGTGAAGATGTTTTATCTAAAAAGACTGATGCTAATTTTGTAAAAGCACTAGAAGGTTCTGTTCCTGGTGTCCAAATGAATAATTCGTCAAGCATGCCTGGCGTTTGGGGATCTATTTATGTTCGCGGTCGTGGATCTTTAAATTCAGGAACACAACCTCTTTATGTAATAGATGGAATGCCTATTGATTCGGATACGGATAAAAATTCTTTGAATTCAGAATCAAACAACCAATTAGACCCAATGTCAACATTAAATCCTTCAGACATTGAAAATATTACGGTATTAAAAGATGCAGCAGCAACAGCAATCTATGGATCACGTGCAGCAAATGGTGTAATTATCGTAACAACTAAAAAGGGTAAAGAAGGCAAGTTTAATATCAATCTGGACATTAAGCAAGGTTTTGTCTCTATGGCAAACAACAATATGGACTTCGCTAATGCCCAACAGTCAATGAATTTGTTCGCTAACGGTTTAGCTGCCTCTAATCCAGATAGATATACAATAGAATCTGCTTACAATTATTTAGCTGACGATTACTTTGGATGGGATCGTAAGTCTTCTTATGACTGGATGGATGCTATTACACGAAAAGGTTATTACCAAGACTATAATTTAAATCTGCAAGGAAAACAAGGTAATACTGGGTATTATGCTAGTTTAGGTTATCTGAATACAGAAGGACTTGTTAGAAGTTCAGACTTAGAGCGTTTCTCTGGACGTTTGAATTTGGATAGTAAATTCAATTGGGCTACAATTGGTATCAATACATCCTATAGTTATTCAACACAGAATGGATTTTCATTATCTACTAGTGGAAGTATGAGTAGTCCTATAACTGCTGCAATTTCTAGTATGCTCCCTATGTATCCGTACTATGATGAAAATGGAGATTATGCTAATGTCAATTTATACAACCCGCTTGCTTTAACTGATGAAACTTGCGGTGAATTAAATGAGACTAAAATGCAAGTGATAAACTTGAATCCCTATTTGCAGATTGATTTTGGTAAAGGCATCTATGCAAAAACGACGTTAGGAGTGAACTTAAATGACCAAACTCAATACCAATATTGGAGTGCTCAGTATAATCCGCAAGGTATGGACTATAATGGACTTGGTCAATTATATAATTCAAAAAGTAGTGTAGTTACTTGGAATAATATTTTAGGATGGAACTATACATTCAATGAAAAGCATAATATAGGTGTCATGGTTGGTCAAGAAATGCAAAAGAAAAGTTACCACTATGAATATTTTGCTAAATCAGATTTCCCGTTTGCTTCTAATGGTATGCGCGATTTGACAACAGCAGGAACTGAACAAGGTTCAGAATATTATAAACAAGAGGCTCGTTTGGCATCATACTTTATGGATGCCCATTACTCTTATGCTGATAAATATTATGCTTCTGCTTCATTCCGTCGTGACGGTTCTTCTGTATTTGGTGCAGATAAACGTTGGGGTAATTTCTGGTCTGTTGGTGGTAAATGGCGTTTGACAGGAGAAGATTTCTTGGCTGATAATTCTACATTAACCAATGCTACCCTTCGTGCTTCTTACGGAACTGTTGGTAATCAGGAAATAGACTGGTATGCAGCTCGTGGATTTTATTCAGCAGGATATAATTATAACCAAATACCAGGAATGCGACCCACCAGTATTGAAAACAGAGAACTAACATGGGAAGTCTCTAAGAAATTAGATGTTGGTTTTGATTTATCTTTAATCAATCGTATCAATTTAGGCTTTGATTTTTACAATGAAGAAACATCTGATGCTCTGTTCGAAGTTCCATTATCAATGACAACCGGATTGGCTACTACTTATCAAAATATTGGTAAAATTAGAAACCGCGGTATAGAGTTTTCTGTAAATGCATCTTTGATGCAACAGAAAGATTTCACTTGGAACATCTTTGCTAATTTGACTTGGAATAAAAATCGTGTTATCAAACTTTCTACGGATGAACCATTAGAATACACATTCCAAATTATTGAACAAGGTCGTCCGTATTCACAGTTTTACATGAAAGAATATGCCGGAGTAGATCGTGAAACAGGTAAGCCTCTATGGTATTTGAATGAAGATGGAGATGAAACAACATCTGACTATAATGCAGCTTCTAAACGTTATGTAGGAAATGCAGATCCTAAAGTATTAGGAGGTTTCGGTACAAACCTGACATGGAAAGATTTTGATTTCAATATCAATTTCAATTATCGTTTAGGTGGGAAAGTATATGATTCAGGAGCTTCTTTTACAGGCTTTGGCATGGCATTCCGTACGCCATTAGAAGATGTTGCATTAAATTCATGGACTCCAGAAAATAAAGATGCTAAATACCCGCAATATATTTACGGAGACCCCTACAAAGCATCTCAAACTTCATCTCGTTTCTTATATAATGGGAACTATCTGCGTATAAGTAATATTACTTTAGGATATACATTGCCAAAGTCATTAACACAAAAAGCATTTATCCAACGCTTACGTGCGTATGTATCTGTTGATAACTTATACACATTTACTGCTGGAGATTTTATTGGTTATAATCCAGAAACATCGGCGAACGGTGTAATTGCTTGGCAATATCCAGCTACATGTACATTCATTGGAGGTATTCAATTAACATTCTAATCGAATCTGAATTATTAAAAAGACATTGTTTATGAAAAAGAACATATTAAAAGTAGTTGTAGGCTTAACGCTAATGACAAGCCTTACGGCTTGTGGTGATAAATTCCTTGAAACAGATTATTATAAGGGAATTGACACAGAAACAGCATTGACCAACGTTAACAATATTTCGACAGCCCTGAATGGTACTTATTATAGCCTGTTTTACTATGCATTTGCAGGAAACTATGCTATCAGTATTGGCGATATTCCTACAGATATTTCTTACTGGAATGGTAAAACAGGTCATTTTGATGCCATCTACACCTTTACCGTAATAGATACTGATACATACTTGAAGAATATTTGGGAATATGGCTATAAAGTGATTGATGGATCTTCTCGTATTATTAAAGCAGGTGAAGCTTTGACAGAAACTGTTTCTGAGGAAGAAAACGCAGAATTGAACCGCTGCATTGCAGAAGCGTATGCGTTACGTGGATATGCGCAGTTGATGTTAACAAATATTTTTTGTCACCAGGTAAAAGTTAATGGTACAGACTACTCTTCCAATCCGGGTATAGTAGTTGTTACAGAACCGATTGAAGCCCTAGCAAAAGTGTCTCGCTCCACTGTTGGAGAGAGTTATAATGCTATCTTATCGGATTTGAACAACGCTAATAAATATTTTGATGCAGCTGGCGGTGATAGAGGATCTATCCTTTATTTTAATAAAGCAGCCGTATATGGTTTATTAGCTCGTACAAATCTTTATTTAGAGAATTGGGATGAAGCGAAAGCAAACGCACAAAAGGCTCTAGACGAAAAAGGTATTTCTACTTTAACTTATACGTCTGATGCTTATAAGGCATTATTTATTGGGAATGAATCAAATACTGAAAGTTTATTGTCGTTAGCAATTACTCAAACGGATAACTGGTCGGCCAATTCTTCGGGAACATTATGGTCAACCTATAATTACAGCCCGAGTCCTAAATTACTCTCTTTATATGGAGAAAAAGACTGTCGTCAATCTATCATAGCTTGGGATGAAAGTTCTTCGGAAACAGTCCCAGTATTTAAAGGTGGAAAATACGGACAACATGCGACAGGAAATTCTGCCTACGCAACCAATTACTTAGTGAATGCACCTGAAATGTTTTTAATCATAGCTGAAGCTAATGTTAAAAGTACAAATGCAGATTTAAATGCGGCAAAAGACGCATTGCTTGTTGTTGCTCGTCGTAATTCAGATTTCTCTTCTACAAGTAATTTACCTAATAACGCAAATGATTTATTGACCTTTATCAAGAACGAACGTGCCCGTGAATTATTCCAAGAAGGCTTTAGATTATATGATTTGAGACGATGGGATGAAACTGCTAGCGTTTATGCAAATGCTGCGCCCAATATATCTTTTACTTATAATAATTATAAGATCTCAGATTTTGTTTTCCCAATACCTAGTTCAGAAATAAATGCTGGTTTTGGAGTCGAACAAAATGATTGGGCAGGAACTCTTCCAAAATAAAAAAATTTGACACATAAAAAATTTTCCACCATTGATATATATAATGTTTATCAATGGTGGTTTTCTTTTTTAATCAATTTCTCTGAAATAAAACTTTCTGATAATAAAAACATTAATCAATCTTTTCTCACCTCTAAAAATCATCGATCCTGGTAACGGGAAATATCAATCAAATTAGATCATTTTTTATTGAGCCCACTCTTTTCAATAATGATATTAAACTAAGTATCCAAGCCACAACAGTACAGATATTTTTTCCTCAGCTATAAATCTAAGCCCTTTATATCAAAGACACAGATAAAATTGTAAATTTGCAAATATAGATGTATAACAAACTATAGGCAACTATGAATAGAATATACCCTATTGGCATACAGAATTTTGGCGAAATACGTAAAGGCGGATATGTTTATGTAGATAAAACAGCTTTGCTATACAAATTGATAAAGGCAGGCAAGTATTATTTTTTCGGCCGCCCGCGTCGTTTCGGTAAAAGTCTGATGATTTCTACATTGGAAGCCTATTTTGAAGGACAAAAAGAGTTGTTCAAGGATCTGGCTATGGAAAAACTGGAAAAAGACTGGAACGTAAGTCCGGTGTTACACCTAGACCTGAACAATCAGGAATACAATTCGAGAGAAAATTTAGAAATAATACTCAACAATTACCTCACCCGATGGGAAAGGATTTATGGGAATGATCCATCGGAACAATCGCTTTCCTTGCGTTTTGCAGGCGTTATACGCCGTGCAGCCCAAAAAACTGGGCAGAATGTCGCCATCCTCATCGATGAATACGACAAGCCATTAATCCAATCACTTGGTAACGAAGATCTTCAAGCCCAATACCGCAGTATGTTGAAAGCGTTTTACGGAAACTTAAAATCTTGCGACAAATATATCCGTTTTGCCATCCTGACAGGAGTAACGCGGTTTAGTCGAGTAAGCATCTTCAGTGACCTGAATAACCTGAATGACATCACTATGGATCCAGAGTATGCCACACTCTGCGGTATCAGTGAAACTGAATTAGCTACCAACTTCGAACCCGACATCCGCCAGTTTGCCTCCAAGCAAGAGATAAGTTACAGCGAAGCCTGCGAGTTACTGAAAAAGAAGTACGACGGGTATCATTTCGTACAAGGAACAGAAGGAATATACAATCCTTTCAGCTTGCTCAATGTATTTTTCCGCATGATGCCCGAAAACTATTGGTTTTCTACCGGGACACCTTCTATTCTGGTGAAGCTCTTACAAAAGAACAACTATCTGCTCAGCGAGTTGACAGAAAAGACTGAAGCAACAGCCGAAGAGTTGACAGGATTGGAAAACCTCGATAACAATCCAATCCCCTTGTTCTTTCAAAGTGGTTACTTCACCATCAAAAGCTACGATCCGGAATTCAAGATCTACCACCTCGGATTCCCGAATGAAGAAGTAGAACAAAGTTTTATGAGTTACCTCATGCCGGCCTATATGAATTTAAACGGTAGAAATACAAGTTTCCATATTCTGAATTTCATTAAAGAAATAAGATTAGGTATGATAGATGCTTTCATGAGCCGACTACAAAGTTTTTTTGCAGATACACCATACGAATTGATCAGGAATAACGAACTACATTATCAAAATGTTTTATTCATCATATTTAAATTAATGGGTTTCTATACAGAAGCAGAATATCATACTTCACAGGGTAGAATAGATATGGTTGTAAAAACTCCCAACTATATTTTTATTATGGAATTCAAATTTGAAGGTTCTGCAGAAGAAGCATTGGCTCAAATAGAAGCTAACAACTATGCAGTTCCTTTTTCTACTGACAATCGTACACTTTTCAAAATAGGTATAAACTTTAGCCGTAAAACAAGAAATATAGAAAAATGGATCGTGGCTAAATAGCAAAGACAAATATTGCCCCATAAAAAAGGCTGCCAGCTACACCGGAATCCGGACAACTGGCAGCCTTTCTGTATTCTATTGACTACGTATTATTTCTTCAATGCAGCGATACTTTCTTTCAAAGCAGCAATCTTTGTTTCAGCATCAGCTTGTTTCTTACGTTCCATTTCAATTACCTGAGCCGGAGCTTTGCTGACGAACTTTTCATTGCTAAGTTTCTTCATCACACTTTGCAAGAATCCTTCCTGATATTTCAAGTCAGCTTCCAGTTTCTTCAGCTCTTCTTCCACATTAATCAGGTTTCCTAATGGTACCGCATATTCTGTCGTTCCCACCATGAAGGCTGCAGCACCGTCGGCCTTATTACTTACTGTTGTAATAGCAGACAAGTTACACAGTTTCGCAATCACTGAATCAAATGCGGCTACCGGATTTTCACCAACGACTTCCAGACTTAATGCCTCTTTCTGGGCAATGTTCTTCTGCAAACGAATTGTACGGATACCACCGATTACTTCCTTAACAACTTCGAACTTGGCGATAATTGCCTCATCATAGTTTTCTGCGACCTTCAATGTCTGAACCATGATGCTTTCTCCATCCTTACGTTCATAAATATGCTGCCATAATTCTTCCGTAATAAACGGCATGAACGGATGAAGCAACTTCAACAAAGTATCAAAGAAACCTAATGTCTTTTCGTAGGTAACCTGATCAATCGGTTGACCGTAAGCCGGCTTAATCATTTCCAGATACCAGCTAGAGAATTCATCCCAGAACAATTTGTAAACGGCCATCAAGGCTTCGCTCAAACGATATTTACTGAACAGATCATTAACTTCAGCAGCAGTCTTTGATAACATGGCATCAAACCAGTCAATAGCTAATTTCGCATATTCCGGTTGCTCGATTTCAGCCACATTCCAGCCTTTAACCAGACGGAAGGCATTCCAGATCTTATTATTGAAGTTACGTCCTTGTTCACACAAAGCATCATCAAACAGAATATCATTTCCAGCCGGAGCAGACAACATCATACCCATGCGAACACCGTCGGCACCATACTTCTCGATCAGTTCCAGCGGATCCGGTGAGTTACCCAACGACTTAGACATCTTTCGGCCAATCTTATCGCGCACAATACCGGTGAAATAAACATTCTTGAAAGGCATATCTCCCATATATTCATAACCAGCCATGATCATACGAGCTACCCAGAAGAAGATAATATCCGGTCCGGTTACCAAGTCGGAAGTCGGATAATAATACTTGATCTCTTCATTTCCAGGATTGTTGATACCATCAAACAATGAAATCGGCCACAACCAAGAAGAGAACCATGTATCCAGACAATCTTCATCCTGACGCAGATCTTCCAACTTCAAAGAAGTATTTCCGGTCTTTTCCTGTGCAAGTTTCAAAGCTTCTTCAGGTGTTTCAGCCACTACATAACCACCTTCGGGCAAGAAGTAAGCCGGAATCCGATGTCCCCACCATAACTGACGGCTAATACACCAGTCTTTGATATTCTCCAACCAGTTACGATACGTATTCTTATATTTCGGAGGATAGAATTTCAGCTCATCATTCATTACCGGAGGTAAAGCCATATCAGCAAAATGCTGCATCTTCAGGAACCATTGCATAGACAACTTCGGTTCGATAGCCACATTGGTACGTTCAGAGAAACCAACTTTATTGGTATAAGCCTCTACCTTTTCCAATAAATCAGCAGCAGCCAGATCTTTCTCTATCTGTTCACGAACATCGAAACGATCCATACCGACATACATACCGGCAGCTTCGCTTAATGTTCCATTATCGTTAAAGATATCAATGCTTGGCAAATTATATTTTTCACCCAACATATAGTCGTTCACATCATGTGCCGGAGTCACTTTCAAACAACCTGTACCAAATTCGATATCTACATAATCGTCTTCGATCACCGGGATTACCCGATTTACTAACGGAACGATCACTTTCTTTCCCTTCAACCACTGATTTTTCGGGTCGTTCGGATTGATACACATGGCCGTATCACCCATAATCGTTTCCGGACGAGTCGTAGCCACGACCGCATAACGTCCTTCCGGATCACCTTCTACCTTATAACGCAGGTAATACAACTTGCTATGTTCCTCTTTATAGATAACTTCCTCATCACTCAAGGCGGTCAAGGCTTTCGGATCCCAATTCACCATTCGAACTCCCCGATAAATCAAACCCTTGTTATATAAATCAACAAAGACTTTGATGACACTCTTACTTCGTTCCTCATCCATGGTAAACGCCGTACGATCCCAATCACAGGAAGCACCCAACTTACGTAATTGCTTCAAGATAATGCCTCCGTGTTCTTCTGTCCAGGCCCAAGCATGTTTCAAGAATTCCTCACGCGTCAGATCCGTTTTCTTGATACCTTGTTGTGCCAGTTTATTTACCACCTTGGCTTCGGTTGCAATAGAAGCATGGTCCGTTCCCGGAACCCAGCAGGCATTCTTACCCATCATGCGGGCACGACGTACCAAAATATCCTGAATAGTATTGTTAAGCATGTGACCCATGTGGAGCACGCCCGTCACATTGGGGGGCGGAATAACGACGGTATAAGGTTCACGACCGTCGGGTTTAGAACTGAAAAGCTTGTTGTCCAGCCAATACTGGTACCATTTTCCCTCCACATCAGCGGGGTTATACTTACTTGCTAATTCCATTGTTTTTATTTTGTTTATTAATTCATACTCATTCAAGAGGTCAATATCTACAAACAGAAGGCCAGTCTTCCGTTGCACGCCTTTCAAAAGGCAATCTGACTGGCCATCAAACCTCTGTCTCTACGAATCGACAAAAGTACGAAATTTATTGATTCTTCGATACCGGAAATCGTATTTTATAGTTTGGATTATCAACAAACTATCCGTTCCACGCATCTCCTTATCACTGAATCTCCCATTCATACAACCCGGCAGCGTTCTTTTCCGGTAAAACAACTTCCAACTTGACAGCTGAAGTTTTCACAGGAGCAAAATGAACTGTATTCGGATTTTCCTTAGAAATGGGATACGCATCAGCTTCCGGAACAGCCGTCCACTCACCCGCTTCATTCTTGTAATAAATCTTCCACGAACGAGGCAAACGACAACCTCCCCAAGGAGCATCGTCATACCAATAAACTGTTGAACTGGAGACTTCTGTCTTTTCAGGAAATTCATAAACAATCCATTCGGTCGTACCTTCTTTCGGCCACCAGTGATAATACGGGATGGTACGGTCATTTTCATCAGCCGGCACCAAGCCATCTGTAATAGAAGTCAGAGACTTAGCCGGATGTGATGCTGAAACTTGACTCTTGGATGCCAAGGAGAGAATAGCTACCGGACGCGTTGCCCTGACTTCAGAAGGCAACCAGACCGCCATGTTTCCTGGTCCACGATGAGCCCAGGCATAATACGGTATCAGTGTTAACTGCCGGTCTTTAGCAAGCAAACGTCCTTGCTCATCATATTCCAAGGTCTGTACCGATGTTTTAATCTGATTCAAGCCATACAATAAATCCGGTTTTTCCACGACTTCAAACTGCGGATGTTGATTCATCAGCAGGCTCAAGACGTTAAAGTCGTTGTCAGGCCATTCCGCACAATAGACAATTGGTCCGCGCTCAACAGCCACACGACCACGATCTGCTTCCACTTTCCCGTTTGCCCTTACGGTACGGACTTCCATATCCAGCTGAAGTTCTACGCGGTCACCTTTCTTCCATTTCCGCTCGATGGTAAAATAGCCTTGTTCCAAGGCAGAAGTGACTTCTTCTCCATTTACTTTGACCGAATAACCCGGGCGTTTCCCGTCGGAATAAGTATACAAATCACTTGGTACAACCTGATTTCTCACCCAACCCGGAATACGAATCTTCATCGCAAACACTCCGGCAGAGTTCTTATCTACCGTCAGTGTCACATGGCCGTCCCACGGATAACGGGTTTCCTGATGTAAAGAAACTTTCTTCCCTCCTACTTTCAGTTCGGCTTCGTTGCCCATAAACAGATTTACATAAACCTGATCATGCTTCACCGCATACACATAGCCTGGCAATGAAGGAATAAAGCGGCAGATATTGGATGGACAGCAAGCACAGCCGAACCAGGGCTGCCGCTGATGCTGGCCCATCGATTCCAGTGGATTGGGATAGAAGAATCCGCCACCATCGAGCGAGACACCCGAAATCAGACCATTATACAAAGTTCGTTCCAACACATCATAATATTTGGTATCTCCATGCAAGAGGAACAACCGATAGTTGACATATACATTACCAATCGCAGCACAAGTCTCACAGTAAGCCGACATATTGGGTAATTCGTAATTCTTACCAAAAGCTTCTCCCTGATTGGTCGCGCCAATACCACCCGTAATATAGAGTTTCTTCGAAACAATGTTATTCCAGATCCGATCAATCGCATGTACATATGAGGTATCGCCCGTCAACGCCGCCACATCGGCCATGCCGGCATACATATAAGCCGCCCGGACAGCATGTCCAACCGCCTCATCCTGCTCGATAACCGGTTTGTGGGCCTGACTGTATTCGTCTTTTCTGGAAGTATAACCGCGCTTATCCAGAAAGAATTTGGCCTGATCAAGGTATTTCAGATCACCGGTTACCAAATATAACTTAGCCAATGCCATTTCGGCTATCTGATGTCCGGGTACACGAATCACTTGATCTGCTCCGTCTCCTATTTCACGACAGACACAATCAGCATAGCGGATGGCGATATCCAGGAATTTCCGACTGCCCGTAGCCTGATAATGCGCGATGGCTCCTTCTACCATGTGTCCTAGATTATAAAACTCGTGACTTAATTCTTCCACCTTTTCCCAACGCTTGCTACCAGCCCATTCATGCGGATGCTTCGGATTCATCGTACGGGCTGTATACAGATAGCCGTCGGGTTCCTGCGCAGCCGCCACAATATCTAATACACTGTCCATATAATGTGCCAGTTGCTTATCAGGATAAGTCTGTAACAAATAACTGGCTCCTTCGATCGTTTTATACACATCGGTATCGTCAAACGAATAGCCCGTCACTTTCGTCGTATCACTCGGATGTGCCGCCAACTCGAAGTTACGGTAACGCCCCGTTTCCTCACACTTATTAAAGGCCAATGGAATAGTCACTTCACGACTGGCTTTCAAACGTTGTCCCCAAAAGGAATCAGAAACTTTCACGGAAGTAAAGGGTACAGGATCAATTGGATACCCATGTGTCAGCTGCTCTTTCTGAGCCAATAGGCTGTTTCCAATCAGGCATCCTGTCAAAACAGTAATTACGAATCTTTTCATGGATCTCATATTATTTGGATTTAAGAAGTGTCTTACAAACACATTTTGGCAAATGTAACAAGGTTTTGGTATAAATGCAAGATTCTTATGTGATTTATATCTTCAGAGAAAAAATATGAGAAATTTATTTTACACGGAATGTCACATTATAAAATCGGCAGGCTTGTAGTAGAGTTACACAAACCTGCCGATACTTATCATTTACAGATCAATTTCTATCCCCTTTTATTTCTTCTTCAGGATAAGTAACCAGCCTTCTTTCGTCTTCACCGGAATAGATTCATCCAAACGGAATGAACGGGCATCCTGAAAATCGGTTACCTGAGGAGCTTCGAGTGTCACTCGTGCCGGATCAAATCCTAAAGCCTTCCAGTCGAATGTCAATTTAACGGATTTGTCTTTCACTCCGAAATTACCAATGGAAATCAACACCTGATCAGGTTTTACATAAGTTGTAGCCTTCACTTCAGGATCAGAAGTCCGTACAGGACAAGCCTCATCCCAGTATCCGAGCATCTTCGCCTCTTCTATACCGAACGATTTCCACAACGCCCAGACTGGAGCCGGTGAATACTTGCCATATGAATGACGAGCTGTTGTACCATACACCATTCCCAGGAAACGATTACCACCATCCTGCAACATTTCGCTCATCTGTCCGAACGGAATACCTGAGAAGGTAACAAACCATTCATCCGGACGCATCTCATTATAACGGAAGCTTTCGCCAAACCATAAACGATCTACGTAAGGGAAGAAACCGGTGTACTGGTTGGCCGGGCCAACGGAGTACCACGTATTGGAATGCAAATCAATCAGCGCTCCCGGATGATACTGTTCCATGATCTTCCGCATCCGCTTCATCACCGGACGGTCGAACGACACATCATCCATGTAAATACCATCCAAGTCATAATTCTCGAACATCCAGCGCAGGCCTTCCAGATAATAATTGATCCAGCGAGAGAAACCAGACAATACCAACGCAGCATCGGATGTTTCATTCGGTAACTCAGTGTACCAAGCCGGACGATAATCGTCAATCAGATGTTCGCAATGCCAAGGTAATCCGTACCCAACACCTTCTGCCAATATCTCATGATTCAGACTCTTCAGTGCATAAATTTCAGTCGTATAATTAGTCAGCTCCCGAATGGTATAATACAATTTGACCTTTCGTCCAAATTCATGTTCATGCTTAATAAAGGCTTTCAGTGAATCCTGTACGATAAACGGATAATTAATAACCGGATTCAATTTCTGCGCATGATGAATATTCACAATATTGGCCCCTTCTTCAGCGGCTTTGTCAAAACCGGTATGAGGTGCGTGATAATAACGTTCAGAGAAATGTTTCGCTGAATTCACCGGCTTCAGTGGAGTAATCAACAGATCAAATTCGTAACTGCGTGGTTCGGCAGACAACGTATCCACGCCTGTACTTGCCACAACAAGTGACTGCCCACCTTTCGATCCTGATACCTGAATGGTACCCTTACCATTATTCGCCCAGGCTCTTGGCGGAGCCGGTTTATAGTCATTCAGTAACGGACCATGATAACTTCCTCCGCGATACTCAACATGCAATCCGGCTTTGGCATTTCCCATCCAGTAGCTGTCCCACGGACCTTTCCAATCCCATTTATAAGACACTGGACGAGCCCCTCCACTGAATCCTGTTCCCATAAAATATTCCGAAGCATACGGTGTATAGTTCGTTTCCAACCGAATATCTTTCACGACTACAGTCTGGTCTGATGAAACTTTCAGGTCATAATGTACATAACCATCATATTCCATCGAAGCCTGATTCTCAAAACGAATACCATCCTGTGTAGAAGATGCTGTCCATGAGACCAGACCACCGGCATCCTTCTTCAGGGAAACATTATTCGCCTCAAAAGGAATAACTCCTTTGTTAGTCACAACAACAAAACGGAAAGGCGAAGCCAAGACTTCCTTTTCATTGATCTGAATAGAAGCCGGAAGTCCGTTATCACCCACAAGCAACGTCTTATCCGTTGCTGTCACAGTCTTCCCATCCAACTGCATAGCTGTATAAGGTTTCACCGGATTATTATCCTCTCCGATTGTCGAATTCAGCCATCTCAACCTGGCATAACGCCACAAATCATTATCACCTTTATCTGCCAAGACATCCTTTTCTACTCGGATTTCTACTGGAATTGTCTGGGATTCCTCTTGTTCACAAGTAAGAGTTACATTCCCTTTATAAACGCCTGTCTTTGCATTCTCCGGAATTTGTATCCCACACCACAGTGCCTGTACTTTTCCTTTCGGAACATTCACTGTAAAAGTAATTGGTTTACCGTCCCAGTTTATACCTTCCTGATTAAAGCATGTCATATTCTCTTTCGGGATCACAGACGAGCCATTGGTCAGATCCGAAAACTCAAGATGTACCTTTTTCACAGCATCATGAGCGGCCCAGACCCCAATCTGCCAAGTATAATATTCATTCCGCAAAGCCACACCTTCGAAACCGGCAGAAGATCCGTTCTTTACCCAACGTACTGGTAACTCATTGGCCAGACGGATCGGGAACGCCCTATCTTCGGGGAAAAGTACCGGATTCATCGGATAGACCTGTTTCAGACTATCCATTTCCCGTACTGTAGCCGCCAAACCCATCGGCGTAAAAGCATCAAATCGCGAACGACTTTCAAAGCGCAACACTTTTGCCTTCGGAACTGCCGCTGTCAAGCCGGATTTCCAAGCTTCGTCCGTTTCATAAACTGGAGGCAGATAATCGTTCCACGGTTTGCCATAACGTGCATCATTCCATCCTTTCCGATATTTATAAGGCAAATAATACACATAATAGATTCCATCTCCCGAAACCGGTTCGAAAGTTACTGTTGCCGACTCTGCTGAAAAGTCAGACACGCTTACGTTCTTTACTTCCGAACCCGATTGAGCATCCACCACCACGACCTTCTTCGTTTCCGGTCTCAAATCTGGTCTTCTCCAAGGCAAATACACCTGTACCGCCTTCTGTTCTTTAGCACCTGTTACTTCCACTACAGCCCGATGATTTCCCTGCATATCAGCTTTCCACATCGAATCAGCCACTACAAAAGGAATTCCATCCGGAGCAAATGGCAAATATTGGCTATCACCATCCAGTGTTGCCGGTTTCGGCGAACAGGCCAGCAGGCAACTCAATGCTCCTATACACACGCACACATATTTATTCATGCCACACTAATTTGTAAATATCAAACATATCAACAATTCAAGTGCCCGAAGATATCCGGGCACTCTCTATAATAATCTCAATTAATAACCTGGATTCTGATCATCCTTCAACAAAGGGTTCACATCAATTGCCGTTGTCGGTATCGGCATCAACAACAACCGGTCATTCCATGTCTTATTTACTACAACAGAACCATCTGGTGCTGTAGAAGGCCCATTCAGATATTCTTTGCAATAATCGCTTCCATAACGACGAACATCATCAAAACGATGGCCTTCTACTGCCAACTCGATACGACGTTCATTCCGCAAGAAGTTAATTGCTTCTTGTTTACCCAAAGATTCAGGAACATCAGGCATACCACAACGATCACGCAACTGATTCAAAGCAGCCCGTACTTGATTATCATAACCAGTTGTCATTAAATGGGCTTCGGCATATGTCAAAAGAACTTCTGCATAACGTATAGTCGGATAGTCATCTGCCGAACCATATAAGCTATAATTATACGGATTCCAAGCAACCATCTTTCTATAACTGAATCCTGTCCATGATTCATTACCGTTTTTATTAACTACATCCGGATCCCACTTATAATAAAGTTCGCCAGCAGCAGTTTCATGCCATCCTTTGAACGGGAATAACAATGTTACATACAAACGGCTATCCCGATTCTTGAATTCTTTCATGTAATCATACGTCATCAAATCCGGACTTGTAGCAAAAGCCTTATATTCTTCTGCGCTCAACCCTTTTGCAAAATTCCATATTTTCTCGTAATTAGCCTTACGCGTTTCTACTGGAATTTTATCAGGAATCGTTTTTCCGTCAATACTCCAATATGCATCTACCAAATCCTGCATCGGTTCGAAAGACGAGTATCCATGATGAATAGACATTGACAAAGGCAAGAAATAAGTATAACGGCTATCATCATAAGCATACGGATCTTCCATATACTCATGCGTCAATACATATTCCGGATTGGCAGGAGTGGCATTGGCACCTTGCCATAAAGACTCATAACTGAACATACCTTTGATGAATTTATCCTTATCTATTCCCAATGATTCAAAATCAATATATAAATCCATTTCTTTAGCTTCCTGTTCCTGAGCTGCACTTAATGATGTCAGTTTGAACAATGAGTATTTACCACTGTCCATAACAGCTTTCGCAGACTTCTCGGCTTCTGCATAGTTTCCAAAATACAAGGCTGCTCTTGCCCGTAAAGCCAAAGCGGCATATTTAGTCACACGTCCTGATTCATACAGGAAACTACCATTATAACTTTCCGGTAGAATTTCTGCCACCTGAGCCAATTCATCCAAAATAAAGCTTCTCACTTCTTCCAATGAATTTCTAGGAACATTGGGTGCATCATACGGCAGTTCTTCCGTTACAATAGCAACCTTACCGAAATATTGCGTCAGTTCCAGATAAGCAAATGCCCGGAAAAAGCGAGCTTCCGCCTTCATACGTTCTTTCAGATCTTCACTCATATCACAGGTTTCAACCCGCGATATAAAGGTATTGGCTGTACGGATAGCACTGAAGTCATAATCACCATAAGGAGAAGCCGTATTAATACCATTCTGTTGTACCATTTCCATATTCCCTTCCCAAGGTTTATGGCTATGGGCATTATCTGTACACATTTCATCCCAGATATCCAAAGCGGGCATAGATTGGTAACAGCCATTCAAGGCATACCAAGCATCTTTCTCTGTTTTCCAGAAATTCTCGGCAGAAATCTCGGCTGGTGGAACCACATCCATATCGCATGATGAAAACGCTCCTGCCAAAGCGCATAACATGATTATTTTTTTTGCTTGCATCTTCATAAACAATACTCCTTACTAATTAAAATGAAACATTCACACCAAACGCCAATGACTTGGTTCCTAATGCCTGAATTGTACTGCTTGTCGCTTCCGGATCAAAGTCTTTCATCTTATGATCTGCTCGGATGGTAAACAGATTTTCACCTGTAATATACACCTTCAACGAAGACAAGCCCAAACGAGTAACCACATTTTTCGGTACATTATACCCAAACGATAAAGTCTTGATACGGAAATAATCTGCATCAAACAGATGATATTCATTAAACGCCCGGTTATAGGTTGTATGAGGGCTACTTGCCGTATAGATACGTGGATAAATGGCATTCGGATTTGGATTCTCTTCTGTCCAACGTCCTAAATGATAGGCTCTCGGATTATCCTGTCCGTGGAAGAACGGATGCACCTGATACACTTCAAAAGCCACATCTGCCCCACTTACACCCTGGCCGAAAATGGAGAATTCAAAATTCGCATAATTCATCGACAAATTGATTCCATACGTAAAGTCTGGTACTTCACATCCGATAATGGTTCTATCATCGTCTGTAATCTCTTCACCCCACTTTAAATCTCGCTGAGGAACAAATTTGGTATCGCCGGCATTCGGTGTAACACCACCATAAGTATAATAATGTCCGGCATCAATTTCTTCTTGCGTATACAAGCCGTCGCTCTTGAATCCATAGAATGATCCCACTGATTCTCCAACTTTTGATATATACTTGGCAACACCATGACCACTAACATTATCTATTTTATTATCTGAAGTAGCCATATCTGTAATTCTATTCGTATTAGTTGCTATATTAGCCCCTATCACATACGAGAACTTATTAATCGTATTACGATGTGTCAGTGCCAATTCAAATCCTTTATTACGAACCTTGGCAATATTCTGGGAAGGAGCTGTAGAAATACCTGTTTCCAATGGTACATTGTAAGGCAATAGAATATTACTTGTATTTTTAACGTAATAATCAGCAGTACCACTCAGTTTTCCATTCCATAAATCAAAGTCCAAACCAATATCTGCCAATGCTACTTTTTCCCAAGTCAGGGTTGGATTAGCTGGTTTTGTTTCTTCGATGACTTTAGCCGGAGAGTCGCTGAATGAATAATAAGCATCCGTTCCCCAAACTTTCCGACCTCCATAATTCTGGAAATAATCATAATTTCCTACGTTATTGATATTACCCAACGTACCATACGAAGCTCTCAACTTCAAATTGTCTATTACATCCCGTGTATTTTCCATGAAAGCTTCTTCACTGATTCTCCATCCGGCAGAGAAAGAAGGGAAATAACCCCAACGGTTATCAGCATGGAAACGGGAAGAAGCATCACCTCTGAAATTCGCTTCAAACATATACCGATCCATCAACGTATAATTCACACGGCCGAAATAAGAAAACATCTTGTATTCCTGCATGCTGGAATCATTCTTGTACAGGGATCCAGAAGTTGCACCAGCCGACATATCCTCAAACGAATCAGCCGGAAAATCCTGTCTGGATGCCATCAAGGTTTCTGCCTTATAATGTTCGTAAGAAACACCGGCCAAAACAGAGAAAGAATGAATTCCCTTCGTCCAGCTATAATTGGCCGTTCCAGTATAAGTCAGGAAATTATTACTCTGCCAATTTACTTCCATTGAGTTAATGGTATTTCCCGTACCACCAATCACAGTACCCGGATTCAGGAAACTTGGAACATCGTCCTTCAAACTATTATAATATTTATTCTTATAAGAATAAGACTTATAAGTAGCTTGTCCGGTTATCACAAGCCCTTTGACCGGCTTCAAATCAAACGCCAGTTCATACATGGTATTTTCCACCTGGTTCTTTGTCCAGTCGTTTGTACTGTAGGCACGCAACGGGTTTCCACCGGCAAATGTTCCACTCGCTTCGTGGCCTGATTCAACAGAACCCCAATCTCCATTGGATTGTTGCGCCACAAATGTACTTGGTACAATCAGCATATTATCAAATGAAGGTGTTCCACCGTCAATATCTTTATTGCGCTGAATATACTTCACACCACCTCTGAATGTCAACCAGTCTGTTACATCCGATGAAACATTCAAATTCAAATTATATCTTCGGGTATCCCGATTTCGTACATTCTCCGTATCATATATATAACCCAAGCCTGCAAAATAACGAAGTTTCTTGGTACCTCCAGAGAAGTTCAATGAATGTTTGGTCGTGACAGCCCAATCATCAAACAGCAGATCCACCCAATTGGTATTCGGATACAAATCCGGTTGTGAACCGTTTCTGAATAATTCAATCTGCTCGTCTGTAAATCCTTGTTTTTTACCAGCTGCAGGATTCGTATTATAAAGAGCTTCATTGTATAGTTCTGCATATTCCCAAGAATTTACCAGATCCGGTTTATAGGTTGGAGCCTTCATACCCACCATACCGCTATACGAAACATCCATCCGGCCTTCTTTTCCTTGCTTTGTCGTCACCAACACAACACCATAAGCAGCACGAGATCCATAGATAGCCGACGAAGCGGCATCCTTCAAAAATGAAATACTTTCGATACTGTTCGGATCCAAATTAGAAAAGAAGGTTGCATCTGCAATAGCGCCATCAATTACATAAAGCGGTTCGGAAGTTCCCAAATTACCACGACCGCGGAAATTAATTGAAGCATCTTTTCCCGGACGAGAAACAACCGTTACTCCAGGAACTGTTCCTTGGATAGAACTCAAGACATCATTCTGTACACGGTCTTTGATTTCATCCGAATTGACAGAAGCAACCGAACCTGTCAAGTTTACTTTCTTTTGTGTACCATAACCTACAACAACGACTTCTTCCAAAGCCTTGGAGTCTTCTGCCAACACAATCTGCAAAGCATCCTGACCCTTTACAGAAACCACTTTCGAATCAAAACCAATATAAGAGATCTGTAATTTCGCATCCTCTGAAACATTTAATGTAAAATTACCATCCATATCCGTAATGGTTCCATTAGATGGTGATGTCAAATCAACCACATTGGCTCCGATAACCGGTTCACCGGCTGCATCCCGAACGGTTCCTTTTATTTGTTTTGTTTTTTGTTGAACAGACTCAACCTTCAGCGTTTTTTTCCCAGTTGTAGAGAATAACACAATATGCCTGTCTTCAATGGTATAACCAATATTCTGACCGGCAAACAGTTCATCCAATACATCCGTAATTTTCCTATTCTTGATATTGATCGAAACTAGTCTGTCTGTTTTTATCTGAGAACTACTATACGTAAAATAAAAATCACTCTGATTTTCTATCTCCATCAACACATCCTGCACAGTTGCTTCCCTTAAATCAAAAGTGAACATAGCCAACTGTGAATAACTATCTGTGTTGTTTGCCCAAACAGGTGTGTTTTCCCAAGTTAACAAAAGAAACATACACCCTGATACTGTAAGTACCTTTTTTAGACCGGCCGTCTTTCCTGCTTGTGGCCTTTGTATTCTTTTTATGTCCATAAGTAAAATATTAAATTGGTAAATAGATCTAAGAACTATACATTCTCTTTAAATAATACAAGTTATCAGCTATTCTCTCTTTTCTTATCCTTCCCCATAGGCATTTGAATTTAATGGATTATATAAACTTGATTTTTGTCTTTCTTACATGTCAAATCTTGCGTCTTCTGCAACAACGATAATACCTGATCTACTGACGTAACATGTTTCACCGTACAGGTAAACTCCTTACTAGCTAATCGAGGATCCTCAATCACAATCTGTACATTAAACCGTCGTTCCAGCACTTTTACGATATGTTCCAACGGTTCGTTTACGAAACTCAGGTCTCCGGTTGTCCAGGAAGAAATACGGTTGGCATCGACTTGCAGTAACTCTGCTCCTTTACCTTCCGAATAAACGATTTGTTCGTTGGGATGCAAGATATAGGATTCTTTTCCGGCGTCACAGTCCACTTGCACTTTTCCTTCCTTCAAGGTTACTTTTGTTTCTTCCTTTGCATACGAAGAGACATTGAATTTCGTACCCAGTACCTTTACATCCACGGTATTGGTCTGTACGATAAATGGGAGCGATTCGTCCCGTTGCACTTCAAAATAGGCTTCTCCTTCCAAACGAACCTGGCGATTATCGGTTGCGAAATGGGTTGGATATTCCAAACGGCTTCCCGAATTCAGCCAGACCAGCGTTCCGTCCGACAAACGCAGACTGGCTCTTTCGCCGATCGGTACTTCGATTTGATTTACATATTCCGTTATTTCTTGTTCATGGAAAACTATATACGAACGAATACCCACGAATATACCTAAGAATAATACAGCGGCATACTTCAAGAATGTCAGATAATACGAAGAATGATTCTTGAAATGCTTCTTTTCAAAAGCGCGATAGGCCTTGTCTATACGCTGGGGCTGCGCATAATACAACTCGTTCTTCAAACTCCACACCCGTTCGAGTTCAAAGAGCTGATTCCGGTTTTCGGGACTTGCCTGAATCCATTCATCTACCTCTTTCAACTCCTGCGGCGAACAGGATTGTTCGAGAAACTTGATCAATATTTCTTCGTTCATCATCTTCCTTTTTGGGTTTGTTTGTATAGACGACAATTCAAAAGGGAAAAACTACGCAACAAAAAGTCTGTTTTTTTCGCATTTATGTCCTATAACATAAAAATCAAGAAGAAGATCGGGCGTAATTCATCCCGCAATACAAGTAAAGCCTGACGGATGTACCCTTCTACTGTCCGATTGGAAACGTCCAACCGTTCCCCTATTTCCTTTCGGCTCAAATCAGCAAAATAATAAAGGCGGAAAGCTTCTGCACATTTGGGAGGCAATTTGGAAATAGACTTTTCAACCAACTCTCTCAAATCCTGACTAAGGATATGTTTCAACACCTCACTCTGTTCTTCAGATTTCCCCATTGCTTCCAAACGGGCTTCGGCAATGCGTACCCGCTCTTCGTAATCTTGCACAACCATTTGATGTTTGATATGATTCAGGCAGGAATTCTGAAGCCATTTAAACAAGAAGGAATGAATGTCGTCGGCTTCTATCAGATGTTTTTTCTCCCAATACGACGCAAAGACATCCTGTACCAAATCTTCAGCTACCTGCGAATCGACAAAACGACAAGCCAATGCCATCAATTTGGGATAAAAATATCCGAAGAAAGAGCGGAATGCGTTCTTATCTCCTTTCTTTACCTTATTTAAATCATAAGGAACGTCCATTCTCTTTGTTCTACATTTCCATAAAAAAGATTTCTGCTTTCACAAAGATAAGCATTTATTCCTAAAACCAACCACTTCCTGTTATTCACCTGTCGGTTCCAAGTATCTCCTCGCCGGATGGACATCTGAATCCTATACAGGGCTGACGCATTACAAACTTCCAGACCTTTTAAAAAGTATTTATCTTTAGAGAGTCAAAGGGATAATAATAAAAATCAAAGAAGTAATGGAAATATTTTCTATATTAG
>NZ_JAKZMM010000018.1 GCF_022809355.1 Parabacteroides faecalis | reverse complement strand
TGTAAGGCTGTCGATAACGTTTATATTGCTTCCACCACCACTTCCGGCATTGATAACATATAACTGTCCGGAAGAATTTTTCCCGATAGTTGTTCCGTCATATCGCACCAGTCCGTAGGTGGAAGGATCAGCAACAGGTAGTCCACTTGCATAAGAACCGCCGTCTTGATACGCTATTACATCACCTTCAGCAATCATGGTTCCTTTCGCAACAAAATTACCGTTATTCGCTCCTGAGAAATAAGCGGCAAGTTGCCCAAGATGTCTAAGATTGAGGTCTCCACCAACGCCGTCTATAGTCCACTCGGATAATGTGATTGCCTTAAATGTAGGAGAATAAGAAGTTCCTAACCCCTGATTTATCGTATCAAGGTTGCTCTTGTTGTTGTGCCAGTGTTTATTTGAAAAGGCTTCATCCCAGTTGCTTACTTTTGTAGAAGATATTCCATCCAATACAGTCTTGTTGTCATGTGTATGGTTGTTAGTGTATGCCGTATTCCAATTAGATATAAGACCGGAAGTGATACCGTCCAAAATAGACTTATTATTGTGTGTATGAAGCCGCGAATCATTCCCCGGACAAACTGTTCCGGCTGTTGTCCCAAACTTAACAGAAAGAACAGAAGCGACCGAAAGATCAAGTCCCGTGCCTACCGTAAAATCAATACCACCACCGGCATCTGCCTCCAACTGACCTGACGCATTGATACGTACAGTCTTTCCGTCCACCTTGACAAGTCCGTAAGTAACCGTATCTGCAACAGGCAATCCACTTGCGTATTCTCCTCCGTCGGCGTATGCGATAACATCCTTTTTTGACAGGATCGTTTCATTGAATGTCTTTACGCCACCGATAGTCTGGTTCGTTGTCAGATCGACGTAATTATCGAAATTCCTTTCCAGCTTCCCGATAGCCGACAGAATCGTATCGGTAGCAGCAATCGGAGAGTAAGCATCCGGTTTAGTATAGCCTGTCAACTGAGAAGAAAGAGTGAGATAACCCTGCTTTGTCAGGTAATCGACAGTGATATAGTTGTTATCTGTAAGGTATTGCTTCAGTTGTTCTTCATCAATGCCACCGCCACCGGCAAATTCAGGATCAACATACCATCCTTCGTTTGCGTCGAATAGCAATCCACCTCCCTGTTTTGCCTTAAATAGCCCAAATGTATTATAGTCTGCAACCGGAAGCCCGCTGGCATATTCACCGCCGTCGGCAAAAGCCACAACATCACCTGGAACAACCACATGTTTACCGGAGATAGGCCGTAGGTAATACTGTGATTCTTCCAATACAGTACCATCCTCCTTTACAGTTACCAGCTCCCAATACTGGGGTGTGGACGGATATCCAATACCACCTCCGTTACCTGTCTGTGCAGCGAGTTGGATACTATCCGTAAGCCGTTTGTTACGAGGCGTAGCTGGGATCTGCACTTCTACATATTTATATTGTTCTTTCGCCATACCATTAATCATTTAAAACGTACCCCCTCGAAATGATCTTCCGAGAATTGAACCATCTTGATATTGCTCTCTTCGTCACGCAGGCGTTGCGTCTCCTGTAGGATGACGTACTTGCCCGGTTCGTTCCTGTCGGTGAGCGTGCAGAATCCTGGAATCAGGTCCGCTGCACCCGACAAGACCAGATTGCGCCCCTCATAGTTGGAATAGATCGTCCCGATCAGAAGCTTCTCAAGGCGTTCTTGCACGCCACCCCGATAGAACGTACCAATAACCGTATGTGTAGAGGTTTCGAAGATCTGTCCCAATGCCACCGGCGAGGGGTTTTCGAGCGTCCCCAACACGGTGTCGATCTTGATCTCTTCGGCGGCATCCTCGTTGATCCACGCCGAGAAGCTGATGTCTTTCGTGTTGATGCTGTTCCCGTAGCCGTCCACTAGTTCCACCTTGGGATCTTTGAACCACCAATGGCGGCACTGCGAATAGTTCTTGGTGTTGATCTCCTTGTTATAGTCCCACGTGATCAATCCTGTTCCTACTTCCAGTTCCAGGTATCCGTACTTGTCGGGGAAGGGGACAAACTCGCCATCGCCCATCTTGTCGAACCGTGAAGGAAGCGTATCCCGGTAATACCCGATGATCTGCTTGTTGAGCTGCCATCCGCCCAAGCCGGATTCATCCTTCCGGTTGCCTTTCCACCAGCACAGGAAGGCATCCCCCCAGGCGGCTTCGCCCGACACCCATTTCACGTTGGTCGTGGAATGGTAGTAGTAATCGCTGTCCTTCACACCGGAGTTCTGCAGGTGCAGTAGGGCGTTCCGGTTTTCATCCCGCAGCGTCAGCTTGATGGGCAGGTAGACGAAGTTGGCACGGTCCTGCTGTTCGTCCCAGTTGCCTTGCTCGTTGTACTTACCGGCATCCTCGAACGGATTGTATCGGGGGTCGAAGAGCATATTGATCGTCACCTTCAGCTGGAACTTCCCGCTTCCGTCCGTGCTCACCGGATAGATGAAGGAAGAAGGTCCTGCCCGGAATATCATTTCAACCGTACCGGTAGGAGGCAATACGGGTTGAATATGTTGGATAAAGTCGCCACCTGTTCCTTTTCGGGTCGAATAAGCCCAGGCTATCCCTGCTTCAGAATCGCCGGAATACACCGGGTCCACCCGGAAGAACTTCGGCTTGATATTCTTTACAACACCCTCGCCAGTATCCGAAATGGTCATCCGGAAACCTACGGCGTCCGCCTCGAAGCGGTTGTCCACGTAGGTCGTGTATTGGGATCCTCCGGTGACGGTTTCAGGATCTACCGTGGCATCCAGCAGGGTTGTCTTTTCGTAAGGCGAAAACGTAAGCAGTACGTCGCTGTATGTCTTGTCGACCGACAGCACCGCATCGTCTCCATCCCATACCACTTCCTCCGGTGTTTCGGGATAGAGCTGGTTCAGGTCGTACAATACGATCTTGCCGCCCTTCTGTATCATCCGGAGCGAGAACGGGCGCAGCGTCTCGTCAAGTACCTCGCGCATCGTCATCGGCTTGTCGTCTTCGTCAAAGAAGTTGTCGCCAAGTACGGATACGGCTGTATAGACCGAACCGGATGCTCCGCTGGAGGTCTTGGTGCTGATCCGTGTGTCGATAGCCGAATACTTCACGCCCGACATATCCAATGCCTTCCGGATGATCTGGTCCATGCTGATAAACCCGCGCACGTTCCATTTCAGCCGGTCGAGCATGGCGAAGTCGGAAAAGGTAAGTTCCACGCAATATCCGTCTTTGTAAGAGAATGGCTCTTCGTACAGTTCGGTATCCAGCGTACCGCTCCAGTAGAGCGAGCCTTCCCGATAGACATCCAGCCGGACGCTCCCGGCTTTCACCGTATAGAGGTCGACAAACTGTCTGTCATTATCGGAGAACAGCTGGACGGTAGCCGAACTGCTCTGTACGGGCTCGAGTTTGTCGGTCTCTTGCCATTCGATCTCGACAGGTGACTCGCCATAGCCTACTTGTTGCACTTCGCCCGAAAAGCCTTCCTGGTAAATATCCACCTCATACAGCACATCCTTATAGCTGTAGAAGCCATATCTGTATCGTAAGTTCATGCTCATCGTGTCCGTCCGTTTTTACGTTCCACACCCTGCAAGGCTACGTAGAGATCCTTCCCACGCACCTTGGTTTCCAGATAAAGGCTATCGAACGACAGCCGTGCCGGTTCGATCATCGACCGGAGCTTATCCAGCGGGGCGATTACCTCCGGGTTGTTTCGTGCCCCGGAATATTCACCCACCAAAGCCAATGTCGGACCACTGACGATGCCACCGTTGGCGAAGGCGGTGGCATTCTGTAGGGCTGCCTTGGCTGCTGCGGTGGCAGCTACCAGTGCTGTACCTGTAATGATAGCCGCAATCGGGTTGGCAAACATGGATTTGAAGGCGAGCGTAGCCGTACCGGCTGCTATTAACGCCGCACCGAACTGGCTCAGCATATCCATCAACCCAGTCAGCATGGATTTGAATACTTCCAGCCCGTTTCCGGAAGCGACGGCTTCACCCAGTCCAGAGGCGAATTGCTGGATAGAACCGGTCAGGATGCCACCTATCTGTTCACCGGTAATCTCGATTTCCTTGATGGAATCAGAAAACTGCTGCTTCATGATCTGGAAAGAGCGCGAAAGGGTAGCCTTGTCGAACTCAACAGGAATACTGATCTTTTCCGGTACCGGTAATGTCGCGACAGACGATGAGATCGTATCCTTGTATTTGCTGTCTGCCAAATTCCCTGCCACGCCTTTGGCGATCTGCAGGTTGATCAGGTCGAGCTTCTTCTGGTACAAGTCTATTTCCTTTTGCAGGTTGATCGCATTCTGCACGGATGATTTTTCCTGTAGCTCTTTCAGTTCTTGGATCTTCTTCTGCAATCCGGCTATGGTGTTCAAGGCTTCCCCGGTGCCGGATTTGGATTTGTTTCCTGTTGCTGTACCTGCTGGAGATTCCTGTACATCCCGTGGTATGCCGAGTGAGTTCCACATACGGTTCGGATCGAACGACTTCTTCAGGTCGTCAACACGCCCTTGCAGGGTTCGCAGGCTCTTGTTCGTCTCTTCTACATTGGTGATATTGACCGAACCTTTCACATCCACCCGTTTATTTCCTGCTGATGCCACCTCGCCCAGTCCTTTCGATACCGGCTTCGTGATGGAAAGCACCACCTTCAGGTCTTCCCATAGCTTATGCACCAAGTTCCGGAATCCTTCCAGCTTCTTGTAGGCTATTACCAGTCCTGCAACAAGGGCGGCTATGGCTGCTACGATCAACCCGATCGGATTGGCATACATGGCAACGTTCAACGCCCATTGCTTGACGGTGGCGGCTACCGTTGCTACACGGAGTGCCGTCAGCGACTTGACGACCAACATGATCTTGGAAGGGATCTCCAATAGCGTGGTGGCGATCCAGTATTTCGCCTGGAAAGAAAAGGCAGACATGGCTGCATAGGCAATCTTGAAGCCTGACGCCAGCTTCGGACCACATGCCACAGCCAGACCGCCAAGTACGGTTGTCAGCTTCAACACGCCGCTTTTCAGCAACGACATCAACGGTATCATCTGCGAGATCATCACCCCAGTATCGCCAAGGGCGGATGCGTAACCGGTCAACCCGCCGCTCATTTCGAAGATGGAAATCTTCATGTCGTCGATACGCGCCTGTATCTGTTTCATCTTCTCGGCCACGGTGTCGGTGCGGATGGCTGCCTGCTCCTGTGCCACGTTCGATCCGGTAACGGCGGCTGTCATCTCGTCGACTGCCTGCGCGTTCGTGATCAGGTATTGGGCGGCGGCTATGTTTTCCGCCCCAAACACCTTGGCGAGATAGGTTGTGTCTTGTAGTTTCGGTTTCAGTCCGTCGAGAGCCTTGGCCAGTCCCACGTTGGAGAGGTCAACGCCCAAGGTGGTTTGCAGTTTCAGGATGATGTTGCGCAAGGCTGTCCCGGCTTCCGCCCCTTTCAGGTTCATCTGCGAGAGTACCTCGATCGCCCCGGCTGTCTGTTCGACCGACAGTCCGGCAGCCGCCGCCGTTGCACCCGACACCTTGAACGACTGTGCCAGATCTGCAACTTCGGCTGCCCCGTATTTCGAGCCTGCTGCCAGCACGTTGATCACCCGGTTCGCCTCCGATGCTTCCAGTCCGAACTGGTTGATGGTGGCAGCCATGGCCGTTGCCGCGTCTGCCATCTCCAGTCCGCCGGCCTGTGCCAGCGTGATGGTCTCTTTCTGCAGCTGCATCAGTCCTTGCAGCCCGATCTTGTCGATCTGTATCTGCGAAGCCAATAAGGTGAAGGCATCAACCGCCCCTTTCGCACCCAAGCCGGACTGTTTGCCCGTCTCGCGTGCCGCCTGGCTGATGGTTTGCAGGTCTTTCCCCACGATCCCGGTGATGGCTTGCAGGTCCGCCATGCTCTGCTGGAAACCTACGCCCGATTCCGACAGGGAAGACAACCCATCGAAGGCGTTCCTTACGTTTTCAGCCCACGAAGCAAGTTCCAAGTTTTTCATCCGCGAACAAATGGTCTGCATCTTCGAGAACATCCCGTTCGCTTTCTTGGTGGATTGCGTCACACCGTCCATCTGCTGACGGATTATCTTCAGCTCTGGCAGCAGCTTGCCTTTCGCGTCAAGTTGGATGGTATATACTAAATTATTCATTATCTTCGCAGCAACTAATTAATTAGACTTATGAGTATAGAGGTCATAACAGGGATCGTGTTTGTCTTTACGTGCCTTGTCGTTTACGGAATCTGTCATCTGGGAGACAACGATTGCAGGTGCCAGGATCCGGAACAGGAAGAAGATGAAAAGTAGGGTGGCTGGCGTTAAACGCCTAACCGCTCCTCCAATTTGCGAAGCTCTTCCGGCGACAACCGGTGGGGCTTTTCTTTTGCCTTCTTCCGTCCGCTCTCCCACGGAAAACGGATGATGTCTTCCGCCCGGAGCTTCTTCTTCGAGTAGGGAGTCAGGAGGCAATGCGCCAGGAAGCGGGTCTGTTCCCACGAGGTGCGGTAGCGTTGCTCTTCCTGCTCGTTCCAGGCGCGGATGGCGGCGTCGAGGGTTTCCATGTCCATGGGATAGATGTCCGCCGGAGGGATTCCCACGACACCCGCCGCAAAGCCAATCAATTCTGTAACCGTCAGTTTTTTTTTGCGTCCTGTACGCCTTCCTGCCCGGCTGCCAGTCCGAGGGCTGCCGTCGCCTGGTCCATGTCGATGTAGTCGATCATGTCGTCAGGCTTGTCGAAGGGGAAGGCCACGCCGTCCGACTTGCAGGCCGTCCGCACAGCGTGGAAGATGATGCACCCCAGCTTCTCCATGTCATCGCCCCGGAACTGGGTGAAGTCCTCGCCGGTATCGCGCTTGTAGGCCACCATCGCGCCGATTGTCAGGCGTACCGGATATTCTTTTCCTTGGATCTTGATTTTCTTCATATTCTTTTTTCTTGTTTTTTTACATACCTATATCGCCGCCGAGATATAGGTATATCTCGGCGGAGATGTGCTTATATCTCGGTCGAGATATACCTACCTAAATTTAAGCATCTCCTGTCTTGGTCTCCACGTTGCCGGTATTCTCGAACGTGGCTGAGTAGGTAGCGTCGTCATCTGCCGGGCTGCTCTCTTCGAGGCTGGTGATGACGAACAGTCCCTCTTCGTACTCTTCCGTCCCTTCATCGGTAGTAAAACCGTATTTCAGTTTCACTGGCTTGCGTCCTTTGAACATCTTCAACAAAGATTTGAAACCACAGTCAGCCTGGTACGTGGTAAGTGCTTCCACGCTGATAGAAACCGACAGCTTGGTGACGGATTTCTGGCTGAATGCCCCGTTCTCGGTGTCTTTCGTCACACGTTCCTTGGTCTCGGCACTGTACGAGATCGTGTGGCTGGTGGCAGCCGCCGTCTTGGTCCAAGTCGGTTCACCGCTTCCGCCTGGTGTGTCAACGAACACCATGAGGTCTCTTCCCTCGATGTAATCTCCTTTTTGTCTTGCCATAATGATGATTTGATTTAAATTAGCCTATTGATTCTACGTGTAATCTCTGCCGTCGCTTTTTCATTTACTTGGTCTTTGACCTCCTCCTGAGCACGTTTGAAGAAGTATTCAGGCTTTACCGAACCAACCGAATGGCTTTTCCAGCCTCCGAACCAGTGTTTCACTGTTCTTTCATCCGTGCCGGTTTCCATCCATTTCACCCGGTAATCGGCCAGGATATGTACTTTAACCGTGTTCACCTTTCGGTTTACCACAATTGTTGCCACTTTCAGGATCTTCATTTTCCGTTTCCTTGGGTTCCACACCTTTCTTTGCTTGAAACCCCTTCTTTTGGATTTGAAGTTATCGGTTGTCTTTTTAGCCAGGATCTTCATTCCTTCTCGTATGCCGGAAAGACATGCGTTGTTGAATTTCTTGTCTTCCAGTTTGTTTAAGAAAACAACCATAGAAGTGTCGTCTATCCTTGCAGAAGTTTTATTCATGTTGCCCCTCCATCATATTTTACACTGAATTTCAGGGCCTGCACGAATCCGCCCTGCGTATAGTCGGACACGCCGTCGGTGATCATTACCGTCATCCTTCCAGGAGGGTCATCGAAACGGACTTCTTCAAACGCCTCTGCCTCCGACATGACCTTCGTGGCGATACGGTCCACCTGGTTGAAAGCGCATCCCCAGATGTTGATCTCGTAACTGAATACATACCCAACGACCCCCATTTTGGTACTTCTCACGGTAAATCCGTTCATGTTGGTAACGCAATATGGGTACTTTGCGTTCTCAGCCGCAATGGTAGGGTATATTTCAGTACCTTCCGGTATCCATTGGCGGAGCATGGAATAGAAAGCTTCGTTTATTCGTTGCATTGATCGGTCCTCCTCAGATAATAGAAAGTGATACCTCTTAATTGTCGTTCAATCCGGATAATGTCATATACAACATCACCGTATTTTATCCTCCAGTCGTTCGAAGCACCTGCGACGCTCCATGTTTTTAGCAGCAGGGTTTGTTCTTCCGGAAGAGCGTCTTGCGATTCGTCTGCCTTCAAAACAACGTCATTCACCTCACACAGTCGTTTTACCGACGTATCGTAGGTCGTTTCCCTTTCGCCGGTAGCCGTTTCTACCTGAATGGGTCTGAGGAACTCCGCGTCTTCGGTAAATCTTCCTAAGTTGTAATCTTTTCCTGCCATGATTGCCATATTAGGGGGTCGGCCAGCCTTTCGGCTGCTGTTACCCGTTCTTGTACCATATTCGCAGGATTCTCGAAGATGGAAGCGGCTTGCATCAGGATGGCAGCCCGAATTTGCCAGGGTAATTCTGGATAGGTTTCCAACTTCCTTCCGGAATAGTTTTCAACCCATTCTGCGCCTGCCATCAGGGCATCACGCAGCTGATCTTCCAGGTCGGGCGATACAGGCATACGTAAATGCTTTCTCAGGTCGTCTGTCGTGATCGGTAAATCCTGCAACTCCATAAACTCATTCCGTTAATCGTTCAACAATTTCTGCTTTAGTCTTCTCGCCAATACCTTTGATATCGGTCAGAGTTTCTTTGGCTGCCATCACATCAGTCATCGTCACCAGCCCTTCCTTGATCAGGATTTCCCGTGCAGGGAAGTCTTCCGGAAGGTCCGATTCCGGCTCTTTGAGTTGTTCGATCGGAAAAGCAAAGCCCTGTTCGATCAATGGCTTCACCTTTTCTTCAGGCAGGTCGGCCTGCATACCCGCTGAGTATGCAAAGCCTGCTGCCGATTTGATAAACTGAATCTTCATATCTCAATAAATGGGTTAGGCTGTCACCAGCGCGTCTTTGATCAATACGAACGATTCTGGGCGTGGAACGAATACATTGTGGAACGTGTTCATGATTATACGGACAGCTCCTTCGTCAGCCAATGTATATGGGTCAACAATGATATCCATACCGCCCCAGCCAAGGATCTGCAGGTCGTTCCAGTTACCGAATACGATAGCCGAACATTTTTCCGAAGCTGATCCCTTTGTCAGGTTGCTCGGAACAAAATTCGAAGCGTATGCTGGGAATCCGTTAACCTCGTTGTTCTGCCAGACATAACCACCTACACCGGCAGACATAAGTGTGGTCTTGAATAGACCGCGAACCTTCGGGTTGGTCAGATAGGCCAGTCTTCCAAGATCCGCATTCAACGAAGCTAACTCGGTTTCCATAAATACCATATCGGCGAATGTCGGAATCTTGCCATCTGTTCCCAGTTCAACGGTCTTTGTTCCGGATACATTCAGGATACCTGTCGGTTTATTAGAAGATCCGTCGCCATTGACAGCCGCATCTTCCAGTGCTTCAGAGTGAGCAGCCAAAATATCATTCATTACCATGCGCTCAACGTCCAATGATGACTGTATCAACAACTGCTTGCTGATACCCATTTGCATTGCCAGTCTTTTGGGTGAAATGGATTCTGATGTGAAAGCCTTCTTTTGAGCTGCGACGGCTGAGTTTTCCTGTTCCCAACTTGCACTGACCGGCTTACCTTTTACCAGTGTAATGTTACCGGTCAATCCACCAATCACTTGGGTTCCCATACTAGACAGAACCATGCGCTTGCGCAATTCTTCTTGATACTTCAATTCGCTTTCAATCAGATGTCCGCCGTCTCCAGGTGTTGTGGCGTTCTGACCTGTGAATGCTCTGCCTTCCATTACTGCCAATGGAATGTATGATCCTGTAATATTCAATCCCAATGTACGGGCTTCCTGTACACCCATCTGTCGAACTTCTTCTTCTGCACCGTCCATCACCTGACCGGGCATGGATTGGCGAATGAATTTCACCATGCTGAATCTTTGGTTCAGCTGATTCAGTGATCTGTCATTGCTACGCTGCTGTGCTTCTGCCTGTGCCTTCTCAGCCGCGATCTCAACGATCTTGGCGTTCAGTTCAGCAGTCAATCGCTGCACGGCTTCGGTCGCTGTACGGATCTCTTCGGCGGTTGCACCTTCCCGGGTCGTAACGGCCTCGAGGTTTGCTCTGGCTTGCGCCAGGTCTCTTTCGATGTCCTTTCTTTCTCTCATCGCTTTATTATTAGGGGTTAAACAATCTGTTTAAGACATAGCCATTAAAGCATCTGCCTGAGCCATTGCTACGTTGGCGCGTAACAGGGCCGATTCCTTTTCGGCTTCCGCTTGTCTCTGTTCTTCTTCGTCACCTTCCGTGTCAGGATCGAACGAGCGGACTTCTCCTACCAGGTATTCCATCTCGCCGGTAGGCTCTGCATCTTCTTGCTGTGCGTGTACCGAACGGACTTTGGCGTTCGGATTGGCTGGGATAGGAGTGACCGATATTTCCAGCAGCGAGCGGCGTCCGTAATAGTAGGTTGGCTTCTTTCCGTCGTAGGCTTCTTCACCTTTTCCCCATTCGCCACGTTCCATCGTGCGGAATCCAACCGAGCATCCCTTGATTGTCCCTGCCAGTACTTTCTGGAATACCTTCTCTGCCTTGGGATTGATATCTTCCTTTTCGAAGGTAATCTCCCCAATCAGCTTGTTGCCTTCCACCCAGGCGCGGGCCGTTCCGATCACATTATCCGGGTCACTACCAAAAGAGCTATGGTTGTACAATGCCACGCCCATCTTGTTGAAGGTGGATAGATCCCATCCTTTCACTGGAAGCACCGTCCCGTAACTGTCCCTCGTTTCATCGCTGAATACGAATGGGATCGTACGGGTTTTAATTGCCTGCTGTCTGTTCATGCTTGTCGTCTTTGTTTTTAGTGTTATTGAATAGATGTTCTTTGCCTACTACCACTTCATTGCCTGGATACAGCATTTCATCCAGTCCGTCTTTCGGATTCATGTCTTCCATTTCTCGGACTTCATTGCGGCTCATCCATCCGTTGGTGATGGCAGATGCGTAGAAGTCCTTTCTAGCTTGCATGTCTCCACGGAGTAGGGCGTCCATGTTGAATCGTACTTCCATCTCTCCACGCTCCGATCCAAAGAATAGTTTCCGGTCCATTTCATACTCGTACATCTCAACGATGGGGCGGATGCAGTGCTTGGCGAACTCGATATCCTGGTGCTCGATGTTGCTGAAAGTAGATCGGCTCAAGTCGCCAATCAGGTGCGGCGGAACAGAGAATATGCGGCAAATGTCCTGAAGGGCGAAGGTGCGCGTCTCCAGCATTTGCGCCGCTTCGGGCGACAGATTGGTGGTCTTCCACTTCACCCCATGTGTCAATACGGGAAATCCCAACGCTTTCGAATCCTGGAAATTTTTCTGGAAAATAGCTATTTTATCAGGCGTCATCATCTGGTCTGTTTCCAGTACGGCGTTGATGTTGCCTGCCCCCTCATACAGTTCGTTGCCATACTGTTGTGCTCCGATTCCTGTACGGATTGAATCGGCATTGTACACAATCGGGTTGACTCCCTGTATTCCGTCTATCGAGTAGTTGTAGAAGTGCATCACATCTTCATCCGTGTAAGTTCCGTCCCAATATTTGGTCCCGGCTATCAGGTACAGCTTCTTCCCCGATACAATCTGTATCGTTACAAGCGAAGGATGAACCGGCAGCAATTCCACCGGTTCTCCATTTCGTCTTACAATGATTACGTAACTGTTTCCCCACCCGTCAACACAAGTGTTCACGAAGTTCCAGAAAGAAAATGGGTTCATATATCGGTTTGGGCGATAGTGTAGCAGTTGATATACGGCATGTCGCGTGGCTAGGTTTCTTCCTTTTCCGGGTTGTATGTCGCAAACCAGTTTCGGCAATGATGCAATCGTGTTGCTTCTCAATTTGATTGCCGCATATACGGCGGTGAAGTGCATCGCCCGGTTTACCGATATGCCGCTTAGCCAGCTGTTCGGATTTTGGGGTGGCAATCCGCCGCCCATCGAGTCGAAAGAATACCTTTTCGTATATCCTCCCGACCGGAAAGACGCTGTGCGGAATGCCGATTTTAACTTAGATATGATATTCATCCTTTAACTGTTTCGGTCAAAGATAGGGAATAGGAGAGAGGGTTGTCAAGGGCTTTAACATTTACCCCGTTTGTTATTGCAATAACGTTATTATTAGAGTATTAATGTATTGTTTGATATGTTTTAGGATGATTTGCAGAGTGGTTTATACCATCTAATATCATATAGGTGTTTTTGGCGTTTGGCGTATAGTTTTTCAGACTATTTGCTTCTCTTTTTTGTGTTATGATTGTTTAACTATTGGATTGTTAAGAAGCATAAAAAAGGGAAGGCCTGCCGATGCAAACCTTCCCATTATTGAGCGCATGTAAATAGAACGAGAAGCCAATTTTGGATTCTCGTAGAATCTTTGCCATTTTATTTCAAATCTGATTCATTGCATCCAAAAGTTTCTCCAAAGATTTATACACTTTACCGTTCCACATGTAATGCGTATAACTCTTCCCTTTCGGAACTCCGTCTTTGTATGGTTGATGTATGCACATGCCCAAATCCAGGAATGGATGCACAGCTTTATACGTGCTGCAGTGCTCATCCTCCATACTTAAATGGCTAACCATTCTAAATGGTATCTTTTTCAGTTCTTCTTTTGTCACAATTCATGTTTTTGATGCACGCATTTCCAGCTCGTACGATTTTTAGATACTACTGTTTCAACCTTGTAACTCGTACCACAGACGCAAGCAAGATTTACACTAAGAGGTGGTGTCTTAACTGTTTATCGAAGTCTGCATTCAGTTCCACTTCGTACGATACTCTTTACTGCTGGTGTTTACGTGCTTTATTATTCATTATTCTTAACCAAGTTCCTCCATTTTCCCTTTAACAAAATCAATCAGATCCTGTACGGTTGCAGTATCCCACATCGGGTCTTCCATCTCTTCATCTGTGATGGAAATACTAAACTCTTTCTCTACAGACATGGCTGTTTCTACCATGTCGAGCGAGTCAAACATCAAATCATCTTTCAGCTGATCGTCAACTTTGGCATCGCTGTCGTATCGATGGATAATGGCCATCACCTTTTCTTCTGTATTCATATAAAATATTCTTTGCATTTAAATCCTTTTCTCGGTTCAAAATCCTTAAATTCACAAGACCGAAATACCCACTTCTTGTCCGCCCACGAAGCCAAATCTTTTTGCCATTGTGGTATTATTTGACGTGGATTATTAAGATCTCTATAAGGCTGGCAATGGGGCAAAAATTTTTTCCCTTTATCCCTCCAATGATTTACTCTGCTAAATGATTCTTTAAAATCGTCAAGCAAAATGCAGTAGAAGAAATATTCACCATGATAACCATATTTATCTATCAGAGAGATGGCTCGTTCACATTCTGCTATCTGACCTTGTGTGTCGCATCCGAATCGTATGCGTTTTATCCATTTTACTTTAGCTAGTAGTTTAGCTATATCCTCAGTAACTAACCTTGCATCCAGTCCTTGATTAAAGTCAACTTTCAGACCTAAACGTACAATCTTTTCGATCTGTTGCAACCCGTAATCAGAAGCCAGAATATTATTATCCATCAGTATAAGATTTTTTCTCCCTTTAATGGATATCTCCTCTACATCCATATATGGTCTAATATTCCCTTCTTTCAGAGGAACTACGCACCATTTGCATTTGTTAGGACATCCACGTGTCAGGAAACCGTATGCAGTGCGCTTGTCTATCGAAGGATAAATTGAATAATCAGGCTGAATACAATCAATTTCTTTTGGCAAACAAGAATGAATATCATATCCTGTACCACCTCGAATAACTTCTCCTTTTATGTTAGAAATGAAGTATTTGTAATCAGGTGTGAACGTAAATACTTTTGCCATATATAATTTATCGTAATTATCGAAAGGATTGTACCATTCAACATTATTCCCATTTTGTTTATGAAATGCACTTATCTTCATGAGTGCAAGGTTAGGATAGTTGCTGTCAACTGACATTAAGCCAATTTTATCCATACATATTATTTCAATTCAAATATTGTTTTAATCTTATACCCTTTAATCGGGTTCTTTTTGCAATAGCCTTCACCGAACCAGTTCCGGTCAAATGGGAATTTACGGAATAGATATCGGAAATAAGCCTCATTATATCTACGTTTCATATCCTTATCTGTTTAAATTTACATACCTATATCTCCAAGACGATATAGGTATATCTCGGTGGAGATATAGTAGTATCTCGTAAGAGATATACCTATGTCGTTTCTTGCAGATCCTATTAATAGATCTTTATCTTCGATTGTATCTCGCGGGTGAACCGCGCGATGATCTTCTTCAGTTCTTGCAGTTCTTCTTCGCGGCGTGACATCTCTGAGATGAAGTACATGCTTTCGAGGTACGAGTTGTTGACGAACGAAAGCAGGTTGTTCAGGTTGCTTTCCAGGTCCACATCGTCATGGAAGGGGAGTGTGGGCAGCATGTTGCCGCATGGACCGTAGTAGATACCGTGGCGTTTGCGGCCTATTTCTATGCTCTGCCTGATCCGCTGGTTGAAGGCCTCGACCTTCGTTTTGAGCAGCTGCTTGGCATACTCGGTTGTCTGGCTGCTGCGGAGCATCGCTTCCATGTCGTTGAAGGCGTTGATGTAGGCCTCCTTGAATCGGGCTGCTACTTTGCCGGTAAAGCCCATGGCGAGGAAGGTGAAGCCATCGCGGGTCAGATAATACATCGGATAGGATCTTGTGATGTTCCCGTTTTTGCGTTCGTAGTAAGATAACGCAAAATTGCGTGCTCTGAATAAATCGCTACACTCTAACGTGTTAATCAATCTTAGAACTTCGCAATGTCTTTTGCCGAAGTGTTCAGCAACTCTTAGAGAGGTGGTTACTACTTGGTCGTTTTCAACCGTAACTAATTGCTCGTTTTGTTCCTGAGCTTGGAATAAATTTAATTCTTTCATCTGTGTGTCGCATTTAGATGAATGAAACAAAAAAAGCAGCTCTATATAATCCTAAGTTGCGACACACACATACATCAGAGATATATGTAACGGATTATAATAGAACTGCCTATGCCTTCTATTATCTCTTAGCCTGCGCTCTTGCAGTGCCTGTATATATGTGTCGCACCGCAAAGATACCCAAATTTTGTAGAATGCAAAGAAAAAGCGGGAAAGATTTTTGTCTGTTCCCGCTTTGAGTTAGATAGAAAACTTTTGTTATTTACATGTTACTTGGTTTGTTCCTTGTATTTTTCATAAGCAGTCCGGATATCATTTCCTACATTACGCCAGTCTTGAGCAATTCGTTCGGCATCTGTTTTCTTCCTGAACTTCTTGTCATATTCTTTGATAGGGTTCTTCCCTAAGGTGAAGAAAAACAAAACGCCTTCCATGAATATCAAGAAAAGGCTTGTTTTCTTTAGCATGTCTCCCATTTTCGTTGTATAAATGCCCATCATACGGTGTTAAATATCATGGGCTGTTAATAGTTTACGGGGCAAAGGTAGCATTTTTTGTTGTAAATCAAAGAAGAAGCTGTAAAGATTTTACAATCCTTCCTTTCTTATCACCTCTGAAAGCGGATGCCACGGGCTGTTTTCTGTTTCCCGCCGAGTACCATTTGGATGGTTCTTAGTCCTACCTTCAGCTCCTTGGCAGCTTCTTTCGTTGTCTGGTAAAAAACTCTTCGCCCGTCCTCGAATATGGCTATGACCGGTTTCGGAGGCCTTCCCATCCTGACTGGCGGTTCTTTGTCTGCAACATACGGCGGAACTTCGCCGCCGTAGTATGGCTCGAATTCCGAGCATCGAACCCACAGTTCGGATCTTCCAAGTGACGCCTCGTGTGTCTTCCGGTTGATATCTCTCACCTGGCGTACTTTTCCCTCAAACACGACTTCCGATCCTATGCATACTTTCTCATTAAACTCCTTTATTTTCATTGGATTGATATTTATCTTTTGAAGTGAAACTTTACTCTTTCTTTTTACCAAAACTAAAGAATTCCACCTTTTCGGCATAGATCTCGGCGACTGTTATCTCAGCACCAGATGCAGTGGTGTATCTTCTGTATTTCAGTTTGCCTTCAACCGACAAACCAGCCCCTTTCTTGACATGTTTTTCGGCAAAAGAACAACTGTTTCCTCGGCATACGATGTTGTGCCATTGTGTCTGTTCGGGAACTGTTGCTCCCGATGCAGTCGTGTATCCTCTTTCTGTCGTAGCCAATGTAAAACTGGCCACCCTGCTTCCATCAGGAAAATCGTATATCTGCGCGTCTTTCCCGGCGAAACCAATCAAATGAATTTTGTTGTAGCTCATAATACTATCTTTTTAATCAAATTTTAAATCAATCCCTGTCGGGAGTCCATTCAATTGTCACTTTTGCTTTTACCTTACCGGTTCCGTCACAATGATCGCAGATATCCGGCTTGCCGGCATGCAGGTCCGACATGAATGCACCGATACCATTGCATACCGGACATCGGTAATTGCTTACGTAGAAAACTTCGGTACGATCGCCATACTTTGGCGGCTCGATACTGATCATTTGTTTTTGACAACTCATATTCTTTCTGTTTTAATTACTTCATTGATACATACGCCACACCCACATTGGATATGTCGTTGTCTTCGTAAGACATGTTCGTTCCGATGGCCATGGCTGCAGCCACGCAACCGTCCACCTTCTCAGAGCTCCGCTTCTTGTCGATCTTGATGTTTTCGTTGGCATCTCGATAGATAGCCACGTTGCGGAACATCCACCGGATAACGGGGTTCTGCATCAGGTCGAGCTTTCCGGAGGCCACAAGCGATTCCAGTTCCTTGGTGGGTTCGCTCATGTTACGCATGCTCTGGTTGAATTCATCCAGGATGTCGTCAAACCCCTCTGCCATCAGACCCTGTATGACCCCGTGATAAGCCTTGGCTGGGTCGAATGCAAGCGACTGCATATTGTATCGAAGCAATATTTCAGACACGTCCCTCACAAAGTAGTTGATGTCGATCACATTGCCGGGTGTTATCTTGACCCATCCCTCGCTCACCCAGGTACGGTAATCCACGCGGTCTTCCTTTTCTTTCACCTTAGCCTCCGGAATCCAGAAGAAAAACTTCATGGCCGGATGCTCCAGCTCAGGGAAATAGAGGGCGAGGGCATTGATATCCATGTGCGAGGCAAGGTCTATCGCGCCCCAGCATTTCTGCCCATCCAGCATGTCGTCTGTGGTACCATGATCACAGCGTACTACCAGGTCGTCACTGATCCATACATCAGGAGCATCCACCCACATATTGAGGTTCTTCGTCTTGAATGATACCTCATGTGTCCCGCCTTTGTTGATGGCGTTCTGGTACTCGATCTCCATGAACGATTCTTTCACAGACACACCCAAGTTGGGCGACGCCTTATACCAGGTGGCTCTGTCGTGCCAGTCATCGCCTTCATCCGGGCAGTATATGATGGCGAATGTATTCTCATCCGTTTTCACGCCCTCGAGAATGTCGATATATACCTTGCGCATCTTGAAGTAGGGTGATTCTTTGTTGAATCCTGCCGTCGTGATAATGAAGATAAGTGGCTGCTTCCTGGCACCCATACCGGATGTGATCAGGTTGTAGATATCATCCGTAGGCCATGCGTGCATCTCATCACAGATGGCGAAGTGAGGGTTCAAACCATCCTTGTTTTTCGTCTCCTTGGATAGAGGCTTGTAGAAAGAAGCTGTCTCTTCATACGTGATGGAAGTCTTCCATACTTTGCATACCTTGCTAAGTCTCTTACTTCTTGCAATCATTTGTCCGGCCGCGTTCCAACAGATTCCTGCTTGGTCCTTATCCACAGCTGCAGAATATACCTGGGCACCGTTTTCTCCATCGGCGATCATACCGATCAGCGCAATGATGGCTGCTAGTGTAGTCTTTCCGTTCTTACGCGGAACTTCCACAGCAGCATAACGGAATCTGCGTACACCGTCCTTCGTCTTCCACCCGAATATGCTGTACAGAATAAAGCACTGCCAGTCTTCTGGCACAAATTCCTGGCCAGCCCATTCTCCTTCAAAATGCTTGATGAGTTGGCAGAAAGACAGGTATCTCCTTGCCGCTGCGTCATCGAAATAGATGCCCTTTTCCATGGCCATCTTCAAATCATTCAGGTGTCTTTCTACCGCCAGACGTTCATATTTCCCTGCCGGTCGTTCCCCTGACATTACCCTGTCAATGTATGACAGAGCTTTCAGTCGGTATTCTTCACCTTTTGTCAATCCTTTCTTAGCCATAATCAACCCAATAAATCTTCAATTGTTTCTTCTTTTTCCATAGGGCCCGTGTTAATCCTCTGTCTTGATATCGGAGAAAAACCAAAATCGGAACCGATTTTATTCACGATCTCTACCATTTGCCGATATAATGCCAATTCAGGTGGGGCAACATAACCCGTTAAATTTCCTTCCTTGTCGTACTTAGGAATGGCAGGCTCCCTCATTCCTTCCAGACAGTCAAATACCAGATCAAGAGAGTTTGCATAAACGGCAAGCTGCTCCAGATCGAGCTCCGTAAGTACATTGAGTGCAATCAGTTGGTTTGCCTTCTGTTTGAAAATGTCCTTTGCCCTTTTTGTCGGCAACATTTTCAACTTTGAGCATGAAGTAATCTGTTTGATGTCTGTAATCTTATCAACTACATTCGTCTTCCCACTCATTCTACATGGCTGATCCGTTCCGCGCAGGATCTTCAATTCGTCTGGAATCGGTTTTCTACCCCTGCTCATAATTCCTCCAATTTTGCACGCACGGACGCGAAGGTCGTGGCGTGGTCTTGAGCTTATTGGCCCAGAGATTGAATGCCCCCTCCCGGTTCCCGCATAAATTCAGGTGAGTGGAGCGACCGTTCGTTATTTGTCCATAATTTGCAATCATATCTAATTTAATATTTATTAACAGCATATAATTTTCTTACTTATTCTATTTGGTAATGTTTTATTACCTGAATCATGCTCTATTTGCCCGTTTCTTTCCCGTTTAATGCAATTTCTTCCAAGACTTGGACTACTGGGTTACGCAATCTCATTTCTGCGTCTATAGAGCCTATATAAAGCTCGGTTGTCTTCACGTCTGTATGGCCAAGCATGATCTGTACTTGACGGATGGGAACGTTTGCCTCGATAGCCCGTACAGCAGCCGTGTGCCTGAGGCTATGTGCCGTCTTCTTCTTGGACTCGATACCCGCGTTACGCATCAGTTGGCATATATGCCTGCTAACGCTCATGTCCTTCATCCGCTCGTGAAACCTAGAAGGGAACATCGGTTCGTTGTCTTCTTCTACGCCACGCTGAGTGAGGTAGTCTGTTATCATGTCAGCTAAATGCTGTGTGATGCCAAACTTGGTGCTCTTTTGATCGTAACCTTTTCGCTTTACCAGAAGATAGTTGTATCCATCTTCTTTCTGAAGGTCGCAAACCGAAAGGTTATTCACCTCTGTACATCTCAGGCCCGTGGTCAACATCAGGAACACCATTGTGTAGTCACGTAGTCCAATGATCTTGTTTCGGTCGATTGAATTAAGAAGCTTGTTGACTTCTTCCTGAGTGAGGTGTTCTTTCCGGTAACCTTTCGCTTTGCGCTTGTACTTGATATCGGCTGCAATATTCTCTCCATAGCCATATTCTTCGATGAACTGATAGAACAGGCGAAGAATCGTAAGGTAGGTGTCAATAGTGGCAGCTTCCTTTCCCTGCGAAATCAAATGGCTTTTATAGGCCAGAATATCTGACCTTTTAAGCGAATTGATATTTCTTCCTGTAGTGACAATCCACACCTTGAACACGTTCAGCTGACGGCGATAGGTCATTTTGCTTCGAACCTTGACATCCAGGTTGTCGAAGAATTCCTGTTCAACTTCGCTCCATAGCTTTTTCATGATTGATCAATTTTTTATCCCTATTCCCTTTCTTGATATTGCATTTCCTGCATAGAGCTTGCCAGTTCGATTGGTCCCAGAAGTCATCGCACACTGCAATCGGAATGATGTGATCAACTACTTCAGACGGTGTGTAAATCTCATTTTTCAGGCATTCCTGGCATAGTGGATGCTCATGTCTGAAAGCTTTACTTTCCCTGGTCCATCGGTTGGTATGATATAAATCGTTACTTCTCGGGCGATCTTCCATCTTCTCCGATCTCTTGTTATATCCCGACCAACCGTATTTTCTGATTCTTTTATTTGCTTTTGTTGCCATTTCATCACAGCGGATCACCGCCATTTTTAGGTGAATCTCCAATCTTTGTCATATCTTCCGAGTAGGCGAATTCTACTTTTCCGGTACATCCGTCTCTTTGCTTGGCAATATTGATCAGTCCAATACCCTTGATGGCATCTGTGTCCTGGTAATATTCCGGACGGTGAATGAGTAGTACGACATCGGCATCCTGTTCAATGGCTCCTGATTCACGAAGATCAGACAGCATAGGGATCGAAGTCGTTTTCTTCCCTCCTTGCAGTTTCTGCTCTATGTTTCGGTTCATCTGGCTTAACAGGATTACCGGAACGTCCAATTCCTTGGCAAGTTGTTTGAGCTGCTTGGTTGTATTGGCGATCTCTTGCTCTCGGTTGTAATTCCTGTTTTCACTTTTCATGTTCATCAGCTGCAGGTAATCGATCATGATAGCCGATAAACCTGATTTTCGTTTCAGATTCATCGATCTAACTTTGATTTGCTGGATGGATAGTGAAGGGGTCTCATCAATGTGGATAGGCAGTGATCTCAGATATCCGGAAGCATCTATCAGTTTGTTTCTGTCTTGTGGAGTAAGGCAGCCATCTTTGAAGGCATTCCGGTCAATATCCGTACATGACAGTAACAGACGGTTGGCCAGTGAGACATCATTCATCTCCAACGAGAATATGGCCACACGTTCGTTGGCTTGTGCTATCGACTTGGCGAAATGGAGTAGGAGTGAAGTCTTACCCATTCCAGGTCTCGCCCCGACTACGATCAACTGCCCAGGTTTGAATCCGTGTAGGTATCTGTCCAGTATCCTGATCCCTGACCGCAGTCCCCAAGGTTTTCCTTCTTGGTTGATACGTTCTCGTTTCTCATACTCGGCCAAAGCCCTGTCTGTCGATTCTGCCATGGTACGTATCGGGTTGGAATAATCCATGTCATTCATCACGTCTTCCACGATACGGATTGCTTTGGCAACCTGGTCTCCTACATCGGCTGATGTATCCATGCTGAGCGATCTGATCGTTACTCCAGCTTCCATAAGTTTTCTCGAGGTGTAGCATTGCCTGATAAACATCGCATGTTCTTCCAGGTTTGTAGTCGATCCTACGTTCGATGCGTATTGACTTATCTGGTAAGCACCACCGGCGTTTTCCAGATCGCCCGCTTGTAACAAGCGGTTGGTTACTGAGATGATATCCGGTTGTTGTCCATCTCTCCAAATATCCTTCACTGCTTGATATACCAGTTTCAATCGCTGATCTGCGAAACAATCGTCTCGTAAAATCTCTACTACTCGGCAGATAGCAGACGATTCCAGTAGCAGGCAACCTATCACATATCGTTCGGCCGAATGTTGTTGTTCGATCTGTTTAGTGTAAGCATCCGTCGTATGGCGACGCTGCCGGTTCTGTATTTCTCTTGCCATAATCCCAATCTCCTCTTTGGCGGCGTACCCACGTCATGATGGCCATACGCCAGTTCTTCATGTGTTTTTTACCGATCATCCAGCCCACGCTCTCGTAGTAGGTGTAAAACATCTCAGCGTCGATGTCTAATCCCTTTTCTTCGATATGAGATTTTATCTCGTCCAAAGTAGGCTTGACGAAAGGTTTTGTATTATTTTTTCTTCCTTCCCCCACACCCCTATCTATCTTACCCCAGTTATTATTTTTATTATTATTTATATTATATAGGGGGGTTATAGGGGGGAAAGATACTTTTTGCGGTAAAAAAGTATCTTTTTGATTTTCTAAACTATTGATTTCTTTATTGTTATACGAATTTGATACGTTCGTATTACGTTCGTAATTCGTTCGTATTACGTACGTATTATTTTCTCCATTTTTATCGTTGTTTTCGGTAGATTTTTCAGCCAACATTTTCTGCTTTTCCCATCTTGTTTTGATGGCTTTCATGGCCGAATTTTTTCTTTTTTGAAGTCGATCATCGATAGCCTTAATGTCATCGATAAGCTCCTGCGAATAAAAGAAAGCACCGTTCTCAATGTCGAATAAGCCATATTTTGAGATGACCGTTTCTACCTTGGCCTTAGAAGTCTCCCACCTCGCTGCAAGCGCAGGGATTGTATCAATCGGAAGCTTATGTTCGTCTTCCTTGCATAGCATTTCCAGGAGAGCCCAGAAGATGCCATATCCTTCCATGCCGAGCTGATTCACCATACACAGCATACGCTTGTCGCTGATCATGTCGGCATCATGTGTAAACGACGTCGAAGCACTCATGCTTTTTTGCTTTTAGAAATTTCTTTCGGATAAAATTTTTCACAATATCTATAGGCGTTGGCTACTTTGCCGACACCTAGCACCATGCACCTGACGACGATGTCTTTAGGCGTTCGTCCATTGGCGCAATCTTTGCATCTAACAAGTTCCTTTTTCATGCGAATCAAATTTTAAATGATTGTGGGAGGCAGGGGAATCGAACCCCTGTAAAACATGTATATTACAAAAATGGTAAGAAGCGATAATGATCTAAACATAAACTAAAACAATGGTTTCCTTTCCTCCCGTGTGCCGGACTGTGTCCGGCAAAGATCATATCTCAATCACCTTGGGAAGGGCGAATATACAACCGGCCATGCCTGCCAGGTAAAGCAGGTTATGATGCTCTCTGAAATATTCGGCACAGGCCACTATAGCCACCATCAAGATGATACCTATAATCATACTGATTAAAAATCTGACAATATTCATATCTAAGTTAAAAGTTAAATTATACAATAAGTAAATAGTATCACATCATAAGTAGTCCCGAATAGCCCCTGAACGATCGTCGCCACCAGGCTCCTGTTCGATTGCTATTCAGTATTGTCCCCAAAATGTCAAAGATCTCTATCGTTATCAGCTGTCAGACGCGTTTACCTTCCAACAGCTTCATCAGTTTTTCCGGATCAAATACAAGCCTCCTGCCTAGCTGTGTAGTGGCTTGGTCTATTGCTCCAGATTTACGCAAACTCATTGCCTTAGTCTTGGATATACCAAGAAATTCGGCAAGTCCGTCAATGCCATGTATCAGCCTCTCATGCTTATGGGGTGATACAGTCTCTTTGGGCGGCTGTACGTCAGCATGGCATCTGCGCATGAGCTCCATAAACTCGCCGACTGTAAGCTGCCAGATGGGAGTGCTTGTATTCATAACATTATATTTCAATAATTACGATGTCTGGAGCAATGAGTCTAATGTGTTTGAGCTGTTCGTCAATCACCTTATTCTTGTATTCCTCAATGGCCTCATTCGCACCAGCAGAAACTAAAGAAAGGGAAACGTCACGGCCATCTACATCTGCATAGATTTCAACCTCGATTTCTTCACAGTCGAATCCTTTGAAAAGAGGAATATTCAACTTGAATGATTTAGGAAGGTTGGAATCAACTACCTGAGAATAGTTGTCTACTTTGCTGCCGTTTTCTTCCTTACTACGTTCAATGTCCTGATTAACTTTTGCCTTGAAATTCTTCAAAGTGGAGACCAGCATCATGTTTTCTGACTTATCCTTGAAGAAAGCACGGTGCATCTTGAAAAATTGAGATAGTTTGATCGGTTCCCACTTTTTATCGGTATTGATGCCGAACTCAACCATCTCTTTCGATTCCTGAAGCACTCCGGATATCTTGGTCTGGTAGTAGTCAGTTTCATTAATACTTAGGCTCATCGCCATTCTATCACGGTTCACGATGATGTTGGCCTTCTTCTGGTCAATCAGTTCAACACGCTTTTCTATCCATCGGTATAGTGCGTCTATTGTTCCGTTGATGGCAATTCTTACCGGTTCTTTCGGGTCAAGAGCTACAGGGGCTTTACCTTCTCTCAATACTACTTCGATTGGTTTACCGTTATAGTCTTTCGGCACAACCAAATTGATTTTGTTCTCACTCATGATTCTGTTCCTGTTTTATGGTTAAGACTAAAAAAATTCTTCTGCATTTCTTGTGGCATGATAGGACGGCTGTAAACTAATTCACCTAACTTATTATAGAATCCAACCATTTTTTCTTCATGAAAAATGAATTTGGCACATTCTTCGTCTTTCACAAATTCAGATCCTTTCTTTATGCAATCTAAAATCTCTTGCTTTTCTTCGTTAAGAGGTTTTAGGCGTTCTTTAAAGAGGTCCATCGCTTCTTTTTTTTCTGTTTCAATATCATTGATAGATATTGAAATCTCAGCCAATGCTTCTCTCTTTTGCGACAATTCTTCTGGAGTAAAGCGATGTGTATATCCAATTTTTTCAATATCATCAGCGTTATCAGTTAAGAATTGCCATCTGTCTTCTTCTTTGATGTCTAATCCAATTTGTTGTAACATAGTTTATTGATTTTTATTCCTGAAACATTCCGTTTGTATGGGCATACTTGATGAATTCTGCCTTCTCATGGATATCCAGCTTCTGATATACAGAGCGGATATGATTCTTCACCGTATAAGGTGACAGGTAGAGTACCGAAGATATTTCTTCGTTAGAGTAGCCTTCATACACCATCTTCATGACACGCATTTCTGCATCTGACAGACGTGTATTCAGTTTGGGATTGCAGATGCGTCCTTCGTAAGGACATTCTCCCCTTAGAGGACACGATACGCGTTCAAAGTGCATCTGTCCGTTCCGATCAATATCTTTTTTCGTATTATCTAGAGCCCCAAAGTTGCATTTCATAAACCTGGAGACGATCAGATACTGAAAGTAAGGCACGTTTGGCGCGCTCTTTTGGTAGCATTCGGTCAAAGCTTTGTAAGCATCCGGGTATTGCTCACGAATACGCTGCAAGATTCCTTGTATAAGGTCTTTGTCTTGTTCGCTTACCCGTTCGTTCCTGCCATCCGGATGGATACACCACAGCTCTGAATCGTAGATGTAAAACTCAATATCTTTCATGGCTTGATTATTGTTTGATAAGTTCTTCTTTGCCGATACCAGTCATCTCCTGGATGATCTTCAAGTGCTCCGGGTTCTTCGGTAGTATTCCGTATTTTACCCAGAATCGGGTGGTCGATACTGCCACCTGGCAACGTCTGGCCAGTTCCATCAGGAACTCAGTTTTTGGATGGGAGGCACTGGGTAGGTTCTCGTAATAGTCCATGAGTGCCATACTCATCTTGTTTTCATCAAATTCCTTTGTTTGATTTCTCATAATTTATATCTTTGTGTTGTTGTATTGTGATTACTTTGCAAATATACTACATTAAATTAGTAATACAATAGCTGTACTACTATATGATAGTATATTGTGGTTATTTAACAGTTTGTACTGTATATTACTAAAATATATAAATATGAACGACAAGGTTTTTTTAATAGCCGTCGAATTGAATAGCATGTCGGCTATCCAGAATTTTGAAAAAGTACTGTCTTCAATTGGGGAATGGAAGAAATTGGTAGGAAATGTATATGTTCTCAAACAACCATTTTCACGGATGTGTGAAAATGTGAGAATTCACATCTCTAGGGATTTCGGGAAAGATCTTCGTATGTTTATCATGAAGACCAGCTTGGACGCGGCATGGAATCTAGATGCAAGCGTAGATCGCTGGTTGAAGGAGAATATCTGATTTACGTATGGGTGAAGAGGCAATCGTATCAGGAAACACAGGCTATAAGCCTCCTGTCATAGAAAGAGCAGCAATAGGGAGCATTGTTATTTATGAGGTTACGGACTTGGAGCTTGCCGATTTGAAGAAAGGAGATGATGGCGGAATAAAATTGGCGTCAGCCTCGTTTTGTCTATCGTCTTCCTTGACTCTATTGACAACAATATTAACATGTACGCTAGATACTCAATTCAAACAGGGGTGTTTTGTAGCTTCATGCGCTTTCTTAGGGCTAATAGGTGTTGTATTGTCTATCATGAGTTGGTTTTCTAAAAAACATACCGACCGTATATACGAAACGATTAAGAAAAGAAAGCCGGGAGAAAGTAAGTAAGTCATTTTAGAATAAGAAGAAGGCAAGCCATACTAAAGCTGTTGGTAATACGCCAGTCAGCAGAAAATATATAATTGCTTTTATTATTCTGCCTTTTGTGGAGTCGTCATTAAGGATGCTTTCGAAAGTGCTTTTTCTAGGATATACACGATACATAGCGTAGCGACATCCTCCATTAATGCATTGTGGTTCTTCGTTTTTTAAGAATAGTTCTAACCGGTGTATAGGATCGCAATAGTCTGGATGTTCGATTCGTGTATCCCATAGGTCCTTATACTTTAGCTTCCCATCTTTATAGACAATTCGGGAAATACAATGTTCGGACTCGAGGATTTGAACCTCTATTTTGGATATGTGCTTCATCTCTTCCATTTCGTTATACGTATTGATAAAAAAGTCCCGTAATAGGTTGCAGCTACTACGAGACTTATATATAATCCCAAAATCGGGAATGTTGAATCTTGACTGAGTAACACCTGCAACTTGTTACAATGACAAATATACTACAAAATATTGGTATTTTTTAAGTGTAGTATAATAATAAGTGTTTAACGGATATGTGCAGTGTTCAAAAATTAAATGAAGCGTATGAATATCTTAGAAGTACGGGCAAAATTCATACAAAAAAGGACCTTGCAGAATTAATGTCTGCTAACAGGGTTAATGTTAGCAAAGCATTTTCCGGAGACAAGAAATACTTAACCGAAAAATTTTTAATGAGGCTGAATCACACGTTTGGGAATATTTTTAATAACGAATGGCTCTTAGGCGATTCTTGCACAATGATAAACGAAAATTTTTCTGTTGATTTGTCAGATGGTTTGCAGGTTAAAAGAGTTGGAATATGGAACAAAGATAGCAAGGATGCAAATGAGGAGTCTAGCGTAAGCAAGATCATCGATTCTAGCGTTATGCTTGTCCCTCTTGTGAACCAATACGCCCATGCTGGGTATATGTCAGGTTATGCTGATGAAGAATACGTAGAAACGCTGCCAAAGATTCCATGGATAGTCGACAAGGAATATAAAGGTAGATATATCAGCTTTGAAGTAAAAGGTGATAGTATGGATGACGGGTTGAAGCATAGCTACGAGCAAGGTGATATTTTACTTTGTCGTGAAATCAATCCGGACTATTGGAAATGTAAATTACACATCCACCAGTGGGATGCTTTTGTAATTGTACACAAAACGGAAGGTATCGTTGTGAAGCAGATTATAGACCACGATGTTGAAAAAGGTATCATTACCGTACACTCATTCAATCCGATTTATGAGGATTATAAAATCGATCTGCGCGAAGTTGCTCAGATTTTTAATGTAGTAAAGCAACAGAAGAATAAATGAACAATGGGAACAATTGAATCCAAATAAAAGGAAGGTATATGGAAACAAAAGAAATAAAAACGAAAAAGACCGTTTTAAAAAGCGACACAAAAACGGTTGTAAAGAAGAAAGTAAATAAGACCATAGAAGCTGCTAGAAAGCTGAAAGGAAGTCTTATTGTAAACGATCCTGCTTTTCTATTATGAAAGGAACAAGGTATTTGCTGGATACAAATATTTTTGTGTATCTAGCTACAGATGTTGATTCGTTGAGTAGGGATGTGATTGCTTTGTTAGAAGATTATAATGCTGTACTTTATATTAGCATTGAATCAGTTAAGGAATTGATTGTAGCCTATCGAAATAAAGGGCTATGCTCCAATCGGTGGAAATCTCCTCAAGAGATGGTTAATGCTATTGAACATGAGTTTTATTTGAAAATATTGCCATTAAAACCCGAACATATGCGTACTTATGCAGGGATGTCTATAAATGAGGTTCAAGGCCATAAAGACCCGTCTGATCATGTTATTATAGCCCAAGCTATAACAGAGCGTATTCCTCTTATATCAAGTGATACTCGTTTTGATTTTTATCGTATCCAAGGGTTGGATTTGATATTCAATAAAAAATAAATACATCAAACGAACAATGGAAACTATAACGCAATGGATATTGGATAATTACCCATGGTTGGCACCTACAATCGTATCAGTGTATGTGATATGGAAGATTTCAGTATGGGAGAAGGACATAAGCCACATGCTGAAATCACATGAAGACAGTTTGTCGAAGTTAGACAAAAGTCTGTCTGCCATGAACAGCCGTCCATGCGATGTACACGACATGCGTATTTCTAATTCTGAGAAAGAGATAAGGAACGCCAACGAGCGTATTGACGGCATAGGCAAGTGAAATTACATAGGTATATCTCTGCCGAGATATAAGCACATCTCCGCCGAGATATACCTATATCTTTTTATTCAGGTACTAATGTAAATATGATCAGGTGGTATCACATATTTGTTCTCGATAAGGAGAAAGGAAAGCCAGACGCGAAGATCCGCTTCCGGGTGAAGTGGGGCAAAGACATTGTTGCCTTCAATGTGGGATATCGTGTGGAAATAAGTAAATGGAACCCTGATACGCAACGCGTGAAGAATAATACAACGCATGGGACAAAGAAGATACCGGCATCTGTCATTAACCGTGAAATAGGGAGGTTTGAGACGGCTGCCGATGAACTGATCACACGTTACGAACGTGATCGAAAAGTACCTACGAAGGATCAGTTCCGGAAAGCATTCAAAGAATTGATCGGAGGGAAGGATCCCGATGCAATGAGCTTTTTTGATGTGATTGAGAAATTCAAGAAAGAAGAAGGATCACTTCATGGCTGGTCACACGCAACGATTCAGAAAGTAGATACGATGAAGAAGCATTTGTCGGCATTCAATCCGGACCTGACTTTTAGTGATCTGGATGAACACGGAATGTCCGATTTTGTCTCTTATCTCCGTTCTTCTGATCTGCGCAATACAACGATCCTAAAAATGGTTTCCATGCTGAAATGGTTTATGCGGTATGCTGTACGTATAGGAGCAACCGATAATCATGCCTTCGAACATTTCAGCTCGCATCTTAAAACACCAGAAAAAGTCGTCATCTTCCTGGAATGGGAAGAATTGATGCGCATGTACCGATTTGAATTTCCCGAATCGAAAAAACATCTCGAGACAGCACGTGATATGTTCTGTTTCCAGTGTTTCACCTCGCTTCGCTATTCAGACCTTTATAATCTGAAGAAGTCAAATCTGTATGATGATTGTATTAAGATCACGACCATAAAAACAGCCGATACAATACAGATCGACCTGAACGATTATTCGCGTGCCATACTGGATAAGTATCGCGATATAGAATATCCGTTAGGACGTGCCCTTCCGGTGCAATCCAACCAAAAGATGAACGATTATATCAAACAAGTTGCTTATCTTTGTGGCATCGACAAACCGGTAAGCTATACGTATTATAAGGGTGGGGACCGTATTACGGAAACAAAACCCAAATACGAACTAATAGGGACTCATGCCGGAAGAAGGACATTTATCTGCAATGCGCTCATGCTTGGCATTCCCCCAGACATTGTTATGAAATGGACGGGACACAGCGATTACAAGGCAATGAAACCTTATATCGATATCGCGGACCAAGCAAGAAAGGACGCAATGAATTTATTTAATAAGCGATGATGTGCTTAATATAGTCCCTGATTTGTTTTAATTAATTGATTATTAATGTTGACATGTAGAGCGATATACTCCACTGTTTTATATTACTTTTCGGAATGATTATTTATAACATCACTTTTCATATCGAGAAAGATATTGTACCAGAGTGTTTGAATTTCCTGAAATCCATTTATATTCCATTGGCTACGCAGAGTGGTTTTATGCATTCTCCTTGTTTACATCGCGTTTTACCTCATTCTGAAGAGGAAGAGGGATGTAGCTTTGCTGTACAGTTTCGGGTAAAGAATATTGATACATTAAACTATTGGATAGAACGGGAAGGTCAAGCCATTTCTCGTCAGTTAATACAACAATTCGGATCTAAGGTTATCGGATTTACTACGGTTTTGGAGGAAATAGAATTGTAATGGTGAAGGAACGTGTGATATTGGGCATAGATCCAGGTACCATTGTAATGGGTTATGGGGTGTTGTTGGTTTTGAACAATAAGCCATATCTTCAAACAATGGGTGTGCTTCAGTTGAATAAATATGAGGATCACTATTTACGTTTGAAGAAAATCTTTGAGCGGGTATTGGGGCTTATTGATCAGTATCATCCGGATGAGTTGGCTATTGAAGCTCCTTTCTTTGGGAAAAACGTACAGAGTATGCTGAAGTTAGGACGGGCTCAGGGAGTAGCTATGGCGGCAGCGATGGAACGAGATGTACCAATCTTTGAATACGCTCCATTAAAGATCAAGCAGGCAATTACGGGAAATGGAAATGCTTCAAAGGAACAGGTTGCCGGAGTATTAAAGAGCTATTTGCGGATCAAAGAGGAAAATATGTTACCACAATTGGATGCTACAGACGGACTAGCTGCCGCTGTATGTCATTTTTTTCAGAGTAGTTCGCCAGTCCTTGAGAAAAAATATACCAATTGGGGAGATTTTATCAAGAAAAATCCTGATAAAGTGCATAAAAAATGACAGTCATTGTATCTGTTATTCAGATAATGACTGTCATTCTTTCAAATAATTTGTTGGTTATACTGTGTTGTCTTTATACAATACCTTGAGCCATCATGGCACGAGCTACCTTCATAAATCCGGCAATATTGGCACCTTTCACATAGTTGATGTATTCACCTTCACGGCCATGTTCTACACATTGGTGATGGATATTGCTCATGATTTGATGCAAACGTGCGTCAACTTCTTCTGCACTCCAAGAAATATGCATTGCATTTTGTGTCATTTCCAAGCCTGAAGTAGCTACACCTCCTGCATTAACTGCCTTACCTGGAGCAAACAGCTGCTTATGTTCGATAAACATGTCAACAGCTTCAGCTGTACATCCCATGTTGGATACTTCTGCTACACATAAAGTATTATTTTCAATCAACATTTTTGCGTCGTTAGCATCCAATTCATTTTGAGTTGCACAAGGTAATGCTATGTCAACTTTTTGTTCCCAAGGCTTACGTCCAGGATAGAATGTTGCGTTCGGGAATTCTTCAACATAAGGAGCAACTACGTCGTTTCCTGAAGCACGGAGTTCTAACATGTAATCTATTTTCTTACCGGATATACCTTCCGGATCATATACATAGCCATCAGGACCCGAAATAGTCACCACTTTAGCTCCTAATTCTGTTGCTTTTGTGGCTGCACCCCAAGCTACGTTTCCGAAACCAGAGATTGCAACTGTTTTACCTTTTATGTCGATTCCGTGTTCATCTAGCATTTGATGAACGAAATACAAAGCTCCAAAGCCTGTTGCTTCTGGGCGCAAAATAGAACCACCGAATTCCATTCCCTTACCAGTAAAGGTCCCCGTATTCTCACGAGCCAGTTTCTTATACATTCCATATAGATAACCAATCTCACGGCCTCCAACTCCAATATCACCGGCTGGAACATCTGTATCCGGACCTATATTACGCCATAATTCCAATATAAAGGATTGACAGAAACGCATTATTTCAGCATCACTCTTTCCTCTGGGAGCAAAGTCTGAACCACCTTTTCCTCCACCCATAGGTAATGTTGTAAGCGCGTTCTTGAAAGTTTGTTCGAATCCTAAGAATTTCAGGATTGATAAATTAACGGATGGATGGAAACGCAGACCACCTTTGTACGGGCCGATCGCATTATTGAACTGAACACGATAGCCTAAGTTAATCTGAACTTCTCCTTTATCATCCACCCAAGGTACACGGAATGTAAATATACGATCCGGCTCTACAAGACGTTCTATTATTTTAGCTTTTTCAAACTCTGGGTGCTCGTTGTACACCTCTTCTATTGATAAAAGAACTTCTTTAACGGCTTGCAAGTACTCTTTTTCTCCCGGGTGCTTGGCTTCCAGTGATGATAAAATAGCTTCTGTTTTCATATTGTAATCGCTTTAAGTCTAACATTATGTTTGCAAAGATAGCGATCACATTGGAATAAACAAGATTTTAGCTTACAATTTGAAAGAAATTCGTTATGTTTTTAAGCATACAACAATTTGGTGGATAAACTTGTTCTATAAGAAGTTTACCAAAATTTGTTTTGACTTGGATTGTATTCGAATCCTACAGATTCCAACTCTTCAACCAGACTTTTTTTATTTACATGCATATCATCGCATAATTCATCCAGCGATTTATAATGATCTCTTAAATTGGTATTGACGAAGCTGAATAGGATCATCGGATCTTTGGGTAGTTCCATTTGTTTTTACGTTTATTATAAATATGATAACCTTATTATTCGGGGTGCAAAGTTACGATATTTTTTCCTGAGTTGTTTAGTTGTGGTTCATTCTTTAAGGTAAAAATACCGGAGAACAAGTTTACGTTTCATCAACGGTGTAACTTGTTTCCGGTATTAGAAATTGTTTATTCAAATGTATATAAATTAATCAGAAGTGATGTTTTTTATTTCGACATCTTTTTTCTGCGTTCCATTTCAGCTTTCAGCATCCGAAGTTCACGTCCTGTTTGTCCCGCTACAGATGTATTTTCTTCGGCCCGTCTGATTAGATATGGAAGAACATCATTAACACGCGCATAAGGAACATATTTGGTTACGTTATATCCCTCATGAGCCAAATTGAATGAAATATTGTCGCTCATTCCTAGTAGCTGAGCGAAAAATATCCGAGGATCATTCTTTTTTAATCCTTTTTCTTCTATCAATTTAGCTAATTTGTAATTACTTTCTTCGTTGTGAGTACCAAGGAATAATTCGAAACGGTCGATATGTTCGACAACAAAACGTACCCCTGCATCATAGTTCTCATCTGTTGCCTGTTTGTCTTTGCAAATAGGATCCGGATAACCCATAGTCGCTGCCCGGGCACGTTCTTCTTCCATGTAAGCTCCGCGTACGAATTTTATGCCGGGAATATAATCTTTCTCAAGTGCATCGGCATAGATTTTCTGCAGATAGGCCATACGGTCGTGCCGGTACATTTGTAGGGTCGCAAAAACAATTGCACGTTTCTTGTTGAATTTGCGCATAGCTTCGTCTGTCAATTTATCTATGGCATCCTGGAAGCAGTAATCTTCTGCATCAACCAGGATACGTACATCATTGTCGTATGCCCGTTGGCATAAGGCCATGAAGCGCTCTTTAAATTCCCTAAAGGCTTTTACTTCCTCTATTGTTAGCTCACTGTGTCTTTCCGAAGCTTTAGCAAGCAATTCATCTGTTGTAATGGTAGAAGGTTTGAAAACGGCATAGGCTAGATTTTTGTTTTCTTTGGCATAGTCGATGGAACGAATTGTTTCTTCAAACGTTGCCTGTATACCTTCTGGGGTTTGTTCTCCTTCAGCCGAGAAATCAAGTGTTGACATCACATTGAATTCTTTCAGATGATTGATCGCTTTTTCACAATCCTGCAAGGTTTCTCCACCGACAAATTGTTTATATAATGTAGGCTTTACAGCCCAAGCCAGTGGAAAGTGGATCTTCAACGCGATCATTGTTCCCCATTTAGCAAACTTAACCAATCCGGGATATTTGATCGTATTGAACAGAAGGTAAGCATTTTTCAGCTCACCTTCACTTTTTGCCGAAAAGGCAATTTCTGTATTATTAAAATCAAGCATGATTGTCTTGTAATTACAAGGTTAACGACTCTAACTTTGATTTTATTCTTCTCCTAAGAACGGATAACCGTAACTGGTTGGAGGAACTAATGTTTCTTTGATACAACGAGGATTTGTCCAGCGTATTAAGTTCAATGGACCACCTGCTTTGTCGTTTGTACCTGATGCACGAGAACCACCAAACGGTTGTTGAGCAATAACGGCTCCTGTCGGTTTGTCATTAATGTAGAAGTTACCGGCAGAATAACGCAAAATATTAAATGCTTTATCGATGGCATAACGGTCGTATGCGAAGATTGATCCTGTTAAACCATAAGGAGATGTACGATCGCAAAGTTGTAATGTTTCTTCGTAATCTTTGTCTTCATATACGTAGACGGTGATAACCGGACCAAAGATTTCTTCAACCATACTCTTGAACATCGGATTGGTTGTTTGGATAACTGTTGGTTCAACAAAATAACCTACAGATTTGTCTCCGTGACCACCAAACAGAATTTCAGCATCAGGTGATTGCTTTGCATATTCGATATAACTCATGATATTATCGAATGAAGCTTCATCGATAACGGCATTGATGAAGTTTGTAAAGTCGCGTACATCACCCATCTTGATTTCTTTCAGCATATCGCCTACATATTCTTTTACATCTTTCCATAAAGATGCTGGAATATATGCACGAGAACCAGCCGAGCATTTTTGTCCCTGATATTCAAATGCCCCTCTTACAATCGCAGTTGCTACATCTAGTGCAGAAGCAGATGGATGGGCAAAGATATAATTCTTACCACCTGTTTCTCCAACTATTTTAGGATATGATTTATAATGACCTAAGTTTTCGCCGATTTGACGCCATAAAGTATTGAACGTTGTCGTTGAACCGGTGAAATGGAATCCAGCCAAATCCGGACTAGCCGTGATTACTTTACCGATAACACTACCTTGACCCGGGATGAAGTTGACAACACCGTCTGGTAAACCGGCTTCCTTGAATACTTTCATCAAGAAATAGTTAGAATACAAAGCTGTTGTAGAAGGTTTCCATACGGCAACGTTACCCATCATGGCAGGAGCCATATTCAAGTTAGAAGCAATGGATGTGAAGTTGAATGGTGTTAGAGAAAAGACAAAACCTTCTAATGCACGGTATTCCATCCGGTTTAGAATGCCTTTTTCTGAATAGGGTTGATCAGCATAAACCTGGCTGGCGTAGAATGTACTGAAACGAAGGAAGTCAATCAATTCGCAAGGAGCATCAATTTCTGCCTGGAATGGATTCTTACTTTGTCCTAACATAACAGAAGCATTCAAAATATAGCGGTACTTGGTTGCCAAAAGCTCTGCGACACGTAACATCAGAGAAGCACGTTCTACCCAAGGCAGATCTGACCATTCTTTGTGTGCCTTCATTGCAGCATCAATGGCCATTTGTACTTCTTTTTCACCAGCTTTGTGATAGGTTGCCAAGACATGGTGATGATCGTGCGGCATAACGACATTGCCAGTATTACCTGTGTAAACTTCTTTTCCACCAATAATAAGAGGTATTTCCCATTTTTCTGAAGCTAATTGTGCCAAGGCACTTTTTAAAGCTTTTTTCTCACTTGAACCGGGAGCGTATGATTTTACCGGTTCGTTCTCTGGCTTGGGAAATCTAAAAATTGCATTATCCATAAGGTATTAATTTGTTTAATGGTTATCTTTTTAAATTATCTCCGTAAACATAGTCAAATTCTTTCAAATGTAAATGATTTGAAGCGTTAAAAAAACACTACAAAACAAATTCGTCTATTTTATTTAAAACTGGTATAATTGGATCGGGATTTGAGTCTGATAAAAATGTATTTCCAAACTATAAAACAGTTCTTATATAATTATGTATAGGAGCCTTGAAAACACTTCTCGAGAGTTTTGATTTTAATTCTCGTGACTTTTATTTTTGATTCTCGTTGGTTTTGTAACGCTAGGAGCGGAGAAGGGATGGACGTTATTTATCTGTATCGTTAGTCGGAAAGATAAACAATTTAGGGGTGATGAGGATTCTTTGTTGAAAATAACGAGGAAGGAAAATGTGAAGTGATTTTTATGAAAAAAGACTTTATCGGATATAAATATCAAATTTCCTGAAAATATATTGTTTTTCTGAAATATATTGAGTAATATTGCCGCTGAAAGAGCAAAATAATAAAATAAAATGAGAAACCGATTGCGTACCGACAACATGTATCATACATGGGCTTTAATGACCCCTTGGGGGGTTAGTATTTGACACTTCCGTTCGAGTGGACAAGATTTGTTCCTGCATTATTAGGAATACCGAACGTAAATTCTTGCTCGTCCACATTTAATTTTCAGTTTTATTCATTTAGTATTAATACAGGAGAATAATTTCAGGGGAAACTTTGTCTTCTTCTTTACATCAGAAATTATTGTCCGCTAATTCGATATAAGGATGAAAGTATTAAAATTTGGAGGTACTTCCGTTGGTACAGTTGAAAGTATTTTAAGTGTAAAGAAAATTGTAGAGGCGATTGATGAGCCTGTAATTGTAGTTGTTTCCGCTTTAGGTGGTATAACCGATAAATTGTTGCAAACTTCAATGATGGCTGCTCAAGGAGATGTAGCTTATGAAAAAGAATTCTCTGCCATTATTACTCGTCATTTAGATGTTATAGAAGGGGTTATTCCAGATTTGGAGACACGGCGCAGTGTACAACGGCGTGCCATGGGATTATTGGACGAATTAGGAAATATCTTGAGAGGTGTATTTCTGATCAATGATCTTTCTGTGAAAACTTCCGATACGATTGTTAGTTATGGAGAACGACTGTCTTCCTTGATTGTTTCCCATGTGATTAATGATGCTCAATTATTTGATTCCCGAAAATTCATCAAGACGGTTAAACAGTTTAATAAGCATGTTGTGGATTTTGAACAGACGAATCAGTTGATTCGGGAAACTTTTAATCCACTGCCGAAGGTTTCTCTTGTTCCAGGTTTTATATCAACTAGTCGGGATAATGGTGAGATCACTAATTTAGGTAGAGGTGGTTCTGATTATACGGCATCTATCCTGGCAACTGCTTTGGATGCTTCTGTCTTGGAAATATGGACTGATGTAGACGGCTTTATGACGGCAGATCCGCGGGTCATCAATTCTGCATATGTAATAGACCGGTTGAGTTTTACAGAGGCAATGGAGTTGTGTAACTTTGGTGCTAAGGTAATTTATCCGCCAACCATTTATCCGGTTTATCATAAGAATATACCGATCCGTATCCGTAACACATTCAATCCGGATGCTCCGGGTACTTATATTTCTCGGGAGAAGGAGAAATATGATGGAAAGGCATTGATTAAAGGAATATCTTCTATTAATGATACATGTCTGATTACTGTACAAGGTTTGGGTATGGTGGGAGTAATTGGTGTGAATTACCGTATCTTCAAAACTTTGGCCAAGAATGGAATCAGTGTGTTTATGGTTTCTCAAGCCAGTTCAGAGAATAATACGACTTTCGCTGTCCGGAATGCGGATGCAGATCTGGCAGTTGAGGTTTTGGATAAAGAATTTGCTGCCGAACGGGCTCAAGGGGATATGAATGATACGGTGGCAGAGAAAGATCTGGCAACGGTGGCTATCGTAGGAGAAAATATGAAACGGACTCCGGGTATTGCCGGTAAATTGTTTGGAACGTTAGGACGTGCAGGTATCAGTGTGATTGCTTGTGCGCAAGGAGCTTCCGAGACGAATATATCGTTTGTTATTAAACATAAATATTTACGGAAAGCCTTGAACTCCATCCATGATTCCTTTTTTCTGTCCGAATATAAGGTCTTGAATTTATTCGTGGTCGGTATCGGTACCGTAGGTGGAAACTTATTGGAACAGATTCGTTTGCAACAGCCTAAGCTGATGGAACAAAATGGCTTGAAGCTGAATATTGTTGGTATTGCCAATTCGCGGAAAGCGTTGATCTGTCGGGATGGCATTAACTTGGATAATTACCGGGAAGAACTGGAAACTAATGGAATGGACAGTACGCCGGAAACGTTATGCGAACAGGTCTTGAAGATGAATATTTTCAATTCCGTATTTGTAGACTGCACGGCTAGTCCGGATGTGGCCGCACTTTATGCCCGTTTGATGAACGGAAACGTATCTGTTGTGGCTGCAAATAAAGAGGCCGCTTCTTCTTCTTATGAGAATTATCAATTATTAAAGGAAACAGCCCGTCATCGGGGAATCAAGTTTTTGTTTGAAACCAATGTAGGAGCTGGTTTACCTATTATTAATACAATGAACGATCTTCGTAACAGCGGAGATCATATCTTGAAGTTGGAAGCCGTGCTTTCGGGTACCTTAAATTTCATATTCAATACGATCAGTCCGGAAATTCCGTTAAGTCAGGCAATACGAATGGCGATGGATGCCGGGTATGCTGAGCCAGATCCTCGTATAGACTTAAGTGGAAAGGATGTCATTCGTAAATTAGTTATCTTAGCTCGTGAAGCAGGATATCAGGTGGAACAGGCAGATGTAAAGAAAGAACTCTTTATTCCTGATTCTTATTTTCAGGGGTCTTTGGATGATTTCTGGAAGAATATTCCACAAATGGATTTGGAATTTGAGGAAAAAAGAAGATGTCTGGAAGAAGAACATAAACGTTTACGTTTTGTTGCTAAAATGGAAGATGGCGTTTGTCAGGTAGGTTTACAGGCATTTGATAGTCATCATCCGTTTTATGAATTGGAAGGAAGCAATAACATCATTATGATTTCAACCGAACGCTATCATGATTATCCGATGATTATTAAAGGTTACGGAGCTGGCGCAGATGTGACAGCTGCAGGTGTCTTTGCTGACGTTATTTCAATTGCGAATATTCGTTGATCTCAAGTTAATACAATAGGTTGTTTATGAAAACACTCATTATTTTAGGAGACGGAATGGCTGATGAGCCGATAGCAGAATTGGGAGGAAAAACCCCGTTACAATATGCTGATACACCAGCAATGGATATGTTGGCTCGCTTAGGAGTTACCGGCCGATTGAAAACTGTTGCAGATGGTTTCCATCCGGGAAGTGAAGTGGCTAATATGGCTGTTTTGGGCTATGATTTGCCCACTGTTTATGAAGGAAGGGGTGTTTTGGAAGCAGCTAGTATGGGAGTTGAATTACAACCTGGTGATATGGCTATGCGTTGTAATTTGGTTTGTTTAGAAGGCGACTTGTTGAAAAATCATTCGGCAGGGCATATCAAAACGGAAGAAGCAGATCTCTTGATACAAACCCTGAATGCTGAACTGGGATCGGAACGAGTTCGATTTTATACAGGTGTATCTTATCGACATTTGTTGGTGATAAAGGGGGGCGACAAGCGATTGGTTTGTACGCCACCCCATGATATTCCTTTACAACCTTATCGTCCGAATCTAATCCGGGCTGAAGTAAGTGAGGCAGAAGAAACTGCTACTCTCCTGAATCAGTTAATCGAACGGTCGCAAGAAGTCTTGAAAGATCACCCGGTAAATATAAAGCGAATTCAGGAAGGACATGATCCGGCTAACAGTATCTGGCCGTGGTCTCCGGGAGTGCGTCCAGCGATGCAGACATTAAAGTCATTATATGGCATTCAGAGTAGTTCTGTTATATCGGCGGTCGATCTGATACGGGGAATCGGTGTTTATGCCGGAATGAAAGTCATTCAAGTAGAAGGTGCTACCGGATTGTATGATACCAATTATGAAGGAAAAGCTACTGCTGCTTTGGAAGCCTTAAAGACGGATGATCTGGTTTACTTGCATGTGGAAGCTAGTGATGAGGCCGGACACGAAGGTGATGTTCGTTTGAAAATACAAACTATCGAAGATCTGGACCATCGCATTGTTGGTCCGGTGCTTCAGGCTTTGCAAACATGGGAGGAACCGGTTGCTATTGCAGTTCTGCCTGATCATCCGACACCGTGTTCTATCCGGACACATACGAATGTCCCGGTACCTTTCCTGATCTATCGTCCCGGTGATGAACCGGATTCGGTAACTGAATTCGATGAGATCTCGGTAGGAAACGGGAAATATGGTCTGCTGGAAAAAGATGAATTTATCAAACTGTTAATTAAATCAGAGAAGTAATTATGAAATACTATAGTACGAATCGGCAAGCGCCGATGGCATCTTTAGAAGAAGCCGTAGTGAAAGGGTTGGCAGGAGATAAAGGCTTGTATATGCCGGAGCGTATCCCGTTGTTGGATCAATCCTTTATCCAAAACATGAAGCATCTTTCTTTTCAGGAAATTGCATGTACAGTTGCGCAGGCTTTCTTTGGAGAGGATATTGAGAAGAATACACTTCAACAGATTGTTTGTGATACGTTGTCTTTTGACACGCCGGTAGTAAACGTAACGGAAAATATTTATAGTCTGGAACTTTTCCACGGTCCGACATTGGCATTCAAAGATGTTGGTGCCCGGTTTATGGCACGATTGCTGGGATATTTTATCCGGAAAGAAGGGCTGAAGCAAGTAAATGTGCTGGTAGCTACTTCCGGAGATACGGGTAGTGCCGTAGCAAACGGTTTTTTAGGGGTGGAAGGAATCCATGTCTATGTCTTATATCCGAAAGGTAAGGTAAGTCCGATTCAGGAATGTCAGTTTACTACCTTGGGACAGAATATAACCGCTTTGGAGATAGACGGTACTTTCGATGACTGTCAGGCTTTGGTGAAATCGGCTTTCATGGATGAAGAACTGAATGCTCATCTAAAGCTGACTTCTGCCAATTCTATCAACGTGGCGCGTTTCCTGCCGCAGTCGTTCTATTATTTCCATGCTTACGCGCAGTTGGATAAATTAGGGAAAGCTGATCAATTAGTATGTTGTGTTCCGAGTGGAAACTTTGGGAATATAACCGCTGGTCTGTTTGCTCAACGCATGGGATTACCGATTCAGCATTTTATTGCGGCGAATAATCGGAATGATGTTTTCTGGGAATATTTGAATACCGGTATTTATACGCCACGGCCTTCGGTACAGACCATTGCTAATGCCATGGATGTCGGAGCCCCCAGTAATTTTGCTCGTATCCTGGCCCTATATGAAGAGAGCGAAGATGTACATGCTGAAGTCTGCAAACATATATCAGGAGCTCATTATACCGACGAGGAAATAGCCGAAACGATCCGGAATACCTATCAGCAAACAGGCTATTTGTTGGATCCGCATGGTGCCTGTGGTTTCCAAGCCTTGAAGGATTATTTACCGGAAGACGCTTGTGGTGTATTCTTAGAAACCGCACATCCAGCTAAATTCAAGGGAACTGTCGATAATATCTTGGGAAGCGATATTCCTATTCCAGAAAAACTACAATACTTCATGAAAGGAGAGAAAAAAAGCATCGAACTGACAAAGGATTTTGACGCCTTTAAGTGGTATTTGATGGAAGTGGAGATTATATGAAAGATTTGAAATAGATGAATATATAAATTGAAAAACATGAGAAATGTATTTTTTGTTTGGATGTTAATTATCTGTTTGGGAGCTTGTGTTTCACAGCCAAAAGAGAAATCTAATTTAAAACTTTGGTTTTCTACTCCAGCAGATGCGACTGTGGCAGATAGTCCTAATGGATGGGATGATGACAAGGAATGGGTAAAGGCTTTGCCTTTGGGGAATGGTTCTTTAGGGGCCATGGTTTTTGGTGATGTGAATCAAGAAAGGATTCAATTAAATGAAGAGACGATGTGGTCTGGTAGTTATCAGGCATGTGATAATCCGGAGGCAGCTCAACATTTGGACAAAATCAAAGAGCTGTTATTTGCTGGAAAGTTTAAAGAAGCAACAGAATTGACTAATTGGACTCAGATATGTAGAGGGGGTGGTTCTGGGCATGGAAATGGTTCGACTGTTCCTTTTGGATGTTATCAGACACTGGGTGATTTGTGGATTGATTTTGGAAATAAAGGAAAATTTTCTGATTATCGTCGTGAACTAGATTTGGTGAATGCGATAGCAAGGGTTACTTATAAACAAGATGGTGCGACTTACCAGAGAGAAATATTTGTGAGTCAACCGGATCAAGTCTTGGTTATGAAACTAACAACTGATAATCCGAACGGACTCTCTTTTACATGTCGAATAAATCGACCAGAACGTTACCAGACGTATACGAAAGAAGATCAATTAGTTATGTGTGGATCGTTAAATGATGGGAAAGGAGGAAATGGCTTGCAGTATATGGCTAGATTAAAAGCTATTACATCGGATGGAAAAGTGTTGTATACAGATTCAACGCTTCAGGTTTCTGATGCGGATCAAGTTTTGCTAATGTTGGCTGCCTCTACAGATTATCAGTTAAAATATCCAACTTATAAAGGGCGTGATGAAAGAACTCTTTCGAAAAATCGTTTGTTGGAAGCTTGTCAGAAATCTTATGAAGAACTATATGACAGGCATGTATCTGAGTATTCCTCATATTTTAAAAGAACTTCATTTGATTTAGAAGGAACTGTTGATAGCATCCCGACCGATGTTTGCGTACAGGAAGCTTCAGAAGGTAAAATTTCTCCTCATCTATATGAATTACTTTTCCAGTATGGTCGTTATTTATTGATTTCTTCTTCGCGTCCCGGTACGATGCCTGCCAACTTGCAAGGAATTTGGGCAAATGAATTACAGACACCTTGGAATGGAGATTACCATACGGATGTAAATGTGGAAATGAATTATTGGCCTGCAGAAGTGACGAATTTATCAGAATGTCATCAGCCCTTGTTTAAATTGATTGAATCATTGGTGCAACCGGGTAGTGAAACGGCGAAAGTACAGTATCATAAGAAAGGTTGGGTTGTTCATCCGATCACGAATGTATGGGGATATACTTCACCGGGCGAGAGTGCTTCTTGGGGAATGCATACGGGAGCTGCAGCATGGATTTGTCAGCACATCATGGAACATTACCGTTTTACGGGAGATGAAACGTTTTTGCAGGAGATGTATCCGGTATTGAAAGGAGCTGTAGAGTTTTATATGGATTGGTTGACAGAGGATCCAAAGTCGGGTAAGTTAGTTTCGGGACCAGCCGTTTCCCCGGAGAATACATTTATTGCTCCAGATGGAAGTCATAGTCAGATTAGTATGGGGCCTACTCATGACCAACAGGTGATTTGGCAGTTGTTTGATGATTTTGGTAAGGCTTCGGAAATACTTGGGATGCAGGATGATTTTGTACAGGCTGTTCGGAAAGCACAAGGAAATTTGTTGGAATCGCAGATTGGTAAGGATGGACGATTGATGGAATGGGCGGAGGATTTTCAAGAAGTAGAACTAGGGCATCGCCATATATCTCATTTGTTTGCTGTTCATCCGGGAGCACAAATTAACTGGAAGCAAACGCCGGAGTTATTGGCTGCTGCGCAAAAGTCTATGGATTGTCGTATGAAGAACCGCAGTGGATTTGGCGGAAAAAGTTACGTGGGATGGAGTTCTGCTTGGGCTATTAGTCAGTATGCTCGTTTCCAGCAAGCTGAAAAGGCATTGGAGAGTCTGAATCAGGTTGTGAGTCATACGATTCATCCAAATCTCTTTACGATATGTCCTCCATTCCAAATCGATGCAAATTTTGGAACGACTGCAGGTATTGCTGAAATGTTACTCCAAAGTCATGTGCGTGATCAGGAAAGTTATATTGTGCATTTACTGCCAGCATTGCCCGAATCTTGGAAAACGGGCTCTTATTCTGGTTTGAAAGCTCGAGGTGGTTTTGAAGTCGCTGTAGAGTGGAGAGAAGGACGTTTGGTTTCGGCTCAAGTGAAGTCGTTGTTAGGAAATCCTTGCCGGGTTTTGTATCAAGGAAAGTATTATGAACTCGATCTGAAGAAAGGTGAAATGTGGACGTGGAAAGAGTAAGACTTTGCAGAAAAATTTGAAAACGGATCCATTTCATTATTTATTGAATGATTATCAAGAAGAAAAGGTTCTGAATGAGTAATATTCAGATGTTTTACAAGAATTAAAAAACTATTTGTTATAGTTAGATATTCATTAGATAGTATAAAAAGCCAACTAATTCATACTATAAAAGTATTGCGAATTGGTTGGCTTTTTTCGTTTCATTGAATGTCTTTTAAATGGGGTCGAAGTGAGAAACGATCTGTATGAAGAAGAATCAGCTTATTCCCTTGCGATTTCAAAAGGCACACGAATAGAGACTCCTTTCTTCATGAGCCAGGTCAGGTTAGGATACAAGCGTTGTTTAAATGATTTCCAATCCCGATGTTCCAGTTGAGTCCATCCAGCCTCGGCTAATGCTAACGCTCGAGGATATGTCATATAAGTGAGTCGATTAATGTCTTGAATAGCTTCTCCCCATAGCGTACCCATGATTCCTTGTATATGGTTTTGTTTGGTAGGAGATACACCGTAACCGGGATCAAATTCGTAACAACGTTTTAGAGTAGTTACGGGCATTCCCCAATTATTGAATTCAGGTAGATCTCCTTTTAATTGAGGGTAATCCAGATAAGCATATTCGCCGGGGGCCATGATTAATGCGTGTCCGGATTGTGAGGTGAACTCTAAGCAAGATGGGGTTAATTGCCCTCTCCAGCTGACGAGAGTTACAGACTTAGGATAAGGAAACAAGTAGTCTGTAACTGGCGGAAAGATACTGTCTAGCTCGCACCAAAGAATGGGAGATTTCTCTTTCTTTTCCAGGATACCCAGCATGTGATCGAAAAACGGAATCATCAACTGGGATGTTTTTGTATAACCCATTTGTTTCATGAGTGCTTGGCAATGTTCGCATTGCCCCCAATTGGTATCGATTGCAGATTCATCTCCACCTAAATGGATGTATTGGGATGGGAATAAATCGGCTACTTCATCAAGAATATTCTGATACACCTCATATACTTTTTTATTACTGGCACACAACATCAAGTTTGTTGTTTTCCCGACTTCTTTCGTAATGTTTTGTGAAGAAGTACAACCTAGTTCTGGATATGCTGCTAATATGGCGACCGTATGTCCTGGAACATCTACTTCTGGAATGATCTCGACGTTTCTCAAGGCGGCATATTCTATCAAGTCGCGCAGTTCGTCTTGGGTATAATGTTCCGTGCTGGCTAATTGGGGATATTTCTTTATTTCGATTCGCCATCCTTGATCGTCAGTTAGGTGTAGTTGTAGTACATTATATTTATAATGAACCATCTGGTCGATGTAGAACTTGACATCTTCTACCGGAATGAAGTGGCGAGCTGGGTCTATCATTAATGCCCGATACGGGAAACGCGGGGTATCATCGATCGTAATCGGGACAATCCTTTTCTGTTGGGTTGAACAAACATCACCTAGTAGGAGTTGATGTAAAGTCATAATACCGTAAAAAACAGCCCGGGGAGATTTCCCTTTTATTTGGATTTTATCCTTTTTGACGTGGAGGTAATAGTGTTCTTCTCCTTCCATTTGTGGAGAAATTAGCAATTGGATGGTAGCTGATGGATTTTGGGATAGAGAAACATCTGATTGCATCTGTTCCTTGAAAATCTGTTGTAGAGTTTGTGCGGAAAAGGCTAAGTCTGGATGATTTATATAAATTGATGTTTTATGGATGTCTACTTTAAATGGCTTTCCTGTTTCTTGCACGATCGAATTGGGACGTGGAATCAAGGCTGATAGATAGTTTTGAGAATGTGCGTTTATTACACATAGTAAGAGTAGAATAATACGGATAAATGTTTTCATGTCGATTGTATTTTTTTTATAAGTTAATAGAATAGTGTGGCAAAGTTATTAAAAAACAAGAGAGAAGCAAGGTGGTAGATAAGATGTTTTATAAGACATAAAAAGTAACATAATGTGTGAGTTTTGCTATGAAAACTGCCAACTTGTTTTTGTTTAGTATTTTATAATAGATAAGAATGATAATATTAATTTTATTTGTGAGAAAAGTTGTTTCTTTAAAATAACTATTCTATATTTGCACGCGAAAAGCAAAATAATTTAATACCATGAAGACAATTATTATGGAAAAATATTTGGATAATTCAAATAAAAGGTTAGCCAGCCAGCCAGCCAGCCAGCCAGCCAGCCAGCCAGCCAGCCAGCCAGCCAGCCAGCCAGCCAGCCAGCCAGCCAGTATAAACCTAAACAAAAAATACGGCATAAAGAGTTCGTGTATGAAGCAAACTTGCTTCATACACGAACTCTTTATGTTTTTATACCTCATTTTGGCAAATCGTAAGTTAGAAAAATCTGATTAATCCAAAACTTCTTTTCCGTGCGGTCGGGAAGCAATTAGAAACGGAAAAAAGTCCTTCCGTGCGGTCGGGAAGCAATTAGAAACGGAAAAAAGTCCTTCCGTGCGGTCGGGAAGCAATTAGAAACGGAAAAAAGTCCTTCCGTGCAGTCAGGAAGCAGTTAAAAACGGAAAAAAGTCCTTCCGTGCGGTCGGGAAGCAATTAGAAACGGAAAAAAGTCCTTCCGGGCAGTCAGGAAGCAGTTAGAAATGGAAAAAAGTTCTTCCGGGCAGTCAGGAAGCTGTCAGAAATGGAAAAAAGTCCTTCCGTGCGGTCGGGAAGTTATCAAAAATGAAAATAACTCCTTCCGGACGGCTGGGAAGAAATAAATTAGAAATCATTAAAACTAGTATTAATATGAAAGCTGTCAAAGTTTTTAAACCTCTTCAGGTCTCCCTTTTTACAAATGGTCCACATGTGGCATTTATGCAGCGGATCTATGATGAATTAAATTCGTTGATAGAACGGGCTGAGAAGCTGCATGTTTCGGATGAATTGATGGCCGAGTTTAAATCTTTCATCGATTTGGAAAATGACTTGATGAAGGAAGCTAAGAAGTTGGTGAATACATCTGCTCGTCAGGATACTGACAAGGAACGGGATGATGTAGTGGTTTACCTGCTGCAGGAAATGAAGAACGCGGCCCGTTCGCCCATCGAGGCCAAGCAAAAAGCAGGCGCGGCCCTGGGTCCGATTGCTGATGCTTATACGGGTATTCAAAACGAGGCCCAGGATACGGAGACCGTTTCGATCCGAGGGTTGATCATCGATTTGAAGAAGTCTGAAAATGCCCCGCATGTCACGACCTTGGGGTTGGACGACGTGGTTGCTAAACTGGAAGAAATCAATGAACAGTATGACCGGGAACGGAAAGAATTATCGGCAAAAACGAAGGCGGAGAAGAAAGCAAATTCCGATGTGATCCGTCCGCAGACAGATGCCGTGTTGCGCCGTATTCTGGACTTGATCTATGCCAGCGAATTATTATGTGATGAAGAGACAGGCGATTTGGCCTTTATTGAAGATGAGATTGATACGATCAACGTGATCATCGACGAGTTCCGGATGCGTTACAACATGAGCCAGGCGCAGAAAAAGTCAAACGCGAAGGACGATAGCGGCTTGGTGTTTAAGCCAGTGGAGCCGAAAGAGTAGAAAACGAATAACAATTAATGTACACTTGTTTAACCTAAATATAAAACTTAGGAAAATATGATTGAAAAAGTAAGTAAACTAGGATTGGCGTTATTGGGTATGTTATGTATTCCGGTAGCCGTACAAGGAGAAACAGTTCCTGTTGGACCTATCAGTATGTTGTCTCAGCAAGATGGACAGATTTCAGGTGTGGTAAGTGACAAGGCGGGACCCGTAATCGGAGCTTCTGTGATTGTGAAAGGAACTACCAATGGTATAACAACCGATATGGATGGCCGATTTTCTTTGGCAGGATTAAAGAAAGGGGATGTGATCCAGATCTCTTATATCGGTTATGTTACACAAGAAATCAAGTATACGGGACAAATATCTGTAGATGTGACATTGAAAGAAGATTCCCAAAGTTTGGATGAAGTAGTAGTTGTTGGTTTCGGTACGCAGAAGAAGTTGAACTTGACAGGTGCTGTCACTGCTGTTTCGGGTGAGACGATGACTAAGCGTCCTGTTGTTAACACAGCAACCATGTTGCAAGGTCAGGTTCCGGGTTTGCGTGTTAATTCTGCAACAGGAACACCTGGTGATGAATCAACGTCATTCCGAATTCGTGGTCAGGGTACCTTTTCTAGTGCAGGATCAGATCCTCTAATTCTTGTTAATGGTGTACCTGGATCTATCACCAATCTAGACCCTAGCGTTATCGAAAGTGTTTCTGTATTGAAAGATGCTGCTTCAGCAGCTATTTATGGTGCACGTGCTGCTAATGGTGTTATTTTGGTGACGACAAAAGAAGGTGCAGATGTAAGTGATGGAAAAGCGCATATAGGTTATCATGGAAACGTAGGGCTCTATACACCAACACGAATGTATGATTTGGTGACCAATTCGGCAGAGTACATGGAGTTATTTAATTTGGCGAATAAGAATTCCGGATTAGGAAACGCCTACACACAAGAGCAGATCGATGCTTATCGTAATGGTGGAGGTAGTGTACAATATCCAAACTTTGACTGGTTAGACTATATGTTTAATACGGCTGTTGTGCAGAATCATAATTTATCTATTGCCGGAAATTCGGGTAAGACAACATACAATGTCGCATTGAATTTTGTGGATCAGCCAGGTACCTTGAAAGGGTTCGATTATCAGAAATACAATGCAACAGTAAACCTAACTTCTCAAATAACTGACTTTATTAAGATTGGAACGTATACCAGTTTAATGTATGGCGACCGTGAACAACCTCGTCAGGGACAGGATGATGTACTTTTGTCCACAATGTCTCAAGCTCCAACGTATATGCCTTGGTTACCTGATGATGGTTCCGGTGAAGTGAAATGGACATCTTCGGCATATCCATTTGAATCTCATAATAAGAATATGCCGGCTATTATAGGGACAGACACAAAGAAAACATTCCAAGATTTTGATATCAATGCACAATTGTGGTTGGAAGTCAATTTAGCAAAGGGTTTGACTTGGCACACAAAAGGTGCAGCCCGTTTACAATCTGGTAAGACAAAAGAATGGGGAGGATCAGATGTTCCTGTCTATAATTATCATACAGGAGAACAATCCGGTTTCTTAGATCGAGGAAGTAATGGTTTTACGCTAGAGGATACTCGGCGCTTTTATACCAACTTGTACACGTACTTGAAGTATGATTTTTCATTGGCCGATAATGCTCATAATTTCAATGTGATGGTTGGTTATAACCAAGAATCGGAGAAATACGAAAACATAAAAGCTTATCGAAAAGATTATGCATTTGATTTGCCAGTGATTGATGCCGGTTCTCAAGCAAATTGGTCAAATTCAGGAGGAGAAGAAGAATGGGCAATTATGTCTGTTTTTGGTCGCCTCAATTATAACTATAAAGAACGTTATTTGTTTGAAGCTAATATGCGTTATGATGGAACTTCCCGAATTGCATCCGAGAATCGGTGGGGTATTTTCCCTTCTTTTTCTGCAGGTTGGCGTTTGACGGAAGAAGAGTTTATAAAGAATTTGAACTGGAATTGGTTGAATAATGCTAAGTTGAGAGCTTCTTGGGGACAGTTAGGAAATCAAAACATAGGTTTATATCCTTATCAAGCCATGATAAGTGGTGTGACGAATTATCCTTTTGATAAGACAAATGAAACCGTAGGGTATCAACAAACTGCTTATGCCAATCGAAACATTAAATGGGAAACAACGACTATTACAGATGTGGGTTTTGATATGCAGCTCTTCAATGGTTTGAATGTGACATTTGATTGGTATAAGAAGGTTACATCTGATATTTTAAGAAGTTCTCAGGTATCTGGTTTGTTAGGAATGAGTGCTCCTACTGTAAATAATGGGGAAGTTGAAAATAAAGGTTTTGAAATTGCTTTTAATTATAATAATATGATAACTGAGGGCGTTTTCAAAGGATTGCAATATAATGCAGGAATCTATTTTGATCGTTCAAGAAATAAATTGACCAAGTTTGGTGCAGAGGAAATAGGTTCTTACTCTATCAAACGTGAGGGATTGCCTTATGATCAATATTATATGTTGGAGTGTATCGGAATTTTTGCAGATGAACAAGAAGTCGCAAATTCTCCAAAACAATTTAACGACAACACATTGCCTGGTGATTTGAAATACAAAGATCAAAACAATGATGGTGTGATTGACAATGATGACCGTATACCGATGGGTGGTCGCTTCCCAAATTTTGAATATTCTGTAAATTTAGGAGCTAGTTGGAAGGGTTTTGATATATCTTTGATCGGCCAGGGTGTAGAAGGTAAAAGTTTCTACACAAATGATTGGGGTATTTATCCATTCCGTCAAGGGTCTGCTCCTACAAAAGAATATGTAGCAGGTATGTGGACGGAAGAGAATCCTTACAATGCGAAGTTCCCTAGATTATATTTTGATAATTTTGGAGGTAATAAAAATACGCGTCCGAACAGTTATTTCTTGCAAGATGCTTCCTATTTCCGTTTGAAGAACTTGACAGTAGGATATACATTACCTAAACAAATTACGGATAAAATTAATATGTCAAGAGTTCGTGTTTATTTCTCTGGAGATAATTTAGTGACTTTTACGAAGTTTTATGGACTGGATCCGGAGCGAAATGCTGATGGGCGAGCAGCTCAATATCCGCAAAACCGGATTTGCTCATTTGGTTTGAATGTTGAATTTTAATACATAGAAAAATGAAAAGAATAAATATCTATTTAATGTCGGCCCTGTTGATGGGGACAACAGTGTCATGTAGTGACTTTTTACAGAAAGATCCTCCTTCTTCTCCATCCCAATCTATCTTTTGGCAAAAGAAGAGTGATTTTGATTCCGCTTTGGCAGGTACTTTCTCTATAATGTATGAATGGCCGGGAGAAATGTCACAGATTATACCTTGTTTCGATAATTTGACAGATAATTCTATATGTCAGCATAACGAAGATACCTATGGTAGATCACAGACTATAGCATTGGGGGATTTAGATCCTAATACTACTGGTTTTGTGACTTATATGTATTCGCATTGTTATACAGGAATAGCTCGGGCACATTTGGTTATGGAAAACCTGGCTTTGTATGAAGGAAGTGATATGACAGAGGATGATAAGAACTTCATCATGGCTCAATGTAAGGCTTTAAGAGGTTATTTTTATTCGTGGTTGTATTTGTGTTACAAAGAAGTTCCATTGGTGACAAGTTCGTTGACGATGGAGAATATGTATCAGCCCAAATCAACTCGTCCAGAAATATATGCACAAATCATGAAAGACTTTGACGAGGCTATTGCTGCATTACCAGATAAGCCTTATTCTGATTCTCAAATGAGTGGATATTTTTCTCCAGGTGCATTGAAAGCATTTAAGGCTCGTTTGATGTTGAATGATGCTTATGATGAAAATGGAAAAGCAATTCCAGAGAAGATGAAAGAAATTGTTCCTTTGTTGGAAGAAATTCAAGGTTATTCTTTAGCGGATCGGATGCGTGACAATTTTATTTCAGAAAAACAATTGGCTTCTCCTGAAATTATGTTTTCTGTTCGTTATTTAGCTCCCAATATAACGCATAGTATGGATTTGTATTATGGTAACTGGACAACTTGTGGTGTAACACGTGACTTAGTGGATGAGTTTGAATGTACAGATGGTTTAAAATGGGGAGAATCTCCATTAACACAAGAAGTGGATGAGAGTTTATTGAGTACAAACTCCATGGCTGATGATGCTTATAATGAACGTGAAAAATTATTTCAAAATAGAGATCCTCGTTTGCGTGAAACAGTAACCCACAGTGGTTATGCTACATTTCCTGATGAAGGTTATGAAGATAAAGAACGACTGAAATTAACAGATCAACAGCAGACTGGTTTTGGTATGATGAAATATCTTCAACCAACAACAATAATGCCTAGTTATTCAACCATTTCAGATGCAGATGTTATCATTTTACGATATGCAGAAGTCTTGTTGATGATTGCAGAAGCTGAAAACGAAGTGAATGGACCTACTCAGAAAGTTTATGATGCAGTTAATGCTGTACGAGCTCGGTCAGAAATGCCTCCTCTGCCGGATAATTTAAGTCAAGATGAAATGCGTGAACGTATCCGTCATGAATGGCGAGTTGAATTTGTATTTGAAGGACAACGTTATTTCCAATTGAAACGTTGGAAATTAATGGAAGAATTGGTAGATGGAGCTGTTGATCCTGCCTTACCTACTTATATAAAGGTATTCAAACCTGCTTTCTATTATTGGCCAATACCTCAAACAGAAATTGATAAAGCAGGAGGAGTTTTGGTTCAAGATTCCAATTATAAGTAAGTATTATTAATCAACTTTCACTACAATCTAATCCCGTTGGATTGTGGTGAAAGTTTATTTTGTCTAGACGTGATTAATGAAAGTATAGATTATTTTATATAGAATTATTCAATAAACAAGATATGAGGTACTTTTTGTTGATTGTCGTTGGTCTTATTTTTTGCCATGATATAACAGCCCAACCTGAAAAATGGGGATATTGGACAAAATGGGGTGATCAAGGAAATGGAACTTATTTAAATCCGATCATCCCTTCAGACTATAGTGATATTGATTGCATTCGTGTTGGAGATGACTATTATGCCATATCATCAACTATGCAATTTTCTCCAGGGATGACAATACTACATTCAAAGGACTTAGTAAATTGGAGAATTTGCGGAAATATAATTGCAGACTTAACAGAAATTTCTCCAGCATTAAATTGGGACCGCATGAATCGCTGTGGTCGAGGTGTGTGGGCGGGAACTCTACGCTATCATAATCATCGTTTTTATTTATACTTTGGAACTCCAGACGAAGGTTATTTCATGACATCTGCCAGCCAACCAGAAGGACCTTGGGAACCACTTACTCCCCTTCTTTCAGAGGCGGGTTGGGATGATTGTACTGTTATGTGGGATGAAAATGGAGAAGCCTGTTTTGTCGGCACTCATTTTGCTGATGATTACAAAACGTATTTATTTAAGATGTCAGCAGACGGAAAATGGATAGACCGAGAATCTGCTTTACTTATTAACTCAGGGAATGGGCGAGAGGCTAATAAACTTATAAAAGTGAATGGATGGTATTATCTGATCTTTAGTGAACACAAATCTGGTATTGGGCGATATGTGATGGCTAAACGTGCAAAAAACATGTTTGGACCTTACCAAGAAGAAAAACAACTAGCGTTGCCCTCTCGTGAAGCAATGGAACCTAACCAAGGAGGTATTATTCAAGGAAAAGATGGAAATTGGTATTTTCTTACTCACCATGGAACAGGTGATTGGAGTGGAAGAATCGTTAGTCTTTTACCAGTAGTTTGGGAAAATGAATGGCCTATTATTGGTAAATCAAAGCATGGTATTGGTTCGATGGTTTGGTCTGGGAAATTACCATCCAAAGATGGTGACAAGTTCAAGATCCAAAAGAGTGATAACTTTAACAGTTCTATACTTAACTCACAATGGCAGTGGAATTATCAGCCTCGGTCAGAAATGTATTCTTTGACTGATCGTCCTGGCTGGATGAGACTAAAAGCATTCCGACCATTAAAGCCGAATCAATTATTAAAGGCCGGAAATACTTTAACACAACGTTGTTTCCGGAAAGAAAAAAACGAAGTTGTTGTTAAAATGGATATTTCCAAGATGGCAAACGGACAAAGAAGTGGTCTTTGCCATTTTTCATCACAACATGGAGCTATTGGAGTATTTAAAGAAGGAGATATTTATTTTCTTGAATTTCGGGAAAATGACGAAGTTAAAAGAATCAGAAAAATTAGGACGCAATATATATGGTTCAAATCCAATTGGGGATTAGATGGTGTTTCCCATTTCTCCTATAGTTTGGACGGAAAGTCTTTTACAACCCTTGATACCGGTTATCAAATGGTGTGGGGTTTTTACCGGGGAGATCGTATCGGAATTTATTGTTTTAACGACGAAAGAGAAGAAGGATTCGTTGATATCGATTATTTTATGTATGAATAATCCTTCAAAAAAATTTTTTCACCTAATAAATATTAGAAGCCTATGAAAACTTTCATTTATATATTTTTATTGTGTAGCAGCTATTGTTGTTTGTTTGCTCAAAATAAAGTGATATATCCTTATGATTTAGATGTAAAAGAACATCCAGATCATTTAAGATACCATGTTAAAGCCCCAGATTATTCTGTATTTGATAATAAAACACAATTTATTGCTTTAAGAGACCTTTCAGGAGATAACTATAAGGAACGTATGTCTTTATGGGTTGACAAATATAAACTAGGGAATATATTGTGGGTGTCCTATCCATTGATTTATCAAGATAATTTGAAAGAGGTTGTTTCGGAAATAAAGAAGAGAAATTTATATTTATTTGATTTATGGGGCTACATTCCTGGTTCCGGTCCTGGTGGTTATTGGCAACAATTTGTTATTCCAGATGGTGTTCTTGATTTATTTAAAAATGAATTGGGAGAACGTTGGCTAGGTATGGATAATGGGGAACAAGATGGTCGTTATGTAGGAAGTTTTGCTCCGAGAATGTATCCTATGGGAAGTGATAGGAAACAACAATATTTTAATTTTCAACGTCATTTCCAAGAGATGGGAAACCAATTGGGTAACAAGTTGGCAACATTGGTTTCTTTGAATTTTGGACACTATTTTTTGAAGGAAGGTATTTATACATTGATAGGTGCTGAAACAGCTCAAGGACTTCCCAATTCTCAGATCTATTATTCATTTATACGCGGAGCAGGAAAGCAATATGGTGTACATTGGTTTGGAAATGCTTCCGTTTGGAACCGATGGGGTTGGAAGAATTATGATCCAAAGACGATTAGCTATGCTGAGAACGATTATAATGCAGGTAATCCTTTAAAAGGAACATCTTTAAGTTTGCTAAAACGTTTGATGTATACACATTTATTCTATGATTGTGTGGCTGTTGGGTTCGAGGGTTCTATGGAAATAGATGAAAAGAGATTGAGTCCAATAGGTAAAATACAACAAGAAGCTGTAAAATGGTCTGAAAAGTATCAAGATCCTGGAACCATGTACACGCCTGTTGCTTTCATGACAGATTTCTTTTCAGGATGGTCTTTCCCCAGACATCTTTATTCTGGCGACGCTTATAAAGTTTGGGGGAATTTACCTTATGAAAAATCGGATTATTTAACTGACAATATGTTGAATATCATATATCCGGGATATCAGGATGCTTCGTATTATCATGATGAAAGAGGTTTTATTACGCCAACTCCTTTTGGAGATATGGTCGATTGCCTTATGAGTGATGCTCCCTTGTGGGTACTTAAACAATATCCGTTGCTGGTGATCACAGATGAATTACAATCCAATATTGAGGTAAAAGACAAATTAAATGCGTATGTCCAAAATGGTGGTCATCTGGTTATAACTTCTGGTTCTTTGAAAAATTTACCCGATGGAATTGCTGGTATTCAAGTGAAAGGAGAAGTTAATGTAAGTTCATCCATTGTCTATGGTGGAGAAACTATAAAAGAAAATGATTCTTTTGTCTTATCTGAGTTAGAACTACCTCAAAAAGCTACTGTTATTCAGACTTGTGGTGATGTCCCTGCTATTGTAGAAATAACTGAAGGAGCAGGAAAAGTAACGGTCATAGCTTCTCCTTTTGGTGTTTCAGAACATCCTCAATGTCCTCTTCCGGTTAAGATAAAAGAAGATCAACCATTAGACAAACCATATCCGATGTTGAAACACGTACAAGCATATATGGAAGATTTGTTTTCTACTTATACGTTGTTTGAAACAGATCCGAATTTGAGTCTTGTTACATGCGTGAAAAGTGCCAATGAGTATTCTGTTTTAATTACTAATAGCAGTTGGAATCCTTGTACATTTGACATCCGTTCAAAAATAGGGGAAATATCGTCTATCGAAGAACTGAAAATTAACCATGATGAAATGAAGGCTGTTGGATATACACCTAAAGTTGTATCTGTATCTCCAGGGAAAAATACGTCCTCTATCATTGCCGGTGGAGGAACCAGAGCTTTCCGCATTAAAATAAAAAATCCAAAAGTCAGTGTGGCAGCCAAAATTTCTCCAGTACCTAATAATACTGGATCTGCATTAGTACTAAGAAATATTCGGAATATAAAAGAAGAGATATTATCTCGGCCCACATTTTTTGCTCATTATGATCGGGTAGTAATTGATTGGAGATATTTGGAAGAAAAAGAAAAGAATGTTCTGGCAGAAGAGTCTGGTTGGCTGAAACGCCAAAAACTAAAAATATCTGTTGATCTAACTTCCGGTTTAAACTTGTATCCAGATCTTCGAATAGTAAATAATGATAAAGTTTATTATGAGAAAAGTATGAATAGGATCAAGCAAATCATAGATAAGATGTCCATCTTGGGAAGTGATAAATTGATCATTTCATCTCAAAGAACAATAGAAAATAATTTTACAGAAGAGCAATTCAATAAGTCGTTAGTTGAATCATTTCAGATTATAGCAGATTATGCGAAAGGGAAAAATATTCAGGTCGTTTATCGTCCTTCTTACCGAAGAGCTGCAGCAGACGTTCAATCCGCTATTAGTACGGTAAAGCATGTAGAACGTCCGAATTTTTCATTGGCTCCTTCAATAGCCTTATTATTATTGGATAAAACAAATTTAAATAAGAATATTGAAGCATTAAAACAGACAGATGTATCTGATCTGATTGTGTCAGCTCCTCAATTTGATTTGCATCATCAGATATGGAATATGAATAGGCCCATTTATCAATATGAGGATAAAGAAGCTGTATTGAAAATTATAAATAGTTTCCCCAATATCCATCGGATAATGGATGGGCTTTATGATTCATGGGATGATGAATATTTGGATAGTAGGTTTTTAAATAGTAAATAGTGTGATATATAAAATGTATCAATGATATGAATAGAATTATTAGTAGTCTTTTCTTATTATGTTTGATTTTTCGACTACCGTGTAATGCACAACAAGAACGGATTAATTTGGCAGGATCATGGAAATTTTCATTAGATTCGACTAAGTTTGACTCAGAAATAAACTTGCCTGGATCAACAGATGAGGCAGGTATTGGAGAGAAACATATATCAGGGACAAAGTTATATACGGGTAATTCTGAAATCTGGCAATTAGCCCGAAAGAATGTATTTATAGGAATTGCTTGGTATCAAAAAAAAGTTGAAATTCCCAAGGAATGGAAAGATAAGCGAGTTATACTATCTTTGGAACGTTGTATGTGGCAAACCCGTTTGTGGATAAATGGGCATTATGTGGATGAAGAACATAGTCTGTGTACCCCTCATCAATATGATATTAGTGACTATTTAAAAGTTGGGAGTAACGAAATCCGTTTGTGCATTGATAATTCTCCCTATGTCCATTTAGGCTCGTGGAGTCATGGGTATGCTCCCGGAATACAAACTGTTTGGAATGGAGCTATAGGTGATTTGTTTTTGGAAGCAAAAGATAAAATCTCGGTGGAAGGTATACAATGTTATCCGTCGTTAAAAGAAAGAAGTTTGCATGTTAAGGGGGAATTGGTTAACTATGCAAAGAAAGCGAAGAAAGGAACATTTGATTTTACTGTATTAGATCCAAACGGACAAGTCATCTTAAATAAAAAGGAATGGATTGTTAGTCAGAAAGGAGTTATAGATTTTTCAGTCCTTTTACAATCAGAACACCCTTTGTTAGCATGGGATGAATATACTCCTTATTTATATACGCTGGAAGTAGAGTATAAGTTTGGTTCTTATAAAGGGAAAGAACAAGTGAAATTTGGTTTTAGAGATGTTTCTGTGGAGGACGGAAAATTACAGATAAATGGCTATACCTTATTCCTTCGTGGTGAACATGATGCTGGTAGTTTTCCATTAACAGGTTATCCGTCTATGAATAAAGAAGACTGGATCAAAATATTCCGAACAGGGAAAGACTACGGGATGAATCATTGGCGTTTTCATTCATGGTGCCCGCCTGAAGCTGCTTTTGAAGCTGCAGATGAGGTTGGTATTTATTTACAACCGGAACTAACACTGTTTTCTCAAGACTGGGAGCATACATTAGTCGGGCAAGACGCCTCTCGAGATGAGTTCCTTTTTTCTGAACTACAACGGCTCTTAGATACGTATGGTAATCATCCTTCATTCTTACTGATGTGTATGGGAAATGAATTGAGAGGTGATGCTTCTGTGTTGGAAAAGTGGGTAGATTATGGCAAGAAACATGATAATAGACATTTATATGCAGGAAGTGCTAATCTTGAAGCGATGGGGAGATATTTACCTCTTCAAGGGGATCAGTTCCAGGTGGCTCACGCAGTAAAAGTTGATGGTAAGAGATTCGAACGTCGAATGGGAAGTTATTTCAATACGGAATGTCCTAATACGGCGAAAGATTATTCGTATACATTGGTTACTCCCTATAATCAATGTCCGATCATTACACATGAGCTTGGCCAATGGGAAGTATATCCGGATTTTTCGGAGATCGAAAGATATACAGGAGTTTTATCTCCTAGGAATCTGGAAGTATTTAAAAGTCTTTTGGAACAAAAGGGGATGGGGAATATGGCTTCCGATTTTCTAATGGCTTCAGGAAAATTAGCAGCTCTTTTGTATAAAGAAGATATAGAACGTGTGTTGCGTACACCCGGTATGGATGGATTCCAGCTTCTTGATTTGCGAGATTATCAGGCGCAAGGTAGTGCATTGATCGGGTTGTTGAATGCGTTTTGGGATAGTAAAGGACTTATCACACCGGAAAAGTTTCGCCAATCATGCAATGATGTTACATTGTTATTGAAGATGCCCAAACGAACATGGAAAAATCAAGAGACTTTTATAGGAGAGGTTGTTATCCCAAATTATAGCAAGCATGACTTGGATGATATTCATATATATTGGGATGTCTTATGTGATGATCATGTGGTGTACGCTGATAGTTTGGAATTAAATAGAATCCCGCAAGGGCAGGTATTCTCTTGCGGTCATATAAATTTCCCTTTAAATAAATTCGTAAAAGCCTCTAAATTGGATGTACGGTTGGAGATTCCTTCTTTGGGAATCACTAATGAGTATGATGTATGGACTTATCCTGAACAGGTCGATGATGAGCAAGACAAGGTAATTATTGCAAAAAGTGCGACTCCGGAATTATTGAAGGAAATAGAAAATGGCTCGATTGTTTTGTTGGTTCCGGATAATACACCCGATGTCGAACGGATGACATTCTCTAATCCTTTTTGGTCAACTATTTTGTTTGATTATCAACCTAAAACAATGGGGTTACTATGTGATCCTACACATCCAATCTTTAAAGAATTTCCTACAGATGGATATACAAATTGGCAATGGTGGGAATTAGTTTCATCTGCATCAGTTGCTAGAATTAATAAAACACCATCATCATACAGACCTATATTACAGGTAATAGATCATCCTGTGCGTAATGATAAGTTAGGTGCAATTATGGAAACTCGTATAGGAAAGGGAAAATTACTTATTTGTATGTTGGATATTTTATCTGCACCGGAGAAACGTATAGTGGCTCGTCAGCTAAAATATAGTATTTTACATTATATGAATTCATCTGATTTTCATCCGGAAGAAGTTCCTGGATTGAAAGAGTTGTTCTTCACTGATAGTATGGAGGGTGGAGTTTATCAATCAATTCATTCTTCGGATGAGAATGTGGAATATCCTATATCGAATATGTTCGACGGATCAACGAAAACTTATTGTATTTTACCCGCAGGGGCGGATACGGTTCTTATTGAGATGGAATTGAAATCCGAGAGATATATAACAGGCATGAAACTGCCAGTGAAAGCGGAAGGCATCAAAAGTTTTAACCTGTATGTGACTAATTGCAAGGATAAGAAAGGGGAACCCATTATACAGGAGAAAGGTGATAAATTGGAATATCAAGCCCAAACATGGGATAATGGTTTTACGATTCAAAAAGGGAAAAAAGGAAAATATGTTTATATAATAATAGATAAATCTAGTACTATTGATAGTCGTTTATATGAATTAAATTTATTGTTTGGTGATTGAAGTAAAAAAAGTTAAAATTTAATTGTAAAATGCTTACATGAATAATAATATATATTATACTTTGTTTCTGTAGAGTTATTTGTTATATAAATGATCACGACCTAATAATACTGAGTGTTTTTAGGTTCGTGATCATTTGTTTCTATTTTACGTTGATTCTATAACCCCTTCCGTAATAGCCTTCCATAAGTTGTCGGATGGTACGGGTGCAATGATTTCGATAGCTTCTTTTGATACCGGATGGATAAATGAGGCACTGTGGGCATGCAAACTGATTCCACCATCAGGATTTGAACGATCGAAGCCGTATTTAAGGTCTCCTTTGATCGGACATCCCATTTTGGCCAGCTGACATCGTATCTGATGATGGCGACCGGTTTTTAAATCAATTTCCAGGAGATAGTATTTATCGGAATGTGCCAGCAGCCGATAGTGCAGAATCGCTTTCTTTGCGTTAGGACGCTCCGTGTCATAAGCATAACTTTTGTTCTGCTTCTCGTTTCGGACTAGCCAGTTTACCAGTTCATCTTCTTCTTTAGGCGGACGATTCTTTACGATAGCCCAATAGGTTTTCTTAACGGCTCCTGTACGGAACATCTCATTCAAACGCGTCAACGCCTTACTGGTCTTGGCAAAAATAACGACACCACTTACCGGACGGTCCAGGCGATGGGTAACACCGACGAATACATTCCCCGGTTTGTTATACTTTTTCTTCAACCAGTCTTTCAACAGGTCAGAGAGCGGAGTATCTCCCGTCTTGTCGCCTTGTACGATTTCCCGGCAGGTTTTGTTGACTGCTATGATGTGATTGTCTTCGTAGATGACTTCCAAATCTATTGACTATTAATAATTGACAATGGACAATTGATCTGAAAAATATCCAGAAATCAATTGTCCATTATCAATTGGGTTTTACATATTCATACCACCATCAACCTGAATAACTTGACCTGATACGTAAGATGACATATCAGAAGCCAGGAAAGTAGCGATGTTGGCAACATCTTCCGGTGTACCGCCACGACGCAAAGGAATCTTCTTGCACCATTCCTGACGGATTTCTTCAGACAAAGCAGCAGTCATGTCTGTGATGATAAAGCCCGGAGCAATTGCATTGGCACGAATACCGCGAGAACCTAATTCTTGTGCGATAGATTTTGCCAAACCAATCATACCGGCTTTAGAAGCAGAATAGTTACATTGTCCGGCATTTCCGTGTACACCTACTACAGAAGCCATGTTGATAATACTACCTGAACGCTGCTTCATCATGATAGGAGTACAAGCATGGATAAAGTTGAATGCTGATTTCAAATTGACATTCAGTACGGCATCCCACTGTCCTTCGCTCATACGCATCATCAGACCGTCTTTGGTAATACCAGCATTGTTTACCAAAACATCAATACGTCCGAAATCTTTTACGATTTCTGCTACAACCTGATGTGTTTCTTCGAAGTTGGCAGCATTGGATGCATATCCTTTAGCTTTCACGCCTAATGCTTCCAATTCTTTCTGTGTTGCCAGACCATTCTCATCGATTACCAAATCGGTGAATGCAATGTTTGCTCCTTCAGAAGCAAATTTTAAAGCAACAGCTTTACCGATACCACGGGCAGCGCCTGTAATAACGGCTACTTTACCTTCCAATAGTTTCATATTCTTTTTTCTCTTTTAAAGATTAACATTTAATCAAACAAGCACCCGTTGAATAACCTCCGCCAAAGACGGTCAAGGCTATTAGGTCGTTTTTCTTGAACTTATGTGCATTTTGTGCATACACTAAGGCTGAACTGACAGATCCGGTGTTTCCTAATTCTTCAATGTTGTGTAAGAATTTTTCTTCCGGCAAGTTCAGTTGTTTGGCAATATTAGCCATGATTCGCATGTTTGCCTGGTGACCGATGAAATAACTCAGGTCATCTAATGTATATCCGTTCTTTTCCAGCAGAAACAATACGTTCTTAGGCATATAGGTACAAGCCTGCATGAATACATCACGTCCTTCTGGCATCATAATACCACCGTCACGCGGACGTAAATGTACTGCTTCGGGAGCTTTCGGTAAATAACCTAATCCCTGTGTATATACTTCGATAACTTCGGCATCTTTTTCTGTAATTCGTTCTTTGGATAAAAAGAAAGCAGCAGCGGCATCTCCCCATAGATGTCCGGCTTTCGGATCGGTTTCGTTCCAATAGGCCGAGTTTTTATCAGCTCCTAAGATGAGGGCCTTGCTGGCTTTCCCCATAGCAAAATAACCTTCTACTACTTCTAGCGCATTGATGAATGAAGAACAAGCAGAAGATAGATACAAAGCTTTCGCATTTGTGATGTTAAATTCGAACTGAGCGTTATGGGCTGCCGTAGCAACTGTATCATAAGGTGAATAGGAAGCGGAGATGATAAGATCTACCTCTGTAATGTCGTAAGGTAATTGAGGCAGGGCATTCCGAAGAGCTTCCATACTCATGGTGTTAATATTTTCTTCCGGTTTAGCGATTGAACGGGTACGGATTCCTGTACGTTGTTCGATCCATTCGCTGGTTAGGCCATTCAACTCCAAAAAATGTTGGTTATCTACCCGCGCTTCGGGTATATAAAAACCTGTCGCATTAATATACATCGTCTCTTGATTATTTCTTTATCTTAATACCATTGAATATTAAATTCACTACATTGTCTCTACGTTTGATGCGTTGGCTGATATTATCGCCCATGATACCTCGGATATAGGGTACTTCCAATCCCTTTAGGGCATGGTGTAAAACCAACGCAGTAATATCGGTGTCGGGCATAGAAAATATACCTTCTTTCACGCCGTCGTCGAGTATGCTTTTCAGAATTTCAATTTCGCGCATATCAAAACTTTTGCGGACTTTTTCTACACGCCAAATATCTCGGAAAAAGGTAGCTCGTAATGTACCGTTACGGAAAACCAATGCTTTTACTGCATCCAGGCGGGCATATATGAAGGTCATCAGTTTTTCGTCGGCAGGTAAATCCTTTTCGGCAACGTCACACAACATCTTATGCAGGCGGTTAAGTTCTGATTCAACTACAGCCAGATAGATCTCGTTTTTGCTTTTGAAATAGGTATATAATGTCCGGCGTCCTTTTTTGGAAGCCAGTGCAATATCATTCATTGTGGTGTTATCAACCCCCATGCGGGCAAACAGTTGTCTGGCCACATCGATTAACATTTCCCTCGTTTTTGAAACTGTCATCGGCATAACGTATTGCACATTTTAAATAGATTTGTGCGCAAAAGTACTTAAAAAGAATCATATAATAACAAGTCGGATAAAAAAACTTGCGAAAAATTTGTTCTTTGTAAAAATTGTCTTACCTTTGCACCCGAAATCATTCAAATAATGATTAAACTAGATCGCGGAGTGGAGCAGTGGTAGCTCGTTGGGCTCATAACCCAAAGGTCGTCTGTTCGAATCAGGCCTCCGCAACAAAGCAGAATCAGGAAGAGAATCCAAATCTTTTGGATTCTCTTTTTTATTTGTAATAATGATTCTATATTGAGGTAAAAAACAAAAGAAACGAGAATCAATTTCGATTCTCGTTTCTTTTGTTTTTGATCTTCGTTTATTTTAATCAGACTTCTCCTCCAGCTCCGGTGAAACTGGTCAGACTGATGGTTTCTTGTTCTGTAAATGCTTCGCGTCTATACTTGCAGTGTTGGAGTGCACACGTATTACATTTCAGTTTATCAAAGATATTACACGGATCCAAATGGATTGTTAGCTGTACCTTATTTGCATATTTGTCACGTAGAAGATCTTGCAGTTTGGCTGCTTCCTGATGACCTTCTTCGATGGTATAATACCAGGGTATCGTCAAATCGCAGTCAATATACAGATAACTTCCAGACTTGATGATGCGTGTATTATGTATGTCAATCCATTCAGGCGGACGCTTTTCGTTCAGTGTTTGGACGAGATCATTTAATAACTGTTCGTCGGCTGCATCCAGCAGGTTGGCAATTGTCTTGCGCAGAATGGATATTCCGGTTCCAGCAATTAAGCCTCCGAACAATAACGCCAGTAAACTATCAATCCAAACAATTTGGGTTAAATAGAGTACAACAAGACCTGCAACTAGACCGATGGTTGAGTAGGTATCGGATTGTAAATGCTTTCCTCCGGCAATCAAGGCCATGGAGTTATAGCGTTTCCCAATACGGATACTATACCATCCCATCAGATAATTAAGTAATCCGGAGAAAGCAACAATGTAGATACCGATATCCAAGTGCATAACTTCTACCGGTGAAAACAGACGCATGATACCTTCGTAAATGATCATGGCACCGGCAATGCTGATAAGTATGCCTTCTATAGAGGCGGATATCAGTTCTATTTTCCCGTGTCCGAATGGATGGTGTTCGTCTTTCGGCAGAGCGCTCCAGCGTAGACTGCCTAAACTGATAAATCCGGCAACGACGTTGACAATACTTTCCAAGGCATCCGTCAGGACTCCTACAGACTGTGTGATGTAATAGGCTATAAATTTACCTATCAGAATCAGACAAGAGATGGTTACAATATATTTTTGTACCTTCTGTTTTAATGCTTCTTCATCTATTTGTTTTTCCATTTTAAATAGATTGAATTAAACATATGGATTCGGATTATTCTACATATAGAACCAATCCTTTCAGATATTCACCTTCCGGATGATAAATATTGACCGGATGATCGGCCGGTTGTGTCAATTGATGCAAGATGCGGACATTTCTTCCGGCTTGGGCTGCAGCGCTGAAAACAGCCAGTCTGAAATTCTCTTTGCTGACAACCTGAGAGCAAGAGAACGTGAACAAAATACCTCCCGGCTGAATCTTCTCGAAAGCTATGGCATTCAGCTTGCGGTATCCTTGCAGGGCATTGCGCAAAACATTCTTATGCTTGGCAAAAGCCGGAGGATCAAGGATGATCAAGTCGTAATTATTTCCCATCCGTTCCAGGTATTTGAATGCATCTTCTGCAAATGCCTGATGTCGGGGATCTCCGGGAAAGTTTAACTCTACATTTCGGTTTGTCAACGAAATGGCTTTGGCCGAGCTGTCAACAGAATGTACTAACTTGGCTCCGCCTCGCATGGCATAAAAAGAAAATCCACCGGTATAGCAGAACATATTCAAGACAGACCGGCCTTTGGAGTAATGTTCCAGTAAAGAACGGTTTTCCCGTTGGTCAACAAAGAAACCGGTTTTTTGTCCTTTTTGCCAGTCTACGCAAAACTTCAATCCGTTTTCCAACGCGATATCTTCTACATCATGTCCGTAGATATATCCGTTTTCACTGTTGAGGTCTGCTTTGTAAGGCAGTGTTGTCTCCGATTTGTAGTAGATATTCTGTAGCGTATCGCCCAATACTTCTTTCAATGCTTCGGCAATCTCAAGCCGGTATTTGTGCATTCCTACTGAATGTGCCTGCATGACAGCAGTATGTGCATACATATCTATTACCAATCCGGGCAGACTGTCGCCTTCTCCGTGTACCAATCGGTATGTATTGTTGTTGGGAGTATTGGCTAATCCCAAAATACAACGTAATTGATAGGCAGAACGGATTCTTTCCACCCAGAATGTATGATCAATCTCTCGTTGGGTAAACGATAATACCCGTACGGCGATGCTTCCGATCTGGTAATGTCCTACAGCCAGGAACTGCTGGTTGGCACCATATACTTCGACCAAGTCTCCTTCTTCCGGTTTCCCTTCAATGCGTTGGATGGCTCCGGAAAATACCCACGGATGGAAACGTAACAAAGATTCTTCCTTCTTGGGTTTCAGAAATACTTTACTGTAACTCATTATGCTTGATTATTCAGTTGTTTATAAATTTGCAGGCACGCCCATGCGTCTAGGGCGGCATATTTTTGCTGGGACGAAGTCAATACATCAGCTTCCCAGTTCGACAGTCGTTGTCCTTTGGATATTTTCTTCTGGAAGAGGATGGCATATATCTTCTGTAAGCTGGCCTCTTCTATGCCGAATTGCTTTACGTAAACTTGTAAATCGAGGAAGTTTTGCGGTTCAATCTCGATCCGTTTACGCATGGCTCCGAAGTCATCCCGAAGCGACAGACCTACTTTAAGTATATTGGCATTGCCCAACAGATGTTCGAGTGATTCGGGAAATCCCATATAATTCAGCCGGAACAGGAAGCACGTGTCGTCGGTAGATAATTGGACCAGCGATACTTTGAAGCGCTGTCCTTTCTTGAAACTGGGACGTGTCTCCGTGTCAAAACCTATCATCGGAAATTGAGAAAGATAATCAACCGCTTTGTCTGCATCTTTTTCGGTGAGCAGCGTGATGATTCTTCCTTTAAATTCCTCAATGGGTAATAAGGCGATTTCCTCTTTGGTAATCTTATTTACATATTTCTCAATCATTCACTTTCTTTTAATTCGTTCAAACTCTCATCGGCATAACGCAGATGATGTAAGGCTTTCAAAGCATTCAGCAACGGTTGTCCCCAATAGTTACAGAAGTTCTGATAACACAGACCAATGGTTTCGCGCATCACGAATTCATTACCTTGGCGGAACAGTGAAACGAAGTTGCCCACATCCTGATATACGTCAGCCAGATTCTCAGAGATAAAAGCAATGATCGGTGTTTCACTATAAGCCATATCCGGATGGAAAGTATCCAGATAAGAGTCTTTGTCTTCCAACAAAGCTGCAATGCTGGAACGGACAGATTCGTACATCTCTTCGGTGACACTCATCTCCGGTTCGAATAATTCATCCGGCTCGATTGCAGGAAGCAGTGAGGCTTTCAGGTAAAGCAACGGCAATATCTTGGTCGCTTTGTCAACAAAGTCTAGCAGTTCCGAACGGTTGGCTCTTTCAACAAATGTGCAATATTCGAGAGCTACTGTTACGAACTCCAACGTGTTCCGGTCATATACAGGATTGTTCTCTTTTTTCATCGCCTCAGAAATATCTTGATTATTATGCAGATCTTGAAAATAAACGCCTACTTGATTCAGTAAAATCGAGTCTGCTTTTTCGATTTGCAAAGTTAGTAATATTATTTGTTTCTTAAAAAATTGCCGATGCATTAATTAATAAGGATATTTTACGTAAGTTTGCAAAACAAAAATCGAATAAATAGATATGGCGAAAAAGACAATAAATAAAAAGGTAGATGATACGAAGCCTAGTTATTGGGCATTGTTCAAGGCTTTCTTTACGAATGAAAGAACCCGGTTTATTACGGGCTTGGTTTGTGCGATTGTGACGATTTATATCGGACTGGCACTGATATCTTTCTTCTTTACAGGCGCAGCCGATCAGAGTAAGATTGAGAATGTCCCGGTAACGGATTTGTTGACTAACCAGGGTTCGGTAGAAAACTGGACTGGTGTGCGAGGTGCTTTCCTGGCAGATCTGTTGATGAATCGTTGGTTTGGTATTTCTTCTTTTATGATTCTGTTCTTCTTGGGTTCGGTTGGAGCCAAGCTGATGAACATTAAACAGATCTCTTTGCTCAAACGATTTATTTTCTGTTTGGCGACATTGATTTGGGGTTCTTGGTTCTTTGCCTTTTTCTTTATTAGCGGTTATGAAGATACCTTTATTTATTTAGGTGGCCAGCATGGATATTACACGACGGAAATCTTAAAGAACAATATTGGTATTCCGGGAACATTCCTGCTGTTGGTGGGCTTTTTCCTGATTATTGCGATTTTCTCCAGCAAACGGACGATTCCTTTTTTGCAACGGGCTTTCTCTTTTTCTTGGATTGGAAATATTCACTGGAAGCGTAAGAAACAACCGGTGGCAACAGAGCCTGCGTCTGAAAAGCCAGTGGTAGAAGAAGAGGAGTCTTCGCCAGTAATGGATGTAGAACAACCTTCGCCCGAATATGTGTTCGATACGGAAAAGGAAATTGAAAAGGCTGAACAGGAAGCTGCCTCTGCCGTTGTTGAAGCAGAAGCGGATGAAAAGCCGGAGTATGTATATAATAATGTAGAGGAAGTGGAAGAAGAACCACGTGAGCTGGTTTCTGAAGATCCGGAATTTTCGGTTGAAATGGCTCCGGACGATGATGCCGATTATTCGGGTAAGGCTTTGGGTGACTACGATCCTCGTCTGGATTTGTCACAATATGTGTTCCCGACTTTAGGATTGCTTGATCCGCACGATACAGGTGTTCACGAAGTCAGCATGGATGATTTGAATGAGAACCAACAGCAGATTAAGCAGGCATTGGAAGAATTCAACATCAAGATTGCTTCTATCAAGGCAACAGTCGGACCAACGGTCACTTTGTATGAGATTATTCCGGAAGCCGGAATCCGTATCGCCAAGATCAAAACGCTGGAAGATGATATTGCGTTGAAGCTGGCGGCGTTGAATATTCGTATTATTGCCCCGATTCCGGGTAAGGGAACAATCGGTATTGAAGTACCGAACAAGAATCCGCAGACGGTATCAATGCAGTCGGTTATCGCTTCGAAGAAGTTCCAGGAATGCAAGTATGAGTTGCCGGTTGCCATGGGAAAGACCATTACAAACGAAGTGTATATGTTCGATCTCTGCAAGACTCCGCACTTACTCGTAGCAGGTGCGACCGGACAAGGTAAGTCTGTCGGTTTGAATGCGATCATAACTTCTCTGTTATATAAGAAGCATCCGGCAGAATTGAAGTTTGTTATGGTCGATCCGAAGATGGTTGAGTTTAGTATCTATTCGAAGATCGAACGGCATTACTTGGCGAAACTGCCGAATACAGATCATCCGATTGTAACAGAACCGGCTGATGCTGTGGCAACACTGAACTCGTTGGTTGTCGAAATGGAAAACCGTTATAAATTATTGGTATTGGCTAATGTCAGAAACATCAAGGAATACAATACGAAGTTTATCAGCCGTCATTTGAATCCGGAGAAGGGACATCGCTTCTTGCCGTATATTGTGGCTATTGTCGATGAGTTTGCCGATTTGATTGCCACTTCCGGCCGTGAGATAGAATTACCTATTTCGCGTATCGCTGCCAAGGCTCGTGCCGTGGGTATTCACATGATTCTGGCAACGCAGCGACCGGATACGAAAGTGATTACGGGTACGATTAAAGGTAACTTCCCAAGTCGTATCGCCTTTAAGGTGGCATCAATGATCGACTCTCGTACTATTTTGGATGCTCCGGGTGCTAACCGTTTGATTGGTCGGGGTGATATGTTGATTTCTGTTGCCGGTAGTGATACGATTCGTGTCCAGTGTGCTTTTGTTGATACGCCTGAAGTCGAGAATATCGTTAATTATATCAGTGAGCAGGTTGCCTATCCGACAGCCTACCTGTTGCCGGAATATGTAGCCGAGAATGATGGCGACAAATCCTTGGGAGGTGTTGTAGATCTTTCGGAACGTGATCCGTTCTTTAACGAAGCTGCCCGGTTGATTGTTATCCAGCAGCAAGGTTCAACGTCTTTGATCCAGCGTAAGTTTGCCATCGGATATAACCGGGCCGGACGATTGATGGATCAGCTGGAGGCAGCCGGAATCGTAGGACCGTCAGAAGGAAGTAAGGCGCGCCAGGTATTGATCCCCGATGAATATACCTTGGAGCAACTTCTGAATAGCCTGAAGTAAGAATAGGATAATATTGAATGTAATTTAATACGAGTAGCTAATAACTTAGTTGGAAATGAAAACGACTTGTATCTTCGGATGCAGGTCGTTTTTTTATGGGGTATGGATTGGAAAAATCCGGTCGTTTTAAGCAGTGTTTTTTGACAATGCCTTTTTCATTTTAAAAGGATAAAGGTTACATGTTTTTCCGAAAGCTTATATAGTTAAGTCTTTTTCATATATAAATTATACCGTTTCACCCAGGTGATACGATCATCCCACATAGGTGGAACGATCGTTCCACAAAGGTGAAGAGATCGTTCCACAAGTGTGAAACGATATAATTTTCTTAAGTTGCAGATATCGTTCTGTCATTTAACGGATTTAGTTGACTTAAAATCTTTTTATAAATAAATGAGGTTGACTCCCGATTGGAGTTATTCATATACATGGTTGTCTTATAAAGGATATTTCTGTTAAAGTGCAAGTAGAAATTAGTCTTTAATTGATATTTGAAAGAAATACTAATATTTTTCTTTTAAATTCTTTGTTTGTTAGAATTATTGTTCTACATTTGCAACGTCAAACAAACATAAAGATAAAAGAACAAAAATGTTGAATATTTCTTTGCATATTATCTTAGTCGTGGTCCTGCTAGTCATTAGTTGGTAAGGAGAAAGGTATGCAAGATGCGAATAAAGTTGACAACGATATTTCTTACAGCCTTTCTCTATTTTGGGAAAGGCTTTTTTCTTACTAAGGGAATAAGAAATTGAGTAATTTGAGAATGCAAAAAGAAGGAGAAACAAATATGAAGAATCCGTTGAGAAGTTCCTTCAGTACGGAAGGACGCCGAATGGCTGGGGCACGTGCTTTATGGTGCGCCAATGGCATGAAGAAAGAACAGTTCGGGAAACCGATCATTGCTATTGTAAATTCGTTTACTCAGTTTGTGCCTGGGCATGTACATTTGCATGAAGCCGGACAGATTGTGAAAGAAGAAATAGAGAAACTGGGATGCTTTGCCGCCGAATTTAATACCATTGCTATTGATGATGGTATAGCCATGGGGCACGACGGAATGTTGTATTCACTTCCTTCGCGTGATATTATTGCTGATAGCGTTGAATATATGGTAAATGCTCATAAGGCAGATGCTATGGTTTGTATCAGCAATTGTGATAAAATCACTCCGGGTATGCTAATGGCTGCCATGCGGTTGAATATACCTGCCGTTTTTGTATCGGGAGGTCCGATGGAAGCCGGCGAATGGAACGGTCGTCATCTTGATTTGATTGATGCCATGATTGAAGCGGCTGATACTTCCGTCAGTGATGAACAGATCGGAGAAGTTGAACGCCATGCTTGTCCGGGTTGCGGGTGTTGTTCGGGTATGTTTACGGCAAACTCGATGAATTGCCTGAATGAAGCCATCGGTTTGGCTTTGCCGGGAAACGGTTCGATTGTGGCAACACATGCCAATCGGGTACAATTGTTCCGGGATGCAGCCAAGCTGATTGTCAAGAATGCTTATAAATATTATGAAGAAGGTGACGATAGCGTTTTGCCTCGACAAATAGCTACAAGACAAGCCTTCTTGAATGCCATGTCGCTTGATATAGCCATGGGAGGTTCAACCAATACAGTTCTTCACTTATTGGCGATTGCTCAGGAAACGAATGCTGATTTTACGATGGATGATATTGATATGTTATCCCGTAAGATACCTTGCCTTTGCAAAGTGGCGCCGAATACTCCGGTTTACCATGTACAGGACGTTAATCGGGCAGGCGGTGTTTTGTCGATCTTACATGAGTTGCTGAAAGCCGGACTGATTGATGGAACCGTTAAGCGAGCTGACGGATTGACTTTGGCCGAAGCAGTGGATCAATTTGGAATCACGTCTCCGCATGTAACGGAAGAAGCGGTGAAGAAGTATAAGAGTGCACCGGGCAATCGCTTCTGTATTATGATGGGTGCGCAGGAGAATTATTATCAGGAATTGGATACCGATCGTTCTACGGGTTGTATCCGTGATATCGAACATGCTTATTCGAAGGATGGAGGTCTGGCAGTACTGAAAGGGAACATCGCATTAGACGGTTGTGTTGTCAAAACAGCTGGAGTGGATGAAAGCATCTGGAAGTTTGCAGGTCCGGCCAAGGTATTCGATTCTCAGGATGCTGCCTGCGAAGGTATTTTGGGTGGCAAGGTCGTTTCCGGAGATGTAGTAGTCATTACTTACGAAGGTCCTAAAGGAGGACCGGGTATGCAGGAAATGTTATATCCGACATCCTATATCAAGAGCCGTCATTTAGGTAAGGAATGTGCTTTGATCACGGATGGCCGTTTCAGCGGAGGTACATCAGGCTTGTCGATCGGTCATATTTCTCCGGAAGCAGCTGCCGGAGGAAATATCGGACTGGTAAAAGACGGCGATATCATTGAAATAGATATTCCTAACCGTTCCATTCGGGTACGACTGACTGATGAGGAACTGGCTGAACGCCGGAAGGCTGAAGAAGCTCGTGGAAAGAAAGCATTTACTCCGCCATTCCGCCAGCGTGAGGTATCGAAAGCCTTAAAGGCATACGGCAAGATGGTTTCATCGGCAGATAAAGGTGGCGTAAGAATAATTGAAGACTAAGTAAATCGCATAGAAATATATGAAAGAAACAATAACAGGTTCAGAAGCATTGATGCGCTCATTGGAGCATGAAGGTGTAAAGACGATCTTTGGTTATCCGGGTGGTGCTATTATGCCGGTTTACGATGCATTGTATGATCATTTGGATAAAATAAACCATATATTGGTTCGCCATGAACAAGGAGCGGCTCATGCTGCACAGGGTTTTGCCCGTGTGTCTGGAGAAGTGGGCGTTTGCTTGGTGACAAGTGGACCGGGTGCTACGAATACTATAACCGGAATAGCCGACGCGATGATAGACAGTACGCCTATTGTCATGATCGCAGGGCAGGTTGGTGCCAACTTTTTAGGTACAGATGCTTTTCAGGAAGTGGATTTGGTAGGCGTTACGCAGCCGATTACAAAATGGAGTTATCAGATTCGTCGGGCCGAAGATGTGGCATGGGCAGTTTCACGGGCTTTTTATATTGCTAGGAGCGGTCGTCCGGGTCCGGTTGTATTGGACTTTGCCAAGAATGCACAGGTAGGCTTAACGGAATATGAACCTGTTGATGTAGATTTCATTCGTAGTTATGATCCGGATCCGGAAATCGATTATAAAGAAGTAGCAGAGGCGGTTGCGTTGATCAATTCAGCGAAGAAACCGTTGGCTTTAGTAGGACAAGGGGTTGAATTGGGTAATGCACAGCAAGAATTGCTGGCTTTTATCGAAAAGGCTGATATACCTTGTGGTTGTACGATGTTAGGACTTTCGGCTCTGCCTTCTACGCACCGTCTGAACAAAGGTATGCTGGGTATGCACGGAAATTTAGGTCCGAATGTAAAGACCAACGAATGTGATGTCCTGATTGCGATCGGTATGCGTTTTGATGACCGGGTAACCGGTAAACTGGAGACTTATGCCAAGCAGGCGAAAGTGATACATTTGGATATAGATCCGTCTGAGTTAGGAAAGAATGTTCCGGTAGATGTTCCCGTTTTAGGTAATTGTAAGAAAACGCTGGCTTTACTTACCGAGTTAATCCAGAACAATCGACATAGCGAATGGATTGAAAGCTTCCGGCAGTACGAAGAAACGGAATTCAATCAGGTAATACGCAAAGAAGTATTTCCGGATGAAGGTCCGCTGAATATGGGAGAAGTAGTACATGTTGTAAGTGAAGCGACTGACAATGATGCTATATTGGTAACCGATGTAGGTCAGAATCAGATGATGGCCTGCCGCTATTTCAAGTTTTCCCAGCAGCGAAGTATTGTAACTTCCGGAGGAATGGGAACGATGGGCTTTGGTTTGCCGGCAGCAATAGGGGCAACGTTTGGCCGTCCTGACCGTACGGTGTGTGTATTCATGGGAGATGGTGGTTTACAGATGACGATGCAAGAACTGGGAACCGTTATGGAACAGAAAGCCCCCGTTAAGATTATCTTGCTAAATAATAATTATCTGGGCAATGTTCGCCAGTGGCAGGCGATGTTCTTCAATCGTCGTTATTCCTTTACACCGATGATGAATCCGGATTATATGCAGATTGCAGCTGCTTATTCAATTCCTTCGCGAAGAGTTATTGAACGTTCAGAGCTGCGTGATGCTGTTCGTGAGATGTTGGAAACGGATGGTCCGTTCCTGTTAGAAGTCTGTGTAGTGGAAGAAGGAAATGTTTTGCCGATGACGCCTCCGGGAAGTTCGGTAAACCAAATGCTGTTGGAATGTTAATGCTGGAGGAGGAAGATTATGGAAAATAAGAAATTATATACGATTATAGTACATTCTGAGAATATTGCCGGTATATTGAATCAGATTACGGCTGTTTTTACACGCCGGCAATTGAATATCGAAAGCTTGAATGTATCGGCTTCGTCGATCCGGGGTGTTCATAAATATACGATTACCTGCTGGACTACGCAAGATATTATCGAGAAGATTGTCAAGCAGATTGAGAAGAAGATGGATGTCATTCATGCGCATTATTTCACAGATGATGAAATCTTTCAGCGGGAAATAGCGATGTATAAAGTATCTACACCGGAATTTCAATCAAATCCCGAAGCATCAAAAGTAATCCGTCATTACAGTGCTCATATTGTAGAGGTGAATCCGGTCTTTTCGATCGTGGAAATGACAGGTACAAGCGAAGATATAACATCCCTTTATCAGGAATTGAGTTCCTTGAATTGCGTGCTTCAGTTTGTACGCTCAGGAAGAATTGCTGTCTCGACTAGCTGTTTTGAACGGGTAAATGAGTATCTGGCTCATCGGGAAGAGCGTTATCACAAGGAAAAATAACGGAATCAAAAGAAGAGAGTTGTATGACGGAAGATTCGAAAATAGGGACTTACGATTTTGTCGCAGAACCTTTCCATGTAGATTTTACGGGAAAGCTGACGATGGGTGTATTGGGTAATCATCTCTTGAATTGTGCCGGGTTTCATGCTTCCGAAAGAGGTTTCGGAATGGCTACACTGAACGAAAATCATTATACGTGGGTTCTGTCTCGCCTGGCAATTGAATTGGATGCGTTGCCCAATCAATATGAAAAGTTCAGTATCCAGACGTGGGTAGAGAATGTCTATCGTTTGTTCACAGATCGTAATTTCGCTTTGGTGAATCAGGAAGGAAAGACGATTGGTTATGCCCGCTCTGTTTGGGCAATGATCAGTATGGAAACACGAAAGCCGGCTGATTTATTGACATTGCATGGCGGTAGTATCGTAGATTATGTTTGTGATAAACCTTGTCCGATCGAGAAACCGGGAAGAATCAAGGTGACCGAAACAAATCCGATTGCTGAATATCAAACGAAATACAGTGACATTGATGTCAACGGTCATGTAAACAGTATTAAATATATCGAGCATATTTTGGATCTTTTTCCGCTCGAGCAATTCAAAGAAAAGCGTGTATGCCGCTTTGAAATGGCTTATGTGGCCGAAAGCTATTATGGTGATACGTTGAGTTTCTATCAGGAGAAGGTAGGTGCGGACGAATACCATATTGAAGTGAAAAAGAACGGTACGGAGGTAGTCGTACGCAGTAAAGTGATATTTGAATAGATTATTAATATAAATGGCAGCGGAAGCTGCCGGAACTAAAAAGAAAAGAAAATGGCAATAATGAATTTTGGCGGTGTTGAAGAAAATGTAGTAACCCGCGAAGAGTTTCCTTTGGAAAAGGCTAGAGAAGTGTTGAAAGATGAAGTCATCGCAGTAATCGGTTATGGTGTACAGGGTCCGGGTCAGAGCTTGAACTTGCGCGACAATGGTTTCAATGTAATTGTCGGACAACGTCCAGGTAAGACTTATGATAAAGCCGTAGCCGACGGTTGGGTTCCGGGTGAGACTTTGTTTGGTATTGAAGAAGCTTGCGAAAAGGCTACCATTATTCAGGTATTGCTTTCAGATGCAGCTCAGATTCAATGCTGGCCGATGATCAAGAAACATCTGACTGCTGGTAAAGCTTTGTACTTCTCTCATGGTTTTGCTATTACTTATAAAGAACGTACAAACATTATTCCTCCTGCAGATGTAGATGTAATCATGATCGCTCCGAAAGGTTCAGGTACTTCTTTGCGCCGTATGTTCTTGCAAGGACGTGGTTTGAACTCTAGCTATGCAATCTATCAGGATGCAACAGGAAAGGCTTGGGATCGTGTCATCGCTTTAGGTATCGGTGTCGGTTCAGGTTATCTGTTTGAAACTACATTCAAGAAGGAAGTTTATTCAGACTTGACTGGTGAACGTGGTACATTGATGGGTGCAATCCAAGGATTGTTGCTGGCTCAGTATGAAACTTTACGTGAACACGGACACGAACCTTCTGAAGCATTCAATGAAACAGTAGAAGAATTGACGCAGTCGTTGATGCCGTTGTTTGGTGAAAACGGTATGGACTGGATGTATGCTAACTGTTCAACAACTGCTCAGCGCGGAGCTTTGGATTGGATGGGCCCGTTCCACGATGCCGTTAAGCCTGTCTTTGAAAAACTGTATAACGAGGTAGCTTGCGGAAACGAAGCACAGCGTTCTATCGATTCTAACTCACAACCGGATTATCGTGAGAAGTTGAACGAAGAACTTCGTCAGTTACGCGAAAGCGAAATGTGGCGTACTGGTGCTGTTGTTCGTAAATTGCGCCCCGAAAACAATTAAGAAATGCTATCAGGAAACTGACTTTGCTGGGCAAAGTCAGTTCTCTTTGATCTAAATCATACGAGAATCGGAAACGAATCCATCGAGAATCGTTTTCGATTCTCGTTTCTTTTATGGTCAACGTTAACCTTAACCAGATCAGAAGTATAATCACTCTTATAAAAACACCTTTTGAATAGTAAAATCTGTCGGATTTATGGTAAAATCTGTCACATGTAGTTTTTGATAGATAAAAGATTGATTCTGTTATCCTATGCAGAAATCCCGTTTTTCCTTTGCGAAAAACTTGAATTTCAAATATAATGTTATTATGAAGATCTTTTTTCTTGTTTGTTATTTGATAATTATGTTAATGATAGAATTAAGAAGGTATGGAAAATTAATAGATCGATAAAAATAATTTGAAACAAATTGGATACTTACTAGAAACTCATATCTTTGAGTTTTATATATTAGTAGAAAGATTTATTTTAATGTGGCTTGAATCTGATGCTGAATATGGAGAAAAGACATTATAAATTAATTATGAAGTATATAATGACAAATTATTATCAACCATAGAAGAAACGGGTTTGGCTGATAATACCATAATTGTTTTATGGGGCTATTATGGTTGGCATTTGATTGTGCTTATAGTTATTATAATGATGGTATTTCTGTTCAGATTCCAGATTATAGCTGATAAAAAGCCGGAAGTAGTAGAGCGTTTATATGCGAAATATATAGGTGATCATTTATTTGAAGATTGTATTAAATAAATATTAGAACGGATTATGAAGAATTTTTTATCAACATGTGTGTTATCGGCTGCGGGATTATTCTTGTCAGCATGTGCAACTCAACCGAAAGAAGAACCGATTGACTCGGTAATCGAACGAGGATTGAAGACCGCTACCGATCAAGCCTTACTTATGGCTAAGGAATTGGAAAATCAAGATGGAAAACTGCCTAAATCGATGAAGGATGGTAAGTTGGAAGTCAGTGATTATAGTTGGTGGTGCAGTGGCTTTTTCCCTGGTGAATTGTGGTATTTATATGAAGCTAATCCGACACCTGAATTGAAAAAGTATGCTGAATTATATACAGAACGGTTGGAAAAAGTAAAGAAAATAACTTATAGTCACGATGTTGGCTTCATGTTGAATTGTAGTTATGGTAATGGCTATCGTCTGACGGGTAATCCGAAGTATAAAGATGTCATGATAGAAGGCGCTCATTCGCTCGCCACACGTTATAATCCACATATAGGATTGATACGCTCGTGGGATTTCAATAAACAGAAGTGGCAGTATCCGGTCATCATTGACAATATGATGAACTTGGAATTCCTGATGTGGGCAGGTCGTGCGACGGGCGATAATGCCTTCACTCAAATGGCTATTTCACATGCTGACAAGACAATGGCTAATCATTTCCGCCCGGATTATAGTTGTTATCACGTAGTATCGTACGATACCATAACAGCTCAGCCGCATATCAAACAAACGCATCAAGGATATGCTGATGAGTCTGCTTGGGCACGTGGTCAGGCATGGGCTTTATATGGTTACACGATGATGTACCGCGAAGCCAAGAAACAGGCTTATTTGGAGCAGGCTAACCATATTGCTCAGTTCTTGATGAATCATCCAAACATGCCAGCAGATAAGATTCCTTATTGGGATTTCGACTGTCCTGATATTCCTAATACTGTGCGTGATGCCTCTGCGGCAGCTATCATGGCTTCTGCTCTCATTGAATTGAGTCAGTTTAATCCAAACGATTTCGGAAAGCAATGTCTTACCTTTGCCGAACAACAGATTCGTTCACTGACTTCTCCAGCTTATTTGGCAACAACAGGGACGAATGCAAACTTTGCCATCATGCACTGTACAGGCCATCTCCCGGGAAACAGCGAAGTAGATGTTCCTCTGAGTTATGCCGATTATTATTATGTAGAAGCGTTGCTTCGTTTACGAAACGTATTGAATAAGCAGTAAGATGAAAGCAAAGAAGATTTTATTAGCCGTTATTTGTTGGTTGACAGGTTGGTCGATAGGCTTTGCTCAGACAACCGGAGCCGAAGACCGTGCTGTATGGGTCGAGAAGATGGTTCAGATTGCTGATCCGGTATTGACCAACCTCAGCCAAAATACTCTGAAGCAGAATATGCCTTATGAATCAAAAGACCCAAGTCGGCAGAAGTTTTCCTATTTGGAAGCTGTAGGGCGTTTGATTTGTGGAATTTCTCCGTGGTTGGAATTAGGCCCGGATGATACACCTGAAGGAAAGCTGAGAGCAAAATACATCAATTTAGCTGTGAAAGGTCTGAAGAACGGTGTGAATCCAAATTCTCCCGATTATCTGGAGTTCGGCGAGCCTTATCAACCTTTAGTAGATGCGGCTTTCCTGGCACAAGGATTGTTGCGTGCCCCGAAGCAACTTTGGGGAAACCTTGATGAAGAAGGTAAAGCTTGGATGATTACCGAGTTGAAACGTAGCCGGAATATCAAAGCATGGGAGAATAACTGGTTGCTTTTTGCCTCAATGGTGGAAGCTGCTTTATTGGAGTTTACAGGCGAATGCGATATGGAAAGGTTGACATATGGTGTGAAACGTTTTCGTGATGATTGGTATAAAGGAGATGCTCTTTATGGTGATGGTCCTACTTTTCATCAAGACTATTATAATAGTTACCCGTTGGCGGAATTAAATTAGCGCATATTTAACTTTGCCAATGGGTTTGTTGTTTTTATAGTTGATGTATTGTAGGATTGTAAGTGCGCTAATCTTCCCTATAATTCGG
>NZ_JAKZMM010000017.1 GCF_022809355.1 Parabacteroides faecalis | reverse complement strand
CCGAATTATAGGGAAGATTAGCGCACTTACAATCCTACAATACATCAACTATAAAAACAACAAACCCATTGGCAAAGTTAAATATGCGCTAATTTAATTCCGCCAACGGGTTAATTATATATTACAAAAACGTATTTCCTATTCATTTCTTTATTATCCTAATTACTTTTTATCGAACTCTAACCTTCACGCGCACATTTCCTGTCTCATTTTCTGCATAAACGACATAAATACCAGAAGGTACTGTCAACTGACTGGTTGTATTTCCAATATTGTCGCGACTTGTCACCATCCGTCCTGACATATCATATACTTGTACACGTTGCAAAGGTTCCTCTGGAGCGGACATAACCAGCAACTGTCCCGGAGTAGGCGAGTAAACGCAAATATCGCTTTCTGCTGAAATCCGGTTTTGAGAGGTCAGCGTAAAACGGCCATGACTCGGACCTGTCACCCGGAAGGTATAACTATCGTCATCCAAAGGTGTACTTTGTTTTGTCACCGCATCATACAGGTAAAGCTTCTCAGCAAATTGGGAAATACCACGAATGGTCAGCTCTACTTCTTCTCCTTTGTCTGCATAAACACCCAGAGGCACATTCTTGATCGACTGCATCGTGTTGAATTGCGCCGCCACGTCTCCAGCCACGGTATAAACCATCGGCGCGTCCAGTTCGGAGTCGAGCAAGAGCACGGCATCCTCCGAAGCCTCATACTCGTCGTGCCCCTTGTCGGATGTCAACAACCGGGCCACGCTTCGTGTCTCGCCCCGCTCCGCTGTCAAGGTCAGGATCGGGTTGGAGGCAGAATAAGACTTTGTATAGACATTATCTGTAGTCGTAGGCTTTGCCGCCATCATAGCTGTTGTAAATTTAATTGTCTTAGTTGTCGCATCCTTTTTCAGTTCCACAAAGAAAGCAGTCATTGGGGCGACATAGCTTTGAGCAGTCTTATCTGTATGATCATGATAGCCATTCGCTTCACTCCAGACAGTCACATCCGGTGTTCCTACAGATGTACCATTTCGATCCAACGTCCAAAACTTCTCTTCAAGATTAGTATTTTCCTCAAAGAACTCTTTCATATCCAAATAGGTCATATAAGGATTACCAATCAAGAAATGCCTATCATCACCATCCACGTCTGTATTAAGGTCGATTACGATATCATTACCAGTAGTATTATCAACTACATTTTTATCCATCAAAGCATAGGCATTACTCCGGTTAATCGGACTACCATCTGGATTCGATAAATTATTACTTGCTTTTGTGGAAACCTCATAACTATATTGTGTATCCGCTTTAGGCAGACGAACTAATGCTTTACCACTTGTATTAGCCTCAGGCAAATCTTCCACTCTTGCGTAGAAGCCTTTACCCTTGCTATATGGAACCCATACATCATTGTACTCAATACTCCAATTGGATTTTACTGCCGCTACATCTGTTGCGTTCTCATTCATATGGGTGTAGCCCTCTTTTGTCACATAAGCGATAGCCTTATCCCAAGCCTTCTGATAAAACGCAGGATTCCAACGGCTGTTTGTTGTCCCATTTTCATGTTTCCCTTTATACGTAATATCCGTAAAGGCGGCTGTCTCTTGCCGACCGTTATTGGATGGGGCGTACATATCGCCGGCATAGACGTTCTGCAACGGGGCGGACATCCAATAGGGCTTGCCCTCCTCCATCTCGAAGTCTACCCACGCTTTCCCGTACGTCAAGTAATCCTGACGATACATAGATGCCCCGGCTTGAAGTAGATTTCGCTTACCTTATTAATATAATAGGGGACAATATCTCCATCAGCATTTGCTACCGCCATTTCGTAACGGATAGAGTCTGCCATATCTTTACCATCCGACGTTTGTTCGCTCCAACCTTTTAAGAAACGATTATCGTTCGTATCTCTATTTTCTGATGCACTCTCATCTATTAGAGCCAATTCTTGATTTCCTGATAGGGTAATCTTGGTGAAATAAAGTGGTGAATAAGCATCATCAATATCATCCGATCCATTGGCATCTGTATTTGGACTGTCTGCATAACCGTCAAAATACAATTCACCTTTTGTTGATTGTTTCCATAAATTTTCATCATACCAATTATCGTTCGTATCGCCTGTCCATGTCAGGTATTGAGGAACAATCTTTACAGGCAACGTTATCAATCCATCACATTCGCTGGACAAACGAGTATCACTATAGTCATATTGTGCAAAAGGTATTAACAGCTCGTATTTTTTTCCTTCTTGTAATTTTCCTTTCGCCTCTTCTTTCAAAGAAATAGTTACAATCGCTTCTTCATCATCTGTTTTGGAAATATCCAGTTTAGCTGTTCCAATCTCCGGATATTCTTCATCTGGATTGTTTAAATACATGGCAACCCCTGATGATACATCCGCTGTTTTTAAATGCTCAGCCGCATCTGCCATTGATTCTTCAAAACCTTTTTGCAACGGAACCTTTAAAGCAATGCTTTCACCCATATTCGGATGACCTAAACGCAAAGAGACTTCGCCTTTAAAAGGATCTAATAGGTAACCCGGATGTAAGATAGGAACATCCTCGCTATATGTTCCTAATCGAACGGCTGTTATATCTGTACAATAAATTTTATCATTCACCACATTATAACCCATGATAAATGGCATGGCCACGATCGAATCATTTTGAATAGGACGAGTAAATTCGGTTGTAGCAATCTGTAATAAATCTTGTTCAAACAAACGTATCAACCCCTCTTTGATAGTTTCATTAACTGTTGATGCATTTCGAACATCATCTATATCAAATTCTTTATCAATATCTTCTTCCTTTCTAAATTCTTCTATTGCATGCTTTAAATCATAATCGCCGAATAGTTCATTTTTCGTCAATTTGTCATAATCAGCCTTTGAGCCTAAAAACCAATCGAAACTATAAGCTACATCACTTAGTTCAGATCCGTCTGTCCCTATCAAATCTGCTTCAATATGACGCAACGTACCCAGGCAAGCCAAAGCATTGGTATTATTTACCGTTTCCACGGTAATACGCACTGCCGGTTCTACCTTAAATGGAGATATCAAGACACAAGGATCTTTCAGGTTAAAAGATGTCGAATGATCTGCATCTCCTTCAGGGACTTCCCAATTTTCTACCGCTTGCGCTCCCTGTAAAACGACATGGTATTCACCGGATGCTACAATCGGATTGCCCTCGCTATCAAGACCAACCTGCTCACCTACATATTTCAAATCCGTATTGTTTACGTCTAAGGCATAAAGGTAAACTCTACCGGGATCATCCGCTTCTATCCACGAACAACGGATACGAGGTATTTGCAAGCGACTATAAAGCTCTTCTATAACTTTAAGATAGGTGTCTTCATATCCCTCTTTAGTAACATTCTCTTCTGTAAGACCTTGTAGAGCGATTTCCGTTATATTACCATTCGAATCCGAATCGGGTTCATAATCTGATTGATTATTTTTATATAAATTAACCGCTGTATTATAATCCTTAACTGCCCGTAAATTCAATATTTTTTCCCGTCTCAAAGCTTCTTCTTTACTACTTGGATAATTTTTATCCTCATAAACAGTCGAGTTTATAACTCGGAAAGAATACATAGATTGAGGTACCGGTACTCTTAAACTTTTATTCACGCGAACCCAACGATATTGATGTCCTTTCTTAAGTACGATTGGATTCGGATCATCATCATTACTCAGTTCTCTATCTGTAACATCAATCACATTTTCTGTCGTATTTTCGTCAAATCCTTCTACAAAGGAAAAATAAGTGTTACCGACATGGCTTTCCGCTGACACTTTTGTAGGATCTGTCGCATCTTTTCCATTCAAGCCAAAACGATATTTTACCAAATCAAAACCATTTTCCGGATCATTGCTATACAATTGCGTACTTTCATCCACAATAGACTCGTTCGCAGTCCATCCCATATTTCTTAACATGGTAGTATAATCCAAACTGACGGTCAGTGTAGCGGCATCGCAGGCATCATAACGTTGTACTTTGATGTTCGGCTTCGATTTATACACGCGCACATCGTCTATTGCGTAATCTGCACCATATGTATGAGCGGTATTGTTTTGTACTTCCAAATAATATGCTTCATAAGTCTGTTGTTCTGAAATGGAAAAAGAATAACAAAGTTGTTGCCATTTACCAACATTTTTATTTGCTGACTTACCTTCATATGTATAAGAATAATCCGTTAAAGCATCTCCGGACGTAAAACGATGTAAAACGACCTCTTTGTCACCTGTCTTACCTATAAAATTTATATTGATGTTAGGAGGTAATGGCTTGCCATCATTTGTTTCATTCCAAGTGGTCATATCGTTCACCCATGCTGTAACTGTCAATTCCGTATATTGGCAAATCACATCATCTAACTTCAATTTCACCCAACGTCCCGGCTCATTTGATGCATCTGTATAAAAGAAATAACCACATTCTTTACCACCTGTATTTGCATAAGTACGGTCATAAACCGATTTGGCATAAGGATTATTTCTCAATGAAAAGAACCAAAAATATTCACCATCATTAGATACTCCTGGAACGTTTGCGCTATGATACAATCCATATTGATTCTGCAAAGCAGCATGATTATGCGCCGTATACATCGTTATATTGGGATTTAAGAAAGCATACGTAGTTGATTCTGCACTCATCGGTGTAGAACATAAATTATTAGAACTTGAGAGTTCAGAAGATGGTATTCTAGCATCCATATCAAAATCCGCAGCACCGATAGCCTCATATAAATCCGAATGGGCTGCCGGATTTCTTCGAGGATCTGATGAGTTCTTTACATTCTCTTCCAACATGAATGCTGCATTAGCTTGCGGAATTATTTTGAACGTAGCTAATAACGGACTTTTCTGTCCATCAGAAGTCTCAGCATAAACATTTATAGTCGTATTCGATGAAACTTCACCCAATCCAATTACTTGTTTGTCCGAAGCGAGACTACCGCTTTTTCCTCCGTCATATACATATACATAATGATCTCCCGATAAAATAGTTCCATCCTGTTCATTTGCATACCAACAATAATTAGAAGGAAATGTTTTCATTTGAATGTTAATACCTTTAGCATCAGAAGGGGAGGCTATTTCATAGTGCTCTATACTATTATTCCCAGCATTTTTAATTTTTTCTGCAATTTCACTTGCAGGACGAATCACAAACTTATAGCGTTTAGATAATGTAGGTTCCGTTAATGTAGATCCAGATAAATTCTCGTCAGTATTCATGCTGACATCGCAGATTACAATATCCTCTGTATCTCCAGCGTTCCTTGTATATAAGATAGTTGACGCTCCTGTTGCTGTAGAGATATAATATGTTGTAGTTTGATCCGGTCCTAAACCAGCGTTTGTATGATCATTAAAAAAAGCTTGATACCAAAATAAAGAAGTTTTTTCTGGAGTTTCATGCAAAGCCGCAGCATGAGGTATTTTAGTATCCACTGTTCCTCCTTCTATAACCGCTTTATTTCTGAGATCTACAATTGTCGATTTAAATTTATTATTAATAGCTATCGGGTCCCCATTTTCATCAGCACGATACCAGCGAACATACCATTTATAATTGGGACTACCACCAGCCCGTCCATCATTGTTTCTCAACTCCGGCACATACAATTCTCTTGACATACCATCCGGAATATAAACTGTATCTACCCGTTCCGGAATATTCGTTTGCCGACTCCCATTTTTATATTGAATCGTATATTCTTGCCCCCACGCCTCATTCCAGTTGGCTCCAATAAACAGCAAGGCGAACACAAATGTAAGCAATTTGCAGGCTACCGGATAGGGACGTGCGGAATGGGCGAAATTCCCTTCGGAGGGAACCGCGGTTTCCTTCGGAAGAAACTTTTGTTTCATTCGGATGAAACTCTTTTTTCCCTCGGACGTATTTCGAGCGTCCCGCGCGGCCTCGCCGCGGGTCTCGCTCCTATATATAGTATATGTATCCTCTCGCTTCATGATTAATTGCCTCCTTACTTCGCCGGTTTACCGTTTGTTAATATTATTGTATAGGGAATAATTACACGACCTGTGCCATCACCCGCGTTCGTATAAGTAGCGACAAGCGTCAACTCAATCGTCGCCGTGCCCAAATAAGCCAGCTCCTGCGAGGTAATGACGATATTACCGGAATTATCCCCGGTTGAATTAATCGTCAATTCACTTCTCGGAGCCAAACCATCTTGAGTTGTCGCGTCGTATAATAAATCATTCGTGTTCTCGGTTAAAAAAGCTTCGGTATATTGCTCTACCTCATGCGGTGTGGTAGGTTCGTACTCCAATTTTATATTATTAAAGCCGGTTATGCCCAACGTGAAATCAATACGTAACTCTCCCGCCTTGGAAATCGAATACTGTATCGCCGGCACAAAAGGCTCTTGGGCATTATATGTAATCTCCGAAGGTGTACCTCCTATCGGCATATTCAATTCCTTGAAGCTCATCGTCAAGTCCGTAGGCAGCACCATTACCGGAATATCCAGCCAATCGTTACGACGCATGAAACTGAATCCCAAATCCTTCTCGCTATCATCCTTTCCAACGATATTCATGGTTAATTTCATGACCGGATTGGAACCCTGCTGCTCGCTCCGGGTCTCAAACTCGTAGAAAGTAAACCGCTCGCTCTTTTGCCCCGCGGTAATTGTCTTAGCCTCCTCATATTTAAGTTCATGTGTTTTAGCGTTATTTGTTTCATCCGGCAATTTCGGTTGATAGCTTTCCTCGTTTTGTGTCAAATCGTTTAATGTGATATTTCCGGACTTATAAGGTACCAAGAATATATCACCCCGACGGAAGTTCCCCATCGTGATGCCACTTAATTCCAAATCACCTTGTGTCTGGTTATCGATCGTGAGCGTAACTTTCCCCAACATACGGAAAAGCGTGATATCCATCTGGTCATCGCTTTCTAATACTTTCGTTTCTCCATAACTACTCATCGGAATATAGACCTCGTCCTCCGGATTGTATAGATTGGGATCATCGCCCAAGGAAACCGTCAGTGCCTCCAACGCGCTTGGAGTAAGCGTACCATTATCACCTGTCAATATTTTATTGATTAAATCAGTACCCGCATTAGTTCCTCCCGTTGTTATCTTATCTAAGCTACTAAGGTTTGCGAAAGCGTAAAAGGTATAATTACCAGCCGGAAGCTCCACGGTAGCCTCGCCTACCTTCGTGGCATTGTTCGCATGCTCCGTGCCCGAATTGTCGAGCGTTATATCTTCCTTCACATTTTGAATGCCGGCGGAAAGGCTCGATACGAACGCGTTATCCCGAAAAATCGCCACGACGCAATCTTTTATGTGACGCTCGAAGGCTCCCAATTCCGCGTCTTCCGTATCAGTAGCCCAATCGGGATTCGCCTTCGTCACCGCCCCCCGAGCCGATGGATTCAGCGAGAGCGTTACCGTATACAGCTTCCCTTCCTCCTCGCCGGGGCCTCCTCCTTCGTCGTCGGAGCAGGCGGGAAGGACGGACAGCGCGAGCAGCAGCGCCGAGGCCACCGCCGCCATGTGTTTGTATGTATCTTTCAATCGGTTCATATTCTATCTATTTAAATTGATAATTGATAATTGACAATTGACAATTGGCCTTTCAAATTGATAATTGACTTTTCAAATTGACGATTGACAATTGACAATTGACGATTGCCTTCGGGAGCGCTTAATTGTCAATTGTCAATCGTTAATTGTCAATTTAACACACCCCCTGCCCCCTCTCAAGAGGGGAATTAGGAATTGTCAATTGTCAATCGTTAATTGTCAATTGATATTCATAGTTCCCCCTCGTTCAGGCGGATTACCCAGTCTTTTACCTGTATCTTGTAGCACGCGTAGCCCACGACAGGATGTGGTGGATCCGGGATCTCAGGATCGGGATCTTCTGGGTCGGGATCCTCAGGATCAGGGTCTTCTGGATCAGGGTCCTCGGGATCAGGGTCTTCTGGATCAGGATCTTCCGGATCCTCAGGATCCGGATCTGGATCCGGGCAATCCGGACAGATGATCGGGGTCAGGAAGAAGACGATCGAGTACTCGTCTTGGCGGTCGAGGTACTCTTGGGCGGATATGTCGTGCCCTTCCATCTGCGTCAGGAGCAGGTAGTTGCAGAGGTTGACGTTGAGCACGTCCTCCTCCCAGCCCTTATGACGCACGATAAGGCGGTAGTTTTGCTTGTCCATCAGGCGCATGGTGTTCAGCTCGGCCACGGCCACATATTGGTTCGCCGGCTTGCCGTTGATCGTATCGCCACCGGCGATGTCGATGCTCTTGGCGTAGTAAGGCGTATAGGTGATGGCAGGATCGTCGAGCAACTGGTTGTCGTAGTCCATGTAGCCGTTGTCTGCCACGATCTGGAAGGTAAAATCTTTCACGTCCATGCTGTAGCCTTCCGTATCCTGCAGCACGACGCGTAGTTTGTTGGTATTCTTGGCCAACGAAATCTCTTTCTCTTCATGCACAGCCCCAGTAATAACCAGCGTATCCAACGCATGCCAAAGCGGTTCGAGTTCGTTGGGTTGTGTCGCATCCGACTCTCTCAAGGTTTTCACGCGAATATCTTTTATCGTAGAGGTACCCGGCGTCAGTTCGGGCCACTCGTAAGAGCCTTTGTCCAGCCCTGCCCAAGTCAGGAGGTAGTACGTGCCCGGTTCCAAATCCATCCGGATGTTATTCGCTTTCAGTTCATCGCCTTCAATATCCCGCCGCATCAAAAAATTACCCTTGTCGTCGCAGATAAACAAAGCGGCTTTATTCACTTCATGCTGGAAGGCGTCGGCGTATTTCATATTGTAATCGTACACGAAGCGCAGGCGATACTCGCAAAGGGGCAGCGAGTCGTCGTGAATATAATCGCACGCGGCCAGACCCAGCAGGGCCAACGCGCCGATCGATCTGGTGATGTTATTAAAATATCTCTTCATATCGGTATTAAATAGACTTGTTTTCTGCCAATGACAAATAGGATTGGTTGGTAGTTATCCCCTCGCCCAACCAACGGGGCGAGGGGATCAATGATTATTGAAACAACTAGATTACCTCCTTACTTAGAGGATGATGCCGCTGTTGGAGCGGACTACCCAGTTCTTGACGTAAATCTCGACGTTAAAGTAGTACTTATCCTCCTCGTCATCCTTACTTGGATCCGGCTTTTCAGCTCCAGAAAGCCCAAGGCCACTGATACCCGTTACAGTCATGTCATAGATGTTGTTACGCACGATAGCGAACTCCATGACAGACATCTTTGTTGGGATGTTGTTGCTGGCATGACGGATCCAATACGGATAGTAGCATACACCTCCATCATAAGGCAGAACTACCGCATTGATTTTACCCTTTCTTTCATCAGTCAAGAAATCGTTACCGTCAATAGCGTCATTCGCATCAAATAGCTTATTTTCAGCAAAATTCGCATCACTGCTATCATATTTACCATCTTTATCCGTATCATACTTCTCTTTCAAGTAATCTATATATCCAAACGGATCAGAGAATTCGGCCAGCAGATGGTTGAAGAAATCAGCCACCTTGATGTTTTCAATGTTTGTATCTGTGAAGTCGGTGTAGCTGTAGATCGTCACGTCAGCTTGACCGTCCAACGGTTCCTGCTGTGTCCAAACGAACTCATTGAAGATAGCCTCATAGTCCTTGTAGACGTTTCCTTCGTAAACATAGAACTTGAAATCAGTCGGAACCACAGTAGAACTACCTATATCGTCATAACCTGTTCCTTCCTCATCGCCATTATAGTCAATATCATCAGCCTCAACTTTTCCGATTGTCGTACCGGAAACAATTGTTTTAGTAACCGCCCATTTCTTAGGGAAGTAAGTTGCCTTAAAGAGTGCCCCGGTAGAATAGCCGTTCTTCTGCATCTTTAAAGAGGTAGTATTCTCCTGCGTGTATGCCAGATGCAAGGGGAATGTAGCATCGTTGTTTGAAGACAAATCCACTACACCACTGAAATCGTTCCACATTTTGGCATAATTTTCACCGTCAAAATCGTTGTCATAGCTCAATGTAGCATCTGTTGAAGGCGAAGTCAAGTTTGCGCCTTCCAATCCGTCTCTATCAGCCAAATTAGATTCATTAGGCGTGATATTCTCTTTAGCTCTTGTCCATGGGTCAATCACGTAGTTCAGGGCAATTCCTTCATTGCCAGCTAACTCATTGCCCAATAACAAATCATTAGTTGCGTCTGCCGGCAGATCCGAATAACCATCAGTCAACTGTGAAGTCACCCGCTTCAGCAAATAAGTACCGCTGGTCAGCTTGTTGACGATAGCCACCTGATTCAGACGGACCTTGGCTTCTGTTTCTTCTCCTTTGTTAACTGTATAAATAAAGTCGGTGATATCATCAGCCTCATTAATGCGTATCTTGGCGGCCAAACGCTCAACATGAACCGAAGCGGTCGGAGCGTTCGTAGCATTCGTACCCGCTTTTAATGTTACCTTATCAAAGATTGAGACCGGACCACTATAAGTATCATTATGAGTCGACATTACGAAACCATTGGTCTTGTTCCACGCATTAACCTGAAGGAAGTTGGCCAACTCTGCTCCTGTATTAATATCATCCGCTTTGATGCGGTCACACAATACATTGCTTCCACCAAGGTTGGTCACAGCAATAATACCATAAGTCTTGCCATCAAAAGAATTTGCCTGTTCTGGATCGGTCACAGTAATAGTTACCGTCGCCGTCGTGCGGCTGTGCCATATTTCATTACTGGTTTCCATCTGAGCTATACCATCTTTATAACCTGCGGCAACCAGCTTACTCTCTTTATTAAAGGAGGTTACGACATCATCCCCGTCTGCTTTATTTTTATACAGGATCACTGTCACATCGTTCACCTTATATTCGCTTACATCACCAATTTCCCCAAGAGGATTATCTCCTTCTTCACCTCCGGTAGCCTTTGTTGTTGGAGTCGAACTGATTGTCACCTTCATATAGGTAGTCGGTCCATTCAGTTCATTTCCTTCATTGTTGTCCAGCCCGTCTTCCACGTCGTCTGAACACGACACCGCCACGCAAGCGAAGGCGAGTGCCCATAATGTACTTTTAAAATTCATCATAATCATTATTTAGTTTAGTTATATTTCTTCATTCTTCATCCGGGGCTTTTTCCCGGTCCCTAGCAGACGTGTTCCGAAATCAGCCGGTGACCACCTTCCCCATCAGCGGGTGATGTCGAGCAAGGACAGCGGGTGATCCGGTTCCCCATCAGCGGCTGTCCTCCTTTGGGATCAGCGCTGATCTCGGAGGAGAACAGCGCTGGTCTTGCCAGAGACCACGGCTGATCTGCCAGCAGGTCAACCCATGCCCGGCGCACGGACAGCCTTCATCCGCCTGCCTCTTCCGTTTTGATGCGGTCGAAAGTAGCTTTTGAACGGATTTCCTGGATGGATTTTCCCGCCGTATAAACCACCTTCATCGGGCGCATCATCGTAGCAGCATCATACTCTTCCGGTGTAGTCGCACCCGAACTGCTCAGTGCCACCCGAAACGAACCCAAGTCGCCCAGATTAACGCTTCGCCCTGCCTTCAGGTTGGTCGAAATGATATAAGCCAACCGGTCCAGACACGCCTTCACATCCGCCCGGGTCAGTGCCGTCTGTTCGGCCACCGCTTCGCACACCTCGTCAAAGGTGATATTACCATTATTCAATAACTGGGGGTAATAGAGCTTGGCATCCTCAAGCGCCCCTTTCGAAAAGTCCTTCCGTGGAACTAATTTGTACCGTATTCCCATAAAGCATTTCGTTTTAAAGTTCGACATCTATTGTTGCCCGTCAATCTGACGGATATTTTCTTCGGCCTGAGTCGTCACAGCCGGTTCATGCCGGAGTTTTTCCAAGAGAGCTTTTGCCTCGGCCAGCTTCCCTTCCAACATCAGGATGGAAGCCTCGGCCAGTTGCTTTTCGGGGCAGTCGTTCGCCTTGGCCAGGTAGCGTTTCGCCTTGTCGAGCTGGCGGGTATTCACCGCACTGATCGCCGCATTCAGGTTAGAAACCGGATCGTTCGGGTACATGCGTACCGCCACTTCAAACACTTCGTTGAACGGTTCGCTGCCCGCCTCATACGTTTCGGCCACCAGGAACATCTCGTTCAAACTCAACTTCGAAGGATCAGACTGGATGATCTGTTTCGCCTCGTCCACCGTAAAGTTGCGAATATTATAATTTACCCGATAATCAGAGTGGCGTAAGGCAGGATATACATCACGCGACAAAACCTTATAAGAAGTACCCCCATTTAGCGTTTTCAACTTCCATTCGCGGGCATCCCAATCCGCCGGTTCGTCGGCACGGATGATGGCCAGCAATTCTTCCTTATCCGGCAAGTTGCCTTTTTCTACAGCCGCTTCCAGGCCTTCCCAGTCTTCCGGTTCAAAATCGACTGTCAGTTCCACGCCCGAGAGGTCGTAGTGTTCTTTTACATAATTCAATAAAGCCTTGGCGCGGTTTTCAGCCAAATAAGCATTTCCCTTATACGTACCTTCGGGAGAAGCATATCCTTTGATCGACAAGCTGGTAATCGTCGCATACGGATCGTTCTTCACCTCCTCGACGGTCTGTTGGATCTTCTTTAATTCGGCAGAGTTGTTACGATAGTCGGGATTGATAGTAATCTGGTTTACCGGGAAATCGAGGTAAGCACTACCGTCCAGATGACGGGCTTTTACCTCTTCGGGAGCCGGTTTCACATAGACCAGCATCGGGTCGATAACAACCGGTTCGGCAAAATTCAGGGCAAACAATTTATCCCGGTTTTGCGACAAGGCTTTCCAACCGCAGCCGCAGTCGTCCATTACCAACGTCACATCCGCCTTCTCCATCCAGTCGGCATACGGTGTACGGGCCAGATAATCTACCTGCTGTTCGGTATCATTATAGCGTCTAATTTCCAATTCCTTCTTACCTGTCCGTTCCATGCGTTCATACAAGATGTGACGGACTTTCCCGTTGATAATGATCGGAGCCAACGCCCGGACGCTGTCGCCACTTTCGACCAATGGCGTACAAACCAACGACTGGTTGCGCGAGATCTGCATCGAACTGATATCGGCCTTCATCGTAATGACCAAGTCCTCTCCTACACGTTCAGCGTTCTTTTCCTTCACTAAAAAAGTACCTTCCTCAGGATTTTGGGCATACAAGAATGACGTACACCCCAACATATAGAATAATGTATAGAGCTTTTTCATACCTTCACGTTTTTAAAATAAATAAATCGCACTGACAGCTGCCTGAGTAGGACCTACATAATGTTTCTTGACAGTCTCAATCTTAGTTCCGCAATTTGCACACGGATATTTGTCTGATTCCAGATACAAATAACCGACACCTAAAGTGGCTTCAATATTCCAATGCTTGCCTAAAACCCAGCTATATCCATAACTGATGCCGGCACCTGTTCCCCAGCCCTGATGGCGTTCATTCTCAGTACCCAACCATTTAATGTCCGATACATTATAGATCAGATACGGCACATGTAATCCCAAGAAATGCCCATGAAATGTCTCACAAAACCAATAGCGCAGTTCGGGATGAACTGACTTGATTTTAATCAAAAAAAATCACTTTTAAATTTGCTTTATAAAATTAAAAGTCATATGTTTGTAGCATGAAATGACAAATAATAATACTTATGATGAAGTGAGAGTAAAGTAGGTGGCTAATGAACAGTTTATAGAGTTAAATGTCGATTGCTAAACTAATACTCCATTGTTTTTGTGGGTGTATCAAAAATAGTTATTGATACAAGAATTTTCCCTGATGAATTTTGTATTACGTACAAGAAAGACCAAGAACAAGATTATTATTTGATAAGATTTTATAAACGGAAACAAAGATAAAACTAAGGTTATGATAAAGCGATTGTTATTTACATGCCTTTTATGTGCTATTTCTTTTACTGTCATGGCACAAACAGATCTCCAAAAGGAGAAAGGGGCTATTGTGGGTATTAAGACCAATGCATTGTATTGGGGTACTGTGACTCCAAACTTGGGGTTGGAATTTCGCCTTGCCAGACATTGGAGCCTGGATGTGGAAGCCGGATTGAATCCTTTTACAGGTAAAAAAGATGATGGCAGTTTTGGAAAATCCATTAAACATTTCAGAGTTCATCCCGAACTAAGTTTTAAAGATTATAAACACCAATAAAACAATTATTTAATTAAATCTATAAAGAAAATAAGCACTCATTCATATATATATTTGTTTTTCCCAAGGACCAAAAGCAAAATCTTCTAACTTTTCCTACATATCCCTCAATTGTTAATTCTTAATCGCTATCTTTGCAAACTCATTACGATACATCAAAATAATTTATGATTTCTATAGACGGATTGACAGTTGAATTTGGAGGAAGTACACTTTTCCAGGACATATCTTTTGTAATTAATGAAAAAGACCGGATTGCCCTGATGGGAAAAAACGGAGCCGGCAAATCAACCTTGCTGAAAATCCTAGCAGGTGTTCGCGAACCAACTCGTGGAAAAGTTTCTGCACCGAAAGATACGGTTATTGCCTATTTGCCTCAACATCTGATGACAGAAGACGGACGTACCGTTTTCGAAGAAACAGCACAGGCTTTTGCGCATCTGCATGAAATGGAAGCAGAAATTAATGCGATCAACCATCAACTCGAAACCCGTACCGACTACGAATCGGATGAATATATGCAACTGATTGAACGGGTTTCTGCCTTGAGTGAGAAATTTTATTCGATCGAAGAAATCAATTATGATGCCGACATTGAAAAGACGTTGTTAGGTTTGGGCTTTGAGCGGGAAGATTTTAATCGCCAGACCAGCGAATTCAGTGGCGGCTGGCGAATGCGTATCGAGCTGGCCAAGTTACTGCTTCAAAAGCCGGATGTCTTATTGCTCGACGAGCCGACCAACCATCTGGATATCGAATCTATTCAATGGCTGGAAGACTTTTTGATTGAAAGCGGACAAGCGGTGGTTGTGATCAGTCACGACCGTGCTTTTGTCGATCATATTACCACACGTACCATTGAAGTGACAATGGGACGTATCTATGATTATAAGGTAAATTATTCCCAATACCTGCAACTGCGGAAAGAACGTCGCGAGCAACAACAAAAGGCCTACGACGAGCAGCAGAAGTTTATTGCAGAAACGAAAGAATTCATCGAACGGTTTAAAGGGACTTATTCCAAGACCCTGCAAGTACAAAGCCGGGTAAAGATGCTGGAAAAACTGGAATTGCTGGAAGTGGACGAAGAAGATACATCGGCTTTACGATTGAAGTTTCCGCCTTCACCACGTTCGGGTTCATATCCGGTCATTTTGGAAGATGTCTCGAAGAGCTACGGCGACAAGACTGTTTTCCGTCATGCCAACCTGACCATCGAACGTGGTGACAAGATCGCTTTCGTGGGACGTAACGGAGAAGGAAAATCAACCTTGGTAAAATGTATCATGAAGGAAATCGAACACGAAGGGAAACTGACCATCGGGCATAATGTCATGATTGGTTATTTTGCCCAAAATCAGGCATCCCTGCTCGATGAAAACCTGACGGTATTCCAGACGATTGATGATGTGGCCAAAGGTGATATCCGAAATAAGATCAAAGACTTGCTGGGCGCCTTTATGTTCGGAGGAGAGAACTCAGCGAAAAAGGTAAAGGTTTTGTCGGGTGGTGAACGTACCCGTCTGGCCATGATCAAACTGTTGCTTGAACCTGTCAATTTACTGATTCTTGACGAGCCGACCAACCATTTGGACATGAAGACAAAAGACATCCTGAAACAGGCGTTGCTTGATTTTGACGGAACATTGATTGTCGTATCACACGACCGTGACTTCCTGGATGGTCTGGTAACGAAAGTCTATGAATTCGGCCATCAACGTGTAACAGAACATTTGGAAGGTATTTATGAATTCATGCAACGGAAGAAGATGGAGAATCTGCGTGAGCTGGAAAGAAAGAACTAAACCTTTCCAGCCATGATAACCAATCATTATAAAAACAAGAAACCTGTATGAAAGAATTACAGCAATTGCTCAAGAAGTTTTTCGGATATTCCGAGTTTCGTCCGTTACAGGCCGAAATCATCCAACATATCTTGCAAAAGAAAGATGCGTTGGTTTTAATGCCTACGGGTGGTGGTAAATCAATTTGCTATCAGCTGCCTGCTATTTACCTGCCGGGTATTACATTAGTCATCTCTCCGCTGATTGCCCTGATGAAAGATCAGGTGGAGGGATTGATAGCGAATGGTATTCCGGCAGCATCATTAAATAGTATGATGAGTGACAGCGAGCAGCAGCAAGTCAAACAGCTTTGTATCCAAGGGAAGATCAAGTTACTTTATATCTCGCCCGAACGGGTAAAGGCTGAAGCCGACTGGTTCTTGCCTCGCCTGGATATATCGTTGATAGCCATTGACGAAGCTCATTGTGTATCACACTGGGGACATGATTTCCGTCCGGAATATACGCAACTGGCTATTCTGAAAGAACGTTTTTCCAACGTTCCGGTCATTGCGTTGACTGCTACCGCCGACAAAGTGACCCGAACAGATATTATCGAGCAACTCAGACTCAATAATCCTCAAGTATTTATTTCGTCTTTCGACCGGCCGAATCTATCGCTGACGGTCCGCCGAGGATTGAACAAGAAAGAGAAGATCAAATCTATTGTCCACTTTATACGCCAACATCGTGACCAATGTGGGATTATCTACTGCATGAAACGGAGTGACACAGAGATGCTGGTAGAAGAACTGTCATTGTTCCAAATCAAGGCAACCGCCTATCATGCGGGATTATCTCCACAAAAAAGGGAACAGGCTCAGAATGATTTCATCCACGACCGGGTAGATGTTGTCTGTGCAACGGTAGCCTTCGGAATGGGAATTGATAAAAGCAATATCCGCTGGGTAATCCATTTCAATATGCCGGGAAGCATTGAGAACTATTATCAGGAAATTGGCCGTGCCGGACGAGATGGAGCCAAGAGTGATACGTTGTTGTTCTATTCCATGAGCGATTTAATTGTCCTCCGCCAATTTGCAGAAGAAAGCGGACAAGTAGAAGTTAATCTGGAGAAGCTCAACCGAATGCAGCGGTATTGCGAAACAGATGTTTGTCGCCGTCGAATCCTGCTCAGCTACTTTGGAGAAGAGGTGGAAAAGGATTGTGGAAACTGCGACGTATGCAAAAACCCACCTCTACGTTTCGACGGAAGTATTTTAGTGCAAAAAGCGCTCAGTGCCGTAGTTCGTACCAATCAGCAAATCGGGGTTGAAATGCTGATTCATATCCTGCGTGGAGCAGTCCGAACAGAACTGATAGAAAAAGGATTTCACCATATTAAAACGTACGGAGCCGGTCGTGACCTTTCGTATATGGAATGGAAAGAATACATTTATCAGATGATTCAGTTAGGTTTTCTGGAAATTGATTATGCCCATGCCAACCGATTGAAGGTTACAGCTCTTGGCACAAAGGTGTTGTATGGGAAGGCTACGGCCCAGCTAGCCAAATATATTCCACCGGAGCCTGAGAAAAAGAAAGCGAAGACTGGTTCTGAGAAAAAAGGATTCAAAGCTCAGCCAATCCGTCCAATCGAGTCGGAGTCTGTGGATGAAATTCTATGGGATGCATTAAAACAACTTCGCAAACAACTGGCCGACCGAGAATCGCGTCCGGCATACCATATCTTTACGGATGATTCACTCGAAGACATGGTTGCTCAAAAACCGATCACACTGGGAGATTTCAATCTTATCCGTGGTGTAGGACAAATCAAGTTGGAAAAGTATGGCCGGGTATTTGTTTCTCTTATCCGTTTCGTACTGAAATTGCCGAAGTTAGAGGGATAAAGCTAGCCAAACGAAATACGATAAGTTGCATATAGATGATGCATTGGGTATAAATATCAAGAGACAAATATTTATACCCACAAAGGTTCTCTTTCCCAACCAAGAGGAAAGCCCATAGCTTTCAAATCTATCTGAGGAAACCTAACGAATAAATTATTCAATTTAGCTTTTAAGTCATTGTTAGGAGATATTATATTCATAAAATATTTAATCATGCAGATATTAAAATAAATTCTATTCTTAGCAACTGGCATAGTAATCCAAGGGCGTATCATCTTTTTGGCATCAGCAGGAATTATAGAGTTAACCTTGTTCCATACACGGGAATGATGACAACAGGCATTTCGTGTAAGTGCAATTGTTGTCATCCAAGACTCTAAAGCCTGCGGTTGTAAATAAAACCTTTTAGAGATCTGCTTTCTAATGCGCTGATCCATAAGATTCCTATATAATTGAATAGTTATACCAAATGGAATTATTTCAGACAACATCCAAGCTGGGGCAAAAGGATCTAGGTATTTACATTTGAAATGTTTGATAAAATCTTCAGTAGACTTATTGTATTCTGCCTCTATAAGAAAATAAGTTTTACTGTAAACAATTTGACTTTTAAAATACTTCGAATTTGTCATCCAAAAGATATCACCTGTCATTTGCGAAGTTATATTAGCTACAGCTTCTTTAAATGCTATTTCAATCTTCTCAATTTCATTGAACAGCAGTACTCTTAATTTTTTATCAAAGCGATATAAATCTAATATATTATCAAACGAAACTTCTTTTTTGAAAATGTGATTTGTCTTGGGCATTGACAAATACGGATACATATATGCACTCAATCTATAATATCCGATATTGATTATATATGCTTCAGCACGTTGCTCATTATCAATTACCAGCCCTCTTGATTTAAGACGCTGTACAAGTTCTCTTGGAGAAGAATATCTTTTCGTAAAAATTTCCATAGTTCTTTATAAGAAAAAGCCTCACCTATTTGAGCATTGCTAAGAGGCTTGGCGAGGACTAACGGCACAAATATAATGCTTATTTCTTATGCTACAAACTCATTTACAAATAATCTTTCAGAAAAGTAGCACAGATAAATTAAGACAAGCTTATAAAAACGACGGAACAAACAATATCCATTGTCTATTCCGCCACTATTCGTTTCTATAAAAAGAAAGGATATTCTTTCTCTCGAGGTATTTACTTAACCAAAAAGCGCTTTGTCAGTCCATCAAAAGCATCAATCCGACGATCCCGGAAGAAAGGCCACCAGCGACGTACATTTTCACTTCGGTTTTTATCCACCTCTACAACACGTACTTCTTCCTGTTCATTCGTAAATTCTGCCAATAATTCACCCTGTGGTCCGGCAACGAAACTGTTTCCCCAGAACTGAATTCCATTGGTTTGTCCGGAAGGATCCGGTTCATGTCCCGTTCGGTTTACAGTAATAACCGGAAGTCCGTTCGCTACTGCATGGCCACGTTGTACGGTAATCCAGGCATTCAGCTGTCTCTTCTTTTCTTCCTCCGTATCTGTGCTCTCCCAGCCAATTGCTGTCGGATAAATTAACATTTCGGCACCACGCATGGCCATCAGTCGGGCAGCTTCAGGATACCATTGATCCCAACAAACCAAAACGCCCAACCGACCTACGGATGTATCAATTGGCTCAAAACCTAAATCACCCGGCGTAAAATAGAATTTCTCGTAATAAGCCGGATCATCCGGAATATGCATCTTCCGATATTTTCCTGCAATGCTTCCATCCTTCTCCAACACAACAGCCGTATTATGATACAAACCCGGAGCGCGACGTTCGAACAACGACAAAACCAAAACTATTCCTAATTCTTTTGCCAGTTTTCCGAATGTTTCTGTTGAAGGACCAGGTATCGATTCTGCCTGATTGAATATTTCTGTATTTTCCGTTTGACAGAAATAAAGTCCGTTATGCAATTCCTGCAACACGACTAATTCGGCACCCATGGCAGCCGCTTTCCGGATATTATCCTGCAATTTCTGAATATTAGCCGGAATATCTGCCGTATTCTTCTGTTGTACTAATCCTACCTTCATATTCTTTTTATTCAATAAAACCTTCCGGATACTGCATGGTTACGCAATGCAACGATCCATGTTGCTTAATTAACGACAAACAATTGATTCCTACAATTTCCCGATCGGGGAAAGCTTCTTGCAAAGCTTTACGTGCAATTTCATCCTTCGGCGAATTGTAGAATGGAAGCAATACCGCCCCGTTTATGATCAGGAAGTTGGCATACGTTGCCGGCAAGCGTTCGCCTTCCCAAATAACCTCATCTGCCATCGGCAACGCTATCAGTTTATAGGGTTCACCGTTAAGTTGACGAAAAGCTTTGATTTCTTCCTCCATGGCTTGCAATTCATCATAATGTACATCAGATTCATCTGTACACTGAACATACGCAATCGTATCTTCCTTGCAGAAGCGGGCCAATGTATCCACATGACTATCGGTATCATCGCCCACCAGAAATCCATTCTCTATCCACAATATACGGGAAAGTCCGAAAATATCTTTCAAATGATTCTCTATTTCTTCCCGCTGCATGTATTCATTTCGGTTCAACGACAACAAACATTCGGCGGTTGTCATCAAGGTTCCTTGTCCATCCGATTCGATACTGCCACCTTCCAATACGAACGGAGCCATGTTGGCTGGTTGAATCCGATCGGCAAAAATACCTTCATGAAATAAATTCCGGGTTATCTGGTTATCTTTTCCTGCCGGGAATTTCATTCCCCAACCGTTAAAGACGAAATCATATACTGTCGGTCCGAACGTATCGAACACAGAAATTCCTCCATGATCTCTTGCCCACGTATCATTCGTCGGCATCTCTACAAAACGAACGCGCTCTTCATCTACTTCACCTAATTGATTCCGCACGTCTTCTTCACTCTGACATACAATCAGCAGTTTCTCACGCTTCATGATTTCTCGGGCAATCTCAACAAAGCAAGCCGTCACTTCATCCAGAATCGGAGCCCAATCTGTATCTTCATGCGGCCAAGTCAGTTGTACCGCACTCTGCGGATACCATTCCGCAGGAAATGTAATACCTGTCGTTTGCATATTCTATTCTTCAAATCTGATGTGCAAAGGTAAGCATTTAATCACGAAACCATTTGCTTAGCCCTTGATTTATTTCCAGAATGTCAATTTCGCGCCCCTTCAAACAATTCATTTCTATCCTCTTTTTCCTGCGAAGCCTTCGACTTGAAACTATTGAATGTATAACTGATGGTTAACAGGATTTGAGGATATCGGGGTCTGATTTTTGTAAGTAAACGCAAATCAGACGTCTGGATATCATTCACATAATAGGCTGAACGGAAAATATCTTTAAAAGCCAACGTGGCCGTCAGTCTCCGATCAAACAACTGATGCCGGACAGCCACATTGGCATACCAATACGAATCGGTTCGTCCCTGAGTCGTTACCGAAGGTCCTACAAAACTACCGTCCAATTGTAACCGGGTATATTTTCCTAATGTAAACAAGTTGTTCCAAAGGATATCATAGTTCGTACTCGATTCTTTTTTTCCTCCAGCCGACAATTCATTCTTCACCAGATAATGATATACATTTCCATTCACCGTTGTATTCCACCAACGAACCGGATGCAATGATACACTCAACTCAAGACCAGTTGAATAGTCTCGTCCCACATTGGCCATCGAATCAAGCGTGACTCCTTCGGTATAAGGAACGCGCAAGCGCTCTATTTTATCTTTACGGGAACGATGAAACAAAGTGGCCGATACCTGGTTCTCACCAAAAGCTTTCCGGTAATTCATTTCAAAAGAGTTAATATATTCCGGACGGATATCAGGATTACCTATAACTGCCGAATAAAAATCATTATACGTAATATAAGGTTCCATAAACCAAAGCTGAGGACGGGTTGTCCGGTATGAATAAGCCACTTGAAGCCGCTGTTCATGAGGCAAATTATACCCTACATGGACAGAAGGAAAAACTTCAAAACGTTTATTTGTCCGGCTGGCATCCGGTATAGAAGATGTCAGGCGTGTATATGTATGTTCTCCACGCAGACCAACCTGGGCTTCCATTTGTTTCCATGAGCCTGATAATATAGCATATACAGAATTCAATGCTTCCCTAAAGTAAAACGTATTATAGGCTTCCGGTTGTTTTTCCAACTGCCCGGTACTCGGATTCCACCAAGCCATCTCATAATCTCCATCTTCCAAGTAAGAACTATACTGATAACCGGCTTCCAACTTAGCTTTTCCAAACAAGGGTAAAGTATAATCCAAGTTTCCACGCAGTGTTTTTCTATACTCAGATTCGTAGTAACACATTCCATCCTGACGATTTCCCTGCATATCATTCAGCTCGTTCAATGAATATTCCAAGGAATTTCCACCGTATTTATAATAAAACGAAGCTTCCAACTGATGGCCTTCTTCGTTAAAACGATGTCCTAACTGAATCGTTCCTTGCCCAAAGTCTTCCGAATTCTCAAATTCGTTCCTATTCTTATATTGAGCTGATACAGGAGACTGTCCCGACACAAGCTGAGTTTCCCGATAATCCATATCTTCATCATGGGTTCGTCCGCCATGTCCGCCTTCTACCGTAATCTCTAGATCCGTCTTATCCAAATCCAATCCCCAGCCAGCTTTCAGGGAATGATTGAATCTGTTCCCAACACTCGATCCATCCGCATCCCAAGAAAAGCTATCGGCTCCATACAATGTGGTAGATTGCTTTTCCGAATGACTCCTTGTCAATTTATCCGACCATTGCCCTCCTATAAACCAATGAGAACGATTATTCTGTTGGTTCAGCAAGAAATCTCCCCGACGTGTCAGCCAGGTACTTCCCGACAAATTCACCATACCACTCAATCCCTTCAAGAAATGTTTCTTGGTAATGATATTAATGATACCAACATCACCCTCGGTATCATGTTTGGCCGAAGGCGTTGTAATAATCTCTATATTCTCAATCTGTCCGGCCGGAACCTGTTCCAAAGCCTGCGTTCCGGTAAAGATACTGGGTTTTCCATCTATATAAACCAAAAAGCCCGAACTACCCCGGAAAGTAACTTCGCCTTCGGCATCAACCCGAATAGAAGGTGTATTCTCCAAAATGTCAACAGCCGAACCGCCACTTCCCATCATATTGGAAGAAGCTTCAACCACTTTCTTATCCAGTTTATACACTAACTGACGTTTCTCAGCCACGACTTCGACTTCTGCCAAACCCGTTTCCAGAGGTTTTAACCGCACTTCACCCAAATTGATTCGTGCCTGGGCAGTAATCTGCAAAGGCTGGCTGGCATAAATATCATAGCCTACCAGACGAACCATCAGCGTATAATTCCCGTCTGAAACATCCGTAAAGCCAAATACCCCGCTCTTGTCGGGAAAGGTCTGTTTAACCGGCTGAGTTTCGCCGGTTCTGAACAAAAACACATCTGCAAAATCAATCGCGGCTCCACTTTCCGCATCGATCAAACGGCCTTTTACTTGAGGATCATCCTGTCCGGCATACGACATGACACACCACAAGCAGAAGGTCAACAACATACATAATTTATTCATGGCACTACACTCTTATAATTTCCTAGATCAGCTTACTCAAAACTGCTCGAGTATCTGAATCCGCTTTTCAATGGGCGGATGCGTTGCAAACAGACCATTCAGACTATCCAGAAAGCCCATCGCCTGTTTGCCCGGATGCTGGATAAACAACTGGGCAACATCTGCCCGATCTACGGCTTCGATATCCGGATCTGCCGAAATCTTCCGTAAAGCACTTGCCAACGCCAACGGATTCCGCGTCATCTCGGCTGCTCCAGCATCAGCCAGATATTCTCGTTTGCGGGAAATGGCAAACCGCATCAAAGTAGCAAAGAAGTAACCGATTGCAGCTACCAGCAATGCCAACAACATAATGACAATTGCCCCGTTTCCTTTCTCGTCACGCCGGCGCGGAGCCCATGATGAATAATAGACCCAACGCATACAGATTTGAGCAATCATCGCAAAGATTCCGACAAACACAATAGAAACGATCAGTAATCGGACATCATGGTTCCGGATATGCGTCAGTTCGTGCGCTATAACGCCTTCCAGTTCTTCATCATTCAACTTGTCGATAATACCTTTCGAAAGCGTCACGGTATAAGTCCGTTCGTCAATTCCACTGGCGAATGCATTCAACGAATCATCGTCTATCACATTGATCTTAGGCATCTTCATACCCTGACTCATACAAAGGTTTTCCACCAGGTTATATACCCGCTTGTTATCCTTACGTTCCAGCGGAACCGCACCCGTAGCAGAACGAATGATACTTGTATTGGCAAAATAGGCAATCAAGAACCAAATCAATACACCTCCGATGACATACGGAACAACATGCAGGAACATATCATTCGTATACAGAATGACCAGCGACATATCCGTCTGGTCGTCCGACATCGAAAGATAATGCAATAAAAAGCAGAACAGGTAAGTCAGCCCCACCACCAGGCAGGGAAACAAACAGAGCAGAAACAACGACCGCACGTTGTTCCTGCTCTGCTGTGTCTGAATTCCGACATATTTCATACGTTAAAAACTAATTTTCGGAGCTTCTTCCAGCGTAGCACGCTGTTCACCCAGATCAAACATCATTTCTTTATGGAAACCAAACATACCGGCAATCAGGTTAGACGGGAAAGTCTCGACGGCATTGTTCAATTCACGGGTAGCGGAATTGAAATAGCGGCGTACCGAAGCCAGTTTATTTTCCAAGTCTGAAATTTCTTCCTGCAACTGGATAAAGTTCTGGTTGGCCTTCAGATCCGGATAGGCTTCCAGGGTAACCTTCAAGCCCGACAAAGCGGAAGTCAGCATATTCTCTGCCTGAATCTTGTCGTCGATCGACTTGGCGGCAACGGCTCCATTGCGGGCAGCGATGACCCGGTCTAATGTTTCCTTTTCATGTGAGGCATATCCCTTGACCGTCGCAACCAGCTGCGGCACCAGATCATGCCGTTGTTTCAGCTGCACATCTATATCGGCAAAAGCATTTTCCCGATTGTTTCTTAACTTTACCAGACGGTTGTATAAAGACATTACCCAAAATAACAATAATACTACAACCGCAATTACAACAATAAGTGTCATATTCTTTTTCTCTTTTAATTAATGGCTCAAATATAGGTATTTTGATTGAATTTCATACTTTACCGCCCATTTTTCTATAAAATACCTGCCTGTATTTTTCAGAACAACCCGTATATTCTGTTACAAGACGGCAGAAAAACTTTCAGATATGCCCAGATATTCTTTAGTTCACGGCGTGAACTAAGTAATCCACGACGTGAACTACTTAATCCACGGTGTGAACTAAGTAATCCGCGGCGTGAACTAAAGAATTGATAACAGCCCTGAAAACTTTGATTACCCATATTTGTAAGAAGAGGATACCGGCTCATCAAGAAATAAAGGCGGAAAACCCGTCCGCCCACTGGTTACTTTCGTAAATTCTCCGTATCTTTGCCTAGGTTTTCTACTATATCTGATAAACTTACTCAATTAAATATATGATTACAGTAAACAATCTGGATGTACAGTTCGGCAAAAGAATCTTGTTTCAAGATGTGAATCTGAAATTTACGCCGGGCAACTGTTATGGTATTATCGGTGCTAACGGAGCCGGTAAATCTACGTTCTTGAAAGTGATAAGCGGACAATTGGACCCGACAAGAGGATCTATTTCCATGGGACCGGGCGAACGTCTGTCTGTCCTGGCACAGGATCACTTCGCTTTTGATGAATTTACCGTCATGGATACCGTATTGATGGGACATACAACCTTATGGGAAATCATGAGCGAAAAGAATGCTTTGTATGCCAAACCTGATTTCAGCGACGAAGACGGTATCCGCGTTTCAGAACTGGAAGAGAAATTTGCAGAAATAGAAGGTTGGAATGCCGAAAGCGATGCAGCAGCTCTGCTGAGTGGTTTGGGCATTGGTGAAGACCTGCATTATATGTTAATGAAAGACTTGAGTGGTAAGCAGAAAGTCCGTGTCTTGTTGGCACGTGCTTTATTCGGTCAGCCGGATAATCTGCTCCTCGACGAGCCTACCAACGATTTGGACTTGGAAACGGTTTCATGGTTGGAAAACTACCTTTCAAACTTCGAACATACCGTATTGGTAGTTAGTCACGACCGTCACTTCCTCGACTCCGTTTGTACGCATACAGTCGACATCGACTACGGAAAACTGCAATTGTTTGCCGGTAACTATAGCTTCTGGTACGAATCAAGTCAGTTAGCATTGCGTCAGCAACAGCAACAGAACAAGAAGGCGGAAGAAAAGAAGAAGGAACTGGAAGAGTTTATCCGTCGCTTTAGTGCCAATGTGGCTAAATCAAAGCAGACGACAAGCCGCAAGAAGATGTTGGAAAAACTGAACATCGAAGAAATCAAACCATCTTCACGCCGCTATCCGGGTATTTTGTTTACACCGAACCGCGAACCGGGAAATCAGATTTTGGAAGTGAAGGGATTAACCAAGAGCATCGAAGGCAAGTATCTGTTCAAGGATTTGAACTTTAATGTCGAGAAAGATGATAAGATTGTCTTCATCAGCCATGACCCGCGTGCCATGACAGCCTTGTTCCAAATCATCAACGGAGAAGAGAAACCAGATGCCGGAACTTATCAGTGGGGACAGACCATCACGACTTCTTATCTTCCGTTGGATAATACCAACTACTTCAATTCAGATTATAACCTGATCGACTGGTTATCTCAATTCTCGCCTGATACTAACGAAGTATTCCTGAAAGGTTTCTTGGGAAGAATGCTATTCTCGGGTGAAGAACTGTTGAAGAAAGTAAGTGTCTTGTCTGGAGGTGAAAAGATGCGTTGTATGATTTCGCGGATGATGTTGACGGATGCCAACTGCCTCATCCTCGATACACCGACCAACCACTTGGATTTGGAATCAATCCAAGCCTTCAACAACACCTTGAAGACATTTAAAGGAAATGTTTTGTTCGCCAGCCATGACCACGAATTCATTCAGACCGTGGCTAACCGAATCATCGAACTGACACCAAACGGAATCATCGATAAGATGATGGAATACGATGATTATATCTCTGATCCGGCCATCGCTGAATTACGGGAAAAGCTGTATAACAAATAAAATACAAACACTATAACGAGGTTATGATCTCTGCCTGGCAGAACCTTCATAACCTCGTTTTTTATCTGTTTCCTATGAAGAAAAGAATTCTTTTTCTTATTCTCCTCTTTCTTGCCTGGCTACCGGTCTTCATCATACAGAAACCTTGGTTTCTCTTCTATAACAGAAGCATGACAGAGACGCTGAGTGTAGCCGATTATTTCCAAGTCATCTGGCATGGATTGAAACTTGACTTGACAGTGGCCGGTTATCTGACGGCACTCCCTTTATTATTCGTCCTTATTTCGGTTTGGTATAATGGGGATTGGCTTCGCAAGACACTGAAGGGTTATTTCCTAATCATGGCCATTATCATTGCAGCCATCTTTGTTGTGGATGTTGCCCTTTATGCTTTTTGGGGCTTCCGTATGGATGCGACAGTGCTCTTCTACCTGAAATCACCGGGAGATGCTTTGGCCAGCGTTCCTGCCGGCTTGTTTCCGGTCCAGAGTGTAGCCTTTTTGATTTACGCTTATCTGGCTTATAAATACCTGGCAAAACTAGTTTTGCCAATGGCAGACTTCAAGTCTGCCGGAAACCGATGGTTGACTTCGTTAGCCATCTTAGTATTAGGAGGCCTGATGTTTATTCCAATTCGAGGAGGCGTAACGACTTCGACCGCCAATGTCGGCATGGTTTATTACAGCGACAACACCTTTCTAAATCATTCGGCCATTAACCCATGCTTCAGTCTGTTGACTTCCATCTCCAAACAACAGGACTTTGCCGAACAGTTTAATTTCTTCCCCGAAGAAAAACGGGAGAAGCTCTTTGCAGACCGATACGGTGCACAGAATGAACTGACTCCTGATACTTGTCGTTTATTGAATGTTACCCGGCCAAATATCCTGATCATCATTCTGGAAAGCTTTTCGGCCAATGCCATTGCAACGACTGGAGGAGAAGCCCATGTAACACCCAATCTGAACGAACTGAGTAAAGAAGGTATCTTATTCGATCATTTGTATGCCAATTCATTCCGGACAGACCGCGGATTAGTATCCATCCTTAACGGATATTTGGCACAACCTACCACATCGATTATGAAGTATCCAGCCAAAAGCCAGACACTTCCATCGATCGCCCACAGTCTGAACAGACAAGGCTATACATGCGATATGCTTTATGGCGGAGATATTAACTTTACCAACATGCAGAGTTATTTCTATAACTCGGGATATGCAGCCATCACATCCGATAAGGACTTCCCGATTTCGGAACGGCTGAACAAATGGGGAGCCAATGATAATGTCACCTTCAATCATTTATATCAGGTAATCAAAGACAGGGCTTCAGAAACAGACTCGTGGATGACAACATTCCTCACGTTAAGCAGTCACGAGCCTTTCGAAGTGCCTTATCATCATTTCGAACATCCTTATCTTAATTCAGTGGCATTTACCGACAGCTGCCTCGGAGCCTTCGTCCGTAAAGTCAAGGAAACACCGGTATGGGACAACCTGCTTATCATCCTGACAGCTGATCACGGCTTCCGCTATCCCGACAAGGTAAAAGACTACGAACCGCTTCGTTATCACATTCCGATGCTTTGGTTGGGAGGAGCCATTAGAGAGCCGCGTGTGATTTCTACCTTATGTAACCAGACAGACTTGGCAGCAACATTACTGAGCCAGTTGGATCTTCCACACGAAGAATTCCGTTTCAGTAAGAATATCCTGACACACGAACCATTTGCTTTCTATACCTTCGGAAACGGTTTCGCATACATCGACAGTACCGGTTATTCGGTATATGACAACGAAAGCAATCGGGTTATTCAAGAATCGGATGCCCAGCAACGCGAACAACGGCTTGAAAAGGGAAAAGCTATCCTGCAAACGCTGTATGATGATTTGGGGAGAAGATAATAACAGATGAATAAAGTAAAACGCCGATAAGTCAAACTGAAAAGTGAACTTACCGGCGTTTATTTCATACTATAAAAGGAGCGATCAGCCTTTGCCTTCTTGCGCTTCTTTCATATCCAATTCATTGTTATTTTCATCGAAAAACTTATATTCCAAAAATGCAAGACTTTGGTTTGGGACAATCTTTAGCCCATGTGTATATTTCATCTTCCATTGCCAACTTAAAGGGAATAACCCTTTATTCACATAAGCTGCCACATAAGGATGGATATGTAGGGTGAATTTCTTCAAATGATGTTTATTGACGAGACAATCAATCTTTCCCTCCAAACTATCCGTAAACAAAATAGAGGGTTTCACGGTACCAGAACCATAGCAGGCGGGACAAGTCTCAGAGGTTTCAACATCCATCGCCGGACGAACACGCTGACGTGTTATCTGCATCAGGCAGAACTTACTCAAAGGCAAAATATTGTGTTTTGCCCGATCGCAAGCCATTGCTTTTGTCATGTGCTCGAAAAGTTTCTGCTTATTCGCATTATCATGGATATCTATAAAATCGACCACAATAATTCCGCCCATATCTCGCAGGCGCAACTGACGGGCAATTTCATCGGCAGCAGCCAGATTGACTTCCATAGCTGTTTGTTCCTGATCTTCGCTGCTCTTCGCCCGGTTACCACTGTTCACATCAATGACGTGCATGGCTTCCGTATGGTCGATCACCAAATAAGCACCGCTCTTATACGTTACTGTACGTCCGAATAAAGATTTTATTTGCTTGGTAATTGCAAAATTATCAAAGATAGGTAATCCGCCGGTATATAATTGTACAATATTCTCACTTCCGGGAGCAATCAGGCTCACATACGCCCGAATACTATTATAGACATCCGGATCGTTCACATAGATATTCTGGAACGAAGGATTGTAAATGTCGCGCAACAAAGCCACCGCACGTCCTGTCTCTTCATAGATTAAAGAAGGATTCTTATCTTTCGAGAGCTTAGCAATACTTTCTTCCCAGCGCGCTACCAGAGTCCTAAGTTCATGATCGAGTTCAGCAACTCGTCTTCCTTCGGCAGAAGTACGAACAATCACCGTAAAATTCTTCGGTTTGATACTCTGAATCAATTGGCGCAACCGGGCACGTTCTTCCGATGTCTTGATCTTGGAAGAAACAGAAACCTTATCGCCAAAAGGAATCAAAACAATGTATCTGCCGGCGAATGATAACTCGGAAGCCAGACGCGGACCTTTTGTTGAAATCGGTTCTTTGGCGATCTGCACCAAAACTTCCTGACCGATTTTCAGAATATCCCCAATACTTCCGTCTTTCTCGATTTCCGGTTCGTTTTGCAACTTCGATATAGAAACAGCCTTTTTAGGATCAGACAAGACCTGTTTCAAATACTTCTGCTGCATGTTGAAGTTCGATCCTAAATCTTGATAATGAAGAAATGCATCCTTTTTATACCCTACATCAATGAACGCAGCATTCAACCCCGGCATCAGTTTCTTCACCTTGCCTAAATAAATATCGCCTACCGCAAACTGAAGATTCCGGGCTTCTTTCTGAAGCTCTACCAGATTCTTGTCTTCCAGTACGGCAATCGACATTTCCTGGGGTTCAACATTTACAACTAATTCACTAATCACTTCAGGTTTCATTTAAGAATGGAGACCTTATAAAATAAGCAAAGAACAAACTTAAAAGGTCTCTTATTAAGTTTGTTCTTTTGACACAAAAAAAGACTTACTTCTTCTTATGTCTGTTTTTCTTCAGTCTTTTTTTACGCTTGTGAGTAGACATTTTATGTCTTTTTCTTTTCTTTCCGCTTGGCATCGCTTTAAAAATTTAAAAGATTAAACGTATAAATTTTACTTATTTTACTTCATTCAAAAACGTTTTCGCGGGCTTGAATGAAGGAATATTATGTTCTGGAATAATAATTGTCGTATTCTTTGAAATGTTACGAGCTGTTTTTTGTGCTCTCTTCTTCACAATAAAACTACCGAAACCTCTCAAATAAACGTTTTCATTCTTAGCTAAAGAACCTTTAACTATTTCCATGAATGATTCCACGCTTGCCAATACTGTTTGTTTATCAATACCAGTACTTTTTGAAATCTCGCTAACAATATCTGCTTTCGTCATGTCTTATAATTTATTTAATTAATTGGACCTTATAATTTTTTGGAATGCAAATATATAGCTTTTTCTTGAAGAGAAAAAGTAATTCTATCGCATTTTTTAGGAAAAATATTTCTGCTTATTCCTGATTATATCCGTATGTTTGCACATGTCAATCAGTTATGTAATTCATTTAACACAGACTTTCATGAAGATAGAGACGAATAATGACACTTATATCAGCAATAAACTCATTACTTGGTACCAGACAAACCGCAGGGAATTGCCTTGGAGAGAAACAACAAATCCTTACATTATCTGGATTTCCGAAATCATTTTACAACAAACACGCGTAGCACAGGGACTAGATTATTTCAATCGGTTCGTTGCCCGTTTCCCGAATGTGCAAGCATTGGCCGAGGCTTCAGAAGATGAAGTCCTGAAATACTGGCAAGGATTAGGTTATTACAGCCGGGCAAGGAACTTACATACGGCAGCAAAGACGATCATGCAGCAATTCGGAGGCAAGTTTCCGACCGACTACTCAGACGTAAAATCATTGAAAGGCATTGGCGATTATACAGCCGCAGCTATTGTCTCTTTTGCCTGGAATAAACCCTACGCCGTTGTCGATGGAAATGTTTATCGGGTACTTTCACGTCTGTTTGCCATCGAAACGCCTATCGACACTACGCAAGGAAAGAAAGTTTTTGCCGAACTGGCTTCTTCTTTGCTATCGCACCAGCAGGCTGGTTTGCACAACCAGGCTATCATGGAACTGGGAGCCTTACAATGTGTTCCGCAAAATCCCGATTGTACAATTTGTCCCCTAGCCGATGTTTGCATGGCTTATCTCCAGCAAAATGTATCGGATTATCCAAAGAAGCAAGGAAAGATTAAAACACGTAACCGTTATTTCCATTACTTATACATTATATATAAGAAACAAACTACCTGGATTCAGAAAAGGCAAGATGATGATATTTGGAAAGGTTTGTATCAGTTTCCGCTGATTGAAACCGAACAGCCATGCGAATGGGAAGCTTTATCTCAAATGGAAGAATGGAAAAAGGTATTTCAGGGCTGTGGAAAAATAACGGTACAAACCATAAGTCCGGTACGCAAGCATGTTCTGTCTCATCAGACTCTTTATGCGACATTCTATCAAATCGAAGTAGAAAATACAGGCGATCTCTCATCGAACTACCAACAAATAGCGACAGACGAGCTGGATTCATACGCAGTTCCTATACTTATCCATAAATACCTGATTTCTTTAGATTTATAGAAAACTTAGGGATGCGTATAAAAAGCCTATAGGAAATGAAAAAATTTACGCCGGCTTTTGATGAATTTGCGCCGGCTTTTTGGCAAAATACGCCGGCTTTTCCGACAAAACCAACGAGGATCAGAAATGAAACTCCCGGGAATCATTTTTGATTCTCGTTACTTATAGTTACCATACCAGCCAGCAGGTTTTAGAAGGAAGCAGACTGAGCCGCCATAATCAAACCAATCACTTCGGAATAATTGGCCGTTCCGGAAGAAATCCGATTTCCTTTCAGATACCAGTTATACATCTTGTCTTGTATTTCACCCAGCAAAGGATTATAAAGATTCTGCCAATGATCAGCTTTTTCCCGATATAAAGAAACAATCTCAGGGCGAAGTGTCTCTCGCCAGGCTTTGAAATCAGCTTCGGGCAAAACACGATAAGCATTGGAAAGAACATAAGGCAACAAAGAAAAGTAACCGGAAAAACGGATCTCCCGTTCAGATGATGTCGTACAGATAAGGTAACTGTAATAATTGGCTTCGGCTTCACTGGAAATTCCCAAGACATGCGCCATTTCGTGAGCACAAGTAGCAGCATACTGAACCGGAAGCAAATCTTTGCTCAGATGAGATTCTATAAAGAAAGGGCCAATATATCCCATCACACCTACTCCACTCATCAAGGAAGGGAACAACATAGGTTTCGGCCGTAAATTCTCAGGCGGACAAGTTAAACCATATTTCGTATCTAAAACAGCATAACTAGCTTTAATTGCCGCTTCCACCTTTTCTTTTTCCACCGTATCCACAGGACAATAGGCTGCATTCAAAGAATCAGTATAAACTTGCAAGAAACGTCCGAACAATTCTTCTGAATAGACTTGCCGTTGTAACTGAGTGCGCTGGTAAAAATCATTCCGGTAATAATTGAGTCCCCACACCGCATAAAACCAGATATACACCCAAACTAAATATTCTACTACATGAACCAACGCTTGTTTTACCCGATGTTTACACAACAGCGCATAAAGCAGATACAACAAAATACCAGCCAAACTCCCATAAATAAACAAATCATTGAGAGAAAAAGGAAAGAAGGAAGAAAAACAAGCGAGTCCGCCGGAACATACAGGGTAAATGGTGGTTGCATACCATTCTCCTCCATGCGGAAAGAGTTTCAGCAACCAGACCAACACCAGACAAACTGCCTGTATAATCCAGCGGACTCGTATCTTCTTCATATCCGCTTATTATTTATGCGGATGCAATACTTCGCCTAATACTTTATTCTTGGCAATCGTAGCCTGGAATTCTTTCAGATAGAAAGGTTCGAAATAGGCTACATCTTCAAATTGACGGTTGGCATAACGTTCTTCAGCCAACGACATCATCTGTGCTGCTATCGGATGTACATCCGGAATAAAGACAGCATTCGGATGCTCTATCACGGATTTACATTTACCGGAACCGTTACCGAAGAAACATACTTTTCCTTCGTTCAGATAGGGTGCATACGTTTCAGCAGTGACAATGTCGGCCTTCACTTCACGTACTTGTTCCCGTCTCTGATTATAGATGGCAGCATATACTTCCATCCGACGTGCATCCAACATCGCGCAATACAAAGCATCGTTCTCAGGATAATTCCGAATGGCAGTAGAAGCCAGCAGTTCCAGAGTCGGAACACTGATCAAAGGAATACCTAAGCCAAAACAAATTCCTTTCGCCATAGAGACACCGATTCTCAATCCTGTATAAGAACCCGGACCGGAACTTACGGCAACAGCATCCAGCGAAAGTCCGTTTTCTTTCGCACTCTTCAAACAATCGGCTACATACAATCCCAACAACGAGGCATGTGAATGACCTTCGTAAGAAACCTTTTCTTCTACGACTACACCATTGTTCGTCAGCGCAGCTGAACAAACATCGGTAGATGTATCAATATGTAATATACAAGGCATAACTATAATTTATATTTTCAGGAATGCAAACTTACGCATTCCTTTTTAATATTACGCTAAACGCTTTATGATTTCTTGCCGAACAACCGGGCAATCTCTCCTACCCAAAGTACCAGCGAAGAAGATCCAATAATAATTCCCCAGTCAGACCATGACAAAGGAACGACGTTGAACATCGGTCCGCCAAACGTCACAATCAAGTATTGACCGATCAGAATCAACAAGGCCACAAACAAGAAACTCTTACAAGCTCCCAAATGAGCAAAAGCAGAACTTCCTTCCATAAATGCTTTCGCATTAAACATATTCCAGAACTGCAACATAACAAAGAAACTGAAGAACCACGACAAATCACGGGGCGACAATCCTTCGGAAGCATGGAAATGCAACAATAAGCCCATCAATATAATCACAAATATTGCACCGACACCAAAAATCCGATAAGCCATCGGGCGCGTAATAATGAAATCTCCGTCTTTTCCACTCTTACGGGGTTTATCTTTCATTACTTTCTCGTTCGGCGGCAATGAAGCCAAAGCTCCGGCAGCAAAGGTATCCATGATCAGATTCACCCAAAGCATCTGCGTAATAGTCAGCGGAGATTCGGTTCCAATCAATGAACCTAACAAGACAATCAAGCAGGCAGCGACATTGATAGTCAGCTGGAACAGCAAGAAACGCTGGATATTCCGATACAACGAACGCCCCCACATCACCGCACGGGTAATACTTCCAAATGAATTATCCAAGATTGTGATATCACTGGCCTCCTTGGCAACCGATGTTCCATCGCCCATTGATAATCCGACTTGTGCTGCTTTCAACGCCGGAGCATCATTGGTTCCGTCGCCAGTAACAGCTACAACAGCCCCTTTCTGCTGCAACAATTGAACCAACCGCTGCTTATCCGTCGGACGAGCCCGGCACATAATCTTCAGATCCAATACACGATCCAAAGCCTCTTCATCACTCAAAGCTTCGAACGCCGGACCGGTAATGATATTTCTGTCAGTATCTTCCGGTTTCCAAATGCCAATCTGACGACCGATTTCTCGGGCAGTACCCGGTGTATCACCCGTAACAATCTTGACAGAAATACCCGCATCCATACAACTTTGTACGGCAGCCGGCACATCCGGACGAACAGGATCGGAAATAGCTACAATACCAACATACGTCAAATCCAAATCTTTATTCAGACGTCCATCCGTATAAGGCGCCAGATTCGCACCATCGTCCAATACCTGATAAGCAAAGCCCAACGTACGCATCGCCATATTCTGATAAGCCAGTAATTGTGCTTCAATCTTAGGCTTGGCTGCTTCTACCGATACATAATCACCATCCATCGCTACCCGCTTACAGTTTGACAAGACGATTTCGGGAGCACCTTTCACATACAAAACCTTCTTACCCAACAAAGGCGAATCCACTACTGTGGCCATATATTTTCTTTCGGTAGAGAACGTCAGCTGGCTAACGACCGATGCAGCATCTCTCACATTCAGGTAATCTACACCTTGTGCATTCAACCATAACAACAAAGCCGCTTCTGTCGGATTACCCAAAGTCTTTACCTTATCTCCTTCACGTTCCAGATTGGCAGTCGAGTTGACAGAAATACCTTCCTTGATCAAACGACTTAATGTATCATCCGTCAGTTTCTGATCCGGCAAATTATAAAACTTCGTCTCATGAATTTGCATCTGATTCTGTGTCAGTGTTCCGGTCTTATCGGTACAGATAACTGTTGTTGCCCCCATTGTCTCACAAGCATGCATCTTACGAACCAGATTATTCGTCTTCAACATCCGATTCATACTCAAAGCCAAACTCAAGGTCACACTCATCGGCAAACCTTCGGGAACTGATACTACAATCAGAGTAACAGCCACCATAAAGAAATTCAGCAGATGGGAAATCAATTCCATCCATGAATAATCCTGACCACCTATAAACAATTTCGCCGTTAATGCAATAAAGGTAACAGCAGCAATCGCATAACCGGCCTTACTGATTACATTGGCTAATCCTTTCAATTGAATCTGAAGGGGCGTATCTATATTATTGTCAATCTGCGAACCTTCATATACTTTTCCGTAACCGGTAGCATCGCCAACCTGTTCAACCACCATGACACCGTGACCATCTACAACAGTCGTTCCACGCATGACCACATTGGATGGATACGTTGCTTCAGGATCAAAGTCTTCTTCCTTGGTGGTCTTTCCAATCATCGGTTCACCCGTCAGCGTTGATTCATTGACCTGCAAAGAAACGGCTTCCAACAAATGACCGTCGGCCGGAATTTCTTCTCCTGTTCCCAGCATGACAATATCACCAACCACTACCTCTTTTCTCGGCACTTCCGTGATATGTCCATTCCGGATCACTGTTACCAGAATATCATCATTTACCGTGTTTAAGATATCAAACGCACGATTCGCTTTTACTTCAAAGAAAAAGCCAACACAACTAGCCAACATAATGGCAAAGAAAATACCCAGTGGCTCCAGGAAGGCTGAGAAGCCCGCTGCTTCAGGTCCCCAGCAATGCACACCGGCAATCACCATTGACAAAAGCCAAGCTACCAACAAAATCCGGATAATCGGATCTTCGAACTTTTCCAAAAACTGTTTCCAAAGAGGAGTTTTCTCCGGAGGAGTCAGTACATTCTCACCATGCAAACGGCGGCTTTCCTCTACCTGTGCAGAAGTAAGCCCCTGATATTGCTGTTTATTTTCCATCATACTTAATTAAAGGGTTACTAAAACGAGTCACAAAAATACATAAAGATTTAACAGATAAACAATGCTTTTTGTTTTTTCTATACCTTTGCTATATATTAACATCAAGAAACACCATAGCCATGACAAAACTTTGTTTATACATATCCTGCTTGATTACATTAGTTGCTTGTACTCATTCTTTGCCATCGGCAAGTAATCAACCAATATCTCCAGAAGTCATAAAAGAGAATTTCGTCTTTGCCACCCACGGGAATGATACCTTGTCACTCGATAAGTACGAATTTCATTCTACCATAGATTCGATAAAGAAACCTGTCATTCTATTTGCTTTTGGTGGAGGTTTCAAAGGAGGCGATAAGGCATACAAAGGTTATATCAGCTTTTTCCACTTTTTGGCACGACAAGGTTTTGTTGTTGTATCTACTGATTATCGGACCGAGCTAAAAAATCTGGAAACTTCAAATATTCAATCGCCGATCGATTTTATGCAAGTTCTACAACAAGCCATCGACACGGCTGTTACGGATTTCTATGATGCTACTTCTTTTATTCTATCTCATCATGACGCATGGAATATCAATCCACAGCAAATCATAGCCTGTGGTTCCAGTGCCGGAGCCATCACTGCCTTACAAGCTACTTATTATAGATGTAATCAAGCTACATTTGCTCTGCAACTGCCGGATACATTCCAGTATGCCGGCGTTATTTCTTTTGCCGGAGCTATTCTGGACAGTCATGTTCCGACTTGGAAAAACAAGCCTTGTCCTATGCTCCTGTTTCAAGGTCGTGCCGATAACATCGTACCATTTCAGCAAGCGACACTGGCACCTTTCGGTGGACTTTGGGGTTCCGAAACTATTGCTGCAAGTCTAAAAAAAGTCAAGGCTTCTTATCAATTCCATATTGTTGAAAATGCAGGACATGAAATTGCCGACTTGCCTCTTCATCGTAACCAATATGATGTTATGAGTTTTATCACCCGACTAATCATCCATAAAGAGTCCATAGTGATTGAAAGCCAAGAATCAATTCCAATTGAACAAATAACCAACCCTCGTTTTACATTACAAGATTATCTAAACAATAATCTGAAGTAAAAAAGAAAGAAAAGGTCGGACAGATTTACTCATACAATTTTCCTTGCCAAGTACCTCGTTCAGCAAATCGTTTGTTGACCTTTGCGGTAAACTCATAGTTTTTCAGTCCCCAATCAGGTGCAATCAACAACTCTTTGGGCGACTGAGAAACAAATCGCTCCACAATGAATGAAGGATTCAACCGTTCGACAAAGTCGATCGCCAAATCAATATACTCATCCACTGTATAAAGATGAAAATCAGATGGATTTTCTGCATATTCTTTCGCCATCCGTGTATTCCGGATTAACTGAAGCTGATGTAATTTCAATGTTGTCAGCGGTAATGAAGAAATACGATGGGCATGTTCCAAGATATCTTTCCTGTTTTCTCCTGGTAATCCTAATATCAAATGAGCTCCGGTATAAATACCACGAGCCGCCGTCCGACGAATAGCCTCTTCCGATTCCCGATAAGAATGTCCCCGATTAATACGCAATAATGTCTCCTCTTTCGTACTTTCAACCCCATATTCGATCATGACAAATGTATGTTTCGACAGCGATGCAAAATAATCCAGCAATTCATCCGGCATACAGTCGGGACGAGTTCCGACAATCAGACCTACCACACCTGGAAAAGCCAAAGCCTCTTCGTATTTTTTCATCAAGGCTTCCATCGAATCGTACGTATTCGTATAAGCCTGGAAATAGGCCAGGTATTTCATCTCCGGATATTTTCGGGAAAAGAAATGAACGCCCTCTTCCAATTGTTCCGTTACGCTTTTCTCCGTATGACAATATTCCGGACTGAATGTCTGATTATTACAATACGTACATCCGCCCCATCCTTTGGTTCCATCACGATTCGGACATGTAAATCCTGCATTGATTGATATTTTCTGTACTTTCCACGCAAAACACTTCCGCAGAAAATCTCCCAAGTCGTTATAAGGTTTTCTTTTTTCCATAACGCAAAGATAATATTTCATATCTAAATAGATTTAAAAAGGTCCAACATTCAATCTTCTCCAATTGTTATTCCTATAAAAGATTAAGTACTTTGTTAGAATAACAATAAAATGAAGATGATTATGAAAAAGAATTTTCTGATACAAACATTATGTGTATGGATTTTTATGATGATGAGTGCTTCTATACAAATGGCTGAAGCGCAAGAAAAAGAAAACAGACAAGAGCAAGTAGCCGAAACCATTCAAAAAGCCCTCGATGCACAAACTTATAAAATAGATGTAGACTACATGTATCCGATGAAAGGCAGAAGTCGGGCTTTGACCAGTCTTTATTCTTTAGAAGTCAAGAATGATTCAATCTATTCTTATCTGCCTTACGTAGGTGAAGCATATAGTGTTCCTTATGGCGGAGGTAAAGGATTAAACTTCCGGGCTCCTATCTGCCAGTACGAATCAAAGGAAGGGAAAAAAGGTGCTACCGAAGTTCTATTGAAAACCCGTAATGAAGAAGATTCCTATACATTCCGTATTACCATCTATAAAGATGGAACTTCGCGAATCCATGTCCAACCCAACAACCGGCAATCCATTTCATTCAGTGGTAAAATTAATCCGAACGATCAACAAGGACCTTCCAAATAAGTTAGTAAAGCATTAACAAGACGGGAAAAGGAAGAAAATGCAGAAAAAAGATAATAATAGCAAGAAAAGAGTAAAATTTATTACACAAATTATCCATATTTAGAAATATAAACCTTAATTTCGTGGCAAATTATTTTACTCAAAATTTTAGTGCTATGCAAAACAGACGAGAATTTTTAAAGCAGGCTTCTTTATTGCTTGCCGGTGGTTTAGTAGCACCGCAATTGTTAACCTCTTGTGGTGGAAAAGGTGCTTCTAGTGCAGCAAGTGAAACAGCCAAAAAACACATTGGTCTTCAACTTTACTCTTTGCGTGATGACATTAATGATCTGGGTATCCAGAAAGTATTGGAAATCGTTTCCAAAATGGGTTATGTAAATCTGGAAACTGCCGGTTACAGCGACGACGGTAAGATTTACGGATTAGATCCCGCTGAATTCAAGAAGATTTGTAACGATTTAGGTATGAAGCCAACCAGCGCACACTTGTCTCACTTCATCGGTGACGATATGAATAAAGACTTGGCTTGGTGGAATGCTGCTATCGAAGCACATAAGAAAGCAGGTATGAAATACATGGTTATGCCTGTTTCTCCGATCAACGAAAAAGCAAGCATGGACGATTTGAAGAGATATTTCAGCGACTACTTCTATCAAATCGGTTTGGCTGCTGCCGGTGCCGGTATCAAATTCGGTTACCACAACCATGATTACGAATTCAAACAGATCGAAGGTCAGACTATTTATGATTTGATGCTTGAAAACTCAAGTCCGGATCATATTTTCTTCGAAATGGATGTTTATTGGGTTAAACGAGGTGGTAAAGATCCTGTAGAATATCTGAAGAAATATCCGAACCGTTTCCCGGTATTACACATCAAAGACGAAACAGCTATTGGTGCTAGTGGTACAATCGACTTCAAACCAATCTTTGAACAAGCTTATGCAAACGGTATGAAAGACTGGTATGTAGAAGTAGAACGCTACGATGGAACACCGCAGGAAGATGTTCAGAAGAGCTATGACTTCTTGAACAATGCTGCTTACGTAAAATAAAGACAGAATTAATATAACAGAAGGAAGTGGAGAGTAAACTCTCTGCTTCCTTTTTTATTTTCCCACTGCCTGCATCAGCAATGGCCAATGAACGGCCAATGATTCCATAGATGGAAAAAGCAGATTAGCACCTTCTTTCCACAAGACTTCATCAGCCAAAGGACCAGTATTTACTGCTATCGTGAATATTCCTGCTGCAACTCCGGCACGAACACCCAACGGTGCATTCTCAACAACAAAAGCCTCATGAGCAGAGACTCCGGCTTTTACCAAACCCATCAAATAAGGTTCGGGATCCGGTTTCCCATACTTGACATCAAAAGCCGTTACCATCTTATCCGGAGTAAAACAATGTGGATAGGTATGTTCCAGTTTATCGATCAAACTCTTCTGTCCTGATCCTGTTACCACCAAGCGTTGCAATCCAGCAGCTGCTACTTTTTCCAAAACATCCGAAGCTCCCGGCATCGGTTCTCCGTCATTGTAATGGCAAAACAAAGCCGATTTCTCTTCGTATATTGCCTGTTTCTCTTCATCCGTAGCTTTCCGCTGAAAGGTACGCATATAAAGTTCATCGATCGTACTTGAGCCGGTACGCCCTTCGTACAGATAAAAATCTTCTTCCGTACTTATCAATAAATGCGCATCAGCCACCTCTTTCCAAGCCCGTGCATGAAAACGCATTGAATCATACAATACGCCATCCATATCAAACAAGACAGCTTTCGGATTCAATTTAGAACCCTTTCTTACCTCGTAATCTTGTACGGCTTTCCTAATAAAATCCAGTTCCATGCTTTCCCTTTTTCATAAAAAAGATTGCCTGAAAAACCAATGCAAGAAATATATCTCCGCATGTTTTTCAGGCAATCTGTAAAAATATCAGTATGAAATAATCTTTTTATAATCTGCTTTTGATTGCTTCACTTTCCTTTTCATATCCTGGTTTGTTCAACAAAGCAAACATATTCTTCTTATATGCTTCTACGCCCGGTTGATTAAACGGATTTACACCCAAGATATAACCGCTGATACCACAAGCCTTTTCAAAGAAGTAGAACAACTGTCCGATGTAATACGGAGAAACTTCCGGCATTGTTACTTTAATATTGGGAACACCACCGTCAACATGAGCCAATTGTGTACCCAGTTCAGCCATCTTATTAACTTCATCTACGTGTTTACCAGCCAAGAAATTCAAACCATCCAAGTTAGCCTCGTCTGTCGGAACTACTACTGAATGATTAGCCTTCTCTACAGAGATAACTGTTTCGAAGATGGTACGTTCGCCTTCCTGAATCCACTGACCCATTGAATGCAAATCAGTTGTCAAATCTACAGCAGCTGGGTAAATTCCTTTTCCGTCTTTTCCTTCACTTTCACCATACAACTGTTTCCACCATTCGCCGATGTAATGCAATTTCGGATGGAAGTTACACAAGATTTCTACTTTCTTTCCACTCTTGTATAATTCATTGCGAACAGCAGCATACTGAGCTGAGATATTTTCTGCAAAAGGAACACTCTGATCAGTTGCCTTTTCCATTGCCACAGCACCTGCTACCAATTCACGGATATTTACTCCTGCCACAGCAATTGGCAACAGTCCAACCGGTGTTAATACAGAGAAACGTCCACCTACATTGTCAGGAATAACGAAAGTCTTGTAACCTTCCTGATCTGCCAAAGTACGCAAAGCACCTTTACGGGCATCTGTAATAGCTACGATACGATGTTTAGCTTCTTCTTTACCTACTGCATCTTCCAATTGTTTCTTCAAGATACGGAAAGCAATAGCAGGTTCAGTTGTCGTTCCTGATTTAGAGATATTGATGATACCGAACTGTTTGCCTTTCAATACTTCACTCAGTTCATACAAATAGTCTTCACCAATGTTGTGACCGGCATACAATAAGATCGGATTCTTTCTGTCGTTTGCATGTAACCAGTCAAAGCTGTTATTCATCGCTTCAACAACGGCACGGGTTCCTAAATAACTACCACCGATACCAATAGCTACAACAACTTCACATTTTGAGCGCAAAACGTTCGCTGTATTTTCTATTTCAGTCAATTCAGCGTCTGTAATAGAAGAAGGCAAATGCAACCAACCCAGGAAGTCATTCCCAGCGCCATTACCTTTATGCAATGTATCCATACAAGCGTTTACTGTTGCTTCCTGTGTCAGAATCTGCTCTTTAGAAACAACGCCTAATGCTTTCTCAAAGTTCAAACAAATGTTTTTCATAAAGCGAATGATTTATTTAAATGTTTGTGTCAACTGCCGGATAACAACCATTGGCGATTTCCGTTCATACAAAATCGCATACAAGGCATCCAATATCGGCATATTGACTTGATATTTCTCGTTAATCTCATGAATACACTTTGTCCCGTAATAACCTTCGGCTATCATCTCCATTTCCAATTGGGCCGTTTTTACCGAATAGCCTTTTCCAATCATCGTACCGAAAGTCCGGTTACGACTGAAACGGGAATAAGCGGTTACCAGTAAATCTCCCAAATAGACAGAATCGGTAATATCACGTTCGAGTCCATGAACCGCATACAGGAAGTTTCGCATTTCCTCGATCGCATTACAGATAAATACCGCCAGGAAGTTATCTCCATACTTCATTCCGTGACAAATACCTGCAACAATTGCATATACATTCTTCAAGACCGAGGCATACTCTATACCTGTCACATCCTTGCAGCAATAATTCCTCAGGTATTGGTTCTTAAATACCGAAGATAACTGGTAAGCATAATCAATATCCGGGCAAGCCAAGGTGATATACGAAAGACGCTCTAACGCAATTTCCTCGGCATGGCACGGGCCGCCTATCACAGCGATATGATTGATCGGAACATGATAATATTCCGAAAAGTAATCGGCCACCAGCATATTTTCATCCGGCACAATTCCTTTGATGGCTGAAACAATAAACTTATTTTCCAGCGAAGTAGTCACCTTTTTCAGATGCTGCTTCAAGAATGGTGACGGCGTTGCAAAGATGAGCGTATCCGACTCTTCTATCGTCCGGTTAATATCGGAATAGAAATTAATCCGGTTTATATCGAACTCTACGGCCGACAAGTAACTCGGGTTGTGTCCTGTCTGCAGGAAATCCTGAATCTGATCGTCACGCCGCATATACCAGTTGATGCGCTCTTGAGTAGAGAGTACAATCTTGGCTAAGGCGGTAGCCCAACTACCGCCTCCCATTATTGCAATTTTTCCAGGCAAATTCATTTCTTGTATCAGATTTTATTTGGCAGCATTGGCAATCCAAGCTTCAATGTCTTCCGCTTTCGGATTTTCCAATCCCAACTTATATTTCTTATTGAGCTCACACAGTTCTTGTCTTACTTTGTTCGGGTTGGCCTCTTTCAGCGTTTCTACTGTTACATAGCCGGCCTTCTGCAGAGCAGGAACCCAATTTGCATCCACTCCTATGGCTGTATATTTATCAACAGCATCTTTTTTCACGGTCTTTTCCGGACGCATCTGCGGGAAGAACAAAACTTCCTGGATTGTAGTCTGTCCTGTCATCAACATAACCAGACGGTCCATACCGATACCCATTCCGGAAGTCGGAGGCATACCGTATTCCAATGCACGGATAAAGTCCTGATCGATGAACATGGCTTCATCATCTCCTTTTTCCGACAGACGGAGCTGTTCCTGGAAACGTTCGTACTGATCGATCGGGTCGTTCAATTCAGAATAAGCATTAGCTAACTCTTTTCCGTTTACCATCAACTCGAAACGTTCTGTCAGGCTCGGATTGGTCCGGTGCTTCTTGGTCAGCGGAGACATTTCGATCGGATAGTCAGTGATAAAGGTTGGCTGGATATAATTACCTTCACAGAATTCTCCAAAGATTTCATCAATCAATTTACCCTTACCCATCGTTTCGTCGATCTCCATATTCAGTTTCTTGCAGACTTCACGGATCTGGTCTTCATCCATTCCTGTCAAGTCATATCCGGTAAATTCCTTGATAGAATCCAACATGGTGATACGTTTGAACGGAGCCTTGAAACTGATGATATTATCACCCATCTTAACTTCTGTCGTTCCGTTGACATCCAGACAAATCTTCTGAAGCATCTTCTCTGTAAAGTCCATCATCCAGTTATAATCCTTATAGGAAACATAGATTTCCATACAAGTAAATTCCGGATTATGTGTACGGTCCATACCTTCGTTACGGAAGTTCTTCGAGAATTCATATACACCTTCAAAACCACCTACGATCAAACGTTTCAGATAAAGCTCGTCGGCAATACGCAAATACAAAGGAATATCCAAAGCATTGTGGTGAGTAATAAACGGACGGGCTGCTGCACCACCAGGAATAGACTGCAGGATCGGAGTTTCAACCTCCAGATATCCGTGGTCATTAAAGTAGTTACGCATAGAGTTGAATACTTTCGTACGCTTCAAGAAAATATCCTTTACTCCATCATTAACCACCAAGTCCACATAACGCTGACGGTAACGCAACTCAGGATCGTTGAAACCATCATAGGCTACACCGTCTTTGTATTTTACGATAGGCAGCGGGCGCAATGATTTCGACAATACTGTCATTTCTTGCGCATGAACAGAGATTTCGCCCATCTGGGTACGGAACACGAATCCTTTGATACCCACAAAATCTCCTATATCCAACAATTTCTTAAATACAATATTATACAGGTCTTTGTTTTCATCCGGACAGATATCGTCACGAGAAATATACACCTGAATACGGCCTTTCGAGTCTTGCAGCTCCATAAACGAAGCTTTTCCCATAATACGACGGCTCATGATTCGGCCGGCAATGCACACCGAGCGCGGTTCTGCATCGTCTTTGAATGATTCTTTTATTTCTGTAGAAAAAGCATTTGTTACATACTCTGCTGCGGGATACGGCTCGATCCCCATCTGACGCAACTGTTCCATGCTGTTACGTCTAATGATTTCCTGTTCGCTCAGTTCTAATAGATTCATTGCGCTATTATTTTGTATAAATACAGTGCAAAAATAAGAAAAATATCGGTAATCAGGATGTAACAGGATGGCTTTTCACATAAAAAGCTATTTTGACACGTTTTCCACCAGATTTATTCCTCATTTTTATTCCAAAATCCTGACAAGAAGGGGCTAGTTGATTCATTCTTTCCCTAGAATTTCATTTTCCTTCCGGCTCCGAGACATTTTCCAGAAAGAAGTAATCGAAACTTTATTCGCCAAGGGCGTTTTTATATTCGCCCACGCTGAATATATATTCGCTATTATTGAATATATGTTCGCCGACGGCGAATAAAGAATTTGCCATATCATTATCCATTAAATCCAGTGAATTTTCCGGATTAATCTCCTACTCCAGCGATTATACAACTATCCATCCAGGCGAAGACAAGACACGAAAAAACCCGGCCGCAACACAAATTGTGTTCCAACCGGGTTTAAAATATCTATCAAATAGCGTATAAGCTACAATCGGATTATCCTAAGAAACCTAACAAGATACCGGCAGCCACAGCTGAACCGATTACACCTGCTACGTTCGGACCCATAGCGTGCATCAACAAGTAGTTGCTTGGATCGTATTCCAAACCTACGTTCTGAGAAATACGAGCAGCATCAGGAACGGCAGATACACCAGAGTTACCGATCAACGGATTGATCTTGTTGCCTTCCTTCAAGAATAAGTTGAAGAACTTAACGAACAAGACACCGGCGCAAGTAGCGATTACGAATGACAATGCTCCCAAACCGAAGATCTTGATTGAGTTGATCGTCAAGAACTGTGTAGCCTGTGTAGAAGCACCTACCGTAACACCCAGCAACATGGTAATAACGTCAATCAGCGGACCGCGGGCTGTTTCAGCCAAACGACGTGTCACACCACTTTCCTTACACAAGTTACCGAAGAACAACATTCCCAACAAAGGCAGACCTGATGGTACCAAGAAGGCTGTCAACAGCAAACCAACGATCGGGAACATGATCTTTTCTGTCTGTGAAACTACTCTCGGCGGTTTCATACGGATCAGACGTTCTTTCTGTGTAGTCAGCAAACGCATGAACGGAGGCTGGATGATCGGCACCAAGGCCATATATGAATAGGCCGAGACGGCAATCGCACCCATCAAGTTCGGAGCCAGTTTAGAAGACAAGAAGATAGCAGTCGGACCATCTGCACCACCGATGATACCAATTGCACCCGCCTGACTCGGATCAAATCCCATCTGCAATGCAATGATATAAGCACCGAAGATACCGAACTGAGCAGCAGCTCCAACCAACATCAACTTCGGATTAGAAATCAACGCCGAGAAGTCGGTCATTGCTCCAATACCCAAGAAAATCAGAGGCGGATACCAACCCTGCTTCACACCTTGATACAAAATATTCAACACTGAACCTTCTTCGTAAATACCCAATTGCAGACCTGCATCTTTAAAAGGAATATTACCAATCAAGATACCGAAACCGATCGGGATCAAAAGCATCGGTTCAAATTCATATTTAATGGCCAGGAAGATGAACAACAAACCAACCAGCAACATGATGAAATGCCCCGGCGTTGCGTTCGCAAATCCTGTATAAGACAAGAACACCTGAATGTTTTCAGCCAAGAATTGCATGAAACTTTCATTTGCTCCTGCCGCCGCTTGTAATAATACTGATGCTAACATAACATTATCCAATTACGACGAGGTCAGCACCTTCCAGTACAGAATCGCCTTTGTTTACTTTAATTTCTACAATCTTACCATCGCGGTCGGCATTGATATTGTTTTCCATCTTCATAGCTTCCAATACCAAAATCTTCTGACCTCTCTTCACTACATCGCCAACTTTGCAGTCGATGCTCAAGATAACTCCTGGCAGCGGAGATTTCACAGCACCTGCTACGCTAGAAGCAGCCGGACGAGAAACAACCGGATCACCGGCAGCCGTAGTCGGAGCCTGAGCCGGACGCTTCAAAGCAACGATCTGCTTCTTAGCCGGCTTTTCCATTTTCACGCTATACGGAGTTCCGTTTACTTCTACTTCTGCCACATCATCAACAATTGAATTAATGTGTACTTTATATACGTTACCGTTAATGGTATATTTAAAACTTTTCATTCTTCAATTCGATTTAATAAGGAAAATTACTTTTTAACTACCGGAGTCTGACGCAAACTATAAATCTTAGAACTCCATGGAGAATAACTACGTTGAACTTTACGGATGGTCAATACTGTATTTTCGATGTCGTGATTGTCATCGCTCAATTCATACAGAGCCATCGAAATAGCAGCAAAGATTTCACCTGATTCCTGACCAGCATTGGCCGACATTTTAGTACCACTAGCTTCTGCAGCCTTCTGAGCATTACGCTGACTGGCCTTAATAGCAGCTTTACCAATTTGCTTGAATACCAGATACAGTACGATAAGTCCCAAGAATACAACGGCCATAGCAGTAATGGTCATACCAATACCCCAAGAGTCGTTTCTCTGGAAGTTCTCTACTTTTTCATTGCTATCCAAAGTCACATTGTTAGTACTCGGAGTCACTTTGCTTAAAACCATCCATTTGCCTTTTCCGTCCATATCAAGACCGTAGCTGATATCAGCTTTCTGGCCGGCAGGAACAACTACTTCGTCGATCAAAGTAGTACCATCGGCATCATACAAAGCAATGTAATTATCCTTATTAGGATCTAACGTGAAATTAACATGGAAAGTTCCACGGGTCGGTTGATCATCTGCCCAGAACAAAGTATGTTGATAAGGCGGAATCTTTGTCAACACATCGCCCTTCGGAATCATGTATTTTCTAGGGTTATTCTTATCGTTAGTCAAGAAACAACCTCTCAAGTCAACAGTTCCCGCCGAGTTGTTGTACAACTCAATCCAAGGGTGACGCTTACCGTAGTCGTCAACAAAGTTATCTTCATTAACGACCAACACTTCATTGATTTTAACGGAAGTTGTTAGCTGAGCTTTGGCTCCGAACGTAAACAGAACCAACAACAGCAACAGAGCCCCGAATTTTTTATTCGTCATACGCTTTCTTTTTTTAGAATTACAGAGGCAGGTTATCATGTTTCTTAGCCGGGTTGCTCAACTTCTTAGTTTGCAACTGCTGCAAGGCACGAATGATGCGGAAACGAGTATTACGCGGTTCGATAACATCATCAATATAACCATACTGTGCCGCATTATACGGATTAGCGAATGCTTTCTTGTATTCTGCTTCTTTTTCAGCAGCACAAGCCTTCGGATCTTCGGCAGCAGCCACTTCTTTTGCAAAGATAATTTCAACAGCTCCACTCGGACCCATTACAGCGATTTCTGCAGTCGGCCAAGCATAGTTCATATCACCACGCAAATGTTTAGAGCTCATCACACAATAAGCACCACCGTAAGACTTACGCAAAGTAACCGTTACTTTAGGTACAGTAGCTTCACCATAAGCATACAACAATTTAGCACCATGCAGAATAACACCGTTATATTCCTGACCTGTACCCGGCAAGAATCCCGGAACATCAACCAAAGTAACCAATGGAATATTGAAAGCGTCGCAGAAGCGAACGAAACGACCAGCCTTACGAGAGGCATTGCTATCCAAACATCCAGCCATTACCTTAGGTTGGTTAGCAACAATACCTACAGCCTGACCATTGAAACGTGCAAAACCTACGATAATATTCTTAGCATAATCAGCATGTACTTCCAAGAATTCGTGATTATCAACGATTGTACCGATCACTTCATACATATCGTATGCCTGGTTTGGATTATCAGGAATGATCTCATTCAGGTAATCATCCAAACGATCAATCGGATCTTTACATTCGATCAGCGGAGTTTCTTCCATGTTGTTCTGAGGCAAATAGCTCAACAACTGACGGATCAACTTCAAACCATCTTCTTCTGTATCTACAGCGAAATGAGCAACACCCGACTTCGTTGAGTGAACACTAGCACCACCTAACTGTTCCTGTGTAACATCTTCACCGGTTACAGTCTTAACAACTTTCGGTCCGGTTAAGAACATATAGCTGGTTCCGCGTGTCATGATGTTGAAGTCTGTCAATGCTGGAGAATAAACAGCACCACCGGCACAAGGGCCAAAAATACCAGAGATCTGCGGAATAACACCAGAAGCCAAGATATTACGCTGGAAAATCTCAGCATAACCTGCCAAAGCGTTTACACCTTCCTGAATACGAGCACCACCCGAATCATTCAAACCGATAACAGGAGCACCCATCTTCATAGCCTGATCCATAATCTTACAGATCTTCAAAGCCAACATTTCAGACAAAGCACCACCGAATACGGTAAAGTCCTGTGCATATACATAAACCAGACGGCCATCGATCGTTCCATAACCAGTTACGATACCATCACCCAAGAATTTTGTCTTGTCGATTCCAAAATTAGAACAACGGTGCTTCACGAACATATCAATTTCTTCGAAGCTACCTTCATCCAGCAACATAGAGATACGTTCACGGGCTGTGTACTTACCTTTCTTATGTTGTGACTCGATTCTTTTTTCACCACCACCCAGACGTGCCTGTTCACGCAGAGCGATAAGCTCTTTTACTTTTTCAAGCTGATTACTCATTGTATTTTGATTTGTTGTTAGTAATGATTTACCTATTTATTTATAAAACAAAAGTTAGAAGTTAAAAACGAAGGTGTTTACTTTTCAAGAAGACATTAATCATTCATTTCTCCTCTCCCCTCATTTTTATCTTCTAACTTTTCCTCAAATTCAGTCTTTCTTACCCGGCATACAAAGCTCAGTTAATACACTGCAAGTTGATTTCGGATGCATAAATGCGATATCCAAACCTTCAGCACCACGACGAGGAGCCTTATCGATCAATTTAATACCTTTAGATTCGGCTTCGTCCAAGCAAGCCTGTACATCAGGTGTTGCGAAAGCGATGTGATGAATACCTTCACCTTTCTTCTCAATGAACTTAGCGATTGTACTATCTTCGCTTGTCGGTTCCAGCAATTCAATTTTTGTCTGTCCAATCTTAAAGAAAGCTGTCTTTACTTTCTGATCAGCTACTTCTTCAATACTATAGCATTTCAATCCTAATACTTGTTCGTAATAAGGAAGACATGCTTCAATGCTCTTAACAGCAATTCCTAAATGTTCAATGTGTGTAAGTTCCATTGTGTTTAGAATTTATTAGTTTATATTTTTCAGGTTTTCATGATCCTTTAGGGCAAAGGTACACTTCTTTTTGGAAAGTAGAGGGATTTTTTTTAATATTTATCACGAAAAAACAATTTCCTGCGAAATATTTATTCTACATATTCTTTTCATGGCGTTTCTATATAAAATAAGCCAGGCCTTTTGTCTCTTTGTTTCCCTTTTATCCATAAAAAGGAAACAAGAATTAAAAAAGCCTGGCTATTACTAAAGGGATATATTTAATATTAATTGAAAAGCCGTCTGAATTTATCAAAGAACTTTTCTTTCATCGTTTTATTGGGTTGGAAATTAGGAGAATTCTCCAATCCGTTCAACATATCTTTTTCAGATTGAGAAAGAGTTTCCGGTACATAGACACTGACATTTACCAGCAAATCACCTGTACCATATCCATTTACCGAAGGAAGTCCCTTATTTCTCAATCTCAAGACCTTACCCGGCTGTGTACCCGGATCAATCTTTACCTTTACTTTTCCGTCCACTGTAGGAACTTCAACAGAACCTCCCAAAGCAGCCTGTGGGAAACTTAACAGCAGGTTATAGATCAAATCATTTTCATCACGCAAGAGTTCCGGATGTTGTTCTTCTTCTATCAAGATTAAAAGATCACCATTAATACCACCATGGCGAGCGGCATTACCTTTTCCATTCATTGAAAGTTGCATACCTTCTGCTACACCAGCCGGAATATTGATGGTTATAACCTCTTCATCCCGTACGATACCTTCTCCGTTACAGTGTGTACATTTATTTACAACGACTTTACCTTCACCACCACAAGTAGGACATGTTGTCTGCGTCTGCATTTGTCCTAAGATAGTATTTGCAATTCGTGTTACAACACCCGAACCTTTACATGTATCGCAAGTCTTTGTTCCGTCACTTCCTTCAGCACCTGTTCCATGGCAATGAGAGCAAGATACATATTTCTTTACCTTGATTTTCTTCTCGACTCCAGTTGCAATATCTTTCAAAGACAACTTAACTTTCACACGCAAATCAGAACCTCGGTTTACCCGACGTCCGCCACGTTGGCCTCCAAAGCCGCCAAAACCACCAAAGCCTCCGAAGTGACCGCCAAAAATATCACCGAACTGCGAGAAAATATCTTCCATAGACATTCCTCCGCCGAAGCCACCTGCCTGTGAAGCTCCGCCTACTCCGGCATGGCCAAACTGATCGTATCGCTGACGTTTCTGAGGATCGCTCAGTACATCATAAGCTTCTGCTGCTTCCTTAAACTTTTCTTCTGCATCCTTATCTCCCGGGTTTTTATCCGGATGATATTGAATAGCTTTTTTACGATAAGCCTTCTTTATTTCTTCTACGGTTGCATTTTTATCTACACCCAGAACCTCGTAATAATCTCTCTTCGCCATTTTGGTAAACTATTATTATTCTCCTACGACAACTTTTGCGTGACGAATCACCTTCTCATTCAACAGATAGCCTGTCTGTACGCAATCCAGAACTTTTCCTTTCAAACCTTCTTCCGGTGCCGGAATAGTAGCTATCGCTTCACTCTGATCCAAATCAAAAGGCTTACCAACAACCTCCATTGCTTTTACACCTTGACTTGCCAAATAAGAAACAAACTTATTGTATATCAAATCAACGCCTTCTGCAACACCCGTCAAATCTTCAGCCTTATGAATATTTTGCAAAGCACGCTCAAAATCATCTACTACAGGAAGCAGTTGAGTCAGCGCATTTTCACCTCCATTTTTAATCAATTCACTTTTCTCGCGTAATGTGCGTTTCCGATAATTGTCAAACTCGGCCATCAAACGTAAATGTGAATTATTCAATTCATCATATTTCTTTTGTAATTCAGCCAACTCTGCAGACACTTTGTCAGCATCATTTGTTTCTTCTGCCAAATTTTCTTTTTCTTCCTGCAAATTTGTCGTTTCTTCATTCACGACTTCTTGATTTTCTTTTTCCGAAGAATTTTCGTTCTGTTCAAAATGCTTATTGCTCATATTATAATATATTTATTTTCAATTCATTATTTTCTATATACAAGATCTTTTCCTGCTGGATAAACTTCCGTTCATCCGTTTTCTCTTGTGTACTTTACTTAGTAAATACAAAAAGGTTGCCAAAATGATATTCGCAAGCCTTTGATCCACCGGAAGCTTTGACTCTCTTTCTGCTTCAAAGACAAATAAAAAGCATGAGATAATCATACTTTTGCAAAAGTAACGAGAATCAACATCAAAACCAACGAGAATTGATTTTGAAAGCAACGAGAATCAACAATGAAAGAACCTTTAGTCTACTAACATAAAAAAAGCCTGCAAACAAACAGAATGTAATCATTCCCTTCGTTTGCAGGTTCTTTTTTATCCACTAAATATAGTTTAATATCCTCCGCCTAAAGCCTTATATAAATAAACTACAGATAACAGTTCGCTACATACAGCCGAGTTCAACCCTAATTGAGCACTTAACAACTCACGTTGCGCATCCAACACATCCATGTAACTCGAAACGCCATTGATATATTGCAACTGAGCAAGTTCCAAATATTTACGGGCTGCGATCTCCAACTTAGCCTGTGACTGACGAACTTCCTTAGCTTTACGGATGGAAACAATCGCATCATTCACTTCTTTAAATGCTCCGATGACTGTCTTCTCATAGCTATACACTTCTTGCTCATATTTAGCCTGAGCGACTTTTACTTTCGCCTTGTTCCGTCCCATGGCAAATAAAGGTTGTAATAAATTACCTCCTAAAAACCAAGCCGGACTTTTCAAAAGATCACCTAACTCAGCGCTTTCAAAGCCTAAATTACCTGTCAAAGCAATTTTAGGGAACAAGTCTGTATAAGCAACACCTACTTGGGCATTTGCTTCTTTAAGACTAAATTCCGCCTGACGGATATCCGGACGTCTCTCCAATAAAGAAGAAGGCAAACCGATTGGCAGAGCATCCGGCAACTGCTGTTCTGACAATCGCTGACCACGAGGTATGTCATGCGAATAATCACCCAACAACATCGCCAGATCACTTTCCTTTATTTTAATCTGACGTTCCAAATTCGGAATCAAAGTCTCAGTACGAGCCAACTCTACGACAGCTTGGTTATAAGCTGTTTCAGAGGTCAATCCTCCTTCATAACGCAACTTGGCCAAATGCAAACCTTCTTTTCGCGCTTCCAATGTTTGTCGCACAATTGATAATTCTTGATCCAATGCACATAACTGATAATACGATGACGCAACACCCGCCACAATTGTCAGTTTCAATGCACGCTGCGCTTCGACACTCTGCATATATGCAGCCAAATCAGCCTCGTTTGCCCAACGGATATTTCCCCATAAATCCAGCTCCCACGCTAATGTCAGTTTGGCATCAAACTCAGGATCGGGTTTTCTGTTATTTCCACCGTAATTCAAGACTTCTTTCTCGGCATGTAAATTCGCCCCTACCGCCGGGAATAAACGTGAAAAAGAAATACGTTTGGCAGCGACCATTTCCTTTATCTTGGCTGCAGCAATCTTCATATCCTTATTGTTCTCCAAAGCTTTATTTATCAATCCTTGAAGAACAGTGTCCTTATACAAACTTTGCCAAGGAATCTCCGAAACAGAAGCCGTATCTGTTACAGAACTATCTATTGACTCCGGCAAATTCAGATCAGGACGTGCATATTCTTTTCCTAACTTACAGGAAGATAAAGCCAACATAGATAAAGCCAAGACCATCCAAGGAGCAGCTTTCTTAATATGCGGTATGCGTGGCAAGCGAGAAATCTGATTCAAACGGATACCTTTCTTTATCTTATAAATCAACACAAAGAAGAAAGGAACCATCACAATACCAACGGTGATTGCAACCAACATACCAAAGAAAATACCTGTTCCGATACTATGACGAGAAGCTGATCCCGGACCTGAAGCAAGAACCAATGGCAACATACCTAAGACAAATGCCAATGAAGTCATCAAAATCGGACGGAAACGCATCTGAGCCGCATGAATAGCTGCCTGCACAGGATCCGCTCCTTCATCCACCTGAACTTTAGCAAATTCGACAATCAGGATGGCATTCTTAGCAGCCAAACCAATTAATGTTACCAAACCGATCTGGAAATATACATCGTTTTCCAATCCGGTTACCCAAATTCCAAGGAAGGCCCCCAAAGCAGCAATCGGTAACGAAAGTAACACGGCAATCGGAACAATCCAGCTTTCATACTGGGCAGCCAGGAACAAGAATACAAATAAGAAGATCAATGCCAGAATAAATCCCGTCTGTCCACCTGCCTTGTTTTCCTGATAAGACAAGCCGCTCCATTCAATTGCAATATTATCCGATAAATGTTCTTTCGCAATACGTTCCAATGCTTTCATCGCCTCACCGGTACTATATCCTGGAGCTGCAACAGCATTGATAGGAGCCGTAGAGAACATATTGAAACGCTTGATTGTTCCAGGACCCGTTGTATACTGCGTTGTACCCAAAGCTGTCAACGGAACCATCTCACCGCTTCCTGTCCGAACAAAGAAAAGTCCCAAACTCTCTTTATTCGCACGATAAGGTGCCTCTGCCTGAATGTAAACACGGTAAATACGATTAAACATATTGAAATCGTTCACATACACAGATCCCAAATAAGCTTTCATAGTAGAGAAGATGTCAGCCATTGGAATCCCCAAGAACTTCGCATGATCTCGATCTACATCAAAGTAAATTTGAGGAATATCCGCTTGCATTGCAGATGATACACTATGCAATTCAGGAGCTTTTTTAGCATAATACAAGAATGTATCTGTAGCTTGTACTAAATCGTCCCAAGTAGCATCACCTCTAGCCTCTAACTGCATTTCCAAACCTCCACTTTCACCCAAGCCTGGAATAACCGGCGGACGGTTTACGTAACCCACAACCTCCGGATAATAATAAAGTTCTTTCCGTACGGTTTCCATCACATCTTCCACGCCCATATCACCAGATTTACGTTCTTCCCACGGCTTTAAGATAACCGTTAACGTTGCTCTGTTTTGCGTAGTACCCAATCGTCCACTACTACCTGTTACATTTTGCACATAAGCTACGGCAGGCTGATGATTCAAGAAATCAATCAACCGGTCCGTTACAACTCGTGTACGTTCCAATGTCGCACCTTCAGGCAATTCGATTTCTACAGTAAAGAAACCTTGATCCTCTTCCGGTATAAACGAAGTCGGTAATAAATGACTCATAACAAAAATCATAACCAATACCATACCAAAACCTGCCAGGATGCGTTTCGGCATATTCATTACCCGGCGTAAGATATTTGTGTATTTATGATTTCCCTTTTCAAGCCACTCATTAATCTTCCGGAACACGATATTCTTCTTTTCATGCTTTGACGGACGCAAGATAATGGCACACATAGCCGGACTCAACGTCAACGCTACTACAGTAGAAAGCATTACAGATACAGCAATCGTTATAGAGAACTGCCGATACAACTGACCGGTGATACCACTTAGAAAACTTACGGGGACGAATACAGCCACCAAAACCATTGAGGTAGCGATCAAAGCTCCCGACAATTCCTTCATAGCCCGGTGTGTAGCCTCTCGGGTTGAAATATTTTCCTCATTAATAATACGCTCAACGTTTTCTACCACGACAATGGCATCATCCACCACAATACCAATAGCCAGAATCAAACCTAACAATGTCAGCATATTCAATGAGAAGCCCATGACCAACATAAATCCAAATGTTCCGATCAAAGAGATAGGAACAGCGATAGTTGGGATTAATGCCGCACGCCAGTTCTGCAATGACAAGAATACAACTAAAATAACTAAGAACAATGCTTCAAACAATGTCTTATAAACTTCATGTACCGATTGGGAGATATATTCCGTCATATCAAACGGGAAATTATATTCTACACCTTCCGGGAAGTTCTTGCTGATTTCAGCCATTTCTGCACGTACACTTTTAGCTACTTCCAAAGCATTCGCTCCTGGTAACATGTAAATTCCCAATATAGCAGCATTCTTACCATTAATACCACTCTCTGTCGAATAAGAAGAAGCTTCCAATGATACTCGGGCTACATCTCGCATCCGGACGATAGAACCATCCGAATTAGCACGAATCACAATATTTTCGAATTCCTCAACGGTTGACAAACGACCGGAAGAAGTAACAGGTAATGTCACATCTACATCCAGAATCGGTTGTTTACCAAATTCTCCGGCAGCCGATTCTCTGTTTTGATCTTTTAAGGCATCCTGTAAATCCTTTACCGTTAATCCCATATTGGCCAGACGATCCGGATATACCCAAATCTGCATACCATAATATCGGCTACCAATATTAGAAACACGTCCTACTCCAGGAATACGACGAATAACATCCAATACATTAATTGTCGCAAAGTTACTCAGATAAATTTCATCAAACTTTGGATCATCAGACATCAGTGTTAACGTCATTAACTGACTCGGAGCCTGCTTTTCAATGGTAATACCATTTTGAATCACCTCAGCCGGCAGACGACTTTCGGCCAGTTTGACACGGTTTTGAACTTCAACAGCCGCCAAATCCGGATTAGCAGAAACATCAAATGTCACGGTAATGTTTAATGAGCCGGAGTTAGAACTACTACTCTGCATATAAATCATTCCCGGCGTTCCATTCAATTCCTGCTCAATCGGCGTAGCAACAGCTTGTGAAAGCGTCAACGCATTTGCACCGGGATAAGTTGCTCCAATTTTTACTACCGGAGGTGTTATCTGGGGATACTGCTCAATAGGCAGCATAATCAGACCGATAAGTCCTACCAATACGATCAAAATAGACAAAACAGTAGAAAATACCGGGCGATCAATAAAGAAACCAGGCTTCATATTATTCTTCCTCCTTTTCTCTTAATGCTTGAATAGCTTTATCATCACTCGACAATACGGGTTGTACTTTGACATTCGGCTCTAACTTATTATAACCTTCAACTACGACCCGTTCGTTCTCACCTAAACCACGTTCGATTACGACTGAATTATCAAATTCCGGTCCAATCTGCACAAAACGCTTTTCAGCCACGTCATCTCGACGCAATACATAAATGAAGGCACCGCCTTTTTCTATCGATAAAGCTTTACGAGGAATAACTATAGCCCGTTCACGAACATCCAACAATAATTTTACCCGCGTTGCCTGACCTGGCAATAATTTACGGTTCGGGTTAGGCAAAATAGCACGTACCGTAAATGTTCCCGTTTTAGGATCTACAGAAGGATCGGCGAAATCGACTATACCTTTGACTGGATATTCGGAATTGTCGGCCAATGTTACAGTAACAGTCGGCTGCCAGGAACGCGTCGTATCCTGAACTCCGAATTTAACATTTCGCCGTTCTGCTCGCAAATAATCCAAGGCGGTCATCTTAAAATCTACATTGACAGTATCGCTTTTTACCACTGTCGCCAACTTGGACTTAGAACCTGGTCCTACCAAAGTACCAATATCCACTAATCTTTCACTGATATATCCTGTAATCGGAGAAGTCACTCGTGTATAACTCAATTCCAAATTAGCCTGATCCAAATCAGCTTTACTCATAGCTACATCTGCTTCAGCATTCTCTTTAGCAGCAATTGCATTATCTAAATCCAATTGACTGGCTGCATGCTGTTCATACAAAGGAGTCAAACGCTGTACATCACGTGCTGCTTTTGCGGCTTGTACTTCATTCTTTTTCAGCTGAGCCTTTGCCTTTTCTACACGAGCTTTATATAGAGCCGGACTGATAATAAACAACGGATCACCTTGCTTCACTCTCTTACCCTCTTCAAACATCATATTTTCCAGATAACCTTCTACTCGAGCATGTATCTCTACAAAACTCTCAGCTTTGATTGTTCCGACATATTCACCATAAATCTGAACATCCTTTTTAACAGGTTTTTCTACGATGACAATTGGCAATTGCGGCTCTACTTTTTTCTTACAACCAGCCATTATAACGGCTAAACCCAAGAAAGCGTAAAGCGGCCATTGCTTTTTTCCAAACATACCTAACATTGTTTTTCTACCTAAAAAATTAATATTACATCGCATAGAACAAAGAAATAATCGTACCAAAATATCACTTAAAAATCACCCAATTTGGTTATTAACCTAATATTTAGAATTATATGGTGCAAATTTACTACAAATGCCGAACATGAGCACCATTATAATGAGGAATATTTCCACACTACGTTACCCCATTCCACAAAAAAAGCCGTCTCTTTTCACAAAGAAACGGCTCCACATATATCAACTATTAAAAACCTTTAAACTAGAGGGCAAAACCTAACTTCCCACTATATCACAAAAAATTACATCCATAAGCCCTCCAACTCAAAAAACATGACTTCTACTTAAATAGTATAAGCAATTATTTGTCCAATTAATATATAAAATACTATGACGACTTGTTTATTTGTCTGTTCCAGCTGAAGAATCTTTCGCCTTCCTTGAAGTTGACTTTTTCTTCAACTTATCCAATTCTTTTTGTAATCCTTCAATTTCTTCTCCCTGATTTTTGATAGTAGTCAATAATGAATTCAATTCTTCATTATCGATATCTTGAGGATACTGGGCATTGACACGCTCAATAAAATCAGAAAGCACATTCATATAGTTATTAAATGCATCATAAGGATTATCGTATGGACTGAAACCGGCACGTCCCATATGCTTTGTACTCATATAATAGAAATGGTCACTGCTCTGTAAGTAATACCAGTCTTGACGGATTCTTCGTAAATCACACAAACGAACCCGTTCACCAATTTCACAAATCTTCTTGAATGCTTCCTGTTGCAAAACATTTCCTAACCAAGAACTACAATCACGTTCTTCATCTACCCATGAAATAGGGTATGGAACAGAAATACTATCAACTGGCTTCAAGAGAGAAAATACTTCTGATGGCGTTGAGAAACTGATACCTTTTTCTGCCGCAAAACGAGGCAAAGCTTTGAAGAAGTCAAAAATTCCTGTTTCTGCCGGATGCAAAGAACCTAACACTTCATAGTTCATGAACAAATTAATTACTTGTTCTGACTCAGGTGTTGCAGCGATCCATGAAATAAACTTGTCAGCAGTCAATGGATATTCATTCCAGCTATAGTCACTGAAGCGTTCAGATAGATCTTCGCTGAAACGATCGTTCTTCAACAATAAGTGCAAATTAGGTTGTACACTTGAGCTATACATATAATTAGGACTCTTCCAACCTAATATATGTTTTGCTCCTTCTGTCAACATGCCCTTATATCCTTTTTCGTAAACGATCTCAGAAATATCATCTGAATAAATCAATTCTGTATTACGGAAAACTTTGGGTTTTACACCAAACAATGTTTGGATTTTGTCTTCCTGTTTGTCTATCTGATGTTTAAATTCATCCGGATCACCTAATGAAGAAAGAGAATGAGCATAGGTTTCTGACAAGAACTCTACATTTCCCGTTGCAACCAACTCCTTAAAAGAATCTATTACCTCAGGAGTATAGATTTCCATTTGCTCCAAAGCGACACCTGAAATAGAAAATGCCACTTTAAACTTATTCCCGCTTGCTTTGATCATTTCCAAAATAGTCCGATTGGCAGGCAAATAACATTTCTCTGCAATTCGACGGATAATTTCCTCATTTTGGAAATCATCATAGTAATAATGGTCATTCCCTATATCAAAAAAACGATATCTTTTCAAACGGAACGGCTGATGTATCTGAAAATAGAAGCATATAGTTTTCATAATAATTTCTGTTTATTTGTTTTCTGTTTGAATTTGTTTTATTTGTTACCTAACACCATATCATAGATACGACGAACTTTCTGTCCGGCATATTCCCATTTGATATTATCCACTTCCTTCTTGCCTTCAACTTTCAAGAATTCGTGCATAGCAGGATATGTGATAATTGAATACATAGCATCTGCCAACGCCTCAATATCCCAATAATCAACTTTGATGGCATAATCCAAAATCTCTGCACAACCCGACTGTTTAGAAATAATGGTAGGTACACCACATTGCATTGCTTCCAAAGGAGATATACCAAATGGCTCTGATACAGATGGCATCACATATACATCACTAGCCTTCAGGACTTCATATACCTGTTTTCCTTTCATAAATCCGGTGAAGTGAAAACGATCTGATATATTTCGGGAAGCAGCTAAACGAATCATCTGATTCATCATATCACCGCTACCAGCCATAATAAAGCGAGCATGAGGAGCCCGTTTCAATACCTTGGCTGCAGCCTCAACAAAATATTCAGGTCCTTTCTGCATGGTAATTCGGCCCAAGAAAGTAATGACTTTATCTTTAACTCCTTTTTTATCCTGAATGGCCAAGATTTCCGGACTCAAAGGTTCTACTGCATTATGAACCGTAGTTACTTTTGCCGGATCCTGATGATATTTCTCTATGACCGTCTGACGGGTTAGGTTACTAACTGTTATGATATGATCAGCATGGTCCATTCCATTCTTTTCTATGCCATAAACATCCGGATTCACATTTCCACGGCTTCTATCATAATCCGTAGCATGTACATGTATAACCAATGGCTTTCCAGTTACCTGTTTAGCATGAATACCTGCCGGATAGGTTAACCAGTCATGAGCATGAATAATATCACACGGTATTGTACGTGCAATAACACCAGCCACAATCGAATAATTATTAATTTCCTCCAACAAATTATTCGGGTACCGTCCGGAAAATTCCAAACATCCCAAATCATTTACGTGCCGATATGAAAAATCAGCATATATATTATTTCGGAAATCATAATAAAGTTGTGGATCCATAAATTTGCCCAAGCGCTCTTTGACATAATCCATATTGACATCGCGCCAGACAATGGGCACATTGTTTACCCCAATAATCCTCAGGAAACTCTGATCTTCATCTCCCCAAGGTTTAGGAATACAAAAGGTAATATCCATATCAGGTTGCATGGCCATACCACGAGTCAATCCATAACTAGCAGTACCCAAACCACCTAAAATATGAGGGGGAAATTCCCAACCAAACATTAATGCTTTCATATAGTATGTATAGTTTATTCGGCGTTATACTTCTTCAACATTTCTTCTATTCTTAGAATAGCAGCCACATTCATGGCAAACGAGATGGCTCCACGACCTGTAAAAGGAGGATTTCCATCATAGATTTCTGAAATAGTACCAATACAATGATTGGTCATTTCTTCTTCCATGCTAATCAACATACGTCCGGCAAACGCTGCTCCCGATTTACCAAACACTCGAAGATAAGCCTCCAGATAAGCCCCCAACAACCAAGGCCAAGCTGTACCTTGATGGTAGGCCAAATCTCTCTCAACCTGAGGCCCTGTACAATAAGGACGATATCCTTCGCTTTTGGGACTCAATGAACGAATACCTTTAGGCGTTAACAATTCCTTTGTAACAATATCCAACACAGAACGCATTTGCATACGTGTCAATGGTGAATAAGGAAGTGCTACTGCGAAAATCATATTCGGACGAACACTCCAGTCAACAAACGAACCATTTACATAGTCAAATAAATAATTGTATCCATTAACGAAGGTATTTGGGAAAGAAACATTGATCGCACTGATTAATTTATCAATTCTTTTATCTGTTGCTTCGCCATTCATTTCACGAGAGAAACACAACGCATTATACCATGCGGCATTAAACTCAACAATATAACCAGAACGCGGAACTACCGGCCGACCGTTAACTACTGAGTTCATCCAAGTGATTGCTTTGTCGCGTCCTCCATCGGCAAACAACAAACCACTATCCATCACTTTCAATCCCGGATGTTTCTGCGACATTATATATTCGAGAGCCTCATCTATAAACTCTTTATATAGTTCTCTCGCCTTGTCTATACCAACCACCTTGGCATATTGCTGGATAGCCCAAATTGCCCACAAAATAACATCGGGCTGTTCAATTTCCTGAATCACCGGATCCTGGGCACCATCTTCCATAAATGCTCTCAGAGCCGGTAAAGCTGTAGCCATAATCTTTTCGAAACGTACCGGATCATCAATAGATAAGGTACATCCCGGAGTTGCCAAAAACAAATCACGAGCTCTTACTTTAAACCAAGGATAACCGGCCAGCAAATAGGCATCCTGTTTTTTAGGACGGAAATAGAACTGCTGTGCCGAATTCTTTAAACAATTATAAAAGCTAGTTCGTGGTGTACGCGCCGCAACTTCTGTATCATATAATGTCTTCAAACGGGTGGTTGCTACCTGACTGTCGCCTGCGCTAAAGACAATTGTTTCCCCTTTCTTTATAGGTACTTCAAAATATCCCGGTACAAACAAATCTTCTTTATAAGGATAGCCTCTCTCCTGTTCTTTTGAATATTCAATGCCGTAATACCATTTCGGATCGAAAACAAAATTTACCTTTTTGCTGAATTGCATAAACAATTCCGGATACCCAGGATAAAGGCACATTTTGATTCCATTCGGAACGACTGTATAATTCTGGTTTAAATTACCATTGGCATATGTCAATTCCTTCACACTTCGGAACGCCAAAAACGGACGGAACCGTAAAGTTGTTGCAGAATGGGCATCTTCAAGGGTATATTTAATCATGATTCGATTTTCAAACATGGAAAAGACCTTTTCCTTTGAGAAGATAACACCGCCCACACGGTAAACCGTACGAGGTACCGTATCACAAGTATATTCACGTATATACTTATGTCCCTTCGGACTGAAATTATTTTCCCCATACTTGTGTAAACCCAGATTAAATTCAGCACCATGTTGGATTACGGTTTCATCGAGTGAAGATAGAAGTACGTGATTATCATCGTCCAAAGCGGGCACAGGCATCACCAGTAATCCGTGGTATTTACGAGTATTACAATCTACGACAGTACTACTATGGTAAGCCCCTAAGCGATTTGTCCTCAAAACTTCTCGTGTTAGCGACTCTTCCAAATTGATCATAACTGTCTTATCAAATTTAAGATAACTCATAAGTATATCAATTTTTATGTTATTGTTCGTGTTTTTCTGTTTGATTTATTATTGTGTATCAAAAGTAGAGTTTAATATCTAAAAAAACAAATTCTTATTCAGAAATATTTTAAATTATTTTATAGCATTAAATAGAATCAAATCTAATAATCAATAACTTACAGAAAGTATATGTTGTTAATATATGCTATGAAACATGTAACCGCCGGATAATTTCCATCGCATATTGTAATGCGATTGTCGTTACTTTTTATATTTTTGACAGATGTGGTAAAGCTTTTCCATATATGTGATAAAGCTTTTTGACAAATGTGATAAAGCTTTTCGACATCTGTCAAAAAATAACTTGATAACAAGATCTGTATCAGGATACGAATAGTTACAGGAACATACAAATCACCCTTGTTTCTGATTCTTGAATATTTATTGAAAAAATATCCATATTCTTGCATAAATATTCAATATTAATCCATAAATTTGCCGCCGATTTGAATATTTATACAAGTATGTGTACAAAAAAAGAACGGCTGGAAATGATTTGTAAGCTCATCGGCAATGAATCGATCAACAACCAAGAGCAATTAAGCAAACGGTTGAGTGAAATGGGATTTGCCGTTACACAAGCCACATTGTCTAGAGACATCAAGCAATTAAAGGTAATCAAAGTACACGATGCAAATGGTATGTATGTTTATCGGTTACCGGAGAAACAAGCTTTGCAAGTTGTAAAAAATCCAGCACAAAGTATTCATTCAAACATTGAATTCTCGGGGAATTTGGCAGTTATCAAAACACGTCCGGGTTATGCGATGGGGATAGCCTCAGATATTGATACACATGCTCCCAAAGAGATATTAGGAACGATCGCTGGTGATGACACTATTTTAGTGATTCCTCGTGAAGGATTCAGCCGACAGAACATAGTGGATGCATTAGCACATTTTATATGAAGATAAAATAAGGTACAAATATAGAAATGGAACAAGAAAAACAAATTGATGTCATGATTGCAGAAGCCTCACACGAGGTGTATGTAGATACTATTCTCGAAACGATTGAGGCTGCCGCTAAAGTACGCGGAACAGGTATCGCTAAACGAACACACGAATATGTGGCACAAAAAATGAAAGAAGGGAAAGCTGTCATTGCCTTAGAAGGAGATAAATTTGCCGGTTTCAGCTACATTGAATCATGGGGAAACAAACAATATGTAACCACTTCCGGATTAATTGTTCATCCTGATTATCGTGGCTTGGGAATTGCCAAACGAATTAAAGAAATGACTTTCCAACTGGCAAGAATGAGATGGCCACATGCCAAGATTTTCAGTCTTACTTCGGGAGCTGCAGTGATGAAAATGAATACGGAATTAGGATACGTTCCCGTTACATTTGCTGACTTGACCGACGATGAAGCTTTTTGGAGAGGATGCCAAGGTTGCGTTAATCATGATATCTTAGAGCGTACGAACCGACGTTACTGTATTTGTACCGGTATGCTTTTTGATCCGGAAGTACCGCATCCTGACAAAATGGAGAAATAAAAACAGATTGTCTTAATAATTTAATTGCAAACAATAAATACATAATATATATGAAAAAGAAAGTAGTAGTCGCATTTAGTGGTGGGTTGGATACTTCATTCACAGTGATGTATCTGGCAAAAGAAAAAGGATATGAAGTATATGCAGCTTGTGCCAACACAGGTGGATTCAGTGAAGAACAACTGAAGAAGAACGAAGAAAATGCATATAAATTAGGTGCCGTAAAATATGTTACACTAGACGTAACGAAAGAATATTACGAGAAGAGTCTGAAATACATGATCTTCGGTAATGTATTGCGCAACGGTACTTATCCTATTTCAGTAAGTTCTGAACGAATCTTTCAAGCTTTAGCCATTGCACGTTATGCCAATGAGATCGGAGCTGATGCGATTGCTCATGGTTCAACAGGAGCAGGTAATGATCAGATCCGTTTTGATATGACATTCTTAGTATTGGCTCCTAATGTTGAAATCATCACACTGACACGTGATATGGCATTAAGTCGTGACTACGAAATCAACTACCTGAAAGAACACGGATTTGAAGCTGATTTCACTAAACTAAAATATTCATACAACGTAGGTTTATGGGGTACTTCCATCTGTGGAGGTGAAATTCTCGACTCTGCCCAAGGTTTACCCGAATCTGCGTATCTGAAACAAGTTACTAAAACGGGAAGCGAACAGCTCCGTCTGCAATTCAAGAAAGGAGAATTATGTGCTGTCAACGGAGAGACATTTGATGATCCGATCAAAGCTATCCAGAAAGTAGAAGAAATTGGTGCTGCCTATGGTATTGGTCGCGATATGCACGTAGGTGATACAATCATCGGTATTAAAGGACGCGTTGGCTTTGAAGCTGCAGCCCCGATGCTAATCATTGGAGCACACCGCTTCTTGGAGAAATATACATTAAGTAAGTGGCAACAGTATTGGAAAGATCAAGTAGCCAACTGGTATGGTATGTTCTTACATGAGAGTCAGTACTTGGAACCAGTTATGCGTGATATAGAAGCTATGTTGCAGGAATCACAGCGTAATGTAAATGGTACGGCTATTCTGGAACTTCGTCCGCTTTCATTCTCAACGGTTGGTGTTGAATCAGCAGATGATTTGGTTAAAACCAAATTTGGTGAATACGGAGAAATGCAAAAAGGTTGGACAGCAGAAGATGCCAAAGGATTTATCAAAGTTCTTTCTACTCCTTTACGTGTTTATTATACAAACCACAAAGAGGAGGAAATATGATTAAAGTTGGTATTATTGGAGGTGCAGGATATACAGCAGGCGAATTAATTCGTCTGCTGATTAATCACCCGGACGTTGAAATCGTTTTTATAAACAGTTCCAGTAATGCAGGAAATCTGATCACTGATGTCCACGAAGGACTCTATGGAGAAACAAACATGCGTTTCACTGGAGAGTTGCCATTAGACAGCATAGACTGTCTGTTCTTCTGTACGGCACATGGTGATACAAAGAAGTTTTTGGAAGCACATACTGTTCCGGAAAACGTAAAGATCATTGATCTTTCCATGGATTACCGTATCGAAAGTGAAGAACACGATTTCGTCTATGGACTACCCGAATTAAACCGTCGTCGGATCTGTGCTGCCAAGCACATTGCCAATCCAGGATGTTTTGCTACATGTATTCAATTAGGTATTTTGCCTTTAGCCAAGCACCTGATGTTGAATTCGGATTTACATGTCAATGCCATTACAGGTTCAACGGGAGCCGGCGTCAAGCCTTCTGCAACTTCACACTTCAGCTGGAGAAATGATAATATTTCGATTTATAAGCCATTTACACATCAACATTTGGCAGAAATCAAGCAAAGTTTAAGACAATTGCAGAATAGCTTTGATAGTAGTATCAACTTCATTCCTGTAAGAGGGAACTTCTCTCGTGGTATATTTGCAACAACCTATTTGGATTGTAAAATTGATTTGGAAGAAATCAAACGTATCTATGAGTCATATTACGAAGATCATTCTTTCACATTCGTAGTCGATAAGAATCCAGATTTGAAACAAGTTGTAAATACCAATAAATGCTTGATATATTTACAAAAATATGAAGATAAACTGCTGATTGTTTCCATGATCGACAACTTGTTAAAAGGTGCCAGCGGACAAGCAGTCCACAACATGAATCTGCTGTTTGGCTTAGAAGAAAAAGTCGGATTGCATCTCAAACCATCAGCTTTCTAACAAATAATAAATTAAAGCGTATGAAACTCTTTGATGTTTATCCTTTATTCAATATAGAGATCGTTAAAGGAAAAGGTTGCCATGTATGGGACAAAGAAGGTAACGAATATTTGGATCTTTACGGTGGCCACGCGGTTATTTCAGTCGGACATAGTCATCCAACATACGTAAAAGCAATCAGTGAACAAGTAAGTAAACTGGGATTTTATTCAAATTCTGTCATCAATAGCTTGCAGCAAACCTTGGCAGACAAGCTCGGTAAAGCTTCCGGTTATGATGAATACTCATTGTTCCTGATCAATTCTGGAGCTGAAGCCAATGAAAACGCGTTGAAACTGGCTTCTTTTCACAACGGGAAAAAACGTGTTTTGGCTTTCCAGCATTCATTCCACGGACGTACTTCTGCCGCTGTACGTGTAACAGATAATCCTAAAATCATTGCTCCGGTTAATGAAGGATTAGACGTTTCTTATTTACCGCTGAATGATAAGGCAGCTGTTGAAGCCGAATTAAAAAAAGGAGATGTTTCTTCTGTTATCATCGAAGGTATCCAAGGAGTTGGAGGTATTCAGGTACCAACTGATGATTTTCTGCAGGAATTGCGGTCACTATGTACAAAATATCAGGCCGTATTGATTATTGATGAAATTCAGTCGGGTTATGGACGTAGTGGTAAATTCTTTGCTCACCAGTATGCCGGAATACGTCCGGATATGATTACAGTAGCAAAAGGTATTGCGAATGGTTTCCCGATGGGCGCTGTCCTGATCAGTCCTATATTTAAACCTATATATGGTATGTTAGGAACTACATTTGGAGGTAACCACTTGGCTTGTGCTGCTGCTATTGCGGTATTAGACATCATGCACGACGAAGGTTTGGTTGCAAATGCCGAAAAAGTAGGTTCTTACTTGCTCGAAGAATTGCACAAACTCCCAGGTATCAAAGAAATTCGTGGACGTGGATTAATGATCGGTATCGAATTCGAAGAACCTATCAAAGAAATTCGTTCTAAATTATTGTTTGAACAAAAAGTATTTACAGGAGTTGCGGGAACTAATACAATCAGATTATTACCGCCATTATGTCTGAGCATGGAAGAAGCTGCTGAATTTATCAGCCGATTCCGCAAAGTTTTAGGAGTAAACGAATAATTCAGCTTTTGTATTCGATCGTTGAAAGACATATTTTTTCATTTTAAGTCACATCTGGTCTTCAGGTGTGACTACTTTTTATTTTTAAGTCACGAAAGAATAAAGAATGTGACCACTTTTTATTTTTAAGTCACAAAAGTATAAAGGATGTGACTCCTTTTCGTTTTTAAGTCAAGAAAGAGCAAAGAATGTGACTCCTTTTCATTTTTAAGTCACAAAAAAACAATGAATGTGACTTCTTCTTGATTTTAAGTCACATTTTATTCCATTCAAACGTGACAACCAGTGGTAAATGATCACTATAACCTCCTTCATATTTAAAGCCATAATAGGTCCGAAACGGACGAACACCACGCCATGTCTTATCAGGGATCAGCAGAAAAGAAGGAGAAAACACCTGGTAACTATCCTTCTGTACATGCAATGCTTGATTTTCTTGCAGCAAAGCTCCATTCACAATAATATGGTCCAACTGATTCCATTCTCCTTGATACTTATGTGAACCTTTGGCATCGTAAAAAAGATTGTAGAGTTTATACTTCACTGGTTTGTTATCCGGAGAATAAGCTTTCGCTTCCAGTTCCTCTTCCAAAGATTCGTCCTGAGGAGTATCATTGAAATCTCCCATAATAAGTATCTTCGGATATTTCCGGCAATAGTATAACGAATCTGTACACTTCTTCAAGACTCCTATTGCATCCTTTCGGCGTTTTCTGCTAGCCAACTCACCTCCATATCTGGAAGGAAGATGACAAACAAATACATCCAACGTATCGATCGAAACAACTTCTCCCCAAACATGAAGAATGTTACGGGTAGGACGTTCTTTTCCGGTTGTCGGGACCCTTAATTCTTCCGAACCAAGCAAACGGAATTGCTCTCTCTGATAAAGTAATGCAACGTTTATTCCCCGTATATCGCAGCCATGTGTCATACAATACCGATAATCTTGTTTATAAAGAGGTGTCCTTCGTAACAAATGTTCCATTACAGAATCATTTTCGACTTCACATAGACCAACTAAAGCTAGTGCATTCCATTCTCCAGCCGCTTGAATCACCTGAGACACATGCTGTAACTTCCGGTAATAACGTCCTTTTGTCCAAAAACGATTTCCATCGGGTGTAAATTCATCGTCTTCCATCAACGGATTATTTTCCGTATCGAACAGATTCTCCACATTATAGCTCATCACCCGAAAAGTATTTTGAGCTTTTCCTAAAAAACAAGAAAAGGGCAAGAATACTCCCGCCCCAATCAGCAAACAGATAAATTTCATAGCTAAAGTTTTCTATTATTACAGCTTATTCTTTCACAAATTCATAGGCACCTATCGTCGGACCATCACTACTTTCCAGTCGATTTATTCCCAACCGATCTACCGGATAGTTCGCAGAGACAGCAGGATCGGCTTTTCCAACACCTAAAGAGATAACCGTGTCCGGACGGAAATCAAACTGATATTTATTGGCTTCGCCACCAGTTTTCCGATAACTAGGATAATTATCTTCTGTAGTAAACAAAGTCGACTCAAAACAACCATTATCACTTCCAACCGTTGTCAACACACAATGATTAAAATAATAATCAAAATCAGCCTCATCCACTGAAGACAATGCGATTTCTCCTGAAAGAGGATTCTTTCCGGCGCCAAAACTTCCATCTACTAGACAATTGTCAAAACGAGCTTTTAAAGGGACAACTTTATTTTCAGAATTTTGCATATAAGCATTAGCCATAACCAAACATTCTGTTGAACGTTGAACCAAACGCATATAATTGACCAACGAACAATGGGTAAACTGATAATCACCTCCGGCCAAGGCAACTACAGATCCTCCGGCATTGCTTATCTCGGTATTCGTCACCATTAATTTACTATTGATAGACGTCAAAACGTTTCCTTTCATGTTTGTAAGCTGAGAATTGGAAATTTCCAGTTTTGTATCCACAGGCTCTGAGGCTTCAATGGTAATGCCACTTGTTCCATTCCGGACAATTGTATGTTCCATCCGGTTTCCAAAGCTTCCCGATTTGAAGAAAATTCCTCCCCATTGTCCTGGAGTCCGATCGTATGGTAAAATATCATCCAAAACAAAATCCAAACGATCGCCACGTATCACAACCGGATTCTCCAACGATCCTTCAGAGATCAACCGACCAGAAACAACGATATTGGCTTTATCATGCATATATAAGGTTGCTCCTTCTGTCAAATACAAAGTTGCACCTTCGGCTACCATAATACTATCATATACCAGATGAGGCAAATCTGCTGTAAATGTTGTATCTTTCGTGATATGTAAACCTCCTTTATACAAATGCATATTCTGTCCGTAAGCCTCCAACAGAACTGTCTGTTTTCCGCCATTCGTCATAAAGACAACCGAATCTTCCACTAATAAAGGCTGATTAGAATCGTTCGGATTCACATTTACTTCAACAAAGACAAACATACTGTCTTCTGCCAAAATCCCTACGTTGTCAAAATAATCTCCTTTACGGCCATCCACATTCAAACGAAAACCCGATTCACCTCCACTAGCCAACATGATTGACTGTATATTCAAGGCTTCTTTATTCGGATTATAAACCATAAATTGTTTTGTTGCGGAACCTATCGTTGTAAAAACAGTATCAAAAGATAAAGTATCAACAGAGAATGACAAACGATAATTCGGATTCGTAGAATAATGTTCATCCAGCCCGTCACATGATGTACCTATCAATGAAAATAATGACAACAATCCTAATATAAGTAATGTTATTTTCTTCATATCTTTTCCAGTTAAGATTATTTTTCTACATACATTTATTCGCTATTCTTTCACAAAAGTAATATAAATTATGTAAATAGAAAAATAAAAAAGAGAAATTGCATGAATGATATTCATACAACTTCTCTTTTATAACGGATTAGATTGTAATTTATTTTACAGGAATATTCTTTAACAATTCAAGTAAATGACTCCACCACATACCAACAGTCTTGATTTCTATTCTTTCATTTGGTGAATGAACATCACGCAATGTCGGACCAAATGATATCATATCCAGTGTAGGATACTTTTCCAAGAACAAGCCACATTCAAGACCTGCATGAATAGCCATAATTTCCGGCTGCTTATGGAATAGACGTTCGTATGTTTCCTGAGCAACTTTCAGAATAACAGAATCCGGATTCGGAGCCCAACCAGGGTAACCATCTCCATGAGAAACCTCTGCTCCTGCCAGCAGGAAGGTTGAAGCAACCTGATTAGCAGCCATTTCCTTATATGATTCTATTGAGCTTCGCTGACTGGTTCCTACTAAAATTGTATGATTCTCTTTCATCTTGATAGAAGCCAGATTAGTAGAAGTTTCAACAAGTCCTTCGATATCATGACTCATACCTAATACACCATGAGGACACGCATGCATTGCATAAATAACTTTTTCGGCTGTTGCAGAATCAATATAAGTTTCAGGCTTATCCGTTGATTCCATTACCAAACGGACATTCTTATCTACATGCTTCAATTCATTTTCGACATCTGCCGCAAAATGATTTAATAAAATCCGCACAGTTTCTTTATCTTCAGGACGAAGACCAACCACTGCATGAGCTTCACGAGCGATGGCATTCCGCAAATTACCGCCATCAATCGAACAAAGTAAGAAATCTATCTTATTTTTCTTCAATAAGAACAAGAAGCGAACCAATAATTTATTGGCATTACCCAATCCTTTATGTATTTCACCACCAGAATGTCCTCCATTTAATCCCTTTACATCAATTCGGAAATATTGACGATCTGCCGGAGTTTGTTCTGCCTGATAATGGAATAATGCTTGCGTATCTTTACCACCAGCACAGCCCATAAAAATCTGTCCTTCATCTTCACTATCCAGATTCAGCAGGATATTACCGGTCATGAATCCGGATTTCAAAGCCTTTGCTCCTGTCAAACCTGTCTCTTCATCAATCGTAAACAAGCATTCAATTGGACCATGCTCGATATTGTCCGAAGCTAACAAAGCCAATTCAGCAGCAACTCCAATACCGTTATCAGCACCTAAGGTTGTTCCGTTAGCCCGAAGCCAGTTGCCGTCAACAATAGTCTCAATCGGATCTTTCTCAAAATCATGTTGGGTACCATTATTCTTTTCACACACCATATCGACATGCGATTGCAAAACGACTGTTTCCCGATTCTCCATACCCGGAGTGGCGGGTTTAGACATTACGATATTACCCACTTCATCCTTCTTATAGACTATATGATTCTTCTGAGCAAAATCTTCCAAATAGGCAATAATCTTCTCTTCCTTTTTGGATGGACGTGGAACTTTTGTAATCTCATCAAAATATTTCCACACAATCTGAGGTTCTAAATCTGTTATTTTCATTTCTTTTCAGGTATTAATAACGTTAATTATACACACAAATTGAACTTATTATCGAAAAAAAGTAGAATTAAATTGGAAAAATCTACTTTATAATCGGTGAAAGCCTTATATTTGCGTCCACAAATATATAGAAAATGCTAAAAACGTTATTGCTTACATTCATAATTATTGTAATCTGTGTAGTATTACTTTGTGTGAAAGTGCTCCTGAAAAAAGGCGGACGCTTCCCGAACACTCATATTGAAGGGAATAAAGCTTTGGCCAAGAAAGGCATATATTGTGCTAAGACAGAGCATCGTTTGCAAGTTCAGCATAAGAATCTATATGATAGATTGGAAAAACAAACTGATAAAAAATAAAAAGATAATATTTTACATTTTATGAAGAACGTTAACTACATTATCAATGGTGTACTAGCTGTTGCCGTTGTGATTCTGTTTGTCATGCAATTTTCAGGAAAGAAAGAAGTTAGTGAAACTAAAGCAGTTGCCACTGAAACAGGGGATACGATTTCTACCCTTCCTGTAGCGTATGTCAACGTTGATTCTCTGCTGGAGAATTATAATTATGCAAAAGATTTGAATGAAATCATTTTGAAAAAGGCTGAAAATTCAAGGGCTAATGTGAACCAGAAGGCAGCCTCCCTGCAAAGTGAAATGCAAGAATTCCAACGGAAAATAGCCAATAATGCGTTTTTAACTCAGGAAAGAGCAGAACAAGAACAACAGCGCTTACTGAACAAACGTCAGGAACTTCAGGATCTTGACAACCGCCTTTCACAAGAGTTGATGGAAGAACAGCAAAAATTAAACGAACAATTACGTGATTCTATCGTTTCTCAATTAAAAGTATTCAATCAGAGCCGTGGTTTCCAAGTGGTATTCAGCAATACAGCAGGCGACAATATTCTTTTAGCAAACGACGCTTATGATATCACTGCTGAATTATTGGAATATTTGAACAAAAACTACGCAACTAAGAAATAATTTAGAAGTAACGAGAATCGATTTTAATACTCACTAGAATTAAAATTAATTCCAACGAATATCGTTTGACCAAGTCAAAACAAATAAATTTATATGAAGGCTATTTTCCTCACAAAGGGAAATAGCCTTTTTTGTATTTACTCTCTCCGATTATTTCTTTCCTCTCTAATATCCATATTGTCTCCCCCTATAAAAATACCTAAATAAAGGGAGGCTTAAGAACTAAATATCATCATAAATAGTTATTTAGAAACAAGAGATGGCAAACTATCTTTGCCAAACAAATTAATTAAAGTAATTATGAGAATAGAAAAAATTACAGGCCGTGAAATATTGGATTCAAGAGGCAATCCAACAGTTGAAGTAGATGTATTACTGGAATCAGGAGTAATGGGACGAGCATCTGTACCTTCCGGAGCATCAACAGGCGAACATGAAGCGCTAGAACTACGGGATCAAGACAAATACCGATATGGAGGTAAAGGCGTTCTGAAAGCTGTCAAAAATGTCAACGACGTGATTGCTCCAGCCTTAAAAGGAATGTCAGTATTAGACCAAATGGGTATTGACAACGCCATGCTGGCTTTGGACGGAACTCCTACCAAATCCAATCTGGGAGCCAATGCCATTTTAGGAGTATCCCTGGCAGTTGCCAAAGCGGCAGCCAATTATCTGGATATTCCTTTATACCGCTACATTGGCGGAACCAATACCTGTGTAATGCCGGTTCCGATGATGAATATCATCAATGGTGGTTCACATAGCGATGCTCCGATAGCTTTTCAGGAATTTATGATCCGCCCAGTTGGAGCCAATTCATTCCACGAAGGATTGCGAATGGGAGCAGAAGTATTTCATGCCTTGAAGAAAGTATTGCATAATAGAGGATTAAGTACGGCTGTAGGAGACGAAGGTGGTTTTGCTCCGGCATTGGAAGGAACAGAAGATGCCTTGAATTCAATTTTGAAAGCCATCGAAGCAGCCGGATACAAACCGGGTAAAGACGTTATGATTGGTATGGATTGTGCCTCTTCCGAATTCTACAAAGACGGAGTTTATGACTATACCATCTTTGAAGGAGAGAAGGGCGTGAAACGCACATCCGACGAACAGATTGACTATCTGGAAAAGCTTATCAACACCTACCCGATTGATTCGATTGAAGATGGTATGAGTGAGAATGATTGGGCTGGCTGGAAAAAACTGACCGAACGCATTGGAGATCGTTGCCAATTGGTAGGAGATGATTTGTTTGTTACCAACGTTGAATTCTTATCTAAGGGAATTCAGAAAGGATGTGCCAACTCTATCCTGATCAAGGTTAATCAGATCGGATCACTGACTGAAACGCTTAACGCAATCGAAATGGCACATCGACATGGCTATACAACAGTAACTTCTCATCGTTCAGGCGAAACGGAAGATGCAACCATTGCAGACATCGCTGTAGCAACCAACAGCGGTCAGATTAAAACCGGTTCGTTGAGCCGCTCAGACCGTATGGCTAAATACAACCAACTGTTACGTATTGAAGAGGAATTGGGAGAACGCGCTGTATATGGTTACAAGCGATTGAAATAAAACAGGTAAATCATCATTTGAGATTTAGTTATAAAAAAGCCCGAAGGTGTAATAATCTCCGGGCTTTTTCATGGTTTATCAGTAATGATACGATTTGTTATTTCATCAACAATTGCGGAGTACCTAAAATACCGGATGTGACTTCTCCTCGATACATGGTAGGTATCGACAAATAATGCGTAGCAACCGTATTATAAACTCGAATTTCAAACAAATTCTTTCCAGGCTTCAATACTCCAGATAAATCAAATTTCCAAGGAGCGGCCATACGCAAACCCACAGATTTTCCATTGACAAACAACTCTGCCGTAGAAACAACATCTCCTAAATCAAGTGTTAATGCGCGCTCACATTCTTCTTTCGTCAACTCGATTTCCTTTCGATACCACATACCTCCTGAATAACAGTTAAGACCGGATAAACGGCTCCAATCACCTAACTCAATCTCGCCCTTGCCACAATGTTGCTGGATCGGATAAGGGAAAACGGCGCCTCCTGGATAAGAACTTTCAACTTCCATAGTTATCAATGCCGGAGATTTTCTTGCTTCCCCTTTCACTTCGAATGAAGTCAATCCATCCTTTCGGGTTGTTCCTTCTTTTACCTGGGCCGGTTCACCATTAATCCAGACTTTCAGTTGGGAAGTATAAGCCGAAAACGACAGTGATTGTAATCCCGGTGCCGAAACAAAACGATAGTACTGTTTCGAAGAATGGGAAGGAGAGATAAAAGGAAGAAGAGATAAATCGCCGTTCCATGGCATCGAAAGAGGACGTTCGGCCAAGGTCTCTTCCACCATCTGCCCTTTCTTATCAGGATCACGCAACAAGAAATAAGTGGTGCAAGCTCCTTGATAATGAAGGATCATCCGGTTTTTACCCGATTGTAAAGATATACGTTCCCCATTTTTCCTGATAGGTATCTTCTTACCGTTAATCCAAACATCCATCGGAAGAATCGTATCACATACAACTTCATACATACCTGCTTGCGGAGCTACCACATCTGTCAAAAGATAATAATGCTTTCCTCTCGGATCATCCACCCGTTTTAGCTGAGTAAACTCATCCTTTATACTTCCCAAACGAATGAAATCAGCATACATTTCGGTTTTCAACCCATGATATCCTTGATGCCCATAATCGTTTTCTACACCCCAACGCCAAGAAAAGGCATAAGGTTTCCAAGGGAAACGAGAAGTATTTTGCAGCAAATCTGTCTCATCAATTGGTTGGGAAAGAGCTTCCAAGCAAATCATATAATCCCCGAATCCTACGCTTTGTTCGGTCCAACCTCTTGTTTCCCATAAAGCAGTATTCCAATTGTCGGAGACTTGCGTGGCATAATCCATCTTACGAATCTCGGCTCCTATCAACGCAGGTGTGGCCGGCCAATGATAATCTCCCCAACGATTATCCAACACGGGGATCAGTTCTGTTTCCCATTTCCCGGAAATAGGATACGTAGTTGTTGGAACAACCGGATGAACATCTTCTATTTTTGCCGGTTTATTCGGATCAAACACGATCAGTTGCATTTCAGTCTTCTCTAATGGCATACGGATATACGAACCTTCTTCGTCAGTTTGACAAACAGATAACGGTTGAACTTCTCCCGTCCAAGGATTCCATAATTCTGCTCCACCTAAACTCCTGAAATAACATTTGGCTCCTTTATCTACATGATAAACTGCATACAAATCCCGATGACCTACTTTCCGATGCATGACATTGGGTTCATCAATCTTCCCCTCAACAATAGCAAAGTCACGTTTCGTAGCCTGATTCACCTCGCTTAACACCAATGAAGCTGGAGTCACTATCTGTTCTGCCACCAAACGCAGCATAGTTTCATCGGCTTCACCCTGTTCTGTTGCATTAGGTAAACGATTTACCCAAATAACAGTTCCACCGGCTTTCTGAAAAGCAACAGCTTTCTCAATGGAAGTCGAACGTATCGTTTCCATTTCTGGTACAATCAATACTCGAAAAGATTCACCTGCCACTTGCAATTCAGAACCTTTAATCTCGGCCCGAGCCAATGATTCATAATCCATAAAATCAAAATCAATTCCCTGATGATAGAGCTCTTCTCCTAATTTAAATGCACAGTCAACCGATGCCCGTCCATTTCCGGCCACAACCGGCTCAACAGGATACAACATAGCAACATCAGCACAGTGATAACCTTGGGATAAAAGATAACTCAATCGTTCAGAACAAGCCAACAGTTTATCCATTTCGGCCCAATAAGGCATACGAAAATGGTTACAAGGTGGTGCCCATTCCCACCATCCGCCCGGTGTAGAATAATATAAACCATGTAAACTCAGCAAATTCTGTCCTTGTACAAAATTGGCAAAAATAGCATCCAGCAACTTACCGGAAGAAGTATCCCAACCACTACTGTGGAAACCTTCAAGCCAAACTCGAGGGCGATTGTACATATGGGCTATTGAAGATGCCACTTTGTTCTTGATAATATGCTTTGATAACTTCGGCTGATCGCAACCCGGACCTTGATTCCAGCGTTGGGTACGGAAATAATCTCCAAACTCAGCCACATCAAGTCCTCGTCCGCCATGGTCACAACCGTAAATCAATCCCCTGTCTTCATGCCAGCGATATACCGGTTCAAAGAAATGTTCTTCACTCAATGAAACCATCACATCGTTGTAATCCAAACGATATTTAGATGTTTTCTCTCCCATATCCACAAATAAGGCCGACAAATACGGCACAATGTCGTAACCTTTCCGTTTCTTAAACTCCGACTGGAAATAATCATCCCAAATTAAATTTCCTAACTGGAAGTTCAATTCATCAGAGAAAAAGAAATTCAATCCACCTTTTGAATCTTCCGGAAAACGATCTTCAAAACGCTGGAAAAAATATTCCACATATTTTTTCCCAGACAAAGGATGCATCGGATTGTAAGAAAGACTTTTGGGAGAAGCATATACAACTGTTACCAACCATTCTCCTGCCGGCGATTTCCAATTCAACGATTTACCAGAACAAGAAGATTCCAAATTGATCACAGACGAAGCGATCAAAGAACTATCTTTCTCAAAACGATAAGCTTGTACGGAAAGAGGTTTCTCCGGTAACTCCCAATGTAATGATCCACTCACTCTTTTCTTCATGAAACGCAACTCGCTTCCGGAAATTTCAGGATAATCAGCTAAGATTTCATCCACATACTGTTCCTGACCAACGCCCAAAGTATAATCACTCAAGCTAACGGTCATTCCACGCTTCTTGGCTTCACGCATGAACCAACCGAACAAATCCCACCATTCCTCCGTAAAGATTTCCGGTTTAGATTTAAACGTTAGTCCCCATAACTTACCTCCTTTGTCACTATGTGCATAATTGACTTGCAAACTACTGATTCCTTTATTTTTCAGCAAATCTAAATGCCCAGTCAGATGTTCACGTGTCAGCGTATCACCCAACCACCAATAAAAAGGAACTTCCCCATAACCAGACGGAGGATTCTGAAATCCTGGAAGCACATCCAAATCCTTATCCCGACTTGGATGTCCTGCTGGAAGAATAGATTGCGCTACCATTGAGGCAGAAAGCACCATCATCCCCCACAAAAAGAGTAATTTTTTCATTTGACTTTTATTATTATCAGTTTGACATACATAAAATCAACACTCTATATTCAACATCATTTCCTTTCCAAAATACGCCGGCTTTTTCTTCAAATACGCCGGCTTTTGATGAAAAGCTGGCGTATTTGAAAACAAAAGTAACGGGATTTAAAAATGATTCCCGTTACTTTCTTTTTCAATTCTCGTTACTTATTCTTCCAATAGTACCTGGTCTGCACTATGATATTTATATGCCTGCTTACACCCGGTGATTTTATTCCCCTGCAATAATACATCTTTTGCATTACCCACATAGATACCACAATCATTTCCTTCTCCAGCAATCAAATTGTCGGTTATCTTTATATCTTCATGCAGATATTCCTTTCCTGTATCTTCTGCTTCGATGATAACAGCAATCCCGGCAGCACCGGCCTGACTTCCGGCACCTTTGCCACACCCCATCATCACATTGTCGGTTACCAATACATGCTTAGCATGAGTTCCTTCGTGCCAATAAGCTTCTGCTCCTATATGAATTGCCGTGCCCGTACAATTCCGAAAAACATTGCTCCGAATAGTTACGTTTCGGGTCTTCACCAAGATACCACGGGCCAGATGGCTGTTTATCACCGAATTTTCAAATATCAGTTGAGGAAGTTTCGTCACATTCATCAGATAATAGTCTGAGATATTTTCCGGCAATGGATCTGATAAAGTAACATGAACTTGAGTTTCCGGAATCGAATGCCGGACATCCTTTACTTTATATGTTTGTACAGGTTTTAATGTCCGTATTTCAACCAGTTCCATTTCGTCCCCAACTCTTGGGACATCCGCCACTTGTGCGTGCGTATAAGTTCCTGCTTTTACTTCCAGATCCGCACTATTTCCTTCCGCTCTAATTATTGTCTGATAATAACCATGAACATTTGTCGCATCATCTCCCTGACCTTGGAAATAACACCCTTGGAAATGCAATACACCTTCACAACAGGCAAAATGTGTTGCATCGGTATTGGTGGACTGGTAATAACTAGAAGACGGACGGATTGACAGGCGTTTTATAAAAATGTCCTTGCTGTCGAAACCGACAATCCCCATACCTGGCTGAGCATGAATCGTAACATCCTCCAGGCAAGTTGATACAGATCTATAAACCAATATGGCCGGACGAAAATGGAATGAATTTAAGGCTGTGGCATTACTTCCTTTCAATGTTTGTGGAAGAGAATGATAAAAACGGACTTTATTGCCTCCCAACAATTCTCTTTTCGGGAAATAAATCGGCTCCGGATACAACCGGTTCTTTTCTTTATCCCAAAACGTCATCCGCGTCAGAGGCATTTTTTCCGTGACAATCTTATCCTCTCCAAATTGGACATCAAAATAATCAGATGTGATCTCTACTATATCACCAGACACAAACGGTTTTCGTTTATAATCAATCGTGATACCTTTTACGGTAACATCTTCACACTGATCCAAAGAGATTGGTTCCATCCAACCCTCACACAATAAAGTTGCCTGATCAGCCAAAACTGTTACCTGTTTAGCTCCGGTGAAATCCAATCCCTTCACATATGGATAATAAGGCGTATAAATGACTTTTTCTGGATTTTCTCCCATCTCGCCATTCAGCACCTTCGTTTCCAAGGTTATGGCCTCTTTATCTTTTAATTCATAAATACCTTTCGGAAAATATAAAGTCGTTCCCGGATGTTCACAGGCATAAGCAACGGCTCTTCTTAATGCCCGGGTATCGTCTTTACCGTCATCCGGACGGGCACCCATATCTGTTACATTAATCATCTTATCTTGGCCAGAAGCCATTACCAAATGACAAGCCAAGATACTCAAAACAGAAAACAGTATATATCTTCTTTTATTCATCTTTATAGATTCAATTTATAATTTAACCATCAAACTATCTCCTTCCTTGATAGTCTTCTTCATACACACTTTACCTTGATTCAGTACGGTAATTTGTAACTTCTCTCCTGCTCTTTGGATTTCTACATCAAATGAAGAACCAAATGCCTGAATTTTATGCAAACTCATCTGATTCCATTCTGCCGGTAAACGAGGAGTCAAGACAAACGATTTAAATCCCGTTGGACGAATACCAAACATACCTTCTGTAATGATCCGGCAATACAATCCACTTTCAGCCGATAAATGCCGCTGATTACCTTCCGGCCATGCTTCAATGGCATAAGGGATATGTTCGCCCAACAATCGCTGACCGGAATAAAACTTCAGATATTCCGTAGCCTTTTCTGTTTCTCCACACGCATACACACCTCGAAGCGCATATAAAGTAGAGCGGTCCCAAAACGTTTCACTACCAGCTTGTGTCAGAAGTCCGTTCTCAGTCCATAAACGAGGAGAAAACAACGCCCGTACAGTTTCCTCTTTCCGATCAAAAATATTCACCGTCAAAGGGATACAAATCCACGAACGTAACACATCATTTCCTTTATAATATTGATACGTTTGGAAACCTTCAACTTCTGCCCCAAAATACTTTTCGATATTTGCCTTCAGAGACTTAGCCTGACTGGTATACTGTTTCAGTAACTTCCCCTCTTTCTTCAATTCTTTTCCCAAATACACTGCCGAATTCAAGGCATCATAATACAAAGACGAAGTACACAAATTCGCATCACCTGCCGGAAAACGTCCTTCCAATTCATCCGAATCAGATGCGACTACTCCGTCAGCATTCACCTTCCGATGACAATATTCCAAACACCATTCAATAAGTGGCCATAACTGCTCGGCTTCCTCTTTACTTCCTCTCTCCAAAGCATATCGTGATGCACCATAAGCAATCATAGCAGCGTCACCACGATCACCCGCTCCACCCCAGACATCCGCTCCTTCAGCAATAATCGAACTAGGCAGAGGTTTATACGCATCATTCATAAAACGGGCAAACTGCAAATAAGCATTCAATGCCGATTGATTTCCTTTATCATATCCCAAAAACGGGAAGAAAGGATTGATATATTCAGCCTGGTCGTTTGCCCAAATCGCTGCATAATAAGATTCTCCACCCGGACCATGCAACAATCCGCAAGCGGTATCATAGATACTTTCTGCTCCTCTGATTTTAGCAAAGGCAAACATTGTATTGATCACCGGATCTGGAGTATTCAACACCAACTTTCCCCACAACTCCTGAATGAAAGCCTGACGTTTGCTTAATTCACGCTCTATATCAGGAATCACTTCCGGCTCCCCCTGTTCATATCCCACCGTATAAACATAAAAAGAAACAGACTGTCCAGGTTGCAATGAAGTATATGCTGCTCCGTTCAATGCCTGAATAATCCGGTAACTACCATTCACGCCTTTCTCTGCAGCAGTCGTCATTACATTCTTAACCTGATTAATCTCGACAGTAACAGCTTTATTACCCTTATTCTCCAATACATATTTCTCACAAAACATCGGTTGGGCTATAGAAGGAAATAAGATACGCGTCAAGCCAACTACACCTTGTCGGGTAGATAAATCACTTTCCACTTCCATCGTTCCATCCAAAGAGATCCGACGTACCTGTTCCTTTATCTGAGCATTATTAATCAACACATTCTCCAGCGGATTCCAACCCAATTTTCGCATCAGACTTGCATGGGTATCATTCGGAATCGTTCTCAGCATTGGCCAAACCATACCTCTGTTCAAAAGAAAATTTCCCTCATCATCAACACCATAACGAACCACTGTTGAGACTTTTAAGCCACTCATCTCAATATGATCACTATGAGCGTTATCTCCCGATTTTACTTCCCAAGAGATTCCTCCATCCTGATTCAAATACCATCGCTGCTGGGCATATATACCCACTGAATAACTAAATACTAAACAAATAAACAATACTACTTTTTTCATGGATAATTATCTTTATGTTATTGAAAGGTAAAGTTATGTTTTTTATTGGATTCTCTTTCTTCAAGAGAAAAGAATCACGATAATATTTCTCTCAGTATATCTTCTCTAGCTTAACAAACATGCTTTAATAGTCTTCATAGTAAAAAAGTCAAGAGATTTCACACCCTTCACAGTAATTCACTGAATATTATTTATATAGAGGGGTGTGTGAACCCTTGTTTGGAATTTGGGATGTGGGGAAAAGATGATATTTGAAAGAGAATATATTTTATTTTTGCCATATTGAAAAGTTATATATACATGTTAGTTCACTTTATATCCAATGAAGGCAATAATACTATATAAGCAAATAAGCCTCTGTCTCTACACAAAATTATATAAGAGACAGAGGTTGATTAACACGAAAAACATATTTTCATCCTTAATTCCGCAACACTATAATTTAACTTTATTTATAAGTTCCTGAGCAACAAAAAGTTGCCCAGGATTTTGCCATGTCAGAATTTTCACTTATCTTAGTGTTGCAAAAA
>NZ_JAKZMM010000016.1 GCF_022809355.1 Parabacteroides faecalis | reverse complement strand
CATAGCTTTATTGTAAATTAATAGTTTGATCACTTCTAATCTACTAATAATCAGCGATAAGCACAACCTTTTATACATATTTATTTTATCAATTTAATTCCGCCAACGGGTTATTATATATAACTAATCAATGATTCTCCCTTTAATTATAGATGTATTCCACAGGTGTTTTCACACATCGGATGACACGTGTACATCTGGCCGGATAAGTAGCCGTTTTAAACCAGTTACCTCTTCCCGTAGATGTGGCATAACCTTCCATCAACCAGGTAAACCCGTCGTTGAAGTGAGATGCCCAGATGATATAGAGCGACTTGAACATGTCAGAACCGTCGCCATACGTTTGTGCTCCCGGACCGAAAAGAATCAATTCGGTAGAGTTTGCACTTTCTATTTTGACACTATGATGATGAACCGGCCCATAACTGATACCGTTGATCTCCAGGTTGGCACGTTCATAGTTCTTGATGTTGATTCGCTTTCGGGCCTGTGTCCAGTAACCGTTTGTTGCCCCGTTACCGAAGTTAATATCCGTTGAAGAAGTCGCATGGTCCATCTTGAACTTGGTGAACTCTTCATCGCCCGGTAACTGATAACCATCAGGTGCCATTTCTGTAACTGGCAGGTTCCCGATAAAGACCGCATTATTCTGGTTGAACCCTTCATAGTAAAAAGAAGTCCCGTTATGCCGGAGTTTAAGTCCATTCGGATTATCTCCTTGGTAACTGTCTCCCCAGATGGCCAACCATTCCTCATCCGAACAAGTTGTCAGGTAGTCGTACAGACTTACATCTTTGGCCGGATCATCCTGAATGGATATCTGGTCTTCAAACCTTTTTACATTTCCTTGCAGATTGTATTTACACCACCAGGTTCCGTCTACATTGACTACCGGTAAGCCGTAATTTCTCCGTCGGATCGTATATTCTTCCAATGTCTCTCCGGATTCACTGAGAATCTTCAGCTTTCCTTCCTGTACACGTCCGTCGGCTTCCGGGTCATTGGGTTTCCATCCGGCGAGCAAACGTACTTGTTCCGGTTGGCTGTCGTCGGTTACAGTCTTTAACCAGATTCCTTCTGTCTGGATCTGTTTCCCTCCGGTCAGCGTAAACCGGGCCAGTTCTCCATCCAGGTATTTGCCATAGTCGCAAAGACGATGGAGATCGAATGCAAGAGAACCTTCCATTTCTATATCATTCTTCTGCAAGGTTAAATCTATCTTGTCTTCATAGCTTTGTTCCAGTATTTTATATTTGATACCAAGCGCTGTGCTCTTTTCGGTATGACCGATCGGATTCAAGCAGGTGGTAATGATGAATTTATTGATGGTATCTGGCACGGCCTCTACCGTTATTCCCAGATTCGGATCTTTTAGTTGCAAGTCCACTTCACTGGGAGCGTTCAGAACCAATGTCATCCGGCTTGCTTGATAAGGCACGTGGATGGCATCAAGGCTCTCTGCCAGTATCACCCCTTCAGAAAAGGTCGATAAATCCGGATTCACCAGAATCCGTGACGACAGATCCGGGTATAGTTCCTGATCTTCTCCGTCATTCCATTCATCAATTTTTATCTCGGCTTCAATAGCCGCATTATTTCCGAATATACGAATCGTATAAACGGCATTTCGTTTGACTGCTTCGGGAAGTTGTGCCTTTAGCACACTTTCTTTTCCATCCCGTGATACGATAATAGATACAGCCAGCTGGTCATTGGCTTGCTCATGAAGATACAACAAGCCTGATTTCGAAGCGTCCAGTTGGGGCTCGAATTGTAAATTGATATCTTCGAATTCGGCGTTTGCAGCCGTTTTGATCGGATCTTGTCCGAACAGATATCCCATTTGGGCTACATGCTTGATTGAAATACTTTTGACCGTTGTCTCCGCATCTTGAAGAGCCAAGTCAATACGGGCAACGCCATGCCGTAATGATACTTGCTGAGAAGTTGAAGTTCCACTCAGATCCAGTCGTCCACTGAGGAAATCTGAGGCTGAAGAAACAGAAGGCAAGGTTGTCAGCTGCAGAAAATCTTCTTCATTCATGCCTGACTGGATGAAAGAAGGATCTGTTATCGCATCTGAATTTCCTAAGAAATAGAGTGTCCCTTTGTTACCAGGGACCTCTATAGAATATTCGTTTACATCTTGCCTCGCTAGATCTTCATATTTTTTGATAAGCTTTCCTTCGTCAAAAAGATAAGCATCCAATTCACGTATCTGATTTTCATCAGGCAATGACGCATTGGCTCCGGAAACGGAGAAATGTGCCGCCTGGATACGGAATGTATTGGAGTTACCCATGGTTTGACGAATATCATCGTGCTCGGTACATCCGCTGAAGACGAGCATGAAAATAAGTCCTAACAAGAAATATTTATTCATACGAGATCAAGTATTGTTTAAACGTTTCGGGAAACAATTGAATCCGGAGTTGCTGTTACATCTTCTCCCGGAATCCATTCTTCTACACTGGTTGTGACGTTGATGGTGATTTCAAAGTCTTCTGTGCCTGTCTTGTTGACAGTCAGTGTATAGATTTTGTTTCGGCTCAATGATTCCGGTAATTGTGCCGACAATGTATTTGATTTGCCATCGGCTTCAATTTCCATGGTCAGGTTCATTTCTGCATTATTTTGTTCATACAGATAGAATAAACCTGTTTCACTTGCTGTCAACGGTTCCGGGAAATCTCTTCGGATTGTTCTCTTTTCTACATCAACCGGAGTCTCAATGCCCGACTGCTTGAATACATATCCGGTGTTGGATACGTTGTCGATGCGGACACTTTTGATCTTGATTTGAGGAACATTGACTGTTAAGTCAAGACGTGCCACACCACGTTGTAAATTCACTTCGGCACTTCCCGTTTTTTGGCGTTGATAACTACCTGTCAGGATATGGTTCCCTTTCAGGCGTGTCTGATCGTCGTTCAACTTAGAAGCCAGCTGTAAGAACTCGCTTTTCAATGTTGTGCCTTCTTCCAGGCCACTGACGTCAACATGTCCTTCAGTATTGGCAATGAAATAGATGTCACCTTTATCACTGTTCATGATGTTCAGCTCGTAAGTATCACCTCCACTGCTCGACAAAGGACCTAAACATTTCTTCAGCGTATCATTTTGGAACAAATAAGCTTCGATTTCAGAAATCGAACTTTCTCCTGTTGGCAAGGCTGAAGCCGTGCTTTGAAAGAAATCATCTACAATCATACGCACTTTAGTAACCGCTTCAGGTTGAACCGGATTTACTGGGTCTTCGTCTGATGTACATGACATGAAAAATACACTGCTGAGTCCTACTAATAGAATCTTTTTAGACACTCTTTGTTTCATTTTGAATGTTACTGAAATTAATAATTAAACAAATAGTTTTGATTAAGTAAAATTGTTTGACGTTTCGCTTATTAAAACCGGAATCATCACGTATTGTTTAATCATTTGGTTTTTTTAAGAAATTTAATTGTCTCGTGTAATTCCGGTCTTGTCGACTTCAATTTTTAATGAAGCTATCTTCAATACCAAATAATTCCTTACCTTTGTAGTTCAAAAAGAGAACATCACAGTATGGAAAAGAAATTTAAAAGAACATTGATAACTACGGCATTGCCGTATGCAAATGGACCGGTTCATATCGGTCATTTGGCCGGCGTTTATGTACCTGCCGATATTTATGCCCGTTATTTGCGTTTGAAGGGTGAAGAGGTAATTATGATTGGTGGCTCGGACGAGCACGGTGTGCCTATTACCATTCGTGCGAAGAAGGAAGGCATTACGCCGCAGGATGTAGTGGACCGTTATCATAATATCATCAAGAAATCATTTGAGGATTTTGGTATTTCATTTGATATTTATTCTCGTACAACTTCGGCTACGCATCGCCAAATGGCTTCAGATTTCTTCCGTACGTTGTATGATAAAGGCGAATTTATCGAAAAGACAAGCGAACAATATTATGACGAAGAAGCCAAACAATTCCTGGCAGACCGTTATATTACAGGTACTTGTCCGCATTGTGGCAATGAAAAGGCTTATGGCGACCAGTGTGAAGCCTGTGGTACGTCATTAAGTCCGACTGATTTGATCAATCCGAAGTCGGCTATCAGTGGCAGTCAGCCGGTTATGCGGGAAACGAAACACTGGTATTTGCCTCTTGATAAATGGGAACCGTTCCTTCGTCAGTGGATTCTGGAAGGCCACAAGGAATGGAAACCGAATGTCTATGGACAGTGCAAGAGCTGGTTGGATATGGGATTGCAACCGCGTGCCGTAAGCCGTGATTTGGATTGGGGTATTCCGGTGCCGGTAGAAGGAGCAGAAGGTAAAGTGCTGTATGTATGGTTTGATGCTCCGATCGGTTATATTTCCAATACAAAGGAATTGTTGCCAGACAGTTGGGAAAAATGGTGGAAAGATCCGGAAACGAAGATGGTACATTTTATCGGGAAGGATAATATCGTGTTCCACTGTATTGTATTCCCTTCTATGTTGAAAGCCGAAGGTTCTTATAACTTACCGGAAAATGTTCCTGCCAATGAGTTCCTGAATCTGGAAGGTGATAAAATATCTACTTCTCGTAACTGGGCTGTCTGGTTGAATGAGTATTTGGTGGATATGCCGGGTAAGCAGGATGTGTTGCGTTATGTGCTGACAGCCAATGCTCCTGAAACAAAAGATAATGATTTTACCTGGAAAGACTTCCAGGCACGCAATAACAATGAGTTGGTTGCTATCTTGGGTAACTTCGTGAACCGTGCTTTGGTATTGACGGGTAAGTATTTTGACAATAAGGTTCCGGCTGCCGGTGAACTGACGGATTATGATCGTCAGACACTGAAGGATTTTGCAGATGTAAAGGAAAACGTAGAACGTCTGTTGGATACTTATCATTTCCGTGATGCGCAGAAGGAAGCCATGAACCTGGCTCGTATCGGTAATAAATACCTGGCTGATACAGAACCTTGGAAGTTGGCCAAGACGGATATGGCTCGCGTGGCTACCATCATGAATATTGCTTTGCAGATTACAGCCAACCTGGCTATTGTATTCGAGCCGTTCTTGCCTTTCAGCATGGAAAAATTGAACAAGATGCTGAATGTAGAACCGTTAGGCTGGAATCGTTTGGGTTCAACCGATTTGCTGGAAGTGGGTCATAAACTGGGAAAAACAGAATTATTGTTTGAAAAGATTGAAGATGACGTCATCCAGGCTCAGATTGATAAACTGTTGGCAACCAAGAAAGCGAACGAAGAAGCTAATTATAAGGCAAAACCGATTCGGGAAAATATCGCTTTTGATGATTTTCTGAAGTTGGATATCCGTGTAGGAACGGTTTTGGAATGTACCAAAGTACCGAAAGCAGATAAGTTGTTGCAGTTCCGTATTGACGACGGATTAGAAAAACGAACCATAGTTTCGGGTATTGCACAGCATTATAAACCGGAAGAACTGGTCGGTAAGCAGGTTTGCTTCATCGCTAATTTGGCTCCGCGCAAACTGAAGGGAATTGTTTCGGAAGGAATGATTCTTTCGGCAGAAAACTTTGACGGTAAGCTGGCGGTGATTACACCGGAGAAGGAAGTGAAACCGGGTAGCGAGGTGAAATAAGAAGGAATATGGATAAAATCCAGATGGTTGACCTGCATAGACAGTATCTTCGGCTACGTCCGGAGTTGGATCTGGCTATGCAGGAAGTAATGGATACTTGTGCATTTATTAACGGACCACAGGTGCAGCGTTTCGCTTCGCATCTGTCGTCGTGTTTGGATGTGCCGTATGTTATTCCTTGCGGAAACGGAACGGACGCCTTGCAGATCGCTTTGATGGCTCTTGATCTAAAGCCGGGAGATGAGGTGATTGTTCCGGCCTTTACGTATGTAGCAGCTGCCGAAGTGGTTTCATTGCTGGGACTGATTCCGGTGTGGGTGGATGTTGATGAAAAGACATTCAATATCAATCCTTGGATGATTGAATCGGCTATTTCTCCCAAGACACGGGCTATTGTGGTGGTACATTTGTTCGGCCAATGTTGTGATATGGAAAAGATCCGTCAGATAGCCGAACAGAACCATTTGTATGTGGTGGAAGATAATGCCCAGTCATTAGGAGCCGAAGTGTTGTTCTCGGATGGTTCTCGTCGGAAAGCCGGTACGATAGCTCATATCGGTACGACTTCTTTCTTCCCTTCCAAGCCTTTGGCTTGTTATGGAGACGGAGGAGCCGTCATGACATCCGATGAGCGTTTGGCTGAACGGATCCGGATGATTGCCAACCATGGTCAGTTGCAGAAATACCATCATAAGATAATCGGTTGTAACTCTCGTCTGGATACTTTGCAGGCGGCTGTCTTAGACGTGAAGCTTCCGCATTTGGAAGAGTTTACCGCTGCCCGTCAGCAGGTAGCCAAGCGTTATGACGAGGCTTTTGATCAGGATTCCCGCTGGCAGATTCCTAGCAAAGCTCCTTATTCGACGCATGTCTATCATCAATATACCTTGCAGATTGCAGATGGAAAACGGGATGATTTGCAACAATATCTCAAGGAAAAAGGAATTCCGTCGATGGTTTATTATCCGCTTCCATTACATAAACAGGCAGCTTTCTACGGCTTTTCCCGTATAGGCTCGGTTTTGAGTGTTTCTGAAAAACTGGTCCAGTCGATTTTGTCATTGCCTATTCATACGGAAATGACAGATGAGGAAGTGGATTATATAATTGAAACCCTTCGTAATTATGGAAAGTAATAAGAAGAAAATTCGTTTTGCCGTAGTCGGATGCGGACATATCGGAAAGCGACATGCAGAAATGGTTGTTCGCGATCCGGGAGCAGAGTTGGTCGCATTATGTGATATACGCCCGAAAGAAGAACTGGGTATTGAAGCTTATCCGGTAGCTTTCTTCTCGGAGATGACATCTTTGTTGCAATCCGGTTTGGATATCGATGTGATCAATATATGTGTTCCGAATGGTCTTCATGCCGAGCTGGCGATACAGGCAATCGAGTCGGGGCATCATGTGGTGATTGAGAAACCAATGGCTTTACAAGTGCAAGATGCCGAACGGGTTTTGCAGACTTCGCTGAAATACCAGAAAGAAGTCTTTTGTGTGATGCAGAACCGGTATTCTCCGCCATCTGTCTGGATCAAGCAAATGATTGATTCGGGTCGGCTGGGGAAAATCTATCTCGTGCAACTCAATTGCTTCTGGAACAGGGATGAACGTTATTATAAACCTGGAGGCTGGCATGGTGATGCTTGTTTGGATGGTGGTACGTTGTTCACTCAGTTCTCTCACTTTATTGATATTATGTATTGGCTTTTTGGCGATATACAGCATATCCAGGCGCGCTTTGCTGATTTCAACCATCAACAGTTAACGGATTTCGAGGATTCGGGACTGGTAACATTTGAATTTGTGAATGGCGGTATGGGCTGTTTGAACTATTCGACTGCGGTTTGGAATAAGAACATGGAAAGCAGTATGCTGATTGTGGCAGAAAACGGTAGCGTCAAGATTGGCGGTCAGTACATGAACGAGGTAGAGTATTGCCATATTAAAGACTATGAGATGCCTGAATTGGCTCCGACAAATCCGGGTAATGACTACGGACCGTATAAAGGTTCGGCGCAGAATCATAATTTCGTGATCCGTAACGTCGTGGAAGTCCTGCAGCACACCGGTGCTCAGAATACGACAACTGCGTTGGAAGGATTGAAAATTGTTGATATCATTCGCCGTATTTATGCCTTGAAATAAATAGATTTCTTATTATCCTATTGATAGATCAAGCACGGAATTCGCAGAAACATGGTTTGATAATTGTGTGAAGCGAGGTTTCCGTGCTTTCTGTTTTTATGATGTATTTTCTCGTTCTTTTCTCTTGAAAGAAAAGAACCAAAAGTTCAAGGCTCACACTACGGAGGCCAAAGCAATGGACAATTGAAAATGGAGAATTGAAAATTGAAAATTGAAAATTTATAAGGCCGGATTACATGGGTATTTAATTCCCCGTTGAGTTTGGGAAATGCGAGTAGAGGCGCAGCGTGCTGCGCCTCCAGCCAACGCGGTAGGATAAAAAATAAATAACACAATAAACCCATTCGTTTTTTATTGATTGCTATTTGGTTGTGCGGAACGTCGTTTTGAGGCGCAGCAACGCTGCGCCTCTACAGTCGCGAAATCTGTACCATGGATAAATGAAAGAGAAAAAGAAAATTGTCAATCGTCAATTCTCAATTGTCAATTGAAGGACCGGCCTCGTTCTGGTGAGCGTTAAGCGGAGGAACGGAGTGAAGCGGCCGGAGCGTCGCTGTCTGAGCGCTGCGAGTTTGCGGCGCGCACAGCGAAACGAAGAGACGGAGTAGCTCAGCAGACGCAGCCTTGATTTTTTGGTTCTTTTGCATCAAGGCAAAAGAACGAATACGATCTTGAATTTTTGGTACTTTTGGGTCAAGCCAAAAGTACGAATATAGAGCCTCCTTTCACACCCTTCACAGGAAATAACAGATTATGAGAAGGATAAGTATGTGTGTGAAGGGTATAAAAATAAATCCGATATGGGATATCTATTATATATAGGTAGAACGAGTCATTCAAATAAACGAGAATCGGAAATCAATCCAACGAAGATAGAAAACGATTCCCGTTGGATTTGTAGAAAACATAGGCATGAATGAATAAAAAGCCGGCGTCTTTTGGAGAATTCATGCCTACCTTTTCATCAAAATACGCCGGCTTTTTATCATGTACTGAAAACGGGGCATTTTGTGCTATAAATCCATTTGTTTCGTCCTATAATCCATATATTTTGGAAAATAATGCAAGTTTTTTCTTGTTGATTCGGAAAACCTCTTTATCTTTGCAGTGATTCCGTAGCGAACAGCGGTTCGCGTTTTGCGGTTTATACATAAATTATGTAAGCATTTTACGAAGATTATTCCTATTTTAAAAATCTGGAAAATTTTTAACGTCACGGAATAATGGACAGTAAATGCTTGCGTGGACTACGTATATAGAAGTATCCGCCCTAAATGGGTGGATTGTATTATATCGTATAAGCGCGGGCTATTGTTCTATTATTGTGACGTGGGCGAATTTCCAGATGCCTTAGAATAAATAATAGACAACTAGCCCGCGTTTTTTTATGCCCGTTCATAATGAATCGCGGGGATCATAGAGTCTCTTCGTAAAATTAGTTGTTTGAAAAAGTCTATTAATCTATTTATTAACAATTAATTTTATTATTATGAACAAAAAGTTTTCTACTTTGATGGCTTGTGCGATGTTAGCAGGTTCGATGTCTGCTTATTCGCAGACAAGTCATGGTGTTACGGGAAAGTGGGGAAATCCGAGTGAGACCCGTTACCGTACACAGAACACTGCAGTATCGGCTAGTGGGGCATTGGTTGATCGAAATACTGATGTTTCTGGTTATCAGGCTGTTCGTACAGACGCCTTTGATGTTTATAGTGCTGTTAACAAATTTAATAATAAGGCTGTAAACAAGATCAATCCGGAACACTATTATCAGTTGGAAGTTGGAGCTGATCAGGTTCTGGTTCAATTGCGTGATTATCAAACAGGAGAATTATATTTAAAAGTAGTTCCTGTAAATAAGTTGACAGATCAATATGCCACAGCAGCTACTTCTAATCCTACATTAAATTCTTCTTTGTGGAAAATTTCTGTTATTACAACGACAGAAGGTTCTAGAATGTTTCGTTTCGAAAACAAAGAGACGGGTTACTATTTGACTTATAACTGTGCAGAGGCAAATACAATTGGACTTAGTGATGTGTTGAATGGTGAACTTCAAGGCGGTAAAGCTAGTTTAGAAACAGAAATTATAAAAAGTGATGTGAGTGAATGGCGTTGGTATACCCAAGATGATATTTCGGGAAGTTCTAGTACTTTCTCAAATGCTCCATTGTATACATTTAATCATGATCGCGATGAATTTATTGGTCTTGCTTTAAATGCAAACAATGAAGTGGTTCTTGTGAAAATCCCGGCTAATCAAATTGGTAATGGTAACGATGCCATGATTAATACTTGGGGTATCTTGAATGTGACTGTTCGTAATGCTGGTGCTCGTACATTGACTGCGAATGATATTAATTCAATGATTGATGCAGATGGTTCTTATCAGAATGAAGCAGGAGCTACGCAAAATGTATTCGCTAAATTTAAAGCAACAAATGGATTTGAAAATAATGATTTGTTCTCAGGTGAGTATGTTGCTTTAAATACAGAAATTAGTGGATATAAGAATTCAGAGTATACATCTAGTGCTTATGCAGGTTATAGTATTGTCCTGAATAAGAAAGGTACAGATAAATACTTCATGGTAGCTACAGATGCTCGTTATGAAAATGTGAATCCTACAGAGCATGGTGGTTTGAAAGTTTATGATGAAGAAGCTCCTGCTAATTTGATAAAAGGAACCATGACTGCTCTGAAAGCTCGTTATCACTGGAAAGTTACTTATTACCCAACACAGGATAGCTTAGTGATGGAACCGTTGAATGCTTCAATGGTAGGTACTGAAGATTATAAGGCAGGTATAAAGTGGGCTGATACACCATTGGCAACAGCAGATCCTGAGTACTACTATAATACAATTAATCAGGCAAAAGCTCATGTAGCAGGACCTGCAGCTCCTACTACAAGCGTTCCATTTAATAAAAAAGCATATATCCCAGTCGCTTTAAAATTAATGAATGGTACTGATGATATTGATAATAATACAGTATTGACGGTTGGACAATCGCTGAATACAGCTATTGGACATAAAGTATTTGCACAGGGTGGGGCTAATTCTAAGTATGGATTACCAATGCCTACTGACAATGTTGCTGAAATGGGTATTAAGGTCCAGTTCAATCACACTTATACTTCGATGACTCGTGCAACAGTTGAGGAAGATGGTTTGTACTTTATTAAGGTTGCAGTTAAAGGAGAAGGTAAGCGTTCTGACTATCGTAAAGATGGAGACTATCTGGTTATGAATATGTGGGGTCAGTTGATGTATGACAGACCAGATGATTACCAGAATTATTTACACATGCCGGCTACTCAGTGGGTTATTGAAAAGGATACTTGCGAAGTTGGTTCTGTATTAAATAATGGTTTGGAACAGACTCCGTATGTAACTATTCGTAATCGTGAGTATGGTTCAGAAACTAATAAGGCATTCTATGGTCAGTTATATAAAACTGCGGATGGACGTTATTACATCATTAACCATAAGGACTACAATGTAAAATCAGATAACCAAGGTAAATTTAAAGAGAATATATTCTCTTGTGGTGATACATTGTATATCGAACAAATTACTGATAAAGCTATTACAGGAAATGCTTACTTAGGGTATAAGAACTTTAAGACAGATGATTTGAATTATGAAACTTGGGCTATCCAATATTCAACTGCAGAAACATATCAAGGATTGAATAATGATAAGTTCTTAGCGATTACAGAAGATGCTCATTTGGCTGTACAAGAAGATAAAGCTAAAGATTTTGAATTCTCTCAAGTTGAAGAAGTTGGATATGGTTGGACAACTGATGGCCTTGCTTCATTGAAGAGAAAGAGCTATGTGATGAAGGTTCGTGACAACAACTTGATTGATAACGAATGGAATTATTTGGTAGTTAAGGAAGATGCTAATGGAAATCCATATTATCAGCGTGAACATTTGAAGAATGTTGATGGAAAGAATATTTTGTTAGCTAAATTCTACTTTAAGGCTGATCAATTAACAGCAGATGGCGACACAGCTTATGTTCCTGTTCAGATCTTAGGTTGGCAAGATATGACTCGTCCTGCAACTGGCTGGACTGGTTGGGATGCTGGTGCTGCACCAATATTAGGAGCAGTTCAAACTGTTGCAAACTCTGCTAATGCTTACGACTATGTGTTATATCCTAATCGTACATATTTGGCAAATGGATTCAAACAGTTGGGTATTAAGACTCAGACAACAAAAGCTACTTATGTAACTTTGGATACTGATCCTGAAACTGTAAATGATGCGTTCGTATTCGTTAAAGAAGATCGTCCATTGTATATGCCAATTGGAAAAGATGTAACAAGTGGAGAAATGAACTCAACAATCCAGTTGTTCCGTACTCGTGGTAACTCAGACTTCAATTTAGCTACTGAGTTCTTCTATGAAGATGGTAATAATCAGAGTAATGTAGCAGAATCAGCAAATGCTCCGATTTCATTCTTAGGTGTAACAGCTGAAGGTGTTAAGCCTGTAGGTAAAGATGTAAATACTGAATTCTATGCTGATTCTGTTATTTCTTCTAATCCTCGTATGCCGCAATACTTGTTCTTTGTTGACAATGATTCAATCAAAGATGGTCGTTGGTGTTCAACTAATAAGCATGGATACTTCCCATCTGAAGAAATTGCAGATGATGAAGATGCAACTCATCATGTATTCTACAATGGTTATAATGCAGGTCGTGTATTGGTTAACTTGAATGACTCAGTATTCCGTACAAATACTAATATTGATTTGGATACAGAAGCTGCTAAGTATGCATTCCGCAACTATACTCGCTTAGGTTTTGTTGAAGGTATCCATATGAATGTTACAGCTGCTGAAGCAGCAGACGAAGATGCTGCATTCCACTTCTTGAATGACGGTCAGCCTGGTGAATATTTGTTGATCTTGAAGGGTGGTTTGACTTTGAAAGATTTGGCTTCAAAATGGAATGTATTAGATCCGGTTAAGGTTAAACAGGCTATTGAAGATGATAAGATTGATGTGAATGTATTGGATGGTAAGCATCAGAACTATGCGTTCTCATTGCGCTACACAGATGATGACCACAAAGATGTTCTTTTGGAATCTAAGGGTCGCAAAGATGCTAGTAGCTATTATGACGGTGCTATCGGTACATTTAATGAAGCTTCTTGGTTGAAGGTATTGAATGGTGTACCTGTATTAGCTCAACCTTATAACTACAACGGTGATCATACACAAATTGGTACTTCAAGTTCTTTGCAAGAGGTTGTAAATCAATCTGAAATCCTTGGCTTAGTTAAGGGTGCAACAGGTGAAGCTACCGCTAACGAAAACATCGCTGCTGGTAACGTAGTAGTAGCTGGTGTTAACGGTGCTGTAGTAGTTAAGGGTGCTGAAGGCAAGAACGTAATCGTAAGCACAATCTTAGGTAAGGTAATAGCTAACGAAGTAGTTTCTTCAGACAATGCAACAATCGCTGCTCCTCAGGGTGTAGTAGTCGTATCAGTTGACGGTGAAAGCTTCAAGGTAGTAGTAAAATAATTGACAATTGACGATTAACAATTGACAATTCATAATAATTGCGGTGGGAGAAATCCCATCGCAATCATTCAAAAGATATTTTTAAGTTAATAGTCACGAGCCTGATTTAATCAAGGCAAGTACCCCGTGAGGGAGAACAAGTGGCATTAGTATTAATAATAGTGTAATATAAAGTTTATGTTCTACCAGTAACCCTGAGAAGAGTAAACGTAGAATCTCAAAAAATGAAATCCCTGTCGTTCGTTTGGGCGGCAGGGATTTTTTGTTAATTTGATTTTTCACGATAAAATCTTATCTTTGCCTATCCCGCTATTGGGGCAAAACTTTTTAAAGAACCTTTTCTATGGAAAGAAAGAGCGTATTTATCAATCCGTTTGTGGATCGTGGTTTCAAGATTTTGTTCGGACAGAAAGAAAGTAAAGACTTGTTGATCGAATTGTTGAATGACTTGCTGGAAGGAGAGCGCCTCATTGAAGATCTCACCTATATGGACAAGGAAAATCCGAAAAAGACCATCGATGGCCGAGGCGTTATCTTTGACTTGAAGTGTGTGGATAAAGATGGTGCGATTTTCATTATCGAACTTCAAAATGCAGCCCAGCCTTATTTCTATGAACGCGGACTTTATTATCTTTGTCGCATTGTGGCCGATCAGGGAGAACCCGGTTCGTTGTGGGAATACCAAATGTATCCGGTTTATGGAATCTTTATCCTGAACTTCCGTTCAGGTCGGACAGACAAAGTCCGTACTGATATTATTCTGGCGGATCGAGATACAGGTAAACAGATGAGCAACGTTTTCCGGGAAATCTTTATCGAGATGCCCTTGTTCAAGAAGACAGAATCGGAATGTGAAACCCCGTTGGATTATTGGTTATATAATTTGAAGCACATGGAACAGTTGGAAACATTATCATTTAAAGGTCAGAAAGAACTATTCAACCGTTTGGAGCAGTTGGCCAAGATCGCCAATATGAACAAGAAAGAACGGGAAGAGTATGAAGAGTGCCTCAAAGTGTACCGTGATAATTATAGTATAGCCCTTTACCAGAAGCAACAGGCAGAAGCCCGGTATCAGGAAGGAATAACTGAGGGTATATTAACAACTGCTCGTCTCATGAAGCAGAATGGCATTTCTTTTGAGCAGATTAAATTGTGTACGGGATTGACTGAAGAGGAAATTAGCAACTTATAAAACGAATGAATATATGTAGCATGAATCTATATTAATAAGAGGTTGTCTCTTGATCGGTTGGTCTAACAGAGAAGGCAGAATTACGGCGGTAAATCACCTTTTGCAGGGGTGCAAAGCTCGGATTACGGCGGTAAACCACCTTTTGCAAGGGTGCAGACCCCAGATTACGATGGTAATCTGGATAAAGGTTAAAAATATTAACAGATCTAAGTCCTGAAATGATTCTATAGAAGGAGAAGAAAACGTAAAAAACAGACGAAAAAGAACTATATTCCCTTTTGATTTATTACTTTTGCCGCAAATTATTGATAAATGATTTACAATTGGAATTCAAGAACTGAATTATTGTTAGGAAAAGAGCGGCTGGAACGTTTTTCGGAAGCCCATGTTCTGATTGTTGGTTTGGGTGGTGTTGGCGCCTATGCGGCCGAACTGATTTGCCGGGCAGGTATCGGACAAATGACGATTGTGGATGCTGATACAGTCAATGAAAGTAATTTGAACCGACAGCTACCGGCGTTGCATTCAACGTTAGGAGAACCCAAGGCTGAGGTGGTGGCTGCACGCCTGATGGATATTAATCCGGAACTGAAACTGACGGTTGTCAATGAATTCCTGCGGGATGAACGGACCGAAGAGATTCTGGATCATGCGCACTACGATTTTATTGTCGATGCAATCGATTCCCTCAGTCCGAAAGTCTTTTTGTTATACCATGCATTGTTGCGGAAGATTCCCGTTGTTTCGTCGATGGGAGCCGGGGCCAAGATCGACCCGTCGCAAGTCCGTATCGCCGATATTTCGAAGACATCCAATTGTGCGCTGGCAAAGGCCGTGCGTAAACGCTTGCGAGGTTTGGGCGTACAGAAAGGAATACCGGTAGTTTATTCGACGGAAATGGCGAATCCGGATGCGGTGATAGAAGTGAATGATGAAGCCTGCAAACGGACGACAACAGGAACGGTTTCGTATATGCCGGCTATCTTCGGTTGTTATTTAGCTTCGTATGTGATCAGGAATATCGAATAAGAGGAATAAAAGAATATGATAGTAGCAGAAGGCATTACCAAGAGTTTTGGAAACTTGCAGGTATTGAAAGGAATAAACCTGACGATCAACCAGGGAGAAGTGGTTTCGATCGTTGGTCCGAGTGGAGCTGGTAAAACAACGTTACTTCAGATATTGGGTACGCTGGATAAGCCGGATGGCGGGCGTTTGCTGATACATGATACTGATGTGTTGCATTTGTCCGAACAGAAACTGTCGGCCTTCCGTAATCAGAATATCGGTTTTGTCTTTCAATTCCACCAGCTGTTGCCTGAATTTACGGCATTGGAGAATGTAATGATCCCGGCTTTGATAGCCAACGAGAAAGCTTCGGCAGCCGAAAAGCGGGCCAAAGAAATCCTGTCGTTTCTGAAACTGTCAGATCGGATGTCGCATAAACCGGCAGAGTTGTCGGGAGGAGAGAAACAACGGGTAGCCGTTGCTCGGGCGCTGATCAATCATCCACAGGTAATTTTGGCCGATGAGCCTTCTGGCAGTCTGGATACTCGGAACAAAGAAGAACTGCATGCCCTGTTCTTTGAATTACGCGACCAGATGAATCAGACGTTTGTGATTGTCACACACGACGAACAACTGGCTTCGCAGACCGACCGGACCATTCATATCCGGGATGGTGTTGTGAGCGAAGAAGCATCAATAAAAGAATAAAAGTCAACGAATTCATATAACAAACAGAATATGTCAACGAATAGAGCAACATTTGGAAGTAAACTGGGAGTGATCCTGGCAACCGTAGGATGTGCTGTGGGCTTGGGAAGTATTTGGCGTTTCCCATATATGGTAGGCGAGAATGGTGGAGCCGCTTTCTTGCTGGTGTTTATTATCTGTACGGTCTTATTGGGCTTGCCCATTATGATTACAGAATTCTTTATCGGACGGCATTCACGAAGTAATGCGGCCGGTTCGTTCAAGAAACTGGCACCACATACCAAATGGTCGTTGATCGGTTATAACGGTGTGCTGGCAGCTTTCCTGATTTTAGGATTCTATGCGGTGGTTTCCGGTTGGACATTGGAATATGTCTGGCAGGCATTGAGTGGAAACCTTTCCGGGAAGAGTGCTGCCGATTTTACCAATGATTTTCAGGCATTCTCAAGCAGTGTCTTCCGTCCGATCTTATGGACGGCTGTTTTTATCGGTATTACACATTATATTATAGCAGCCGGTGTAGAAAAAGGGATTGAGCGAGCTTCAAAAGTCATGATGCCGGCTCTGTTTCTGATATTATTGGTTTTATGTATCCGTTCGGTAACCCTGCCCGGAGTAAAAGACGGATTAGTCTTTCTGTTCCGTCCTGATTTCGGGAAAATCACTTCGTCGGTTGTATTGAGTGCCATGGGACAGACATTCTTCTCCTTAAGTATCGGGATGGGCTGTCTGATTACCTATGCATCCTATTTTGGGAAAGATACCAATCTGCAGGCAACCGCAGTACAGGTGACTGTATTGAATACATTAGTGGCATTATTAGCCGGAATAATGGTTTTCCCCGCAGTCTTCAGTTTCGGTATCGAACCAACAGCCGGTCCGGAATTGGTTTTCATTACCCTGCCGAATATCTTCGAGCAATTACCATTCGGTAGCGCCTGGTCGTTTATCTTCTTCATCCTGTTGGCACTGGCCGCACTGACATCAACTATTTCGTTGCATGAAGTCGCTACTGCCTATGTACACGAAGAATACAATGTACCTCGGAAGTTTGCAGCCTGGGTTGTTTCTATCGGAGTCTTTATCATCGGCGTTTTTGCTTCGCTTTCATTCGGTGTACTTAAAGAATATACTATCGGTGGGCTGACGATATTCAATGCCCTCGACTTCCTGACAGCCAAGATCATGATGCCATTGGGCGGAATGATGATCTGTGTGTTTGTTGGTCTGCGGATTGAAAAGAAGATATTAAAGGACGAATTGACCAACCACGGTACGATCCCGTTCTATTTCTTCCGGACGTATGCATTTTTCATTAAATACCTGGCTCCTTTGGCTATTGGTTTGATATTTATCAATGAATTGGGAATAATTGCGTATATTCGCCAAGCGATAGCATGAAAATAGGCTGAGCTGATCGCAGTATTGCATAAAATCATACGTATTATGTCTAAAGACAAGATGCTGACGCCAAGTTTCTGTTATATCTTGGCGGCTAATTTTCTACTCTTCTTTGCATTCTATCTGATTTTGCCGATTCTGGTATTCTATTTACAGGAAGAGTTCTCGGCCGGTAAGACAATGATCGGTTTTATCCTTTCATGTTATACGATTGCCGCGTTGTGTATCCGTCCTTTTTCCGGCTATTTGCTGGATACATTGTCTCGACGTCCGCTTTACTTGGTGGCTTATTTTATTTTCATAGCCATTTTCGGAGGATATATCCTGGCTACGAGCTTGACGCTTTTCATTGCCTTGCGTATTATACATGGTCTCTCGTTCGGGATGGTAACAGTGGCTGGTAATACGATTGTGATTGACATTTTACCTTCTTCCAGACGAGGTGAAGGAATTGGTTATTACGGATTGGCAAACAATATTGCCATGAGCTTTGGACCTATGACTGGGCTATTCATGCACAGTGTTTATTCTTACCAGACCATCTTCTTGTGTTCTCTGGTGACAGGAGCTGTTGGCTTTATCATGGCTTATTTAGTCAAGACACCTTATAAAGCCCCGGTACAGCATATGCCGATTTCCTTAGACCGTTTCTTCCTCAAGAAAGGCGTCTGGGCTGGTATATCCTTGTTGCTGTTATCAATTCCGTATGGTATGACGACAACCTATGTTGCCATGTATGCCGATGAGATCGGGATAGAAGTCAATCCTGGTTTGTATTTTACTTTTATGGCGATTGGCTTGGCCGTTTCCCGCATGTTTTCCGGGCGGCAAGTAGATAAAGGAAGGATTACGCTGGTTATCTCGTTAGGAATGTACTTGGCGGCTATCTCCTTCTTCGTCCTGTCGGCCTTGCATCTGTTGATGGAATGGAATCATGTGTTTAGTTCTTACTTGTATTTGGGAATTGCTTTGGCACAAGGTGTTGCCTTTGGAACCATGTTCCCGGCCTTTAATACCTTATTTGTCAATCTGGCAGCCCATAATCAACGGGGAACAGCAACTTCTACTTACCTGACCAGTTGGGATGTGGGTATTGGAATTGGTCTGATGATTGGTGGTTCGTTGGCACAAACCTTTGGTGGTTTTGAATATGCTTATCTGTGTGGTGCTTGTCTTACCGTTGTTTCTACTCTCTTCTTCCTGCTGAAAGCCGGTCCGCATTTCAATCGGGAAAAACTGAGATAATCTCCTTGTAGAGGCGTAGCGTGCTGCGCCTCCAGCGAATATATATAAACCTCAAAAACTCAAAATGAAAATAATAGCAGATGATACAATTCCTTTCTTGAAAGGAATAGCAGAGCCGATAGCTGACATTGTTTATATTCCGGCAAAAGGTTTTACTCCAGAAGTGGTGAAAGACGCTGATGCTTTGATTGTTCGTAGTATCGATAAATGTACTTCCGAATTGTTGGCCAGCAGCTGTGTCCGTCTGATTACGACTGCTACCATAGGCTTTGATCATATAGATATTCATTATTGCGAATCACATGGGATTACGTGGAAGAATGCACCAGGATGCAATGCGCCGTCGGTTGCCCAGTATGTCTTAGCCTCTTTGTTGCGGATAGCTTTACGAAGAGGAGAATCGCTGCAAGGAAAGACGTTGGGTATCATCGGGGTAGGACATGTAGGAAAAGAAGTGGAAAAGTTAGCTTCGCTTTTTGGTATGACCATCCTACGAAACGATCCACCCAGGGCAGAAGCCGAAGGCCCGGAACCTTTTGTCTCTTTGGAAGAACTGCTGGCTTGTGCCGATATCATCACTTGTCATGTACCATTTACTCGCGAAGGAAAATATCCTACCTGGCATCTGGCAGACGAAAAGTTCTTTAGTCAGGTACGTCGGGGTTGTTGGTTTATCAACAGTTGTCGGGGAGCTGTGCATGATACAAAAGCTTTGCTGGAAGCTCATCAGAAAGGACTGGTAGAAGAAATTATCCTTGATTGTTGGGAGAATGAACCTCAAATTAATCAGGAATTACTGAAAGTAGTCTCTATCGCAACGCCTCATATTGCCGGTTTCTCGGCTGATGGGAAGGCAACAGCTACCCGTATGTGTTTAGAAGAAATTCAGCGTTTCTTTCATGTTCGGTTTGACCGGTTGAAAGAAGTAGTGCCACCAGCACCTGCAAATCCGCTGATTAACCTGGATGCTTTTGAGGATCATCGGATAGAAAATGCCTTTTTGCAAACCTTCGACCCATTGGTTGTCGATAGGAAACTGAGAAAAGATCCTTCTACATTTGAATGGCTGCGCAATCATTATGATCATCCGCGTGAGCCGTTGGCCTATCAGGTAAAGCAGTCAACTCCTGCTGAAAAATCCCTGTTACAGCAAATCGGTTTCCAGGTGATTGGTTGAACTCTGAGAACTTTGTAAATCTGTAACATAAATGCTTACAGGTATCGAGCGGATCAAAAATAATCCGTATCTTTGCGGTGTATGAAAAAGAAATATTTTCTTCCCTGCCTCAGCAAATGTATGAGGCAGAGGAAAAATGTATGTGTATTACTGCTTATATTATTATTCAGCAGTTTGTCTGCTGTTTGGGCTCCTCTGAAAGCTCAGTATAGTATGGGAACTACCGGACTGATGAATATTCCGACTGCCGATATGCAACCCGACGGGACTTTTATGGCAGGTGGGAATTTTATGCCTTCTGCTATTTTGCCGCCCGAATGGAATTATCATTCCGGTAATTATTTCCTGAATATGACCTTTCTTCCTTTTCTGGAAGTGGCTTATCGTTGTACCTTGTTGAAAACAGGTGATGCGCATGGGAATAAATGGAATCAGGACCGTTCTGTATCCTTACGGCTCCGTCCATTGAAAGAAGGAAAATGGTGGCCGGCCATAGTGATCGGTTCCAATGATGCTTTTACTACCAATCAGTTAAATATGTTCGAAGATTCCGGAGGAAATCGCTTTTTCTCTTCCGTCTTTGCCGTTGGAACCAAGCATTTCCATTGGGGAGGACATCAGTTGGGTGTGACTGTCGGTGGTCATATTCCATTTCGTAGTGGTAGCTTGAATAAAGGTGTTTTAGGCGGTTTGGAATACCGTCCGGCTTTTTATCCGGATTGGGCACTCATGGTAGAATATGATTCGGATGTGATGAATGTCGGAACAGCTCTCCGGTTGTGGAAACATCTTTCTCTCCATGTGTTTTGCTATGACTGGCAGGCTGTTTGTGGCGGACTCCGGTATGAAGTAAAACTGTATTGATCTTCTAAGAAGAAAAACGAATAAAACGAAGTAATGCAGATGAAACAGATACTATTGATAGGCTTTCTATTCTTTTTCCCTTGGCTGGCGGGTGCCGGTTCGTATACCTCATTATTGAGGCAGATGGGAATGGAAAATATACGGGAAGTTGCAGATCCGGAAGGTGTTTATTTATGTTGGGAAGATCCTGTATATCGGGGTCCGGTACGTGGTCTGGCGGAAATTTTGCGTACTCTGGCTGTTCAGGAAGATTTGGTGCAAGATACGCATCTGGTTATTTTAGAAAATGGTTTGCCCCAAATACTGGTTAAAGTTTCAGCAGCAGACTGGGCTGATTATCGGGAAGACCGTATTTCGTGGGCTGATTTTGTCAACCGTCTGTTATTGACTTATGAAACGGATGATGTTATGCGTCGTTTCTCAGGGACAAAGACTGAACATCGAAGTGCCGGCAGAGTTGATTTTGTTGTTTATCCCCAGTTGCAGTTGCGTAATTCCTGGTTGGATAAAATCTATGGCGCTTCGGTAAACATAGCCCCGGCTGTAGAAATGCAATTGTGGAAAGGAGCCAGCTTTACGGGGCAAGTCATATTCCCGATCTGGAATAATATGGTAGGTGAGATGGATTATATCCGGGCTGGTCTATTGACCCTTCGTCAGGAAATCCGTTTGCCGAAACGATGGATGGCTTCTTTGACTGTAGGTAATTTTACTCAGCAGCGAATCGGTGCCGATTTGCAGTTAACATGGAGAACGGCTAATGACCGCTGGCTATTAGGAGCTCGGGGAGGACTTACGGGAGCATCCGTCGTACAGGAAGGGCGTTGGCAAGTCAGCCGTTGGGAACGGCTGAGTGGTGCTGTATGGGGACGATATTTTGAGCCTCATTATCAGTTGGAATTGGAACTGACTGCCGAACGATATATTTATGGGGATTATGGAGCCCGGTTTGATTGTGTCCGTCATTTTGGAGAAACAACCGTTGGTTTGTTTGCTATGGTTTCCGGAGGAGAAGCCAATGGAGGTTTTAGTTTTTCTGTACCTTTGCCTCGAAAGAAACGGATGCAACGTAAAGCAGTTCGAATCCGTTTGCCAGAGTATTGGGGGCTGACCTATGAAGCACAAAGTGGTAATGAATATGCCGAAAGACGATTGGGACGCCGGTATCAGACAGATCCGGTTGTCAGCAGGACAAATCGTTTCTATAATCCGGATTATGTACGGAAGCAGTTGATGAGACTTTAAGCAGTTCAGGTTGTATGGAGAGGTACATAAGCATTAGAAGAGAGCTAGGAAGTGGATAATTTCTTAAATCTGTGTTTTTTTACAACAAAATAGGTTGTTGAATCAAACTATTCACTACTTTTGTGGCATATCTATATATTATGCATTGAGTAAAGAACTGTAGAACAGCTTTAATCTATGAATAAGTTGTATTAGAATGAATTAAACGTTTAACTTATTGACAGCAAAAAAGTCATATAAAGAAATATTAATTATAAATAAAAAACGTATGAACAAGTATTTGACAGGGGCATTTGCTTTTGCCCTGTTATTAAGCACAAGTCTTTCATTTACATCTTGTAAAGATGAAGATGAGGTAACGCAGACACCTGAACAAGTGGAAACTAAAATTGAAGCTTATGTTTCAGGACGAGTAATGGAAATGGGAAAACCATTAGCTGATGTAACCGTAGCAGCCGGTGAAATTACATCAACTACAGATAGCGAAGGTAATTATACGTTGGCTATCGGAAGTGCAGGTGACGTGACTGTAACAGCTTATAAAGACGGTTATGTTGCAGCATCTTCTCAAGTAACAGTTGCAGAATCTGAAATTTTGTCGTTAGATTTTGAATTGACTCAGCAGAATGAATCAGTAACTTTATCTCCTGATGCAGAATTGGTTTTAGAAGAAAAACGTGATGAATTTACTACTTTGTTTTTCCAACCCCAATCAGTGACTGCCGCAACAGAGGTATCAATTACAGAATATATTACACGTGCTGAAAAAGATAATATGGGCGCTTTGTCTGTTATCTATTGTACTCCTGATGGACAGCAATTTGAACAGCCTGTAAAAATTCAGGTAGTTCGTAACACAAGTTCAGACTTGTATTTTGCCAATATGAAACACTACGTGGAAGAAAATGGTACATGGAAAGTAGAAAGTGATATGACTGTTGATCCGGAAACCGGAGATTATGTAGGTGAACTGGATCACTTTTCTAGTCATGCTTTTGGTGTAGAAGCTCAATGGGGTGCTAAAACTGCAACAACAGAAGATGGTGCTTCTCAAGAATTTGATAACAGAGGTAAATTGGATGCTGTAAAAGTTCCGTTGACGGTTGAATCAAAGAACGGATGGGAAGTTGACGGTGATCTGGCATCTATCATACGTACTGCTTTATCTGGTGTCAGTGAAGCTGATGCAACAGAATTAGCTTCTGAATTAAACCGAATGATCCGTAATGCAAAAGGTAGTGAATCTTCTGTTTCAACGCAGCAGGTGAAATTGAATGAGATCAGTATCAGTGGTGATACGAAGGCAACAGTTGCTGTTCAGCATAAGATATCAACTTCTTCCATGACAGTATCTGTTATGTTTAAGGGACAGCCGGTTTCAATTAGTGTTCCAGTAAAAGTGTATAACGGTGTTTCCATGAAGGTCTCTTATGAATACGGATCTTTAACGCCGGAACATTCAGGTGGTAATATCGGATAAGTAAGATATTATTCTATCATTGAGGCACGGCACTTCGGGATTTGTATGAACTCGTAGTTCCGTGTCTTTGTGTTTCTTCATAATTAGATGACTTTAGTAAACAATTTTTTCGTTTACGGGTTATAGGCTAGGAGTTTCATTTTATCCGGAACTTAGACCGGAATTTTCAGATAAACAAAATCAAAAGTATGCAAATTGGAAAGCTCGCGAAATGGATGTTGTTGAGCTGGGTCATCCTGTTCTCAGCTTGTAACTCAACAAAAGAGGTCGTATATCTGCAAGATGTCGTGCCTTTGAAACAACAGGATATTGAACGAAAATACGAAGTGTTTATTCACGAAGATGACTTGCTCTCCATTATGGTGAACAGTAAGGATCCTGAGTTGGCATTGCCTTTTAATATGCCGTTAGTAACGTATCAGATTGGTAGTGAAAGTGCCGGTCAACAACGTGTACTAGGTTATTTGGTAGATACCAATGGAGATATTGACTTCCCGATTTTAGGCAAGATCCATGTGGCAGGTCTTTCTCGTTTGGAATTACGCGATTTGATAAAAGAAAAATTGATAAGTGGAGATTATATTAAAGATCCGGTTGTAACAGTACAATTCTTGAATTATAAAGTATCCGTTATGGGTGAAGTTGCTCGTCCCGGATCATTTACGATAACAGGTGATCGTATTACATTGCTGGAAGCTTTGAGTATGGCTGGAGATTTGACCATTTATGGTCGGCGTGACCGGGTAGCAGTTATCCGCGAGGAAAATGGTAAACGCACCATTTTATTCCATGATTTGCGTTCGTCAGAGATATTTACATCTCCTTGTTATTATTTGCAACAGAATGATATTGTTTATGTAGAACCGAATAAAGCGAAAGCTGGTCAGCGTGATATCAATCAGAACAACTCAGTGAGTGTCTGGTTGTCGGCTGTTTCTGTTTTAGCGGCAGTAGCTTCTTTGTTGGTCACTGTGTTTAAATAATTAAGCTTCTAATTCGAAAAACCTCAAAACGATGAATCAAATGGATTATTCAGATAATACACAGATTCGTGATCGCGAATGGCAGGAAGAGAACGGGAACGAATTAAACCTGATGGACTTGTTGCATATTTGCCTTGTCAATTGGAAATGGTTCCTTTTATCATTAGTGCTCTGTACAGGTTTGGCTTACTTGTATTTATTACAAGCACCACGGGTGTATACGCGTACTGCCTCTGTCATGATCAAAGAAGAGAATAAGAACGGTAACTTGGCTAATAACTTCGGATTCTCAACAGACCTGACTTCTTTAGGTTTTAAGAATAATGTGGATAATGAAGTGTTGGTCTTCAAGACTTACCGCTTGATGGAAAAGGTGGCTCAGCGCTTGCATCTGGATGTAAGCTATACGATTAAACCGCAACTTCGGAAGATTGAATTATATCGTCAGTCTCCGGTATCGTTGTCTTTCCCCGAGGCAGAGGCCAGTCAGTCTTTTGCATTAAAGGTGACACCTTTGAATGAAAATGAAGTTATGCTGTCTGATTTTGTCGTAATAGATGAAAACGGGAAAGAGCAGGAAATCTCGAAACAGGTAAAGGTGGCTTTAAAAGATTCCATCTCTACTCCTGTGGGGAAAGTTATCGTAAATCCGAGTTTCTATTACACCAATCAATATTTTAATACACCTATTCAGGTTCGGAAGTCTAATCTGGAAGGCGTCGCTAAAAGCTATTTGAATAACTTGCAGACAAGTTTAGCGTCTAAGACTTCTACAATCATTAATTTGACGCTGCAGGATGTCTCTATCTCCCGGGCTGAAGATGTGCTGAATACATTGATTGCTGTATACAATGAAGCAGCCATTGATGATAAGAACCAGATTACGATTAATACTTCTGAGTTCATTGCAGAACGTCTGGTGATTATTGAAAAAGAATTGGGTAGCGTAGATGCGGATATTGAAAAGTTTAAGCAGGAAAACCGATTGACGGATATTACTTCTGAATCGGGTATGTATCTTGAATCAACCAGCCGTTTCCAGCAGGAAGGTGTTATGGTTGAAAACCAATTGACTATGGCTAAATATATTCGGGAATATTTGTCTGACCCGAACAAGGCTTCTGATCTGATTCCTGCCAATACTGGAATATCGGATGCCAATATTGAACAACAGATTGCCGTTTATAATGAGACGTTACTGAAGCGTGACCGTCTGATCAGTAACAGTAGTAACCGGAACCCGGTTGTTATGGATTTGAATAATAATTTGGGTGCGATGAAGCAGACAATCATTCGGGCTATCGACAACCTGATTGTCAGCTTAGATATTAAAAGTGATAATATCCGGATGCAGGAAGAACAGATTACCAAACGTATATCGGCTGTTCCGACTCAGCAGAAGTATGTGCTTTCTGTAGAACGTCAGCAGAAGATTAAAGAGGCTTTGTATTTGTTCTTGCTGAATAAGCGTGAAGAGAATGCGTTGACACAGGCTATGACGGAAAGTAACATGCGTGTGTTGGATGAAGCTACGGGTAGTTCGGCTCCTGTTGCTCCGAAATCGGCTATGATTATGCTGGCTGGTTTGATCCTGGGATTGGCTATTCCTGCCGGTATTTTGTGGCTGCGTTGGGCTAATGATACGCGTATCCGTTCCATGAAAGATGTGCAAGACCGTACGGCTCTTCCTTTATTGGGTGAAATTCCGGCATTGGAAAAGAATCAGGAGAAACTGGTTGTTAAGGAAGGTAGCCGTGATGCCGTCTCTGAGGCATTCCGTATTTTGCGTGCGAATATGGATTTTATGCGAGGTGGAGATGAACACATGCAGGTATTGTTGTTTACCTCAATGAATGCTGGTGCAGGTAAGACCTTTATTTCTTCCAATTTAGCGGCTAGTTTGGTGTTGACACATCAGAAAGTTGTTTTACTGGATTTGGATATCCGTAAAGGTACATTGGGTAAGCAGGCGGGCTATAGGGGTGAAGGTATCACGAATTATCTGTCGGGTAAAGTAACGGATGTGACTTCGTTGATCTGTCAGGATGAACTGGTTCCCGGCTTGGATGTGATTCATGCGGGTCCGGTACCTCCTAATCCGGCAGAATTGTTGCAGAACAAACGCCTGGATGCCATGATCGCAGAATTGCGTACTCGTTATGATTATATCTTGTTAGATAACGTACCTGCCGGATTGGTGGCTGATGCGCAGATTGTAGCCCGACTGGCTGATTTGACTATCTGTGTCATCCGTGCCGGCGTGCTGGATCGTCGTCAGATTCCGGCTTTGGAAATGCTTCCACGTCGTTTCCCGAAATTCTCCTTGGTATTGAACTACGTGAAAGGGCATCATGGTGGCTATGGTTATGGTTACGGATACGGCTATGGCTATGGCTACGGGTATGGTAATGAGAAGAAGAAAAAATAAACCATGTTTGGATTATTTGGAAAGAAAAAGATACTGAAAAGTGGACTGCTGGAAGGAATGACGGATATTCATTGTCATTTGCTTCCTGCAGTCGACGATGGAGCAGAAAATAAGGATGAGGCGTTGCAGGCATTGAGACTGATGGAGTCGATAGGCGTGCAGCGCCTTTTCTTTACACCTCATGTCATGGAAGAATTGACTTCCAATCGGGCTGATTTTCTTCAGGAGCGGTTTGAACGTTTCTGTTCTGAACAGCCAGCGTCCATTGAATTGCGGCTTGCTGCCGAATATATGCTTGATCCTGCTTTCTCAGAACGCCGAAAAGAAGGATTGTTGACTTTCAATGGAACGCATGTACTGGTAGAAACTTCTTATCTGATGCCTCCTTTGGGATTTCGCGAGATTTTGTTTGATTTGCAGGCCGAAGGCTATCAACCTATTCTGGCTCATCCTGAGCGTTACCGGTATATGAGTCCGGAAGATTATGACTGGTTGTTCGAACATGGGATAGCTCTTCAGCTGAATCTGATGTCGCTGGCTGGTACGTATGGTCCGAGTCCGTTAAGACGGGCGGAAGATTTACTGGCCAAGAGTTATTATACCTTTATAGGTTCTGATTGCCATCGGCGGGATGTGTACGAACGTTCCCTGCAACACCTTAAGGTTTCGAAAGCACAGCTCAAGGCGTTGAACTTACTGGTTGAAAATAATAAGCGGCTGGCTCAGTAATCACTGCGCTCAGATGCCCCATCCTTCACGATCCAGATTCCGGTAATGAATGGCTTCTGCCAGATGATTGGACTGAATGGATGCCGAACCTTCCAGATCTGCAATTGTCCGTGATACTTTCAATATCCGGTCGTAAGCACGGGCGGATAAGTTCAACTTCGTCATGGCATTCTTGAGTAGTTTTAATCCTTCCGCATCCGGTACGGCATAGGTATGTAATAGCCGGCTGTTCATTTGGGCATTACAATAGAATCCCGGATGGTCTTTGAAACGTTCTTCCTGAATGTTTCGGGCTGCAATGACCCGTTCCCGAATGGCGGAACTTGGCTCAGCCGGTGTTTGTTCCGAGATCTTCTCAAAGGGTACCGGAACGATTTCAATTTGAATGTCAATCCGATCGAGTAATGGACCTGAAATCCGGTTCATGTATTTCTGGACAACTCCGGGTGAGCATACGCAGGCTTTGGTGGGATGATTATAGTAGCCGCATGGACAAGGATTCATGGAAGCTACCAACATAAAGCCTGCCGGATATTCTACCGTAAAGCGAGCCCGTGAAATACTGATCATCCGGTCTTCTAGTGGTTGCCGCATGACTTCCAGTACACTTCGGTTGAATTCGGGCAGTTCATCTAAAAATAGAATACCGTTGTGGGCTAGACTGATTTCTCCGGGTTGCGGATAAGAACCTCCGCCTACCATGGCTACATCTGAGATCGTGTGGTGTGGCGAACGGAATGGCCGTTGGGTCATTAATGAGGTTTCATTCCCGATTTTCCCGGCTACCGAATGAATCTTGGTCGTTTCTAAGGATTCGTGCAAAGTGAATGGTGGCAGAATAGAGGGCAATCGTTTGGCCATCATGGATTTTCCACTTCCCGGTGGACCGATCATCAGTAAGTTATGTCCGCCTGCTGCAGCTACTTCCAAGGCACGTTTGACGTTTTCCTGTCCGCGCACTTCCGAAAAATCATATTCAAACTGTAGTTGGCGGGCATAAAATTCCTTTCTCGTATCTACGATAGTTGGTTCCAGTTCCTTTTTACCATCAATGAATTCGATGACATCCCGTATGTTCGTAACGCCATATACTTCCAGCTTATTGACAACAGCGGCTTCCCGGGCATTTTGCTGCGGTAAGATGAATCCTTTGAATCCGGCTTCCCTGGCTTTAATCGCAATGGGTAAGACGCCTTTTATCGGCTTTAAAGTGCCGTCGAGCGATAATTCTCCCATCAACATGTATTGGGAAAGCTTTTCGGAACTGATCATTTCAGCTCCGGCCAGTATGCCGATGGCTAGCGGAAGATCGTAGGCCGAACCTTCTTTCCGGATATCGGCTGGAGCCATGTTGATAACGATCCGGCTGCGGGGAAACTTATATCCGCTTTCCTGTAAGGCAGATATGATACGTTCATGGCTTTCCCGTACGGCTACGTCCGGAAGTCCGACTAAAAAGAACTGAATGCCTTTACTACAGTTTACTTCGATTGTGATGATTGTTGCCGATATACCTTGTACGGCGGCTGCAAAAGTCTTGACCAACATAGTTAAAGTTTTAAAATGAATACTGGTGTTCCCGCAGATGCGGTGTCACCTGATTTTATTCTCCCAGCAATTCATCCAATACGTCGTTTACCTCCAGGCTGTTTTCTGATTTCAGCAGAATCTTCTTGTCTTTGTCTATTAGATAGCAGAGCGGCAATTCACTGACGTTGTACAGGTCCATCAAGGCTGTAGCCTGACCTGCTGAATCGGCTACCAGATTCCATGCGATGCTGTCTGATTGAAGGTAATTCCGTATTTGATTGCAATTGTTGTCCATCGTGACTACCAGCAGGTTTAATTCCTTTTCTGGATGTTTTTGGGCGATTTGCACCATGTAAGGGTCTGTCAGTTTAGTCTTTCCTTCCCAGGACGGTACAAATGCCAACAAGGTGTATTTATGCTTGACGGTGTCCAGCTTAAATTCTTGTCCGTGTACGTTTTTAACCTTGAAATCAGGCGCTTCTTCTCCAATATTTGTCCTTTTGGTACGTGCGCTGTATTCTTCCAGTTCTTTATAAAGGAAGTGGGTACGTAGTTCAGGAGAGATCAGAGCCAATAGTTCATCGGCTTCCCTGGTATCGTCCGGATTCGTGAAAAAATATTGGATCAGAGCAAGTGATACCGCTTTGTCCGTATGCTTTTTGATGTAGACTACGGCTTCTTCGGCCAACTGATGATTGATATTCGTTAATTTCGCTATCAGATCGGCTTCTTCGATGGGATTCTTGGCCTTTTGATCGATTTGATACAATAACTTGGCCTGTTCTTTCCACAGATTAGCCGAGGCTTTTCTCAGATCGGTCAGCTGACTGTTGATTGAACTACCTCCTTCGATTGTCAATAACTTGGGATTTGTTATGTCTCCTGTTATTTTAATTTTCTTTCCTTTTTCCAAAAATACATTCACAACGCGAGTACGGTTCTCAAAGAACAGCGTGGCTGTATGGAAGTCGCCCGTCTTATGTCTGAGTTTAAAGGTTCCGTCAGTTTCACAGGTAATGGTATCAATTGCTTTCGCGCTTTCATTTTCAAATACGACATACAGGGTAGGGTCTTGCAATTGAGTGAGTTTTCCTTCAATTTGATAACTCTCATCCTTGCTGCAAGCTACCAATCCCAATAAGACTGTCCATATAAATAGTATGTATTTTTGCATATTCATCTCTCTTTCCGCGAATTTTCGGTAAAGATAGAAAAAGTTTTTTAAAGTACGTTTATAAATAGAAATAATTTGGAAAAATATTGGAAAAAAGCATAAAAAAAGAGGATGCAATGAATGCACCCTCTTTCTTATGATTGTCTGATATGTAATGTAATATAAATTACAATTGCGGACCAGCAGCAACCAAAGCCTTACCAGCTTCGTTACCTGTAAATTTAGCAAAGTTCTTGATGAAGCGAGCAGCCAAGTCTTTTGCTTTTTCATCCCACTGAGCAGCGTCAGCATAAGTATCGCGCGGATCCAAGATTGCAGGATCAACACCTGGCAATGCAGTCGGAACTTCGAAATCGAAGTACGGGATCTTCTTAGTAGGAGCGCTGTTGATAGAACCATCCAGGATAGCATCGATGATACCACGAGTATCGCGGATAGAAATACGCTTACCAGTACCGTTCCAACCAGTGTTAACCAAATATGCTTTAGCACCAGTCATTTCCATCTTCTTAACCAATTCTTCACCGTACTTAGTCGGGTGCAATGACAAGAATGCAGCACCGAAGCAAGCAGAGAATGTCGGAGTCGGTTCAGTGATACCACGTTCTGTACCAGCCAACTTAGCAGTAAATCCTGACAAGAAGTAGTACTTAGTCTGTTCCGGAGTCAAGATAGATACTGGAGGCAATACACCGAATGCATCAGCTGACAAGAAGATTACTTGTTTAGCGTGAGGACCTTTAGAAACCGGTTTAACGATGTTTTCGATGTGATAGATCGGGTAAGAAACACGAGTGTTTTCAGTTACGCTCTTATCAGCGAAGTCGATCTTACCGTTAGCATCAACTGTAACGTTTTCCAACAAAGCGTCACGTTTGATAGCGTTGTAGATATCTGGTTCTGATTCCTTATCCAAGTTGATAACCTTAGCGTAGCAACCACCTTCGTAGTTGAATACACCTTCGTCATCCCATCCGTGTTCGTCATCACCGATCAACAGACGTTTCGGGTCAGTTGACAAAGTAGTCTTACCTGTACCTGACAAACCGAAGAAGATAGCTGAGCTCTTACCTTCTTTGTCTGTATTAGCTGAACAGTGCATAGAAGCGATACCACGCAACGGGTTCAGGTAGTTCATGATTGAGAAGATACCCTTCTTCATTTCACCACCGTACCAAGTATTCAGGATAACTTGTTCTTTAGTCTTCAAGTTGAATACTGTAGCAGTTTCAGAGTTCAAACCTAATTCTTTGTAGTTGTCAACTTTTGCTTTAGCAGCGTTGAATGATACGAAATCAGGTTCACCGTAGTTAGCCAATTCTTCAGCTGTCGGACGGATAAACATATTTGTTACGAAGTGAGCCTGCCATGCAACTTCCATGATGAAACGTACTTTCAAACGAGTAGCTTCGTTAGCACCGCAGAATGTATCAACAACGAACAAACGTTTGCCTGACAATTCTTTAACAGCTTTAGCTTTCAAGTCAGCCCATGCTTCTTCTGAACAAGGCTTGTTATCGTTTTTGTATTCTTCTGAAGTCCACCATACAGTATCTTCGCTAGCTTCATTCTTAACGAAGAATTTATCTTTAGGAGAACGACCAGTGTAGATACCAGTCATCACGTTCACAGCACCCAATTCTGTAACCTGTCCTTTTTCGTAGCCTTCCAAACTAGCTTTTGTTTCTTCAGCGAACAGTACATCATAAGAAGGATTGTGTACAATTTCCTTCACATCGGTAATACCGTACTTGCTTAAATCTAAATTTGCCATCTTGTTAATAATTTAAGTGATTGACTTTATTTATGTTTATTTATTTTCTTCTTAGCCAGTCCTGAAACTTTTCTGTTCCCGACTTGCCGCACTATATAGAGAACAAGCCGGAGCGTCTTTTTGTTTAACGCGTACAAAAGTACTATTTTTTTTTATTGGAAATAGCAGATTAAGGAAATTTTTCAGCAATAAATTCTCTTTTCCGGAAAGCCTTTCTTCCTGGCCTTTGTTTTGTAAACTGAAGTTTGCAAAATGGTGTTTTTCTGCATCCTATCGCCTTTCTTTTCATTCCTGCCTATGAATGCTCCAAAAGCCGGCGTCTTTTCATGAATTCCCGGCGTATATGGATGAAAAGCCGGCGTCTTTTGCTCCAAAAGTAACGAGTATCAAAAACGATCTTCGTCTGGTTCGTTTTTGATACTCGCTGGAATTGATTATACCTATATCTGATTTTCTTTTATACCCTTCACACACCTGTTTATCTGTCTCATATTCTGTCTGTTCCTGTGAAGGATGTGAAGGCTGTCCGTTCTTTTGGCTTAACCCAAGTGATTGTCCGTTCTTTTCTCTTGAAAGAAAAGAACCAAAAGTTCAAGGCTGCGTCTGCTGAGCTACTCCGTCACTTCGTTACGCTGTGCGCGCCGCAAACTCGCTTCGCTCAGACAGCGACGCTCCGGCCGCTTCACTCCGTTCCTACGCTTAACGCTCACCAGAACGAGGCCAATCCAATTGACAATTGATAATTGACGATTGACAATTTTCTTTTTCTCCTTCATTTATCCATGGAACTTGCCTTGCGTCGTTTTGTACAACCAAATAACAATCAATAAAAACGAATGGGCTTATTGTGTTATTTATTGTTTTATCCTGTCGCGTTGGGATGGAGGAGCAGCACGCTGCGCCTCTACTCGCATTTACCAAACTCAACGGGGAATTAAATACCCCCATGTAATCCGGCCTTATAAATTTTCAATTCTCAATTTTCAATTGTTTCGGCCTAACGGAGGAGGCGTTAAGCGGTCGACCGAGCGGAGCGTTAAAAAATCTCGGCTGTTTGAGCGAAGCGAGTTTTCCGAGATTTTAGCGTAGCGACCAAGACCGTAGCCTCCGCAGTGTGAGCCTTGATTTTTTGGTTCTTTTGCATCAAGGCAAAAGAACAGGCATGATCTTGAACTTTTGCTTCTTTTCTTTCAAGAGAAAAGAACGAATACGATCTTATGATTTTCTCTATACCTTATATTATATATACATCTATAGAAATCTCTACTGGCAACAACCTCTTGGCTATACTTCGATCATAGAACCCAGGTTTCGTTATCCAAACCCATGGTTTTGTCGCCTGAAAATAGGGGGTTGATAAGAAACCTAACCAATTGATAAAAAAATAGGTCAGTTTATTTGCAGGTATAAAAAAAGGATTTACCTTTGCATTGTTGATTGTGGCTAAAAATGAAATGCCACCGCTTCCGTTTTTAGAACTTTCGGAAGCCTTATAGGAAAAAGAAGAATTTATTATTACTCTATTATTAATATTAATTTATTTATTATGAACAAAAAGTTTTCTACTTTAGTAGCTAGCTTGCTGTTATCTTCTGCATTCTCAGTATATGCAGGTAACGCAAAACCGATGCTAGCAACTCCGACTCAGGTTGAAACTCGCGCTACTTCTGCTGATGTTGAGAAAGCTGTGGAAGCTACAGGTACTCTTCCGACTTATGTCGCAGCTTTAAATGGGCATGTATTAAATGGATTTACTAACAATGCACGTGTCGCTTATGTAGGAAAAATTGGATCAGCTAATACTCGGGAACAGTATGTTCTTGCTAATCATTCCAATGGGAATGTAGGTGTTAGTGCTTACTCTTCTATCTCTTCTGCAAATGTCGCTACCGATGCTCCTGATTATTATTGGACTTTATTAGAAGGTCGTTTGGTTGCAAATAATGGAATTGAATTTTCTTTAACGGGGTTAGATGAATATATTGAAGTTGTTCCATTGATGCAGGATGGTAAAGAGACTCCCTATTTTGCTATTGCCAAGAGAGATAAGGATGGTAATTTGCAATATGCGGAATTTGCTACTACTACATTCACTTGGTCTACTAGTAAGGCTACAGAATATGATACATATATTATGAATGCGGCTTTGTTCGTTTCTGTAGAAACTGCATATACTGTAGCTTATACGGGCAAAGAATTGAATGACTATTTGAAAAATGGTTTCAATTTGGCTATTTCTTCATTAAAAGATGAAACAGCGGAAATAACTCATTCTGAGGCTTTTAATGGCGTTCTAAAAGCTATGGTTGATGGAACTAATCTGTCTACTAACGATAATGTTTATCATTTGATGAATGAAGATGGTAAATTTATTTGGTTTGATAAAGACGCTGCAATAACTTCTGACGGTTATTCTTTGAAGGGTCAGTTTAAATTGGTTGATATTGCAACTGCTTCTAACACCTCAGATGATTTTGGTCGTTTCCAATTCAAAAAAGCTGATAATGGTTCTGGTTTAGTTCAGGTATTGGTTGGTGATGAAACTCATGAAACTTCTTTATCGACTATGAATTTCCCGTATCGTTTGTATGTTGCTAATGTAAACGATACATATGGACTAAGTATTGCTAAAGAGAATCAGACTCCTGCAGTGCCGGCAGAAAATTGGGCTGCAACTACATTGGATGCAAGTACAATTGTTAATCCTAAGCAATTCTTAACAGGTCAATTCTATACAATTGACTTTGAAGGTGCTGTTGCAAATGCGGAAGCTTATAAGAAAGATGGTCGTTTGGCTGTAAGAGATGGTAAGGCAGACTTCGTACCTGCTAACGGTTTGTATGAAAAAGCTCCTGAAGCACAATGGGCTGTTTCGGCTTATTATGGTGGTACTACTACAATTAAAGGTTTTACTTTGACAAACCGTGAAAATCCATCTGTTTCAGTAACTATTACAGAATTACGTAAGGATTTAGGTAAGACTTATTACCGTGTAGTTGATTTGGCTGGTGCTCCAGCGAATGCTACAAATGCAGGAATTGATCAGGGAGATTATATCACAATCACAGCTGTAGAAAATCATAAGAAGAATGATGGATACAAAGTGTTGACAACTAATGATTTGAAGAATACTACTTGGTATTTAGGTCAGATACGTAAGGCAGAAGGTGATGCTGAAGTAAATGTTTACTGGACAGAAAACCATGTTGGATCACATCAGATCGGTGCTACAGTAGAAGAAGCAAAGGCTGCGAAGTGGAACTTGTCTTTGGTTAATAAAAATGTTGATAAACATACAAGTGAAACAGACTCTATCTTGGTGGTTTCAGAGTTGCAAGAATGGAATCCGGTGAAGAGTCGTATTGATGCTAAGAAAGACACCTTGGTGATTTTGCCTTATGCATTCCAGAACAGAAGTAATAACGAATTCGTTAAGATGAACGACAAAGTTAATTTGGATTACTATATCTGTGATGAAACTAATAAGGTAAATAACCGCTTAGCTCAACGTTTTGCATTGAAGTTGAAAGCAGATGGTGAAACATATAACTATGTGGCACTGCGCTCTACTGGTTTTGACGAAGGAGAAAAACAAACTTATAATGCAGACGGAGGTGTTATTGCTTTAACTAATAAAGCTTATGCGACAAAGAAAGTATACCAGCATAACTCTGCCGATTATGGTACTTGGAAGAACATGGAAATGTATGCAGAAGATGCAAACTCTTTGATGTTCGTAACAAAAGTACAGGCTCCTGAATATCGTAAGTTGGTAACTACTGCTAACTTGGATACAATTAAATTGTATCGTGCAGATAATGAAGCTCAAGTAGTTTATGAAAAGAAAGATACGAAGGCTTCTACATTATTGGAACGTCCTGTAAGTTTCTTGAATATTGATAATGTTGAACAATTCAAGGATATCAATCCTGCATTGTATGCGGATACTGCTTATGTAAATCGTGGTAACAATACTTGTTATCAGTACTTGTTAGGTGTTAATATTGAACACAAAGAAGGTTGGTATTGTGAAGAACACGGCTTTACAGCAACTCCTCCTTGTAAACATGCAGTTCCAGTATCTTACAACCAAGGTCGTTATTTGATTAACATGATTGATACAGCTAATATTTTGGCTGCTGATTTGAAGGTCTCAATTCACAACAATCCGTTTATCAATGAAACTGAAGAAGGTAACAAGTGTGCAAAATTAGCATTTGTTGATGCTATCCATGTATTAACAGATAGTGTTGATATGACAAAGGCTGATAAATTGTATGTAATCAACAATGAAGAAGACAGAACTAAATATTCTGTAATTGATTTGTCAACTCCTGGTTTCAATGTAGCTAAGTTCGCATTCAAGTATACAGATTCAATGGTTGATGATAACTTCAAGATCCAGACTCAGTGGAAAGATTATGATCCTAATGGTTATAATAAATCAGGTTATAAGATGCATGATGAAGGTTATTTGCGTTGGGTAAATGGTTGCTTGGTTGTTGATGAAACATACCAGAAGGGTGACGTATTCAATATGAACGAAGACGAAACTCGTACTCCGACAGCTAACGAAGAAATTACTGCTGAAGGTAGCGTAGTAGTAGCTGGTGTTAACGGTGCTGTAGTTGTTAAGGGTGCAGAAGGTAAGTCTGTAATCGTAAGCACAATCTTAGGTAAGGTAGTTGCTAACGAAGTATTGACTTCTGACAATGCTACAATCGCTGCTCCTGCTGGTGTAGTAGTTGTATCAGTTGACGGCGAAAGCTTCAAAGTGGTTGTTAAATAATTAAGTTATGACTAACAACTTATCAGGGGCCTCAGGCTCCTGATATTTACACGAATATATTACAATTTACACGCACAAGAATTTGGATATGATTCTTGTAACGAGTAACCCGTGAGGGCGAAAGCGTGTTTAAAAAAGTCTCTCTATTCCGATAGGGAGACTTTTTTATTATGATAGTTTTTTGTATATTTGAATGATAGCCTATGACTGGATACAGTCTTGAAAAAGCTTTGTTCTTCGTGCGTGGAAGAATGCCAGGTGTGCCTTATACATTATATAAAGAAGCACGGATGAAATCGTATAAAAAACGGTGAAAAGTGAAAAATAATCTACTAAAAATAGATAGATTATGAATTTTATTCCTATTTTTGTGGCATATCAGCATTTGTTAACAACATGATTAATGGGTAAAAGTTACGAATGCAGCAAACCACCTGCGTGAAAACAGGAGAGGAAGACTTTATATTACAAAGAGATAGATAGACGTATATTACACAAGTAAGACTATTAACTTAAAAATTATATTTTATGAAACAACGATTACTTTTAGCATTGCTGATGTTATTAACATCGGCTGGGTTTTTGAAGGCGAACATTGTATTCAAAGTTCCAAAGAATACAGGAACAGTAACAGTAACTTTTAGTGGAACAGCGGGAGGTATTAAAGCAACTTCTATAAGTGGATTACCTCAGGCAGAAGTTAGTGGAAAAGGTCTTGTTTATACTATCAAGAACAATTCTGTAGAGGTCGCTCAATATACATTTGATACATCAAATGGAAATTTCACATTAAATCCATGTAATGTTACATTTACTGTTACAGGTGATGCATCTGTTACGGAAATAGATGCACAGGGTGTTCCTAATCTGAATTCATTCACGGCATCAGGTGTAGGTTTAACTTCACTGACGTTAAACTCACCGGATGTTAAGATAGTTGATGTATCTAATAACAAGTTGGCGGGTTTTGATGTTTCTAGCTTAAATGCTTTAGTGAGTATAAATGCTTCCAATAATCAAATAGCAAGTTTAGGAACAGGTTTTGCTAGTGGTGCTAATAATACATTGAAGGAAGTTTACTTATCTAATAACAAAATTGGTGGTGGTGATTTCTCAGAATTAGCAGTTGTTGAAACGTTTGAAATAGAAAACAACGAACTTACAGACTTGAATCTGAAGGCAGCTACAAAATTGTCAACACTGAGAGTTAGTGGAAACAGTTTAAAGCATATTACTTGTGCAGACGGTGTTACTCCTGTTTGGGGAACACAGACATTTGATTTAGGGGGAAACACTATACGTACAGCAAATGAAGGACTCAATGTCTTGGAAGTTTTGAAGAATAAAGGGTATCTTTTGACTGAATCAAAGAATGAAGATTTGTCTAGCAGCAAAATGACAGGATATGTTTGGCGTAAATTAAGCGGTGGAAGCTATGTCGATGCGAAAGATGAGGCACATGCTTTGTTCGCTACAAATCCTGAACAATTCTATTTTGCAAAGGCTTCAGGTGATAAATATGTTTTCATTAATACGTCGACAACGTATGAATGTGAATTTACATATGATGGAAAAGTAACTGTAAAGTTGCAGAACATCGTTATTAATCCAGCTAAATTGACATTGAAAAAATTGCCGGAAAGCTTGCGTTATGTAAATAGTACTGCAACTAGAACAGATAACGAGGTACATCAAGGAGACCATTTGCAATTTTGGTTGAAGGATAGTTATAAAGATTATTCTATCAAAACATTTAAAGATGTTACGGCATTAACTGCGACAGATGATGCGCAGATGACGAAAGACGGTGGAGAATTTATCGTTGCCGGTTATTTCCAAAAAGGTGCATCAACGGTAGAGAGTGGTATTGTAAATCCATCTATCAATGTGGAATTGACAAAGGCTAGTTGTGAAGTATCTTTTGACAATACTCAACAAAAGGGTGGTCAATACAAAATAGAATCAATCTATGAGAACAAAACTACTGAGTTGACTTCTGGAAAGAAGAATCAAGTAACAAAAGGTAGTACAATCAAAGTAACTATTACAGAAGATACAGGATTCACTGCAAAGATTTCTGTAAATGGAGAGGATAAGTCAGCTTCTTTAGTTCCAGATGAGAAGAATAAGAGCAATAAGATTTTGACGATAGACAATCTGAGTGAAAATGTAGCTATTGTTGTAACGTTTGATGAAACGGAAAATGTTGAAACAGGATTGACTATTGAAAATGCTACTATTAACGGAGGCGCGTTCGTTGGTGATAAAGTGGTAATAGGAGGAAAAAACTTTGCAGATGGGACGATGGGACAAGATTTGCCCGTTGGTAAAACTCAACTTGCTTTTGAATTGACAGCTAAAGCTGTATATGGTTTGGATACTTGGAGCTGTGCTAAGGCTGTTGATGCTGTTATGGTAGACGGAGTTGCACAAGAGCCTACAGCTAAGACTATCGTGCCGGAGTCAGAGGTGAAGAATGTTACTGATCCTGCGATTAAGTACACATACGATATTACTATTCCTAAGACTGATACACGTATTACAATCAAGTTCAAAGATCAGCAGAGAGTAAAATTTACTCCGGAAGCTGATAAAAAAGAACAACATCAGGCATACGATAAAACTCCGAAGACGTTTAAGTTTACAACTTCTCCGAAGGGATTGGAAAATAGCGTGCAGGTACTTTATACCAATGCTGATCTTCAAGGAGCTAAACCGACAACAGATGCGCCTACAGCTGCCGGAACATATAATGTAACAGTATCTATCCCTGCAACGGGAACAGGTGAATACGCTCCGATATTGTCAGCTGCATATCCCGATTTGAAGCTGGTAATTGATCCGGCGAAGTTGAATTTTGAAACAGCACCGACGATAACAGTTGGAGCAGATGGCAAATATGTTATTGCACCGAATACAGGTAAAGTAACATTGGGTTCTGTAGTTGTGGCTGGTAATTATTTGATAGTAACTAAAGGTAATACTCCTGATAAAGATAAGGTTTTGGATGCACCGATAGATGCCAATAAGAATAAATCACATTTGGTAACGGTTAAGTTCGTTGCTAATAACGGTACAAGCGATGATCCAAACTATGCTCCGGCTTATATCGAAACCGAAGTTGTTAATGGCGAAGCTTTGAAGGATTACACTGTAGATTTGTTCTTAGGCAATGAAGGTGATAAATTCCCCGGTAACGTAACTATTTACAACGAAGACAAAGTAATCACTCCGGGTACTAAGGTAAAAGAGGGTACAGAATTGACCTTTAAGATTGAAGTACCAAAGACAATAGATTTGGGAAGTGTTAAATTAGCTACGATAAAGTCAGATAAACCATTAGGAACTGTAACTCCGGATCCAAACACTAGAATTGTTACTGTTACGGATGTTAAAGTTGAGGCTGATGCTACTTATAAAGTATTGTATAATGTCTCTCACGAGATTACAAATAAGTATAAGGTTGAACTGAAAGAGCAAAAAGTAACTTATAATGAGGCTTTGCAGGAATACGACCTTAATTACATGACTATCACAGGCGAAACAACTCCATTTGATGAGACTGTTGTAAAGGAATATGTACAGATTACATATAAGGATAAAAATGGAGCAGAAGTTGTTACTCCGAAAAATGCAGGTACATATACAGTTTGCGTTTCAATTCCTTATTTGGATGCTCATACGGCAGACGGAAATTATAAGACGTATGCAGCGTTTGCAGATGAATATGAAGCTGCTTTAGTTATTGAACCGGCAGAAATAGCTGTAAAAGATCTTACATGGCCTACTACATCTTCTTTAATTGCGAAGAAGCAGACTTTGGCTAATTCTGCATTGAGTGGTGGTAATAGCTCGAAGATTCCTGGTAAATTCAAATGGGAAGATGAAGGTATCGTTCCGGAATCAGGAAAGGCTTATTCTGTAATCTTTGACCCGGATGATGATAACTATGCAATAGTAAAGGGCGGTGACGATCATAAAGTGTATGTAAATGTTTCAAACGCTATCTTGGTAACATTCGTTCCAGAAAACTGTAAGGTAGTTGTGACAGACGCTTCTGGTAAAGAATATGCAACAGGAGATGTAGTGGCTAAGGGTGCTGTTTTGACAATCAAAGCTACTCCGTTTACAGATTGTGAGATGAAGACCTTTACAGTAAACGGTAAACCATTCACAAGCGGTTCTACTTATACTGTAACGGATGAAACCGTAGAAATCGTTGCCATCGCTCAGTTGAAAGATGTTAATCCTGAATCTGTAGTCATTACGTTGCCTGAAAATGATGAAGTTCAGGGTGCAATCTTGACCAAGACAGGTGCACAAGAAGTGGCATTCAACGGTGAATTGACATTCTCTGTAGCTACTTTGGCGGCTGATAAGAACAAAGTATCAGTAACAGCAAACGGTGTAACTCTGAAACCGAACAGCAATGGTGTTTATACAGTGAAGGCAGACAAGAACAAAACAGTGTCTGTATCTGTTGCCAACCCAACAGCAATCGTTGTGAAGGCTGATACGACATTGTCACCGGGTTTGAAACCGATGGGTAAGGTAGAAATACAAGGTTGGACATCTACGAAGAAATATTATTACGGAGATGTAGTAACAGTAACAGCCTTCCCCGAATCAGGTGTTACATTTGTTGGTTGGAAGGGCTTTACAGATGACAGCAATCCGTTGGAAGTAATTCTGAAAGAACCGTCTTATACATTCAAGGCATTGTATAAAGGTATTCCGACAGGTATTGAAGATATCATGGCTGCTTCTATTGCAACAGGTAAGGGTTGTGTATGGGTTCGTGGTATTGCCAATGCCGATGTAACAATTGTAAGCATTGCAGGTCGTGTACAGGCAAGACAGCGTATCAGCGGTGATACTCGTATCGATGTTCCGGCTGGTATTTATGTAGTAGTTTTGGAAAGCGGTTCAGACGTAAAACGTGTAAAAGTAATCGTAAAATAAGTTTTTAATTTGTTTCTAATGTAAGAGGGCGTGTCAGCAATGGCACGCCTTTTTTTGTGCATTCTGGTTGTTGGGAAAATAATCTCCCAAATTCTTATCCGATTTTGCAACCTTTGGTTTGATGCCTTCGTCTTATAGATAGAAAACAGAAAAAGAAATGGATGATTCAGTTCAGGATTTAATAGCCGGATGCCGGAAACGGTATCGCCAGTCGCAGCTGGCGATGTATCGTCGGTTTGCCCCGTTGGTTTATCCGATCTGCTTACGTATAGTAGGCAATGCACCGGAAGCCGAAGAGGCGATGCAGGATACTTTCCTGAAGATTTTTGACAAGCTGGATCAATATCATGACGAACTCTGTTTTGAGGCTTGGATTCGCCGGATTGCTGTCCGTACTGCCATTGATTATGTGCGTAGGCGGTTACCGGAAGAAGAATTGTTAGAAGAAACACTACCAGATATGGCAGACGACGAGGAAGAGCTGCGCGAACAGGAAGAACAAACGCTGCTGACGGTCGCTTCCGTCCGGAATGCCTTGGAGAAAGTACCGGCACAGGCACGTATGGTCTTGTCGCTTTACTTGTTTGAAGGATATGACATGGAAGAAATCGCTCAAATCCTGAAGCTTCAGCCATCGAGTGTGCGAAGCCAATATTTGCGGGGAAAGCGGCGATTAGTTGAATTGATGAAAGCTTTGTAAAGAAGAAGGAGAAGAAAAATATATGGACAGATTAAAAGATTATATTCAGCAGAATTGGGAAGCATTGGATGAAATCCCGTTACCTGAAGGACATTTGGAACGTTTTGCTGCCCGCCTGGAAAAGGAAGAAACCAAGAAAATCGTTCCGTTATGGCATAAGCTGGTTCCGTTGGCCGCGGCTGTTGCCTTGTTCTTCTGCCTGTCTGTTCCTTTCTGGATGCATCAGCCGGTTTCTCCTGACGCATATGTCTGCGAACTCCATTCAGAAATGGGAGAGTTACATACCTATTACCGGATGCAACTGGAAGATCATCTGATGGAACTGGAAACGGCCAGCAAGGAAAATCCTTCCGAAGCCGTGACGCATTTATTGGAAGCTGCCTTGCAGATAGAAGCTTCCTGTCAACAATTCGACAATCAGGTACTACCCACTTTGCCCTGTTCGGATGAAGGTATCTTTGCCATCAACCAGCAATACCAGAATAGTCTGAACAGCATGCAAATCCTTTGCCAGCAATTGAATCGGGTGAAGGAAGAGTGATTGGTTGGTAGGTTACTATTTAGCAAGACGAATATAAAACGAAGAAACTTAAAAACGAAGAATAATATGAAAGCAACGTTATTACGATTTTGGTGCACATGCATGTGTATGCTTTTCTGTCTGGCAGCGCAGGCCGCAGAACCGGATGAACTGAACAAGAAGGAATATGAAAAGAGTTTCCCGGCCAACAAGAGTGACGAACTGTTTATCTCCAACAAATACGGAGGAATCACCATTACCCATTGGGACAAAGCAGAAGTGGCATTCCGGGTTGTGGTCGAAGTCAAGTCGCGTAATGAGCAGGACAACAAGAGAAATCTGGATCGGATTAAGATTAAGTTTGATAAACAAGGAAATATTATTTCGGGTATCACCGAAATGTCGGATGTTTCGATCCGTAACGGCAAACTGGATATCCAATATTACGTCAGTATGCCTTCGTGGATTTCCAGTAAGTTGGAGCAGCATTACGGAAATATCCTGATGCCGGCCAAGAATCCGGCCCGTTGCCAGCTGACAGTCAAGTATGGCAATATAGAAGGCGGAAGCTTTGAACAGCCGTTAGAGTTGGAAGCCAAATACAGTAATGTGACGTTAGGTTCCTTGCAGGCAGGTGATTTCGATCTAGGTTATTGTGGCAAGGCTACGGTCCAATCTGCTTCAACCCTGAATGCAGACAGTAAATATTCGAATCTGCAGGTAGGAGAAATCGGTCAGTTAGCCCTTGAGTTAAAATATGGGCAGCTGGAAGCCGAGAAAGTACAGTCTATGACTGCCGATGTGAAATACAGTACATGTAAGATCGGTTATCTGTCAGACGATCTGAAGGTCGAATCGTTAGATTATAGCACACTAGAGATGGATGAAGTGAATGGTAAATTCAAGGATATCCATGTTGAAGCACGTTACAGCGCCGTTAAACTGGCTTTGCCTTCGTCAGCTTCTTTCCGGGTAGATGGAGAAAATCTGAAATATGGTCATTGTAAACTACATGGCTTTGAGCCATCCAAGAGCGAGAAAGAAAAGGATGCCGTATATTATGAAGTGAACGGTGGTAAGAACGGTTCGATCTATTTTGATGGCGGTTCGTATTCGAATATGAATATCCGGATGAAATAATTGAGCGGTTAATAAGCTCTCGGTATATACAAGGTTTTAGATAGTGTCGTTTAGCTGTCTAAAACCTTGTTTTGTGATGATCTGTTCCTTTTTCAGACTTGTCAATTTTCTAATTCCCTTACAAGTTGATTTTCATTCCTTCCTTTGCCAGTGTCGTTTCAGGGAAAATCTTTACAGCTTCCTGTTTGAGTGGCAACGGATCTTCGTAGCGGGCAGAGTAATGTCCGATCAGCAATCGCTTCACTTCGGCGTCACGGGCGATGGTTGCCGCTTCCTTGGCTGTTGAATGAAACGTCTCGTGGGCTCGGGCAGCATCGGCATCCTTAAAGGTCGCTTCGTGATATAATAAATCGACTTGACGAATGTAAGGAATGATTTCCGGCAGATAGGCTGTATCCGAACAATAAGCATACGTACGGGCCGGTGTTGCCGGACGAGTCAGGAGATGATTCGGAATACATTTCCCCTCGGGCGTGATGTAATCCGCTCCCTGTTTGATGTATTGAATATCTTTTACCGGAATTTGGTAGAAGTCGATCATTTCGCGGATGATATGCGCGTCCCGCTGCTTTTCCTTGAAGAGGAATCCGCAACAGGGAATCCGATGTTTAAGCGGAATCGAATAGACGGAAACCGAACGATCCTCCATGATCAACGCATGTTCCTGCGTATTGACCGGATTGAACTGGACATGGAAAGGCAACCCCTGACAAAACAACTGCAGCATGGCGTCCAGATAGGTACCTAATTCTTTCGGACCATGAATAAATAAGTCGCCATTCCTTCCCAACATACCCAAGGTAGATATTAAACCGGGTAAACCAAAGCAATGATCACCGTGCAAGTGCGATATAAAGATATGATTCAGACGGCTGAACTTGATTCGCATCCGCCGCATTTGTACTTGTGTTCCTTCTCCACAGTCAATCATATACAATTTGTCCCGTAAGTCAATGATTTGTGAAGAAGCTAAATGACGTGTTGTGGGTAAAGCTGAGCCACAACCTAAAATATTCAGTTCAAAATCCGCCATAAGAATGAAACATTTGTGCAAAGATAATGTAAATCTTCAAGGATTGTGTAAAAAAACTTGAAAATGACAGCTTTTACTTGTTTGTTTCGAGTTTATATTATTATATTTGTTCGCTGTCCTTTTTAAGTAAAGATAGTTATGATCATCTTAAAATGGTTATTAAGTTAAACCTTGACTAACTTTTTCTTTTTGTTTAAAACGGTTAAATGTAGAAACGGCCTAGCGGGAAGCTACGCCGTTTCTAGTTTTATAAGCCTGTTCCTTCCGTTTATTTCTTTCCCGGTTTTAAGTCGATAGCTCTCCATGCATAGAAAATATAAGCCAGGACGAATGGTATCAGGATAGATACGTAACTCATGACTTTCAGGGTAAACGGACTGGAACAACTGTTCTGCAGTGTCAGTGAACTTTGTAAGTCGGTTATTGACGGATAGTAAGCGGTATGATTCCAACCTGCACACAATAAAAGGGCAAGAACCGTCAGCACTGTTCCCGTTCCGCTGAACCAGATGCCTTCCCGATAGGAAGGATTCAGATAAGTTTTCCCGATTCCCCATAAAACCAAGATTACACCAACCAGTAAGATGCCGGTTACATAGGGCATTTCCAGTAGGTTCAGGGCATATTTGTAGGGCTGCATAAAGATTTCCTGTGTATCCGGATTGATGGCAAAGCCATCGGCTATCAGCCAATGGGCCAGGAAAGCCAGGAAGAACAGCAGGAATGCGATACTTTCAGGCAACAAGCGGTTCCAGCTTTGGCTTCTGATGGATTCGTCGTCTATATTATTCATAAAGTATAGGATGGCTAAAACTCGAGCCAGGAAAAAGACGGCAATTCCCAAACAGACATTCCAGATATTCAATACGGCCTCTAATCCGTGCCAAGGCGTTGCCCATTGGGAAATGACAGGCATAGAAAGAACGCTTAATTGTTCTTTATTCACGATAAATTCGGCGCCGTTGAAGAATGTTCCGACGGCTGTACCCAATAAGACGGGTCCGGCAATTCCATTAATCAGCAGAAAGATGCGGTAGGTCTTTTTGCCGAGCAGGTTTCCTTTTCGCATCTGGTATTCGTATGAGACCGCCTGTAATACGAAACACAGCAAGATGAGCATCCATACCCAGTAAGCACCACCGAAACTGGTTGAATAGAATAATGGGAAAGAAGCAAAGAAAGCTCCGCCGAAAGTAACCAGGGTAGTGAACGTCAGTTCCCATTTCTTTCCGGTCGATTCGAGGAGTAACTGTCGTTGGGTTTCCGTCTTTCCGAGTTGGAACAACAACGACTGGCCGCCCTGAACAAATAAAAGGAAAACCAGCAGTCCGCCTAAAAGCGAAATGAGAAACCACCAGTAATGCTGTAAGAATATATAAGTTGATGTTTCCATAGAATCATTTCATTTAAGATGTTACTCGTATTCGTTAGTCTGTGAATGGGCTGTTTCTGTTTCCGGTCCGACTTGAATGGCCTTGATCAGAATCCGCAGTTCGGCTATGAGCAAAACGGTAAACAGAATCAGGAAGAGGAAGAAGGTTGTTTGTACTGAAGCCGTCTCGAGTCGGGAAATACCGGCTATCGTTGGCAAAATATCCTGGATTGCCCACGGTTGTCGGCCTACTTCTGCCACAATCCATCCTGCCTGTCCCGCTATATAAGCCAAAGGAATACTCCATAAAGCGACGAGATGTAACCAGCGCATCTGGAGGAAAGCGGATTTCCGGTGCAGTATCCAAATGGCCAGGAAGAGCAGGATCAGGTATCCGCCCAAAAGGACCATTACGTGGAATGAATAGAACGAGAGTCCGACCGGAGGAATCAGTTCCGATGGATCTTGCAGGTATCCATATCCGAAGTAGGCGAAATTCTCTTCCAATACAGTCCGATGAGTTGCTATACCGGCTTCATCTTTCTCTTTCTTGGCCTGGCGATAATCGGCTAATGCTTGAATGGCCAGTTTCCCTTTAGCAATCTTTTCTTCGGCCGATAAGGCGGGCTGGCCTGTTTTATCCGTATATCCTCCTTCAATCAGGTCGGTGATGCCCGGAACGAAGGCATCTGCATCTCGTTCAGCCAGCAGTGAAAGCATCTTTGGGATTTCTATTTTGAAGAGGAATGGATCTTCCGGGCTGTCATACGAACTACGGTTTGGATTCAGAATTCCAATACCCACCAGTCCGGCTCCTTTTTCACCTTGATACAAACCTTCCATGGCGGCCAGTTTCATCGGTTGCTTGTCGGCTACCTGATAAGCCGAACCATCACCGGTCCAAAGCAAAAGCACGGAAGCCACTAATCCGAAGATAGCTCCAACCTTGATGCTCCGTAGCGCAAAAGCCTGTTCGCGTTTCTTATATAAATACCAGCAACTCAAACCGATGACAAAGGTCGCTCCTGTTACCCAACCGGACAAAACCGTATGGAAAAACTTATTGATGGCTACCGGAGAGAGAGCTACTGCCCAGAAATCAAGCATTTCGTTTCGCACGGTGTCCGGATTGAAGTGCATACCTGCCGGATATTGCATCCAGGCGTTTGCTACCAGAATCCATAAGGCCGAAAGGGTTGCTCCGGCAATAGTCAGCCACGTGGAAGCCAGATGGAAACGTTTGCTCACCTTCTCCCAGCCGAAATACATGACGGCTATAAAGGTTGCTTCCATAAAGAAGGCCACAATACCTTCGATGGCAAGCGGAGCTCCGAATATGTCTCCTACAAACCAACTGTAATTAGACCAGTTTGTCCCGAATTCAAATTCGAGAATCAATCCGGTCGCAACACCGATGGCGAAATTAATTCCAAACAGTTTCATCCAAAAACGGGCAGTCGTTTTCCAATACTCCTTACCCGTTTTTACATACAGCGTTTCCATCAGGGCCTGGATGATACCCAAACCCAATGTAAGAGGCACAAAAAGCCAATGATACATGGCTGTGAGAGCAAACTGAGCTCTCGACCAGTCGATCAATGAGGTGTCAATATTCGCAATCATGGTACATGATGTTATTTAATAAATGAATGAGCCCGGTTGACCAATTCCCCGGAAACATATTCTTCCTTTTCTACCGGCGTCTTATATTTCCCCAGGAAATCAGGAAAAAAGAAGAGTTTTAGGATGAAGAAAATAATGAAGAGCTTGATCAGGATGATCAGCCAGAGAAGTTTTCCCAGCCTCATGCTCAGGAAACCTTCCCGGTAAAAATCGTAGATTTTCCGTATGTACGTCTTCATTTTCGAGGTGTCTTCAGGTTGTTTCTGCCTATCATTTCTTCCCGGAATCCGAATCGGATATTTTATTCCTTATTATATAAACAGCAAGACTAGAAAAAAGTTGCGGGTAATATCTGTAAGATTTTTTCATATCCTGCCGGCAAATGGTAAAAATCCTATTACTTTCTAGCTTTAGCACAGTAGTCGTAAAGCTTTTTGACAGCTGTGCTAAAGCTTTATCACATATATGGAAAAGCTTTTTGACAGCTGTCAAAAAATTGAAAAGTCGTATTCTTTATACCAAGAAGCAACTGGTTGCCCAGTTTAAAATAATAATATACAAACTTGTCTGTCTGATTATTAGATATGAATACGGGTCTGTTTTTATCCAAAGATTCATCTCTTTCTGCAAATAGAAAGCTGTTTGATAGTTGAAATATGACGGATTTTGCTGTTAAAAAAAATTATTTTATTAAAGATTTTATCGGAAATATGATTGTTGATAATTAATGTATCCTTATATTTGCAACAACCTTGGTCCACTGCATAGTGAATTAAGGATATGGATAAGTGAAAAACATTAGTGTGCTAATCTATAAATTTAATTATTATGTCAATTAGTAGAAGATCATTCCTTCAGAGAAGCGCTGCAGCTGCTGCCGCGTTTACAATTGCTCCTAATTCTATTTTAGGAAAAAGTCACGGATATGTAGCTCCGACTGACAAGTTGAATATTGCTGCCGTAGGTATCGGTGGTATGGGTCATGCTAATATCAGTCACGTAAAGGATACCGAAAATCTGGTAGCACTTTGCGATGTTGACTGGAAATATGCTAAAGGTGTATTCGACGAATTCCCCAATGCAAAGAAATATTGGGATTATCGTAAGATGTACGATGAAATGGCTAGCTCAATTGATGCGGTTATCATCGCTACAGCCGACCATACTCATGCTATGATTACTGCCGATGCGATGACTCTGGGAAAACACGTATATTGCCAGAAACCGTTGACTCACTCTGTATATGAATCTCGTTTGCTGACAAATTTAGCTAAATCAACTGGTGTTGCTACCCAGATGGGTAACCAGGGTTCTTCAGATGAAGGAACTGATTTGGTTTGCGAATGGATTTGGAATGGTGAAATCGGTGAAGTATATAAAGTAGAATGTGCTACTGACCGTCCTATTTGGCCGCAGGGTCTGAACGCTCCTGAAAAAGAAGACCGCATTCCGAAGACATTGAACTGGGATTTGTTTACAGGTCCTGCTAAATTGAATCCTTATAACGCTGTATATCATCCTTGGAACTGGCGTGGATGGTGGGATTATGGTACAGGTGCATTGGGAGATATGGCTTGCCACATCTTGCATCAGCCGTTTAAAGCCTTGAAGTTAGGCTATCCTACTAAAGTAGAAGGTTCTTCAACACTGTTGTTGAATGCTTGTGCTCCTCAGGCTCAACACGTTAAATTGACATTCCCGGCTCGTGAAAACATGCCGAAGATCGCTATGCCGGAAGTTGAAATTCACTGGTATGATGGCGGAATGATGCCTGATCGTCCAAAAGGTTTCCCAGAAGGTAAACAATTGATGGGTCCTGGTGGTGGTTTGACAATCTTCCACGGAACAAAAGATACATTGATTTGCGGTTGCTACGGTCAACAGCCGTTCTTGTTGTCAGGTCGTGTTCCTAACGCTCCGAAAGTTTGCCGTCGTGTACCGAAAGCAATGGGCGGTGGTCATGAAATGGACTGGGTAGCAGCTTGTAAGGAAAGCAAAGAAAACCGTCGTGTATTGAAGTCTCGTTTCGAAGAAGCTGGTCCGTTCAATGAAATGGTGGTAATGGGTGTATTGGCAATCCGTTTGCAGGCTTTGAACAAGACATTGGAATGGGATGGCCAGAACATGCAGTTTACCAATATTGCAGACAACGAAACAATCAAGACTTGTATCAAGGATGGTTTCACTATTCATGATGGTCATCCTTCATTCAACAAAGATTGGACAGAACCGGTTAACGCTAAGCAGTTCGCAGCTGAATTGATCAAGCATAACTACCGTGACGGTTGGAAGTTGCCTGATATGCCTAGATAATAAGGTTTTAAACAAAATAAAAAAGTAAAATGAAAAAGTCAGTATTATTTGCTGGTGCAGCAGCACTGATGATGTGCTTTGCATCTTGTAATGGAGGCAAAAAAGCAGAAACAGCTGAAACAACTCCGGTAGAAGAACCTGCAGCAGAAGCAGCAGCTCCTGAGTACAAATTATTGGATCTTCCGACAGTTGATTTGTCTGCTTTCCCGAAAGACAACGATGGCTGGATCACTTTGTTTGACGGTAAGACATTGAACGGTTGGCGTGGTTATGACCGTGAAGATGTTCCGGCAGCTTGGGTTGTAGATGATGGTGCTATCCACATCAAAGGTTCAGGAAATGGTGAAGCTGGTGCTAAGGACGGTGGCGATTTGATTTTCGCTCACAAGTTCAGCAACTTCGAATTGGAATTCGAATGGAAGGTAGATAAAGGTGCCAACTCTGGTGTATTTATCATGATTCAGGAAGTTGAAGGTCAGCCTTCATATATTTCTGCTCCGGAATACCAGGTATTGGATAACGAAAACCATCCAGATGCTAAGTTAGGCGTTGACGGTAACCGTAAATCATCTTCTTTGTATGATATGATTCCGGCTAAACCGCAGAATGCTAAACCTTATGGCGAATGGAACAAGGGTAAGATCCTTTGCTACAAAGGAACAATCGCTCATTATCTGAACAGTGATTCTCCAGTTGTTGAATACCACATGTGGACTCCGGCTTGGAAAGAAATGTTGGATAAGAGTAAATTCAGCAAAGACAAATGGCCGTTGGCATACGAATTGCTGTTGAACTGCGGTGGTGAAAAGAAAGAAGGTTTCATCGGTTTGCAGGATCATGGTGATAACGTATGGTATCGTAACATTCGTATTAAGGTTCTTGACTAATATATAGTTGAACAATTGAATAAAGAGCCCGAGGTTAAGATGTGTTAATCTCGGGCTTTTCTGTAACCAGAGTTTAAGTCGTGTAGTCTTATGGACAAATGAACTTAATTACTAACCATTTAAAAAGTTACAGATATGGATGAATTAATAGGATTGGTAGCCGTTATCGGTATTTTTATTTTCCCGGTTGCAGCCTTAGGTACAGGATGGGTTATTCTGCTTCGTAACCGTCACGAAGAACGCATCAAGATGATTGATAAGGGAGTTATCTTGGCAGAACCCGAACGAAGTCCAAACCGTTATCCGGCATTGCGGAATGGTTTGTTTATGGTGGGACTGGCAATCGGCCTGATTGTAGGTATGTTTGTTGAACCATCGGTTCCGGAAAACGATTTTGAGTTTATGGTGATCCCTACGTTTGCTGTTTTGTTTGGCGGTCTTGGTTTCATTGTTTATTTCGCACTTTCCCGCAAATTGCAAATGAAAGAACGTCTGGAAGACAAGAAAATGAATGCAGATACTGAGCGTAGGATCGAACAACTGTAATCAATGGATGAACGTCGTTGGATAGCCGCTATTCTGGCGGGAGACATGCAGAGTTTCTCATGCCTGGTAGCCAAATATGAGAAAATGGCCTATACCATAGCCGTTCGAATCGTGGAAAACCGGGAGGATGCCGAAGAAGTAGTACAGGATGCATTCTTGAAAATGTATCAGGCTCTGCCAGACTTTCGTTTTGACAGTAAGCTTTCTTCCTGGTTTTATCGGATTGTTTACCGGACGGCTTTGACTGCTTTGCGCGGGCAACATCTTTTTTCGGATTATGACGAAGTAGAGGCCGGAGATGTCTCTCTGGCAGAACAAGAAACCGCTACTTCCCTGCTGGAGAGAGAAGATAGAAAAGAAATCATCTCGCAGATATTGAAGACACTGGAAAAAGATGAGGCTCTGTTATTGACATTATATTATCTGGATGAATGTTCGGTGGAAGAGATCGTTCAAATCACGGATCTTTCCGAATCGAATGTGAAAACAAAACTTTTCCGGGCGCGTAAACATTTCTATACAGCGTTGGAAAAGCGAATGAAGAATGAAATGAGAAATTTGCTGTAAATATGGAAAATAAGGATCTTGACCGACTGACTCGCCGTTTGATGGAAGGAACGGCCGAACGCCCTTCCGCCTCGTTGAATACCCGTATCATGGCTTTGATACGTCAGCAACAAGCAGCTAAAATTGCTTTTGTACCGAATATGCCTTCTACAGCTTCCTGGTTGGGTTGGTTTCTGGTGTATCTGCTACTTGCCGCAGGTGCTTTTTATTACATGTATGCCAATAAATTAACCATGCGTGTTATTCTGGAAGAAATGACACCTTATTTGTCGTTGGTTTTAACCTGTGCACTGGCTGTACCGTTGTATATTGCAGGTGTCTGGTTGGATCGGAAAAGAAATAAAGAAATGCGGCAACAGGAAGAAAGTCTCCAATAAACGTCTGATAAGTTATCAACAATTCACGAAAGTTATCAACAATGCAACGATTGTTTCAGAATAAACGAATGTGATTCAATTTTAAATGTTTAGTTTTGTACCCGGATTTTAATGGGTACAATTTTATGGGAAAGATTATTGCTTTGGCAAATCAGAAAGGCGGTGTTGGTAAAACAACAACGACGATCAATTTAGCCGCTTCATTGGCCGCCCTAGAAAAGAAAGTATTGGTTGTTGATGCTGATCCGCAGGCAAATGCATCTTCCGGTTTGGGAGTTGATATCCGAAATGTGGAAGTTTCCATTTATGAATGTCTGGTGAACGGAAATGATGCACAGACAGCCGTCGTACCAACGGAAATAGAAGGTTTGGACATTATTCCATCTCACATAGATTTGGTTGGTGCGGAGATTGAGATGCTGAATATGGACAATCGCGAACAGATATTGAAACACATACTGGTTCCTCTGAAAACAAAGTATGATTATATTCTGATAGACTGTTCACCTTCGTTGGGATTAATTACTGTCAATGCGCTGACAGCAGCCGATTCGGTGATTATCCCGGTACAATGTGAATATTTTGCGTTGGAAGGAATTAGCAAATTGCTGAATACAATTAAGATTATCAAGTCAAAACTAAATCCGGTATTAGAGATAGAAGGTTTTCTGCTGACCATGTATGATTCACGCCTTCGTTTGGCTAACCAGATTTATGAAGAGGTAAAGCGCCCGTTCCAGAATTTGGTATTTAATACCGTCATTCAACGGAACGTGAAGTTAAGTGAGGCGTCCAGCTATGGAAAGCCGGTGCTTTTGTATGATGCCGATTCGAAGGGCTCACTGAATTATATGCAATTGGCACAGGAATTAATAGATAAGAATAAGTAATAGTTGATATTGTCGGTTAAGAAGGGAGATTTATGGTAATGAAAAGATCGGCTTTGGGCCGTGGTTTGGATGCATTGATTACGATGGACGACTTGAAGACAAGTGGCTCATCGTCTATTAGTGAGATTGAGTTGAGTAAAATCCAGCCCAATCCAGAACAGCCTCGTTCTGTATTCGAGCAAGAATCCTTGGAAGAACTGGCCGCTTCGATCCGTTCGTTAGGAGTGATTCAGCCGATTACACTCAAGGAAACCGGAGCAGAGCAGTATATGATCATTTCAGGAGAACGTCGTTACCGGGCTTCTTTAATGGCTGGACTTACTTCCATTCCGGCGTATATCCGTACGGCAGCTGATGACAATGTGGTAGAAATGGCATTGATAGAAAATATCCAGCGTGAGGATTTGAATGCTATCGAAATCGCTTTGGCTTACCAGAAACTGATCGAAACCTACGGATTGACTCAGGAAAAGCTGAGTGAACGGATCGGAAAGAAAAGAGCTACAATCGCCAATTATCTTCGTTTGCTGAAATTACCGGCCGAAATTCAGGTTGGACTGAAAGATAAACGGATTGATATGGGACATGCACGTGCCTTATTGCCTGTTGAAGATCCTGAAGTACAGTTGGCTCTTTATGAGCAGATTCTGGCAGAAGGTTTGTCGGTCCGTCAGGTAGAAGAAATGGTCCGTTCGGTGGCTGAGGGAGAAACATTGCCTCAGAAACCGGTAGACGAGAAAAAGAAAAAGGAAACCCTGCCTGAAGAATTTGATCTGTTGAAAGAACATTTGTCGAGATTTTTCCAGACGAAAGTTCAGCTAGTTTGTAATAAAAAGGGAAAAGGAAAGATAACGATCCCGTTTGCTTCAGAAGAAGAGTTGGAAAAATTGATCAGCTTGTTGGATAATTTGAAATGATATACCGGATTCTACTTGTTTGTCTGGCTTTTATAAGTTGTTCGTCGTGGGGATTTGCCCAAGATGCGAAGTCGTTTGAAATAAAGGCTGATTCCTCGCGGATAGAAGCAGCTGCTGATTCGACTGTGCGGTCGGTGATGCTGGCGGCTGATTCTTTGCCGAAGCCGGCCCAAATCAAGATGGAATTCAAACCGGATCCGAAGAAAGCCGTTTTGATGGCTCTTGTTCCGGGTTTAGGTCAGATTTATAACCGGAAGTTCTGGAAATTGCCCATTGTTTACGGAGGTTTGATGGGTTGTATGTATGCAGTAACGTGGAATAACCGTAATTATCAGGACTACTCTACTGCCTATAAGGATATTATGATGGATGCGGAAGAGCCGAACCGACCGGTAGAAGAGTTTCATACCAGCTGGCAGGATTTCTTAGGTGTCGGGTATGATCCGAAAGAATGGGTTACCAATACCAATTTCCAGACCCAGTTGAAGAACCGGAAAGATTATTACCGCCGTTATCGTGATTTAAGTATTATCATAACAGTTGGTGTTTACGCGTTGTCTATTATTGATGCCTATGTGGATGCCCAGCTGTTTGATTTTGACATATCTCCGGATTTATCCATGCATTGGGAGCCTTCGGTTACACCACAGACGGCTTATAGTTCCCGATCGTATGGATTAAACTGCAGTATCAAGTTTTAGTAGCATGAAAAGACTAGTTGTTTTGTTGGTATGTTTAGCATACGGTGCGATGCCGATATGCGGACAAGAATTGGAACAGGAATATCCCAGTTCGACATTGCCTGCCGATTCAATCGTAGAAGAAATAGTTGGTATTATTCCGGAAAGTCTGGATTCGGATATTGATAGTTTACTTCATTCATGGCATGTGCAATATTTCACCAAACGGGAGGATTATTGTCATGATGATGAAGAGAATGTTTATTTCCCAGACTCGGTATATGCTAGTCGTTTGGCTAGTTTGCCCCGTATTATCCCCATGCCATATAACAATGTAGTACGCGATTGTATTGATCTATATACCGAACGGCGCCGAAATCTGGTTCGTTATATGTTGGGCATGGCCGACTATTATTTCCCAATCATAGAAGAAGTACTTGATAAACATGGCTTGCCTATCGAACTGAAATACCTGGCTGTGGTTGAAAGTGCCTTGAACCCGGTTGCTTTGTCGCGAGTTGGAGCTTGTGGGTTGTGGCAGTTCATGCTTCCGACCGGTAAACAATATGGATTGACGATTAACAGTTTGGTAGACGACCGTCGCGATCCGGTGAAGGCTACAGAGGCCGCTTGCGCTTATTTCAAGGATATGTATGCTATCTATAAAGACTGGAGTCTGGTGATGGCATCCTATAATTGCGGACCGGGAAATGTCAATAAAGCAATCAAACGTTCGGGAGGAAAGACGAACTTCTGGGATATATTTCCTTACTTGCCGAAAGAAACCCGTTCGTATGTGCCGTTGTTTATTGCCGCTAATTATGTGATGAATTATTATTGCGATCATAACCTTTGTCCGTTGGAAACCAATTTGCCTCTGGCAACAGATACCATTCATGTGAACAAGATGCTGCATTTGCAGCAAGTATCGGAAGTGCTTCAGGTAGACTTGGAACAGTTGAGGGCTTTGAATCCGCAATATAAGCGGGATATAGTTCCCGGAAATACCGGTGATGCCGTATTGAAACTTCCGGCAAGTGATACGTATGCGTTTGTTGATAAAGAAGACTCCATCTATCAGTATCGGGTAGAAGAGTTTTTGCCTTCTTACCTTGTTACGATCAGCGGTGGTTCTACTTCGGGAGTAGCGACACGGGAACAGGTGACGCATATTGTCTTGAAGAATGAGAATATCTATACGATTGCTAATCGCTATGGTGTCACACCACAAGAAATCAAGAAATGGAATCGTTTATCATCGAATCGGCTGGCACGCGGAAAACGTCTGAAGCTGTATGTTGATAACGGTGGTGTTTATTTGTCTGTCAAGAATGCCCAGAAGGAGAAAACTGCATCAGCTTCGCCTGCCCAAAAAGCAGAAAAGAAAGACGGTTATATCGCCCACAAGGTTCGTTCGGGAGAATCCTTGTATTCGATAGCATCCAAATATCCCGGAGTGTCAGCACAGACTTTGAAACAGGCCAATAACCTGTCGGATTCCAAAATTATTCCGGGACAAGTATTGAAAATCCCGGTCGGATAAGATTGTTTTTTCTTTTTCTTGTCCAAATAGTATGCCCTTAACAAATATTTCCTATATTTGTGTTTACACATCATAAAGCTGGGAGGTTGTGCCATGGAAGAAATGAAGGACATGCTAAATACAAATAAACCAAATGCAGGAACAACGGAAGCGTCAAAACTGTCTCCTGACGAACAAATGATACAAGACGGGTTTAATGACCTGTTACAGGATTACCTGAATTCCAATCATCGCCGTAAGGTAGAACGTATAACCAAGGCGTTCAATTTTGCTAAGCAGGCACACGACGGTGTGAAACGTCGTTCAGGAGAACCGTATATCATGCATCCGATCGCTGTAGCCAAGATTGTCTGCAGTGAGATGGGATTGGGTTCTACTTCTATTTGTGCTGCCTTGTTACACGATGTGGTGGAAGATACGGAATATACCGTCGAAGATATTCGCAATATGTTTGGCGATAAGATCGCGCAGATTGTGGACGGACTGACTAAAATCTCCGGTGGTATCTTTGGTGAACAAGCTTCTGCACAGGCGGAAAACTTCCGCAAGTTACTCTTGACGATGAGTGATGATATTCGTGTGATCTTGATCAAGATCGCCGATCGCCTGCATAATATGCGTACTTTAGGTTCCATGTTGCCTGCCAAGCAATTTAAGATTGCGGGTGAAACGCTTTATCTGTATGCTCCGTTAGCGCATCGCCTCGGTTTATTCTCCATTAAGACGGAACTGGAAGACCTGAGTTTCAAATACGAACATCCGCAAGAGTATGAAGCTATCCGTCGGAAACTGGAAGCAACGGCTTCTGCCCGCGAACTTTTATTCAAGCATTTTGCCGAACCGGTGGATGCCAAGTTGAAGGCAATGGGGCTGAACTATGAAATGAAAGCCCGCGTGAAATCCATTTATTCCATTTGGAACAAGATGCAGGCCAAGAAAGTTGCCTTCGAAGATATTTATGATATTTATGCCGTTCGTATCATCTTCGATCCGTTACCAGGAGTGGATGAGAAGAACCAGTGCTGGGATATCTATTCTGCGATTACGGATATTTACCGTATCCGTCCGGATCGTATTCGGGATTGGGTAAGTCGTCCGAAGGCTAATGGATATCAGGCATTGCATCTGACCGTAATGGGGCCGGACGGACAATGGGTAGAAATACAGATCCGTAGTCGCCGAATGGACGACATTGCAGAGAAAGGTTTTGCTGCGCATTGGAAGTATAAGGAAAACCATGTTGAGGAAGATACGGAACTGGATAAATGGCTTCAGACAATCACCGAAATTCTTGAAAGTCCAGATCCAAATGCCTTGGATTTTCTGGATACCATTAAATTGAATCTCTTTTCATCTGAAATATTTGTCTTTACCCCAAAGGGTGAATTGAAGACCTTGCCACAAGGTGCGACTGCTTTGGATTTTGCTTATGCTTTGCACTCTGATGTGGGAAACAAATGTATTGGTGCGAAAGTAAATCATAAACTGGTTCCTCTGAGTCATAAGTTGAGTAGCGGAGATCAGGTGGAAGTATTGACTTCCCGATCCCAGACACCGCAAGCGGAATGGTTGAATTTTGTGACGACGGCTAGAGCACGAACCAAGATTACTGCTGTGGTGCGTCGTATCCGAAAGGAAACGATCAAAGGCGGAGAAGCGAAAGTGTTAGCTGCTTGCCAGAAGTCGGGAGTAGAACCTTCAGCTCAGAATTTGGATAAGCTGGCGATGTATTATGGCTTCAGTAAGCGTGACGACTTGTACTATTCAGTTGAGAAAGGTGATGTAGTGTTGCCGGAAAATGTTCGTAAGCTTTTCCGGGAGAAAGATGAAAACGGTCTCTTTAAATATGTAAAGCAAGCCTTACGTCGGGCAACTAAGTATTCAAAATCGACTCCGGAAGAGGCCGTTAATGAGACGCAAACGAAGGAAAAACCGGTTTATGACAAGAAGAAGCCGTATATCCTGAAAGAAGAAGCCTTCGAGCGTAATTATGTGATAGCTGAGTGTTGTAAACCGATTCCGGGTGATGAATCATTAGGTTTTATCAACGACGACGGGAATGTGGTTGTTCACAAGCGTTCTTGTCCTATTGCCATGCGTTTGAAGAGTAGCTTTGGTGAGCGTATTTTGAATACGGTATGGAGTAGTCATCAGCTTTCATCTTTTGAGGCAACGCTCGAAGTCAAAGGTATCGACTCATTGGGTGTGTTGAATGAGATAACGAAAATCATCTCTGAGGAGTTTAATGTATATATTATCCGCCTTTTGATTGAGGCCAAAGATGGTGTATTTGAGGGACGCATCAAATTGAAAGTACACGATGTGGAAGATATTCAGAAGTTGTGCGTACGTCTTTCGAAGATTGAGAATATCAAGTCTGTTTCCCGTATCGCCGATTGATGAAGATATAAATAAAACAGGCACGAACTTCTATCCATTCGTGCCTGTTTTATGTCATTTATAATTATCAATTATTAGAACGGCAGATCATCTACTGGATTAGAAGGACCAAAATCTGGAGCAGCTATCGGAGCACCAGAAGGTATAATGTTATCAGGTGTGATGTCTGCAGGAGCTGCATTCATGGGAGCTGCTGCAGGACGTTCTACTTTCCAAGCATTGATGTTGGTGTACCATTTCCCCATATATTCACGGCTTTCGATATCGAATGAAACAGTCAGTTCTTCCCCTGGCTGGATAGCGGCTTGAGCAATACGGTCTGCACCAAACAACTGGAAACAAACTTTCTTGGGATACTGATCATGCGTTTCCAATACGTATTCCTGCTTTTTCCATTCGTTACCGTTCTTGCTGACGCCACCTTGCTCGGGCAAGACAGCTATGATTTTTCCTGTAATTTCCATATACTATTGTGTTTATTAATTCGTAATTGCCTGGCGAAGGTACGGCTTTTCCGGCGTAAAACCTTGCGAAAGCTGAATAAATTATTCCTCCGGATCAATCCTGTCGAATGCTTCTTTGATAGATAATAATTCTGCCCGGATGAGTTTGAGCTTGTTGACTACTTCCACCTGCCGGATGACTTTCTCTTTGTTGTCGCGTAACTTCTTCTTGGCACCAGCTAATGTCATGCCTTGTTCTTTAAGCAGGTAATAGACTACGCGGACGGATTCGATGTCTTCCTCTTTGTAGAACCGAGTCCCTTTCTCGTTCTTCCGCGGATTGATCATGTCGAACTCTTTCTCCCAAAACCGAAGTGCCGACTCATTGATATCAAACATCTGTGCCACCTCGCTGATGGAATAGTATAATTTCAGGGGTTTGTCTTTCTTGATGGTCATACTGTAATTTCTCCTCTTAATCCATTACCTGACCGTGATTTTCGGCGATCTGGATCATCCGGTCGTATTCTTCCGGCGTCAGATCCATATAATAATACTTGGACGGGTTGTCGTAACGGCCGCGTACAATCACTTCATAGTGCAAATGAGGACCGGTTGACTTTCCGGTATTTCCGACAGCACCAATTACTTCTCCGCGTTTTACCTTTTGTCCGACACGTACCTTAAACTTGCTCATATGTCCGTATAAGGTCTGATATCCATAACCATGATCAATCATGACACAGTTACCATAACCTTGTTTCCAACCAGCCATGGTGACTTTCCCATCACCTGTAGCATAAATATCTGTTCCAACCTTGGCTGAAAAGTCCATTCCTGAATGGAATCGGGGAGTACGATAGATAGGATCGATACGCATGCCGTAACCAGAAGCCGTTTGCCGTAGATCTTTATTGGAAATGGGCTGGATAGCCGGAATACATTTTGCCCGTTCTTCCTGATTCTTTCCGATCTCAATCAGCTCTTCCAGTGAATTAGACTGGATATAAAGCTGTTTACGAAGCATGTCCATCTTTTGGGTAGTCGAGACAACCAGTTCGGCGTTGCTAAGTTCCATCAGATGTTTATATCGGTTGGTTCCGCCAAATCCGGATTTGCGGACGGATTCAGGAATTGATTCAGCCTGAAAAATGGCACGGTATAAATTCTCGTCACGTTGCTGGATGTCATCCAAGATTTCCATCGCATTGTTCAGACGCAGATCCAGTACTTCATATTGGGTTTGCAATAACTTGTTTTCCTTTCGCAGTTGAGATTCCTGGGGCGAATCGATGACGTGCATCATAATGAAGAACGTGGCGATACCGAAAGCAATTCCTGTACTCAAATGTCGCAGAACAGAAAACAGCCGATCCTTGGCCGAAGGGTAAACACGTTCATAATCCAGCGTGTTGGGGTTGTATAAATAATATGTTTTCCTGTTTTTAAATAGTTTCATTGAATATTTTGTTGCTTGGATAGCTGCAAAAATAATAATTTGCTGTACTTTTGCAAATTGTTTTTCAGAATATTAACGAGAACTAGATAGATATATTATGTTGACAGCAAAAGAAATCCGTGAATCGTTTAAAGCGTTCTTCGCTTCTAAAGGACACCAAATTGTGCCGTCTGCGCCCATGGTGGTAAAGGGCGATCCTACATTGATGTTTACCAATGCAGGAATGAATCAGTGGAAAGATATTATCCTCGGAATCCGTGATCCGGAACCTCGCCGGCGAGCCGATTCCCAGAAGTGCCTTCGCGTGAGCGGTAAGCATAACGACTTGGAGGAAGTAGGACACGACACGTATCACCATACGATGTTCGAAATGCTTGGTAACTGGAGTTTTGGTGATTACTTCAAGGAAGGTGCCATTGATATGGCTTGGGAATACTTGGTAGATGTATTACATCTGGATCCGAAAGATCTGTATGTAACCGTATTCGAAGGTTCTAAAGAAGAGAATCTGGAACGTGATGATGAGGCCGCTTCTTACTGGGCAAAACATGTTCCGGCAGATCATATTATCAATGGAAACAAGCATGATAACTTCTGGGAAATGGGTGATACCGGTCCTTGTGGTCCTTGTTCGGAAATTCACTTGGATTCGCGTACGCCGGAAGAAAAAGCACAAGTTCCCGGACGTGAACTGGTCAACAAAGATAATCCACAGGTAATTGAAATTTGGAATCTGGTCTTCATGCAGTTTAACCGGAAAGCAGATGGCTCACTGGAAAAACTGTCGATGAATGTAATCGATACCGGTATGGGCTTTGAGCGTCTGGTTCGTGCACTGCAGGGTAAACATTCGAATTATGATACAGATATTTTCCAGCCGACCATTCAGGCTATCTCTCAGATGTCTGGATTGGAATACGGAAAAGAAGAAAATGTAGATGTAGCTATGCGTGTGATTGCCGATCACTTGCGTGCTGTCGCTTTCTCTATTGCTGATGGTCAGTTGCCTTCAAATGCAAAGGCTGGTTACGTTATCCGTCGTATCTTGCGTCGTGCCGTTCGTTACGGATATACGTTCCTGAACCGGAAAGAAGCCTTTATGTATAAACTGTTGCCGGTATTGATCGAGACAATGGGGGATGCTTATCCGGAACTGATTGCTCAGAAGTCATTGATTGAAAAGGTAATCAAGGAAGAAGAAGAAGCTTTCTTGCGTACACTTGAAACCGGAATCCGTTTGCTGGATAAGAAAATGGAAGAAACAAAGGCTGCTGGAAAGACAACTATCAGCGGTGTTGATGCCTTTACTTTATATGATACGTATGGTTTCCCGTTGGACTTGACAGAACTGATCTTGCGCGAGCATGGTATGGATGCCGATATTGAAGAATTCAATGTCGAAATGCAGAAGCAGAAAGAACGTGCCCGTAATGCTGCCGCTGTAGAAACAGGTGACTGGGTTATTCTGAGAGAAGGAGAAACTGAATTTGTTGGTTATGACTTTTTTGAATATGATGCTGAAATTCTTCGTTACCGTCAGGTAAAACAGAAGAACAAGGTGTTGTATCAGATTGTTCTGGACAAGACTCCGTTCTATGCAGAAATGGGTGGTCAGGTTGGTGATACCGGATGGTTGATCAACGGTGATGAAAAGGTTGTTGTGATAGATACGAAGCGGGAAAACAACTTGCCGATTCATCTTGTAGAAAAATTACCTCAAGACGTATCAGCTGTGTTTACGGCAAAGATTGATGCCAAGAAACGTATTCAATGTGAATGCAACCACTCGGCCACTCACTTGTTGCACGAAGCTTTACGTGAAGTTTTGGGAACACACGTAGAACAGAAAGGTTCGTATGTATCACCAAGTGCTTTGCGTTTCGACTTCTCACACTATCAGAAGGTGACAGATGAGGAAATCCGAAAGGTTGAACGTTTGGTAGGTGAAAAGATCCGTGCCAACTATCCATTGGAAGAACATCGGAACATGCCGATAGAAGAGGCTAAGAAATTAGGTGCCATGGCATTGTTTGGAGAAAAATATGGTGATAACGTTCGCGTTGTTAAATACGGAACTTCTATTGAGTTGTGTGGTGGTACACATATTCCGGCGACAGGTATGATCGGTTCTTTACGTGTCGTTGGTGAAAGTTCGGTTGCTGCAGGTATTCGTCGTATCGAAGCTGTTACAGCCGAAGCTGCTGAAGATTATACTTTTGTATTGCAAGACTCTATCCGCGAATTGCGCGCTATGTTTAACAATGTGCCGAATTTGGCTTTGACGATTCGTAAGTCTATCGAAGAAAATGCAGAACTGAAGAAACAGATTAACGATTACGTTAAAGAAAAGGTTCAGCATCTGAAGAAAGAACTGGTTGCCAATGCTCAGGAAAAGAATGGTGTTAAAGTGATCGTCTTTAAGGGAAATGCCAATGTAGAAGTAATCAAAGACTTGGCTTTCCAGATTAAAGGTGAAGCACCGATGGACGGAAAAATATTCTTCGTTGGAGGTATTAAAGATGGAGCCAAGTGTGCTTTGATGGTTGCATTGAGCGAAGGTTTGGTAAAAGAAGGCTTGCATGCTGGTAAATTGGTGAAAGATGCAGCGAAACACATCCAAGGTGGTGGCGGTGGACAACCTCATTTCGCTACTGCTGGCGGTAAAAATCCGGAAGGATTGGATGTTGCCGTTGATTCAATTTTGGAATCAGCTGGTTTGAAATAATCAGGTCTGTACATCAATCTGACTTTCAGATTGTATTTATATGTTAAAGTTTCATTTTCAAAGTAGTAATATATTTGAAAATGAAACTTTATTCTTTTTGTTCATGTATGTAACTGGACGTTTACTTATGATTTGTAAGTGAAATGGTTTTGTCATACGTTTTATATAAAAATGCAATTGTAGATTTGTGTTATTATTTTTATTTTTGCATAAATATTAAGATTAATCTGTTTCTGAAGAGCGTTTTCAGTATATAGAGAACAACGTTTTTAAGTGTCGTTGAAAGCTCTTTTCAATCAATGTTGAAAGAGCCTTTCTCAAATGAAGGTTATCTGTTAAATTTTATTATATGAATTATTCTACTAAATTAATGCTTACAGCATTGGCCGCTACAACAGTTATTTGCGCTGATGCTCAGGTGACAACTTCAGCTATCAATGGCTTGGTTCTGGATGATAATAAAGAACCGGTGATTGGTGCTACTGTTACAGCAGTACACGAACCTTCGGGTACTCTTTATGGTACTGTTACGAACATGGACGGTCGTTATACGATTCAAGGTATGCGTACTGGTGGACCGTATAAAGTGGAAGTCTCTTATGTAGGGTATAAGAAATCTACTTTTACAGGACTTCAATTGGAGTTGGGTAATGCTTTGGATTTGAATGTGAATTTACAGGTTAGCTCGGAAGAATTGGATGAAATCGTCATTACGGCGGATGCTTTGGCGAAAACCGGTGCTGCCCAAAACTTCTCGACAAGCAAAATTGTCAATACACCGACGGTTGATCGTAATGTTTACGATGTGATCAAGAATATGCCGATGGCAATGACTTCCAAGAATGGAGGTATTACTTTTGCCGGTTCAAATAACCGTTATAACAGTTTCCAGATTGATGGTACGGTAAGTAACGACGTGTTCGGTTTGTCTGCTTCCGGAACGAATGGTGGTCAGACGGGTGCTAATCCGATTTCTATGGATGCCATTCAGGAAATCCAAGTTGTTGTTGCTCCGTTTGATGTTCGTCAGAGTGGATTTACCGGTGGTGGTATCAATGCTATTACTAAACAAGGTACAAACAAACTGCAGGCTACAGCTTATTCTTATTTCACGAATGAAAATATGTATGGTAAATACAGTGCGCTTCGTGATAACGAGAAGTATCCGATGTCTGAACAATATACACGTACATTTGGTGGTACATTGGGTGGCGCAATTATCAAAGATAAATTGTTCTATTTCGTAAGTGCAGAAGCTAAGAAAGAAGCTTATCCTTCTAGTGTTTATCCGGGATATACCGATAACTACATGACTCCTGAAGTGGCTAAGCAAATTGCAGATAAGTATCAGCAATATACAGGTTCCCAGGAAAGTTATTCAGCGCGTGATGTAGAAAACAAGTCTTTTGGTTTGTTGGCTCGTATCGACTGGAACATCAATAAGGATCATAAGTTGGCTGTTCGTTATCAGCATAATAATTCATTCGACGATAATTATAGTTCAGGAACGACTTCTTATAAGTTCAATAACAGTGGTTATCGGATGAACAATAAGACCAACTCTATTGTGGCTGAGTTGAACTCTCGTTTTACCGATCAGATCTCAAATGAGTTCCGTGCATCTGCTACTTATGTACGTGACCATCGTGATGTGGCTTATCAGGGTCCGACTGTACAGATTAATAATGTTCCGGGTGCAGACCAGACAACAATGATTCAGGCAAATATCGGTACTGAGTATTCTTCTGGTGCCAACTACTTGAATCAGGATATTTATACATTCGAAGACAATGTATCTTGGTATAAAGGAAACCATACATTTACATTCGGTACGCATAATGAAATCTATCGGATGCAGAACTTGTTCATTCAGGCTGCCAATGGTTCTTGGTATTTCAATTCTTTGAATGACTTCTTGAATGATACGCCTTATCAGTTCTCTTATAAATATACTGATCCGGAGTTGACAGGTGGTGATTTGAAATATGCCCCGATCATGAAAGCCGGACAGTTTGGTTTCTATGCTCAGGATAAATGGGATATCACCCGTGACTTCAATTTGACATACGGTATCCGTTTTGATATTCCGTTGACATTTAATGATCCGACTACGAATCCGAATTTCAATAAATATGCAGAAGAAAATGGCCTGAATGCACGTGTGGGTGAAATGCCGGGTGCAAAGGTAATGGTTTCTCCGCGTGTTGGTTTCCGTTGGTATGCTGATGAAGACCGTAAGACATTACTTCGTGGTGGTGTTGGTTTGTTCACTGGTCGTGTTCCTTTTGTATGGTTGTGTAACGCCTACAACAATACCGGTATGGAACTGAAGGGAACTACTATTAATCAGGTAGAAGATGCTGAGGGTAATATTACTCAGTATGCTCCTTCTTTGGGTGAATATGCTGATAATCCATTAGGCGCTTTGCAGTCAATGAGTGGTTCGGCTGCTAAACCGGATATCGTAACAGTTGATAAGGATTTCAAGTATCCGCAAGTATTCCGTACAAACTTGGCTTTAGAACAGATGTTGCCGGGTGATGTGAAGTTTACGTTAGAAGGTATCTATTCAAAGACATTGAATAACGTGTTCTTTGAAAACTTGGCTTTGTCTAATAATGGTGAAAAAGTATATGCTATTCCAGGTGTTGAGGCTTCTGCAGCTCCATTCTATTCAAATGCGAAGAGCGATTATTATAGTATCATTAACCTGAAGAATACTAATAAGGGCTATACGTATGCTATTTCAGGTTTGTTAGAAAAGCATTTCAACTTCGGTTTGGATATGTCGGCATCTTATACATTCGGACATGCGAAAGCTGTTAACGATGGAACTTCTTCTGTTGCTTATTCTAACTGGAAATATAACTACTCACGTGATACTAATTCAGAAGACGAATTAGGTTTCTCTAAATTTGATATTCCTCATCGCTTGATGATCCAGCTTTCTTATACAACACCGAAGTATTTGAACGGATGGATGGCTACAACAGTTGCATTGATCTATAATGCCTTCTCAGGTAGCCGTTACAGTTTGACAATGAACGAATCGAGCGACTTTAACGGTGATGGTTATCGTGGTAACAGCTTGTTGTATATCCCTACAGAATCTGAATTACAGCAGATGAATTTCGTGGATTATGTAGATAAGAAAACTGGCGCGGTTATTATGTCTGCCGAAGAAAGCCGTCAGGCATTTGGTAACTGGATTGAGAATGACAGCTATGCAAAGAATCATCGTGGTCAGTATGCAGAACGTAACTCGAACTTGTCAGACTGGGAACACCAGATTGATTTGCACATTGCTCAGGATATCTTCTACTTGAAAGAACGTGGAAGCAAGATTCAGGTTACATTTGATGTTGTGAACTTTACGAATATGTTGAATAAGAAGTGGGGTGCAAGCTATAGCTCAGCTTACAACGTATCACCGCTGTCTGTACAGTCAATTGCTACAGAAGTTGATGGTTCTCGTACTCCGGCTTATACATACAATAGCAACAATGAGGTAGCTAAAGATGATATCGCATCTCGTTGGCATGCTCAAGTAGGTGTAAGATTAACATTCTGATAAAGTATCAATATAATAAGAAACGGCTGGTTTCCCATCAGAGGAAGTCAGCCGTTATTTTTTTATCCTTCTCACATGTCCATAAGGACAAGATCATGTCCGTTCTTTCTGGCTTGACCCAGAAAGAACCAAAGAAGTCAAGGCTGCGTCTGCTGAGCTACTCCGTCACTACGTTACGCTGTGCGCGCCGCAAACTCGCCTTCGGCTCAGACAGCGACGCTCCGGCCGCTCCACTTTGTTCCTTCGCTTAACGCTCACCAGAACGAGGCTAAAACAATTGACAATTGATAATTGATGATTGACAATTTTCTTTTTCTCTTGCGTTTATCCATGGAACTTACCTTGCGACTGTAGAGGCGTAGCGCTGCTGCGCCTCAAAACGACGTTCTTCACAACCAAATAACAATCAATAAAAAACGAATGGGCTTATTGTGTTATTTATTGTTTTATCCTGTCGCGTTGGGATGGAGGCGCAGCGTGCTGCACTAGTGTCCCAAGAAAAAATTAACAATAGCTTATAAGAAGCTAATAAATATGTATTTACAGCGAAAAAAACAGTCGGAGGATTTTAAAATTGATTTCTTGCGTCTATCTTAACAGCAATAACAAATTGCTACAGATATGGCTCAAGTTGCTTACATTTTTAATCAGCTATGTTCACTCTGACCTCGGGATCATTTTGAGTACTTGGTAAAAAAACATGAAGGGAATAGTTATATGAAGACATACAGTTGTTGGAATCATTTTCTGGTGATGTTGTGGGCACAGTTGACCGGACGTGAAAGTTTACGGGATATAGAAAGTAGCTTACGTGCTCACAAGGATAAACTCTATCGCTTAGGTATGGGGAAAAATATATCTCGTAACAATCTCTCGCATGCAAATGCCACACATGAAGTTTCCATATACAGAGATTTTGCACAAAAGGTAATGAATATCACTCTGTCTCAGGTAGGAACAGAAGAAAAAGAATTGTTTACCCTGTCTGATGGTTTTAATCTGTCAGGCTTGTTTGCTGTAGATTCCTCTACGGTATATTTGGATCTGACTAAATTTAATTGGAGTGTTCCCCAAAGAGGACGTGGCGGGATAAAACTTCATACGCTATATGATATTTTACGTGAAGTACCAGTTCTATGCCTTATAACCGGTCATGAAGAACGGGATCAGACATTCATGGAAAATTATCCATACCGTAAAGGAGGTATGTACGTATTCGATAAAGCCTATATCAAAACAGCCAGTATGAAAGAGATCGATTCTATTTCTGCCTATTTTGTAGTGAGGAGGAAACGTGGAATGTCTTATTCAGTGATTAAAGAGCTGACAGCAGCAGTAGCTCCTATATACGGAGACAAGGAAATTTCTTTTTCCAACAGATGGGCTAGAAAAGGTTATCCGGGAAATTTAAGGCTAGTTCAATATTACAGTATGGAACGAAATGAGGTATTGGATTTTCTCACAAACAATTTTCAACTACCGGCCATGACCATTGCAGAGTCTTATAGAAACCGTTGGAACATAGAACTGTTTTTCAGATGGATAAAACAACATTTATATGTTACCCGATTTTATGGGACTTCCGCCAATGCCGTAAGTATACAGATTTATGTAGCTGTTAGCGCTTATTGCCAGGTTGCTTTAGCTAAAGCACTGTATGGTTTTAAAGGAACAACTTATGAACTATTGAGAGTTTTGAGTGTCTCTCTCTTTGAAAGGCAACCACTTAAAGACGTATTAGATCGATATGAAGACTCCGTAAAAGAAGAAGCCAATCAATCTTATCTTTGGCCTTCACTCTTCGATGATGTTAATTGACATTTTGATAGTTTACTCCTCAATTTATAGAGTGAAAATAGACTGTTAATTTTTTCTTGGGACACTAGTGCAGCACGCTGCGCCTCTACTCGCATTTACCAAACTCAACGGGGAATTAAATACCCCATGTAATCCGGCCTAATAAATTTTCAATTTTCAATTGTTTCGGCCTAACGGAGGAGGCGTTAAGCGGTCGACCGAGCGGAGCGTAAAAAAATCTCGGCTGTTTGAGCCAAAGGCGAGTTTTCCGAGATTTTAGCGCAGCGACCAAGACCGTAGCCTCCGTAGTGTGAGCCTTGAACTTTTGGTTCTTTTCTTTCAAGAGAAAAGAACGAATACGATCTTGAGTTTTTGGTTCTTTTGGGTCAAGCCAAAAGAACGACACCTTCACACCCTTCACAGGAACAGACAGAATATGAGACAGATAAACAGGTGTGTGAAGGGTATAAAAGAAAATCAGATATAGGTATAATCAATTCCAACGAGTATCGAAAACGAACCTGACGAAGATCGATTTTGATACTCGTTACTTTTGAAGCAAAAGACGCCGGCTTTTCATTAATATACGCCGGGAATTTATGAAAAGACACCGGCTTTTGGATCATTCATAGGCATGAATGAAAACCGAACTTTCCTATACCTTATTATATATAGTAAACCTATCTGAATAATACCTGAAATATGAAAAAGGATAGATAGAATGGAGTAGTAACAAAACGGTGGTTTCTTCCCGACTTTACCGTATTGCAAAGGTAAATCCTTTTTTGATACTAGCAAACAAACCTCCTAATTTTTTTCCAAATATATACTCTTTCTTATCAACCACATAACAATTACAGTACAAACAACCCGTTTTGGGCAACAAAGCCTTTCTTCTTCACAGAATCGAGCTTTTTATTGACGAAAATAAACCACGTTTTATACCGACTTGATAAAGACGAATATTACACAAGAGGATATAATTACTTATTATTAATACTAAATTAATTTATTATGAACAAAAAGTTTTCTACTTTGATGGCCTTAGCCTTACTGGCAGGCTCTCTTCCGGTAGCAGCTCAAGTTTGTCCGCAGGATGGTGAAATTCCATATCGTACACGTATGGTAAATGCGGCTGCTTTAGATAATGGCTTTTCGGGAGTAAAAGAAATCAATGAAAATTATTGGTACCAGTTGCAGGTAGAGGTTGATGATTCTAATTTGGATAAAGGATCAATTCATGTGCTGACTGCAGAACGTGATTACTCAACAGGTAAGGTATATTTGACTTATCGAAAGGTGGAAGATGCTGTTTTAACCCATTCTTTGTGGCGAATTAAGAAGAATCCGGTGGAAGTAAATGGTCGCCGTTTTTCTTTTGTAAACAAAGAAACAGGTTTTGAGTTGACCTTTGATCATCAAAATGCTTTGCAAGTAAATACAAGTGGTGTAGTGGATCCTGCAGCTAAAGCAAATGCAAATTGGAAATTCCTGCAAGATGGCTTGATGGATGGTTGCAATAGTTGGTGGGATTTATATACTACAGACACACAAAGTAGTGAGTTTGATTATAGTCGTGTATATTCTTACTTCCATAACGCCGATTCTGTAATGTATTTGGCATCAGCAGCTAAGTTGAGCTCTGTTTCTATTGATTTGGCTGATAAAGCAAGAGCAGGAGTAAGTACTAGTTATGATAACTCAAATGTTGTAGTTGTTGTAAAAGATTCAAAAGCTAATGCTGGTGACTATGCTAAAAATGCAAATTTGGCATTAAAGGTAAAGCCTGTTGTCGCAGGTGCTAAAGTGTTGAGTGCTGCTGAAATTAATACTATGATTGATGCAGATGGTTCTTTCTTATCATTCCCAGGTTGGATTAGAAATTATTCAAAATGGACTGATGCTGTAGCTGGAGATAAGAAAGGCGATGAAGCTAAATTTACTGTCATTAATCCAGAAACTGGTGCTGCTTTAAATTTAGCAACAAATCCGTTGGGTAATACATTTGAGGCTGAAAATTCTCCATACTACGATTTATTGAAGCGTGAAAATTATGATGGAGCAACTACAGCTTGGACTGGAACTAATTCGAATGCCTATGCAGGTTATGATGTCTTGTTAAAGGTGAAAGATCCTAAGGAAATCAATGGCGATAAATATTATCAATATCTGACTGTTTCTGAAAAGATGTATGATGGTATTGCAATTGGTAATTATACAGGTTTGGAAGTAAAGACAGATTATTATGCTTATATAGATTATGATGGAAGCCAAGGATCAAGTAATGTTGATAAGAACAAGCGTGTATATATAGATAAAGCAGCTAAATCGGGTGATACTCCTAATTGGCCTGATGCTTTGGAGGCTCGTTATCACTGGAAAGTAACCTACTATCCAACTAATGATAGTTTGGTATTTGAACCATTGAACGCTTCTCGTATGTCACAAGCTGAATATTCTGAGAATCTTAATATTGAAAATACCCACTTAGCAAATGCTTCTTCAGAATATTACTTTAATACAGTAAATGAAGGATTAGATTATGTATCGGGTTGGGAAAGTGATCCAAATAATAATAATTTCAATGCAATGTATGAAAAAGCAGAGGGTGTACCCGTTGCTTTGTATGCAATGAATTTCTCTGATCCTGCAGATAATAAAGCTGTATTGACAGTAGGTGTTGCTGATGGTAAGGGTGTAGATGCTACAAATCCTGACTATGCTGCAGCTTGCAAGTTTGATGGAACAGCATATCAAACTAAAACAGGTGGCGCTAAAACTAATCCTGCATATGTTACAAACGGAAAGGTAGATTACCAAGCAGACATGAACTTACGAGTTAAGTTTAATCATGATTATACTGCATTGATCCGTGCTACTCAAGAAAATGGTGTTTATTTCGTTAACTTGGTAACAGGTATTAACAGCAATAAGTACACTGAAAAACGTGTAAATGGTTCTTATTTGGTAGCTGATATGGCAGGTCATGTTGTATATGATGTTTTGGACGAAGGTGAACAAGACTTTACACACATGCCGGCAACTCAGTGGGTGGTTGAGCGTTATGGTTGCGATGAAACTGAAGGCGTTAACGTAAATGAAGCTCCTACAGTACGTATTTACAACCGTGAATTTGAGGACTTGGCATTTGAAGGTCAGTTGTATGTTGACAAAGATAACAAGGATAACTTCTATATCATTAACCATAAAGAATACTCTTGGAATAATAATAATGAAGAAGTTTCTAATCACCATGCTTATGATTGGTTCTCTTGCTCAGATACAATCAAGTTTACAAAGATTGAAGCCAATACTTTGGGTTATTTGAATCTGAATGAAGAAGATCGTCAAGAGAAATTCTATCAGTTCCAGCACATCTACGACAAGAATGGCGGTTTGATGTTGGGTACAGATGAAACCAATGTATTGAAGTTGATGGAATCTGAAACAGTAGGTTTCGAATTCTTCTCTGTAAAAGTTCCTGATTTCACTCAGCAGACTTATGAAGAACTTAATCAAGCTACGGGTGAAATTGAAACGAAAGACGGTTATCTGTATGATGCTACATTATCGGATTCTGTTAAATATGGAAAGACAAGTGTAAAGGCAGATGCACCTCAATTGTATAAGTCTTTCTATAAAGTGAAGGTGAAAGACAAGAATCAGATCGACAACGATCACTTGTTCATCGCATTCGACAACCAGCACAATTACGTAATTGCTAACGAAGCTGATATCGCTGCAGGTAAGAATGGTTTGGCATTTGCTGTATTCCAGGTGAAGGAAAACAACTGCATCAACGGTTTGCATTACTATGCTTTGGTTAATACAACCAACTATGACTTCTATCCTACATTTGTAAACCAGGATGTTAAAGTGGTTAAGAACCTGAGAAAAGCTAAAGATACTAATGGTTTTGACTTCTATTTCTTGAGTGCTAAGGAGACTGGAGATGCTTCTAAACCTATAGCATTTGAAGAAGGTAAAGATCAAATCGTATTTGCTGTAAGAAATGATCGTCAGTTCACTGGTAAATTGGGTATTTCTGCTATCAATAGAACAGCAAAATTGGATGATTTGTGTGGAACAATTTCTGATGTATTTGCTGTAGTTGCTGGTGATCGTCCATTGTATGCAACAATCGCTGACGAATATGTAAACAACGATAAGAAAGCGTTGGATATCCGTACAATTGAAAGACAAGGAGACGAAAGCTTGTTCGAAGATTCTTCATCTAAGGAAGCTCAGCGTTGGGGTATGAACTACTTAGGTGCTGAGAATATGAGCAAGCCGACAAGCAATGAAGGTTTCTATATTGATGCTGTTGCTAAGTCTATGGGTACTCGTATGCCTCAGTACTTATTGGCAGTAGCTGCTGATTCAGTACCTGCTTATACATATTGCAACGTAACAATCGACGACCGTGTTAACCATGGTATCAACCACTCATGTGGTCACGGCGAATGGTTCCCGGGTTATGTAGAAGGTCGCTTCTTGATCAACTTCAATGACTCTGTTCAGGCAGCTATGATTGATAAAGTAACAAATGCAGATAAGTTCAAATCAGACAACTACACTCGCTTAGGCTTCGTAGAAGCAGTACATCGTGGTGATAGCTTGTATGTATTGAAATATCCGTACACACTGGCTTCTATCAAAGAAGAAGCAAAAGATGGTTCTGGTAAGTTGTTCATCAACCCGTTGTTCTTGTCAGAAGACAGCTTAGGTAAGGTTTATGACATCGTACCGTTGGATGGTAAACACAACAATGCTGTATTCTCATTTAGAAATACAGGTGATGCTGAAGGTGAAAATGGCGAAAGCAGCTTCTTGATCGAATCTAACGATGCTCCTAATAAGGCAGATGGTACTCCTCAGTCTTACTATTCAGGTGTAGGTTCATTTGCAGGTGCATGGATCAAGATCCACAACAATGTACCGGTATTGGCTAAATACTATAGCGAAAATAGTAACCACAATACAGGTGATTTCACTGACGACTGGGTACAGCAGGGTGACATTACTGAAGATAACACAACAGGTGAATTCATCAACCAGGGTGCTCGCTTCACATTCAATGATATCAATAAGGATTCTGAAGCAACAGCTAACGAAGAAATCGCTGCTGGTAATGTAGTAGTAGCTGGTACAAACGGTGCAGTAGTCGTTAAGGGTGCTGAAGGTAAGAACGTAATCGTAAGCACAATCTTAGGTAAGGTAGTTGCTAACGAAGTAGTTTCTTCAGACAACGCAACCATCGCTGCTCCTGCAGGTGTAGTAGTTGTATCAGTTGACGGCGAAAGCTTCAAGGTAGTTGTTAAATAATAACATCTGACTAACAATATATCAGGGGTCTCAGGCTCCTGATATTTACACGAATATATTACAATTTACACGCACATGAATTCGGATATGATTCTTGTAACGAGTAACCCGCGAGGGGGAAAGCGTGTTTTTACATTATTAAATTAATATGATAATAGTGTAATAAAAAAGTTCTATGACCTTCCAAATCCGAGAGGACAAGGAAGGTTTTTTGTTTTTATTCCTGTCTGAAATCAAAGAATTTCTTCTATTTTTGTTTTCTGAAATAAAATCAATGGATTATGTCTGAACAGAAAGTAGTGATTTGTCAGGATCTGAAAGCCGAGTTACAGGCTTTTCTGGCAGATCTGGATTATGATAAGTTGTTTGTATTGACGGATACGCATACGGTGGAACAGTGTTATCCTTTGGTAAAAGATATTCCTTTACTACAGGAGGCTCCGGTTATTACGGTTGAAGCCGGCGATACGCATAAGAACCTGGAATCATTGTCGTCTATCTGGATGCGACTGTCGAATGAAGGCGCAACACGTCATTCGGTATTATTGAATCTGGGTGGCGGTATGGTTACGGATATGGGCGGTTTCGCTGGTGCTACTTTCAAACGGGGCATTCGGACGATCAATGTACCGACTACTTTGATGGCGTCTGTCGATGCTGCTGTTGGCGGTAAGACGGGAATTAACTTCAACGGATTGAAGAATGAGATCGGTTCGTTCTATCCGCCTTTATGTGTCTTTATCGACTGTGAATTTCTTCGTACACTGGATCGTGCCAATATTCTTTCCGGTTATGCCGAGATGATCAAGCATGCACTGATCAGTTCGATGGATGTCTATTTGCCCGTCATGCTGTATGATATCGATACGATGAATTATTCCTACCTGAATCAACTCGTAGCACAGTCTGTAGCCGTCAAAGAGGATATCGTGGCACAAGACCCAAAAGAGAAAGGTATTCGGAAAGCCTTGAATTTTGGTCATACGATTGGTCATGCCTACGAAAGTCTGTCTTTCCAGCAAAATAAACCTTTGTTACACGGACATGCGGTAGCTGCTGGTTTAGTCAGCGAATTATACTTGTCTCATAAGTTATGCGGTTTCCCGAAAGAGAAACTCAGCCAGGTAATTTATTACCTGAAAACGTATTATCCGGCCTTTTTCTTCACTTGTAAAGACTATGACCAGCTTTATGAGTTGATGAGACACGACAAGAAAAACGAAGGGGATGTTATTAACTTTACCCTATTGGGGCAAGTAGGAGATGTACACATCAATCAGCATGTAGAAAAGGAACAAATCCTGGAGGCGATGGATTTTTATCGGGAAAGTTTTGGAATTTAGAATAAAATCTCTACCTTTGCACCCGTTAAAAGAAAAGACGGGATGTAGCTCAGCCCGGTTAGAGTACGCGTCTGGGGGAAGGAACTAAATCCTAAAAACAATTGAATTTTATTCTTTAATATAGAAAGAGTTAGGCAATATTGCTTAGCTCTTTTTCTTTTTTTCGGTAACACTTTCCTAAAACATTCACGATAATTCCGTGCAAATCTATGCAAAATACAATTTCTCATTTTTTCTATTATAAGTTTTAGATAAAGGTCCTCACTATCATAGGTATAACCAACAAAATATTAAACATTTTCTTTCTTCAGACTTATTATGAACCTATATTTCCCAAAGTATAGAAATCTATTTATGGCAAATCAAATCTTATCTATGCTGAAAATATTGTTTAGAAATACTCTTCACATAATCATACATACAATCCATATTCTTAATAGCCTTTTTATTCTATTCTTTCTTTAAGCTATCAACGTCTGAACAAATTCATCAATAATTTGATCTGCGAACTCATGTTTTCGTACCATTAACCAATCTTTTTTATCTACTTCTTTTATCAATCCTAGTAAAAGACCAAGTATAGCTGCGTTTGTATCGGTATCTTCCCCTTCATTTATCACTCTGCACAGGCAATCTCTTAAAGATAAATCACTTTCTCTTAACTGATAAAAGTAATTCAATACAAGATTAAATGTATTTATAACATCTCCTCTATTTTTAAATTCTTCCAATTTTATTCTATCAGCAATTTCATTCAATAAATTTTTGATCACTAAACAAAGATTCCAACCATAATTAAAACAGTTCAAATTATTATGCGTAATCTTACAAAACTGTATAAAATCTTTTTTCTGTAATTCCTTACACACAAAACAAAAAGTTAAAGGCAAATAAAACAAAGCTCCATTTCCCATACGATCAGTCAAACTATTCTCAAACTTACTTTGAATGGAAATAGAAGTTTGAGTACCGATATCAAATAAACCATCAACTGTAAACTTATCCTCATAGTACCAAGCATTCAAATTTTCTTTGAATATTTTTTCAGCCTTATCAAAATTCAAATTAGCTTTAGTTAAAGCGTCTAATAAACATAAGATTACAGTAGTGTCATCAGACCAAGTTCCAATAGGTTTGTTGTATGTTCCAAAACCTGTAAAACCTTTACATGTAAAAGAACCCTTTTCTTGAAATTCAAAAGGTACTCCTAAAGCATCTCCTAATATATAGGCTCTTATGCTATTCTTGATTTTCTCTTTTATCTCTTCCATCTTGTAAAAATTTAATAAGCCTTTCTTCTGATGCTTCTTTTAATTTCCGCACTTCTTCTTCTGAAACTCTTGTAACTGTTACTTCGTTCCAAGTATTCCAACGATCAAACTCTTTAGCAAAGACATCAATCGTCATATTCATTCTTTTAGCTCTTTTTTCGACTTCATCAATGCCCAATATATGAACGACCTTTTTTAATACTTCACTTCTCCGTAAATTCAAATAAGCCTCTTCAATAGGGATGACATCAAGAATCATCCCTATTTGCTCATCTTCAAATCCTGCTTTTTTCAAATGGTCTATTACCTTTTTTCTTTTGTAATCCATAATCCTTTACACGTCATTAATTTTTCTAAAGGTCAGACCTTTTATTTACAGTTTCACTCTTCTCCTAATGATTTTTTCCATAACTTTTCAAGATTTTTTCCATTATAAGTCCAGCAAGGAGTAGGATGTGTTCTGCCTCCTGTTATCCTTTTAGTTATATTACTTAAAGTTACTTCTTCATTTTTATATCTAATCATATTATGAGCATCTATAACTTCAATTTCTATATTTTCTTGCTTTCTGAATTTTGACTGTAATTTAGCCCCAATGGGTATTCCCATTTTAGTAAAATCATAACTTTCTCTTCTTTTTCTCATATATCAATTGCATATTAATATATTATCAATATTTTCAAAAGTATCAGAATTTTCAATCAAGCATATAAGATATTGAAAATTAATCATTTTCTAAAGAGTTAATCCAAATATCTGATAATTTCTCATCTTCATATAACCAATAAGGGGTAGGATGCACAACATAAGGTAAAAACTGTTTTGTTACCGCAGTTAACGACATGATCTCCCCATCATATTTTACTTTATTATTTTCAGCCACTTCAATTTCTATATTACGATCTTTTATATAAGTCAATTTTGCCCCAATAGGTATTTCCATTCTCTCAAAATTGAAAGCTGCTCTTTTTTTCATTTTTTCCCGAGATTTTATTTCTTCAGAGCTTATATCACGATCTAATTCCTCTTCTATTTCCCTTTTCGCATTATTAGGTCCTAACAATTCCAAAACAGCGATAACTCTTTCAATGTCTATTTTGAAAAATTCTCTATTCGGATTAATACGGTCTGGCGCAAACGCAATGTGTAGAGCTTTTTCTGCTTTTTTATAATCCTTTATTTTACAAGCATAAACACATTCAAAAGGCAATGGAACTCCAGGACAACCGAAATATAATTGATCTTTCCTTACATCCACTTCTGAATTGGAACTCATCCCTATTTTAACTAATCCAGGCATAGCTTCATTAGTTAAGGCATAGACAATACCAAAATCTTCATTTTCTTGCTCACACATATTATTAGTCCTTTCATAAAAAATTCAATAAAATAGCAACTAAACTTGAGCAACTGTAACATTATTCAAAAAAAGGTAGGAACTTTACCTCATCAATCATTTTATAAGTTCTCAATGAGCTGTTACTATAATACCAAATCTTATTATTCCGCTCAGTTTCAAAGAGGACATTAACAAAAAGAGGCGTGAAACTGTTAGTCTATCTTTTTCGTTTGAGGCTCTGGACTGCCCTATATAGAAAGATAAACAAAACAGTCCACGCCTTTTATACTATTAACCTTTTGGATATTAGCATAAAAAAGCATGGACGTTCCTATTTACCTCTCCTATATATTTTGAAATTGTCCAGATCTCAAACGAGAGAGATATTATCTAAACGCCCTATCCGTTCCTTACAGATAAGACAAAAATACTATATCAATTTATTCTGTCAAAGTTTTATTGAAATTTTTTATTTCACATAACCGTTTATCATAAGCTTCTAACATCTTTTTATCCAGTTCTTTTATTAAGGGAACAACTTCATCTGCTTCTGCAATAGAATTCTCTAATTCTTTTATCCTTTTTAGAACATTAGTTTTATTCTGTGCAGTAACTTCACCTCTCAAATAAGCAATATTAAGTTCCTCTTGCATATTAAAAGCTCCTACACATAAACGTTCACAACTTTCTTGAAATTCTTTCAACCCATTAAACTTTAGAGGAAAATTACAGTTAAGTCCTTTTCTTTCCTTTTTAACGCAATCATACATATTAAACCATAAATCGATCAGATCTGTATAAAAAAACTCAGAAAACAAGTCTGAACACCTAATTTCCCGCCCAAATAAATATCTTAGGCTTTTAATTCTCAATTCATATCTTAATAAATGACCTAAATCAGATCCTTTAGCTAATTTACCTTCTATATCTTTTTTGTCTTTTAGCTCCTTATCTTTATCATAAAAACATAATCTTAAAGTCTGAGATACCTTACTTTTATTTTTCTGAACAAAATAAACACAGTTAGAGGTTGCAAGATTACGAATATAACCATTTAAATAATGCAAATGATCTATATAAAGTTCAGCTTTATACTTCATATTAAAAGAATCTGCAATATCTAATCTCGTTATTTTTGCTCTTTCCAAAGGAACACCTAATGCATTTCCTAATTCTCTTATAACCTTTTTTACCTTCTCAAAAGCCATTCCATATACATTATTTCCTTCATACCATTTTGATAAACTGCCCCTTATCTTTAGAGTTGAGCCATTTATCTCAATAAGCATATTCTTTAAGTGTCCAACTATTTTTTCATCATTAGAGAAACGTTCATTAATATCAATTCTACAACTCACTTCTTCTTTAAAAGAAATGGGAACATCTAGTTCCCTTTCTTTTATCTCTAAAAAAATCGTATCAATCATTTTATAAAAACTATTATATATATCAATAAATCATTGCTATTTTTCTACTTACTATAAAACTGATTACAAAACTCATCTGTTGTTCCTATTCGCTTCTGTTTTAACCAGTTTTCTATTTCAGAACGAGAAAAAAATAATCTACCTTTTTTGCTCTTATCTAGCTTATAATGAGGAATTTCTCTTTGGCAGGTTAGGTGATAGATCTTACTTTCAGATAAGTTCAACATCTCACAAACATCCTTTAGTCCTATAATGTCATTAGGTGTTTCAGGTATTTTGGCTTCAATAATTCTTCTAGTTTTTTTGGGTTCCTTGGGCTTTATTATTTTGTCATAGGATTCTGATAATCTTTTTTGTAGCAAACTTTGGTAAGTTATCAAATTCGTATTCTCTAATTGTAACAGGTCTTGTAATAAAAATAAAGGATCATTCCAATCTTTACTAATACGTATGCCCATAGAAGAATCAGACTCAATTTTAAATTTTTCAATTTTCTTTTGAATCTCAATAAGAGTCAATGAGATTTTACCAAGATCAAAATATCCTTTCTTGAATGCTTCAACATCGTCCTCTTCTGTTATAACACCATAACAATGAAACCTTTCTTCTATTAGGAAATTTACTTTCTCTATTTGTTTTTTGAGAAGAGTTTTATCTCCTAAAGTAGTTTTTGATATGTATTTTTCCATTTCATTGACATCTAGGCACTCTGTAGCTGTCATTAACTTTTGGAAATAATTATCATATTTCTTTGTTCTCATATAGCTATTTTGTTCTTATATAATGATTTATTAGTTACTTCTTCTATTTTACTATCTTTGAAACTATCTAGATATGTATTAGTTGTCTTTAGATCCTTATGTCCCATTATCTGACTAATAATTTCTCTAGGTGTTCCGTCTTCTTGCAAACTCATAGCCATTGAATGTCTGCTTACATAGCTTGTCAATTTTTCAGGAATATCCAATTCTATTCCCAAATTTTTCAGATGATAATTATACTTGGCTAATCGTCTGCGTTCGTGATCATAGAGCTTTTCTCCATTATAATTAATCGTAACAATAGGAAGTAAATAATCATTTATTAGGTTTGAATTCACTTTAAACCATTGTATGATTGCATCTAATTCTTCTGTTATTGGAATTCTAATGAATTTACTTCCTTTTGCATGTTTTGTCTTTTGTCTTTTATATAATATGTATTTTTTATCTCCTTCTATATGAATATTATTACTTGTCAAATTTGCCATATCAATGTAACTCATCCCATAACAAAAATATGAGAACAAAAAAATGTGTCGAGCAACTTCTCTTGATTTATTTACAGACTTAGTACTCATTAACTTTTTTAATGATTCATCAGATAAGTACCTTTTATCTGTTTCTTCTTCTAATGCTCCTATGCAAAATCCTCCTTTTCCAAAAGGATAATTAATAGCATTACATTCTTTTTCTTGAATAGCTTTATTTAAAATAGCTCTCAAGGTTTTCAAATTATGCTTTCTTGTGTTTCCACACCAACCTTTCTTTTCCATAAATGCATTATAGGAATTGACATACTTAATATTTATTTCTTGGAATGTTCTATTATGTAATTGATTATCAAATAATTCAATGTTATGTAAGGAGCTTTTATAAACTTTTGCATTCCCTATATGTCCTGTTTCCATTGATACAGCAATAAGTTTTTCAGCATAAGAAAAGAATAATCCGTTTTTCTCTTTTCCTAAAAATTTATCTGCAAACTGCTGTAATGTCCAATCAATTCCATTTAATTCAAATTCTCTATTTATTTGAACTGTTTTCGCAAGTAATTCATTTAGTCTTGCATTATACTCTTTAGCCATAGGGCAGACCTTTTTATTGTTCACAAATCGTTCAGCTTTAGCATCCCATTCTTCTAGTTTTGCATAAATACCTGTAGAACAATATTTTGTCTTCATGTTCTTTATTATTCTTAGTGATATAGGATAAGTGTTGTTCTTTCTTTTATTAGCAGTGTGAATAATAAATTTAAATGTTGCCATATTTTTTTTCTCCTTTTTCTACAAAAATAAGATTACCATTAGTTTTATCCAATACAATGAACTCGTAACAAGTGTTTGCTTTAGATTAATTGTTTGATAATTAGTTATTAACGATTTGTATTTTACTATCTCTATGTATACATAGTTCCATGCATTGCATATTAAATATTACCTGATCTTCTAAAACTTTCCTAAAATAATAATCCATATTTATTGTAAGTACAAGCAATTATAGATTAGAATGAAAAGAAATATAATACGCTATATAACAGGTAAATATTCTGTTTTTAAATATAAAAAACAGTTTTAAGAATAGAATTCATGATAAAAAACTTGCAAAAAGCCGCATAAATACATACCTTTGCACCCGTTAAAAGAAAAGACGGGATGTAGCTCAGCCCGGTTAGAGTACGCGTCTGGGGGGCGTGTGGTCGCTGGTTCGAATCCAGTCATCCCGACTGAAAGCAAAGAAGGAGTTAAGTCATTGGCTTAACTCCTTTATTATTTTATACTTAGTGCCCAAACCTCGACCTGTCAACTTCCTTATGTTTCTTTTCTTTGTATCCATTGAACCTATATGTAAAGGTGATGGATAGATTGCGGTTGATGTTCTGCATGTCCATGTTGAGCTTTTGTCCTTTATAATCGATTTTCCCATCCGGAACATAGGTGTTGAAGAGATCGTTACCTTGAATCTTTAGTTCGGCCTTGTCGTTGGCGAAAGTCCATTTCAATCCCAGATCCATTTTCCAGACAGAACTTACATCGTAGATACCTTGTAGCGTCGGACTAACGTACAGTAGATTATATTCCAACTGGAGACTCGGTCGGGATGAAAGGCGGAATGTATTGTTCATTTGTACAATGCCTCTCCAGTTGTTTCGGTTCAGGGAGATGTTGTAATACTTGTCGCAGACATCCTGGTTATAAGAGCCATCGAACATACATTGGACAGTCCACCATTTGCCAACTGAAAAAGGAATGATCAGCGATAAACCTACGCTTTGTTGATAATCCAGATTAATGGACTGATAAACCAATGCCAGTTCGTCCGGACTTTGGTAAGGTAGTTGAGAGAAGAAATCTTTTACATACGAATAATAGGCGTTGGCGATATATTTCCCTTTAAAGATGTAGGTAAACGAGGCGGTATAATCGGTAGAAGGACGCAGGTACAGATTCCCTTTCAGTTTCATATATCCATTGATGTAACTGGTGATATCTTGCATTTCCCAATAGCTCGGATATGTCTTATCAGACGAAAAACCCAGTTGAAAGATATGTTTATAACTCGGTTGATAACTCAGTTGAAAAGTCGGGTAAATAGCCCACTGTTGATAATCCATCAACCGATAATATTCTCCGGCTAGCGATAAAGACATGGTTAATTGATCGTTAAAGGATTTATCGGTTCCTGCGTAGAAATTATAAGTTTCTTCTCGCATGTGGGTATCTGTGTTCGAAACTGATAAATCGGTTCCTGCATCCAAGTGATATAATTGTCCGCTTTTTTCTTGGGCGAAGGTAAAATTGATGCCATAATTAAGTCCCCAGCCTCGAGGCAATTCATGGTTTTGTCCGGCATAAACATTCCAGCGGTCTATGGTTTGCTTTTCATCTACCAGGAAGTGTTGTTTCTCGGTATTTAGATCATTGGTAAAGTCTTGTGTGGAGGGACTGTTGAAATGAGTATAATCCAATCCAACGTTCAGACCGAAAACCGCGGTATAATCTATGTTTACGTTGTGCATCTGTTCCTGAGATGTCCGAAAACTCTCCGAATCCGAATAGTTACCCTTCGAACGGGTTGTCGTTCTGCCATGAGTTTTAAACGATCCTGTATAAGCTGAATGTAAACTGTTTCCTTCCGATATTTGATAATCCAGTCCGAAGCGGACATTATGTTGCCCGTGTTTTGCTTCTGTTTCATTCAGCTGTTGAATGGAATAAACCTTATCTGGCAGGGTATGATGCGAATCTATTTGCATTTTACTATCGCTGTGTTCATATCCGGCAGAATAGTTGATATCGGCCGATAACTTTTTTCCGGCATACGACAGGTTGATGTTTCCACTACCGTTGGCGTGGACCAGTTGTTGGTAATTCTCGCTAACTTCGCCTTTCCAAAAAGGATCTGGTGATTTCTCGTTGGCTAATACAATATTGACGGCAGCTCCTCTTACCCGGTATTTGGCAGGTGCGTTGTACATGACTTCAATTTGCTTTACCTGTGAAGCCGGTGTACTTTTCAACAAGGTTATTAACTGGTCCTGGTTCATAGATGAAGGTTTTCCGTTAATAAGTATGTTCATATCTTTTGCACCGGTTAATAACAAATCTTCGTTTTGTTCGACGATACCGGGCAAACGCAGCAGAGATTCGTAGGCATTACGGGCTGTTGTCCGTTCGGACAAAACTTGGGCATTATAGACTAATGTTCCTTTATCTGCCTTAACCAAAGGACGTTCTCCGCTTACTACGACTTCGTTCAACGTGTAGTCTTGTCCTTGTAACGTAATAATCCCGGCATCCGGACCACAACTTTCCTTCTCAAAGGTTTTGAACAAGAGATGTTGAAAAACCAGTCGATAACATGTAGGCTCTTTGGGGAAGGTAAAATACCCCAGGGAATCGGTGATAACGGCATCGATAAAGATCGAATCGGGCGTTTGCATGATGACAGTTGCTGCCTCAACGGGCTGTTTGGCTTCATCCATAACTCTTCCTTTCACTTCCTGTGCTATCAACGGCAGACTGGTACAAGTCATCAGACTTATGATCATTCCTATTTGTTTTGTGTACTTTGTCATTTTGTTATCATTTTTGTTTCTGATGCAAAGGAACGTCCTTTTATCTGGCAAATAGGTTATCGGGTTGTTATGGTTTTGTTATTTAATTGTTATCGGTACGTCGATTGTTAAGGAATTGTTATACCTTTGCGACACAAGAAGCAAATGATCTGTATGCCTCAGAAGTACATTAAAATATTGACCTTTTTAGGATTGATTGCTATCGTGGCTGTACAAAGCTTGTGGCTGGTAAATACTTATCAGTTGATTGATGGGAAAATCCGGCAGGCTTGTTCTCGTTTATTTCCCAAATCGGTACTGGATGAGGTGGCCGATCGCCTGAATCAAGTTTCTGATTCGGAGGATGCGGAGCTTACGATCCACTTGGAGGAAACGGCCAATATCGAGGAAGCCAGCGGACCGGAACTTGTCAGCCGGCTGATTGTCGCCTTTAATCATTATGCTGATTCGGTTTATCAATCTACTTTTTCTGCCTCGGCGTTGGATTCTATCTTTACAGAAGCACTAGCCGGTGAAGGCATTTATGTTCAGGTTCATAGTCAGGTGCTCGATTCGGTCCGTTCGGTGAATGCTTCTTCCTCGCTTTTGTCTTTTAAGCATATCGAAACGCAGCCGGTTTTTCTGGATGAAGGAAAAACTACGTTGGTCCAGGCCCGTATTGTTAATCCGTATTGGGCGATATGCCGGCAGATGGGAATTTCGCTGATCGCAACGGTTTTCCTGATCATCTTGGTGGTAGTTTGTCTTTTATATCAGGTGAAAATTATTTTACGCCAGAATAAGATTGCCCGCTTGCGACAGGACTTTACCTATGCCATGATTCATGATATGAAGACGCCGATCAATACAATCACGATGGCCGGTCATACGTTGGAAAGCGGAGCCTTGGATAATAAGCCTGAATTGAAGCGGCAGTATTTCTCGATCCTGAACGAAGAAAGCGGACATTTGCTGCAACTATCGGAACGGATTCTGACTATTGCCAAATTGGAGCAGTCGAATCTGAAGCTGACTTTGGCTCCCGTTCATATCTATCCGCTTTTAGATGAGCTGGTTTGTAAATACAAAGTAAAGGCAAAGAAAGTAGTTGACTTCCGGATCGACTGTCCGGAGATGTTGGAAGTGATGGCCGATGAAGCATATTTGAAGGAAGCAGTTAGCAATCTGATAGACAATTCTCTCAAGTATTCCCATGAAGAGGTGCAGATCCGATTATCGGCTTGTCAGGAAAATGGGTATGTCGTTATCAAGGTCTGGGATAACGGTTGGGGTATTTCCAGACAACAGCAGAAGCATATCTTCGAGAAATTTCAGCGAGGCGGTCTGGAAGAGAAGAAAGACAAGCGGATAGCTGGTTTCGGTTTGGGGTTGAATTACGTATATAAAGTCATTACGGCGATGGATGGTTCCGTACATGTCGATAGTGTTGAAGGAAAATACAGCGAGTTTGTACTGGTCTTGCCGGATAAAGTATAGGTTATGATTCGGATATTATTAGTAGAAGACGATAAGAATTTCAGTTTCATTATCCAAAGCAGTTTGGAACAAATGATTGGCGGCTATGAAGTCGTCACGGCTTCGAACGGGAAAGAAGGGTTGGAAAAGCTGGCTCAAGCGACGTTTGATGTGATCATTTCCGATATCGAGATGCCTGTTTTGGATGGTATAACCATGGTTCAGCAAATTCGGGAACAATATCCTCGTCTGGCGATTGTTTTCATCTCCGGTCGTATCCAGGCCAAAGATGTGATTCAAGGTTATCATTCAGGAGCCGATCTATATCTCAAGAAACCTTTTCTACCGGAAGAGCTGGATGCTCATATTCAGGCATTGATCAAGTTGAAACAGGCTTCGGTTGTTACATCGCCTTCAGAGAATGAAAGTACCGAAAGTGTTTATTCCATCGGAACTTATCGTTTTTATCCGGTACAAAGCAAGTTGTGTTATCAGGACGAACAGCAGTCTTTGACGCACAAGGAGAATCTGATCTTAGAGATGTTGTGCCGGCGAAAAGGGCAGACCGTTAGCCGTGATGAAATCCTTTCGTCTGTATGGGGAACTGCCGACTTTTACTCTTCCCGCAGCCTGGATGTTTTCCTGACCAAACTAAGAAAATACCTTTCGCAAGATTCACAAATCCAAATTAAAGTCCTCAAAGGAGTAGGCGTGTGCCTGTCGGATTGAAAATCTGCCAGCAATTCTGCCGGATTTACTTTTGTTTAATCGGTTTCCAGCCGGTATGGAGATCGATTGTGCCTTCTTTATATATTTTCCATATATGTGCTAAAGCTTTTCGACAGTAGTGCTAAAGCTTTATCACATATATGGAAAAGCTTTTTGACAGCTGTCAAAAATATGAAAAGTAATGGCTTTTCAGGGCTGACGCATTACAAACTTCCAGACCTTTTAAAAAGTATTTATCTTTAGAGAGTCAAAGGGATAATAATAAAAATCAAAGAAGTAATGGAAATATTTTCTATATTA